>CANJIU010000029.1 GCA_947474365.1 Opitutia bacterium | reverse complement strand
CGGCCGGTCGAGCGTTATCCTGCCAAGTTTTTCCGAAACGCCGTCTCACTTCATCTACGAGAGATAATCGGCCAATCTTACCCACCCAAACGACACTGCTTCTTGGCAGCATTCAGCCTAAGCAGATGAACCTATTCTTGAACGAACCCTTACCCACGATCCACACTATCCTTCGAAGCGCGCGGCTTGGGCCCAAGATTCCTTGCCACGGCGCTCATTTCCGCCGTGGAGTCCGCAGCCGGTCTTTTCCCCATTCTTTAGTTTCGTGCATCCAAGAGTTCCCCACTCCCGCCTGTCGCTCACACTCGCCCTCGCACTCCTGCTTGCCAGCTGTGCGAAACGCGAATCTCCGGTGGAGGCCGGCCTCCGCACGCACACCCTCCTCGTCGGGAATCGCGCCGAGCCATCCGATTTGGATCCGCAACTTTCGGTCGGCGACACGACAGACAAAATCACCTTTGCCCTCTTTGAAGGGCTGACCGCGCTCGACGAAAAAACGTCGCAACCCGTTCCTGCCGCCGCCGAACGCTGGGACGTTTCGGACGACGGACTGACCTACACCTTTCACCTCCGCGCGGACGGGCGTTGGTCGAATGGTGATCGCGTCACCGCGGCGGATTTTGCGTTTTCGTTCCGCCGCATTCTCACCCCCGCCCTCGGGGCGCAAATCGCCTACATGCTGCGACCGATCAAAAACGCCGAGGCCTTCAACTCCGGAAAAATCACCGATTTCAACGCCGTCGGCGTCACCGTGCTGGATGACGCCACCCTGCGCCTGACCCTGGGCGAACCGACGCCCTACCTTCCCGCGTTGGCGTCGCGCGCGGCGTGGTTTCCCGTGCACCGGGCGACGATCGAAAAGTTCGGGCGTTTTGACCAGCGCGGCTCACGCTGGACGCGCCCCGGCAACCTGGTCGGCAACGGTGCGTTTACGCTCGCGGAGTGGTCCGCCAACAGCCGCATCGTCGTCGTCAAGAATCCCGGCTACCGCGACGCCGCGCACAACGCACTGGAGCGCGTGGTGTTTTTCCCGACCGACGACATCGACGGTGAGGAGCGAAGCTTTCGCGCCGGCCAACTCCACGTCACCAGCCAAATACCGCCAACGAAAATCGCGGGGTATCTCGCAAACGATGCCGCCCGGCTCCGGCTCGATCCGTCACTCAGCAATTTTTTCCTGCGCTTCAACGTCACCCGGCCGCCGCTGGATAACCCGAAAGTCCGCCGCGCGCTCTCGCTCGCCATCGACCGCGAGGCGATCATTCGCACGGTGATGCACGAAGCGGCGCGGCCCGCGCCACACTTTACCCCGCCTGATTGCGGCGGCTACACCGCCCGGGCGCGCGTACCGACCGATTTCGCCGCCGCGCGGAGGCTGCTCGCGGAGGCGGGCTTTCCCGGTGGGCGTAATCTTCCGGCACTCGAAGTGGCGTTGACCGGAAAAAACGCCTCTACCGCCGCGCTCTTGGAGATCTTCCAGGCGACCTGCCAGCGTGAACTTGGAGTTCGAATTCTTCTGGCACCAGTGGAGGAGAAGACGCTCTGGCAAAACGAACAAACCCTCAACTATACGATTTCCAGCGACGGCTGGCTGGCGGACTTCACCGACCCGTCAAACTTCCTCGAGATCTTCCTCCGCAACGGCCCGTTCAACCAAACAGGCTGGGGCCACCCTGACTACGATCGCCTCCTGGGCGAAGCTGCGCGGGCGCGAGACCCCGTGGCGCGGTTCGAGATCTTCCAAAAGGCCGAGGCCTTGCTGCTGGAAGAAGCACCCGTTGCACCGATCTATTTTACGACGAGCGCCTACCTGATTCATCTGGCCGTGAAAAACTGGGAATCCTCCGCGCTGAACTACCACCGCTACCAACTCGTCCGGCTGGAGGCACCAAGGTGAACAAACCAAATCCTGACGATTGCCCCAGAAACACCTCGGGCTTTTCCGTGCGCCGCCACGACCGAAATCGGATGTCGTCATATGTTGGATACCTGGATCGCCACGGCATGCTTTGCACACCTCGCGATGCCAGTCGTCGTAAAGATATGGACGACTGGCAGAGGTGGATCCGCGGGTGCCGTCAGCACCCGTTTCACTCCAAGCGGGATCTTCGCCCGATCACCCCCCGCGCTCAAAGTCGCGCCGGGATAAAGTCGCCCACCGGCGGCCCGCCGCGGGCCTGTGACGCGAAGCGCTTCTTGAGATCACGCACGACTCCAGCGAACCTGGGATCGGCCGCGAGGTTGGTGAACTCCCGCGGATCGGCGACTTCATCGTAGAGCTCCACCCCGTCCCGGCCTTCGTTCCACTCCGTGTAGCGCCAGCGCTCCGTCCGCACGGTCCGGCCCATCACGGGTTGCGGGAACCGACTGTCGGCCGGACGGAGAATCTGCGTGATCGCCTGTCCGTCCCACCGTTCCTTCGGTCCGGCGAGCAGCGGGGCCAGGTTGCGACCGGAAAGTTGGAGCGGCACCGTCAGGCCGCAGCGCTCCGCCACCGTCGGAAAAATATCCACGAACTCGACCACGCGCCTGCAGGCGGTGCCGTTGCCTTCGGCCGCCGGGTCGCGGATGATCAACGGCGCCCTCGCCGACTCCTCGAACAGACACCGTTTCTGCCACGCCCCGCCGTGCTCGCCGAGATGATACCCGTGGTCGCTCCAGACCACGACGATCGTGTTTTTCGCCAGGCCCAGCCGGTCGAGAGCGTCGATCACGCGACCGACCTGGGTGTCGACGAACGATACCGCCGCATAATACGCCTGCAGGGCGGTCCGACAGGTCAACTCGTCGAGTCCGTAGTTCGGCGTGGGGTTGTTGTGGGCGAAGGCGGCCGGCGGAATGTCGGTGCGGTCGTCTGACGGCGCGTAGGGCAGGCGGACTTTCTCCAACGGATAGAGGTCGAAATATTTTTTCGGCGCGACGTACGGGGTGTGCGGGCGAAAAAAGCCGACCCCGAGGAAGAATGGTTTTTCGCGACGCTGCTCGAGCAGCCGAATCGCCTCGGTCGCGATCATGCCATCGGTCTGCTCCTCATCCGCCCCCTCCGCGCGCAGCCAGCTCAGCGCCGCGCTGATCGGCTTTTGCGGCGTGGGATTCACGATCTGGGCGGCGTCGGTCACGTCGCGCCCCTTCGGATTCACGACCAGGTCCCACGACGGGGAATCGTCGAGGCCGTCGGTGCCGATGCCGTTGGGCACGTCGTAGTGATAGATCTTCCCGACCCGCGCACTGAACCAACCGTTGTTCCGGAACAATTGCGGGAGCGTCACGGCCTGAGGCAGAGCGGCGCGGAAGTGCCGGTCAAGGTCGTACACACCGGTCACGTCGGGGCGAAGGCCGGTGAGCACGGACGCACGGCTCGGGTTGCACAGCGGGATCTGGCAATACGCGCGGTCGAAGCGCACGCCACCCACCGCCAGTCGGTCGAGGTGCGGCGTGATCGCGACCCGATCGCGGACCGGCTCCAGCACGTTGCCCAAGTCGTCGATCGCGATGAAGAGAACGTTGGGCCGGGGATCGGTCGCGCTGCGCGCCGCCGCAGCCAGCAGCGCCAACGCGACGACGAACAAGAAGAGACGGGTGGCACGCATGGCGTGGAATTCAGCGGCGGATCACCGGGGAGAAACGTAATTGTAATAGGCACCGCAAAGCTCCTGACCGGCGGCGTCATAAAACCACGTTTGCATCGAGGCGGGGCCGACCGGGATCCCGGGCACGGCAAACGTCACGCCATCCGCGTCGCGCGCGAGCGGTTGCCGTTCGTCCACCACGACGCGATCTCCCTGCCAGATGCGGAGGCGAGCCGAGTGAATGGGCAGCGCCTTGCCCAGAAAGGGCTTGTTGCCATTCGTGTGGGAGATCGGACGCGCCAGCGCGGAGGTCGCGGTGGTTTCATCCGCGATTTCGCGCGGCCAGCGGCGGAGGTCAAAGGTGTACGCCCCGGCGCGGGCAAATTCGACCGTGTGCACGCCGTTGACCCGGAGACCCTCGGCCACCATGGTGTGATTCCACGGCACCATCTCCTCGGTGTGCCAGTCGTGCGAATACAGGCACGCGGACGGGGCCGCACCGCCGCCGAGGATCGGGCGGCAGTATTCGGATGCACGCGCCGCGATCTCGCGCCACCACGGATCATACGCGGCGGACAATTCCGCCACAACCGCGGCGTGGTCCGCCTTGGCGGCGAGATTGTCGCGCTGCTTCGGGTCCGCCAGAAGATCGTAAAGTTCCCATTGGCCCGGCGCCGCGGCCGAATTGAGCCGCCACTTGTGCACGAGTTTTCCGGACGGGTCGAAGGCATCGCGCATCACGCTCGCCTGGCGGAAGCGGACGAGTTCGTCCATCCGCTGGTTGTCGACGACGACCACGCGTTCGCGCCCGGCCGCGGCCTTGGCACCGGCCGTCGCGGCGAGCACAGGACGCAGGCTGACGCCGTGCAGCGGCACGCGAGCACCGCGGGCGGGCACGTCTTTCAGGGAGAACAGATCCATGAAGGTCGGGAGCAGATCGATGTGAGAGGAGAGGTTTGCCACCTCACGCGACGTTTCCTCCGTGCCGCCGAGGCCACCGTTGGGCCACCGCAGCAAACACGGTACACGGTGGCCGCCTTCGTAGTGCGAGGCCTTGCCTCCCCGGAGCAGCGCATTGCTCATGCCGTTATCAGTCAGGAACACGACGAGCGTATTGGCCGCGAGGCCGGTCCGATCGAGGTGCCGGAGGAGACGGCCGATATTTTGGTCGAGATTTTCGATCGTCGCGGTCCGCGCGTCAGTGCCGGCGCGGGCGCCGGGCGGAGTGTCATTCGGCCCGTGCGCCACATTGTACGCAACGTAGGCGAAAAACGGCTCGGACGCGGCCGTGCATTTCCGCATGTAGTCGAGGGCGCGGCTGGTGAAAAAGTTCGTCGAGTAAACGCCACCCATGCCGTCGTCACCCGACGACAAGGGCACCGGTCGATCGTCGACGAAGAGCGTGGCGGGCCCGATGTCGCGATTACCCCAGGGATTGTGTTGCTGGTCGATGCCGCCGCCTCGAATCATGGCGGTGTGCTCGAAGCCGCGGAGGCGTGGGCCAAACGGTGAGTCGTCACCGAGGTGCCATTTGCCAAAGAGGGCCGTGCGATAGCCGTTGGCCTTGAAGACATCCGCCATTGTCACCTCGTCCCCGCGGAGAAAATAGCGGCCGACGATGGTGTGCCAGACGCCGGTCGCATCATTGTACCGGCCGGTCATCAGCGCCGCCCGCGTCGGCGAGCACGTCGGCGAAACGTGAAAATCCGTCAACCGCACGCTCGTGCGCGCGAGTCCGTCGATGTGCGGCGTGCGGGGGCCCTTGGGATTGAAGAAACTGAAATCGTCCCAGCTCACATCGTCCGGCATGATGAGCACGACATTGGGGCGCGTGGCCGGCGCGGCGGCGCGGGCGACGGCGAGGCACGCGAGCAGCGCAAATACGAGGCCGGGGCGGCGGAATTGCATCACGCCATTTCAGCGCTCAAATCCCCGCGCCGTCAAAGCGCAAGGGGAGTGGAAAGAATTTTTGGGCGAAGCGCGCGGGTTTGCTACCGCACCGTTTCCCACGGAGCCCAGCCTTCGTTCCATTTCAAATACGCCCGGCGACCGAACTCCAATGGCGGGCGGCCGCTCTCAAACGCGCCAAGATCCGGCGCCCGACCGGTGAAGTCGTCGTTGAAATTAGGGAGAACGACACCGGCGTCGATCACGGGATTCGCCATCGTGTCGACGGGATCGGTGATTTCGCGTGTCTGGCCGCCGCCCAGGTCGGTCGGAACCTTGCCATAGTGCACATAGCTCACGCGCGGAGCGGGGTAAAATTCCAGTCGCGACGTGGCGAGATATCCGACCTTGCCGCGGACGCCGTGGCGTTCGGCGGCGATGCCGCGCTCGCTGCCGCTGAAGAAATCATAGTCGTAGTCGCTCGCCGGCGCCTTGTCCTGTTTCGTCGCGAGCGCACCGCGACAGTCGAAGATGTTGTTGCGCGAAAAAACATCCGGACACACGTGCGACGTGAACGCGCTGTGCACGCCGAACGGCTGGAGCGCGGTATTGTGCAGCACGTAGCGCCGGCCACCACCCATCTCGTCGCGCTCGCCCGTCTTGATCCCCGCGCCGCCGACGGGATCGCGGTGCGTGTGGCGGCTCCCGGCCCAGACGTTCCGGAAGACGTAGAGCGGGCCGCGTGACACGCACGCCGTCGCGATGCCGTTGTAGAAGAGGTGAAGGTAGTTGCCCCAGATGCGGACATTCATGTTGGCCCCCTCGCTCTCAATCGCGTCGTCCCAGCAATTGCGGATGAAGTTGCCGTGAATATCGGAGTCGCGGTTCGGGCTGCCTTCCCGGGAAAAATTACTCCCCCCGCCGATGCCGTCGTTGAAACCGTGATCCTCGGTCGACCAGATGTCGTTGAACCGGATCACGTTTCCGCCGGTGCTGTTGATGAGGCTGATCCCCTGCGGGCCGACAGGATGGCCGTCCTCCCAGTCGCTCGCCGCGCCACGCGGATGCTCGATGAGGTTGCGCTGCACCGTGAGGTTGCCGCAGCCCTTCTCCGCGTAAATCGCGCTGTCGAGGTCGCCACCGGCATTGCCGTAGGAGACCGGTCCCGCGAAACGCCCCCAGCCAGAAATGTGGCATTGCTCGACCACGATGTCGTGATGGCCGGCCTTGATGAGAATGCCGTGCGTCTGGGCGTTGCGCAGCTCAAGTCCACGCACGATCACGTAGTCGGCGTCGATGACGAGGTTGCTGCCGCGATTCCGCACGTCGATCGTCGAACGGCCGCCAGGCGGCACGGTGACAAGATGATAGGCCTGCGGCGTGCCGGATTTCTTGATCGTAACGCCATCGGCGCTGTCGCCAGACGGGAGCGCGGTGGTTTCGCCAATCGGAAAACGGTCGCTGCGCGTGCGGGCCACGAAAGTCGTCTCGCGAGGGCCGGCGCGAAGTTTGATTTCGTAGGGCGTGTCGGGAGCGAGTCCGACGATGCTGCCGCGAAATTCACGATCGCGCAGGTCGTAAGCGAGCGGCAGCGCCTGGCGCCATTCGCCGCCGCCTTCGCGGCGAAATTGCACCGTGCACTCGCGGTCACCGGACGCGGCCCAATAGAGCCCGATGCATTCGTAGGTGGCGACGGCCGTCGGTGGAGAATCAGCGGCGGCGAGGCAAACAGCAGAAGAAACCGCGGCACCCAAAATCCAGCGAATCAAACAACGATTCATGGCCGCCTTCATGCCGCGTTTCCCGGGTCCCTGCAATCTCGCGCTCGACGGACCCGATCCGCCGCCCGGTCTCCACGCCGGGGAATTATTTCGACTCGGACGTTCCGGTCCGGTCTGTTTTCCGCGCCCCACCGTTCTCCAGGCGAACCTCGGTTTGCGGATGCCTCACCCCCATCCGCCTACCCGCCTCAAACCGATCACGACCATGAATTCCCCTATCCCATCGCGATTGCGCCGCATTCTCTCCGTCGCCTTGCTGGCGCCCTTTTCCGCCGCCCCGATCCTCGTCGCCCAGGTCGCCGCTCCTCCGACGACCGGCAAATCGGAGCCCGTCACCCTCAGCCCCTTCGAGGTCACGGAAAACAGCAACGTCGGCTACGAGTCCTCGACCGCGATGAGCGGCACGCGCACCAACGAATCCCTTGCCAACCTCCCGAACTCGATCTCGGTGATGAATTCCGAGTTTCTGGCCGACCTGGGGATCACCGACTTCTTCCAGGCGGCCGAGTTCGCCGTCGGGGCGGACAACATCTACAACGACAACATGCAAGTCGGCGCACCCGTCGGCTCCCGTTCGGGCAACCAGATCAATTTCCGCGGCCTCCCCTCGGTCCGGCAGCTCAAGGACGGTTTCCCTACCTACACGCCGCAGGATTCCTACAACACCGAGCGGATCGAGATCTCCCGCGGACCTGGCGGCATCGCGTACGGCGACACCGACGCCACCGGCGTGATCAATCTCACCAGCAAGCGCGGTCATTTCCGCAACGAGAGCGAGGTCGCCGCGCGGTTCGACGAGCGCGGCTCCAAGCGCTTCACCCTCGACGTCAACCGCGTGCTCGTCAGCAAGACCCTCGCCGCCCGGCTCAACCTGATCGATTCCAACCTCGAGGGCTGGCACGAAAACACCAACCGCGAATTCCGCTCCGGGGCCGGCGCGCTGCGCTACCAGCCTTTTAAGAACGGCGACACCGTCGTCGACGCCACGTACGAGAAGGGCAGCATGATCACGCACTTCAGCCACACCGCGCTGAACAATCAGATGGCCGCGTACGTGCGCGGCACCGGCACGATCAATCGTGACGCCAACGCCAACCTCACCGGCGTCCAGACCAACGGCGTAGGCATGGCCCGCCTCGCCGCCCCGCCCACCGCCACCGCGGACGCTCATGCCTGGAGCGTCATCGGCGGCAAGTTCTACAACCTGCAGACGATGGGAACGACTGACGCCTTTCCCGTCTATCGCATCTCAACCGTCCTCCAGGGCGCCGCTGCCACGAGCGCGACGGACCCGCAGAATCCCAACCGCATCCCCATCCTGCCCGTCCCGGTCTCGTGGTATCCGCTCGATCAGGACTGGGCAGGCCCCGACGCCAAGGTCGACTACGGCTACCGGGCGGGCAACTTCTCCATCCAGCACAAGGCCACGCGCTCCCTCGATCTCTGGCTTGCTTACAACCGGCAGGACGAGACGACGGAGCAGAACCTGACCCGCAACGGCAACATCGCCGGCGGCAACGTGCGCGCCGTCTTCATCGACGTGAACCCCCGGCTGCCCGATCCGGCGTTTCCCAACGACCCGCTGCGCACCGTCCCAAATCCAAACTACGAGCAGCAGTTCATCGGCGGCACCATCACCCGCCGCCGCGAGGAGCACAACATCGGGTCCGTCCGGCTCATCGGCGTCTACAGCCTCGAACTCGGGAAAACCAGCCACCGCTTCATCCTCAGCGCGAATCACCGCGACGAACTTTATCGGATCCAGAACATGAACTGGGGCCTGACCAAAGAGGAGATCACCCGCCGCGGCTACACCGGCGTCAGTGCGCGCCTGGCCAACAACGTCGTGACGCCCTGGTACTACTTCAAAGACGGCAACGGCGACAATCTGAAGGTGCCCCGCATCCCGGGCGTGCTCGACTACTTCATCAACGGCGCGGCCGGCCTGCAGTATTTCGACCAGTCGCTGAGCACGGGCGTGTTTCAGCACCTCGGCTCCTTCTTCAAGGGGCGGCTGCACACCAGCATCGGCCTCAGCCGCGACCACTGGAAGCAGGCCGGCAATCTCCCGACCCGTTCCTTCGGTGATTACCAGGAATTTCGCTTTGTCGATGCTGCCGGCAACCCGCTCGACAACGACGCCAAGAACATTCCCACCCTGCCGCTGGCCGACACCTGGAAGACAAACACGAGCTACGGTGGAGTCTTCAGTGTCACCGACTGGGTCGGCGTCACCGCCTCATATCAGGAGTCGGCGCTGTTCACGGACAATGTCGGCACGGATCTTTACGGAGCGGCGCGGGCGCCGACCCAGGGTTCGGGCGTCGATCTCGGACTGCGTTTCACTCTGCTGAAAAACCGCGTCCACGCCACGTTCGTCTATTACAACAACACGTCGGGAAACAACCGGACGGCGATCACCGCCGCACTGCGCACCGAGGTGAACAATGCGCTCGATCAGGGCGTGACCGGTGGATCCGCCGATCGCATCGTCGGCCTCGACGACTCCAACGACCGCGACACGAAGGGCGTCGAACTGGAACTCACCGCCAACCTCACGCCCAACTGGACTTCGCGGCTCGGCTTTGGAACGACGCAAAACCGGCGCGCCTCGTCCGTGCCCCAGTTTCGCGCCAAGGTCGCGCTGGCCGAGGCGCACCTGAAGTCGCTCGGGCGCTCCACGGCGGAGATTCAGGCCGCGCTCGCCGCGAGCCACGACTTCATCGACACCCAGAGCGCCGACGATGTGCAGCCCAAGCAGTACCGCGGCACGTTCGTCACGCGATACGACATCCGCGAGGGCCGCTTCCGCGGGCTGAGCGCCGGCACCGCGCTGCGCTGGGCGCGCGGCCGCGTACGCGATCCCGGCGACCTGGTCATCACCGGCCAGCTGGTGATCCCGGAGCGGCTGAACGCCGATGAATTCGTGGTGAGTCCGTTTTTCAAATACACCGCAAAGCTCGGCCGCGTGCGTTGGACGAGCCAACTCAACATCGACAACGTCTTCAACAACGTGACCAACCAAGGCCGCATCGCGCGCTATCCGCGCTACACCGACCCACGGCTGATCACGGTCACGAATTCGTTTCGGTTTTGAGCAGAGCCGGTGCGTCCTGGTTTCAGCGGCGGGCGGCGGGGGCTTTCAACGTGGCGACCAGGTACTCTTGCGCGGTGGCGTGCGGGGCGTTGGGCGCGCCGGGATACCGGAGCTCGCAGGGCACGTTCGTGGCGGCGCAATGCTCCTGGAGTTTCACGCCAAAGTTGGCCGTGTGCGTGGGGTCTTTCTGATCCTGACCCAGCGCGGGCGGAGTGGGATAGATGAGATAAACCGGCGGGTCGTCGCGGGTGACGAGCGCGTACGGCGAATATTCGGCGATCCACGGCAGAATCGTTTCACGCTCGGCGAGGAACTTGTCGAACGTCGCGAGACCGAACGCGTGGCCGCCGTACTTGCTGTTCGGGGTCCACGCTTTCATCTGCTGCGGGTCGAGGGAAGTCTGGGCAACGGTCACCGCGGCGCACCAGAGCCGGGTCGACTCACGGGCGATGGGATCGCTGCTCCTTGGGTCGGCCAGGTCATCATGAAACGCCAGCCAGAGACTGGAGCAGGCGCCCGCCGAACCGCCCGCAGCGCCGATGCGGGCCTTGTCGATGTTCCACTCAGCCGCCTTGCTGCGGACAAATTGCAGGGCGCGCGCGGCGTCGTGGAGCGGCGCCTTGACCGGCGGTTTGATGCCCTCCGCCTCGGCCTGCTTGACGAAGCGATAGTTGATCGCGACGACGGAGATGCCCTGCGCGAGGAGTTCCTCGACACTCACGAACTTGTTCACCCGTTCCTTTTCGCCGCCCTGCCAGCCGCCGCCGTGGATGACAAAGACGAGCGGTGTCGGGGTCCGGCTTTCCGCTTTCCAGAAATCGAGCACGTGTCGTTCGTGCGCCCCGTAGCGCACCTCGGCCAGCGTGGGCTTCACCACCGGGGGATTTTGATCGGCGGCTTTCTTCGCCTTCGAAGCCTGCTTCGTTTTTTCGGCACCGGGGACCAAGGCCGGCAGGCCGAGGACGGCGCAGGCGAGGAAAAGGGCAGGGAGAACACGTTGGGGTTTCATGCGCGGATGATGGCGACGAGAGAAACGGAACCCCGGGAATTGTCCACGGTGTTGCCGCTGATGCTAGCCACCGCGGGCCATGCCCGTGGCCCGACCCGTCTTGGGATCGAAGGACACGGCGCTGATGTAAGCGCTGCCGGTGCGCGAAACCTCGTAACCCAGTTCCCGGAAAAAGGCATCGGTCGAGCGCGGGGACGTTTTCTCCACGTTGAGACGAAGCGTGCCGTTGGTGTCGAGCCGCGGCGCAGACAGCGCGGCCTCGATCGGCGCACCCAGCCCGGCGTAATTCAGCAACACCTCGTAGACGCCGTTGGGAATCCGTGTGCCCCCGGCCCCGCCAACGGCAAAGACGGGCACGCCGTCCCGCGTGACGATCGTCGGGCACATGTTGTCCACGGGGCGTTTGCGCGGACCGGGCGAGTTCGGCAGTCCGGGACGCGGATCGAAGCGCGACATGCCGTGGCCGAGGATCAACCCCAACTCCTCGACCGCCACCTTGGCCCCGTAACCGCCGCCGTGGGTAATCGTGACCGCCATCATGTTGCCGTGGCGATCCGTCGCGGAGTGGTTGATCGTGCCTCCGGCCCGGCTGGCGCGGACCTCCTGCGCCACCGGTTTCCGCTCCTGGAGCGCGGTCGCCACCTTCTCCGCCATTTCCCCGGCGTAGGCCGGCGACAGAAATTTCTCCACCGGCACTTTGACGTGCTCAGGATCGCCGAACGTCCGCAGTCGGTCGGCCCAGGCGATCCGCAACGCCTCGAGCTTGGCATGAAGCCGTTGCGGCTCGGAGAGGCGGGTCCAATCGAGGGCTTTCAGAATCGAGCACGCTTCAAGCACGAGCAGCCCCGTCGCCGTCAACGGCGCCGTGTGCAGCGTCACTCCGTTCCAATCGAGCGTCAGCGGTTCGACTTCGCGGGCGCGATACGCGGCCAAGTCCTCGACGGTGACCAGTCCACCGTGACGCTGGAAGGCCCGGGCAATGGTCACGGCGATGTCACCGCGGTAGAACGACTCGGTGGTGTTGCGCGCCGCCAAAGTCTTGAGCAAACGGCCGAGCGCAAGAGTGCGCTGCTTCGCCCGCTCACCGGGGGAGGCCGGGGCGGAATCACCGCGTGCCAGATCATCGATTCCCTTGACCGGCGCAGCATGCGTTCCCGCGTCGCAGAGCTGGATGGCGGGCGCGAGGACGTCGCGCAACGAACGCGTGCCGTACCGCCCGAGCGCGAGTTCGAGGCCGGCGATGGTCCCGGGGACACCGGCGGCCAGCCAGCCGTGGACATTCACGTTGCCCTGGCCGCGTCCGTTGGCATCGAGCGGGAACATGTCCGGACGAGCGGCGGCGGGCGCGATGGAATTGAAGTCGATCGCCGTGATCTTTTTCCCTCCGGAGAGAGCGATCATGGCGTGCCCGCCGTAGCCGCCGATGCCACAACTGCTCGGCGCTGCAATGCAGGCGGCAAACGCCGCGCCGACGGCGGCATCGATGGCGTTGCCGCCCTCGCGCAGAATTTTTTCGCCAATCTTGGCCGCCACCACGTTGCCGACGACTGCCCCGAACGTCTCGGCCGAATGCTCCTCCCGCGCCAACGCCAGTTGCGGGGCGAGCGCGCCCGCGACCACGGCCTTGCCCGTCAGGGCGAGGATTTCGCGGCGAGTGTAGGTGCGGGGAGCGGAATCAAACACGGGACGGGGCGGGAGGACCGACGGCGGCATTAACGTCCGGAGAGCGACGGGCAATCAAGCGGAACCAGCGGACATTTCCGCCCGGAGGTAATCCGCGGGCGGGCAGCGCCGAAGCGAAAGCGGTGCTCCAGTGTCTTCCCCACCGGTTCCCGGACAGCAGATGCGGGCACATCGATCGCTCTCATACCGAGATTAGACGCACCAGTACTCCACAATTGGACGAATTGACATTCCACAACTGGACGCCACTCTAACCCGCAATTGGACGCTTCTCCATTCCGCTATTCCCGACCGATTCAGCGCCCGTTGCTCGCCGCGCTGGCCGATACGCCCGTGGTCGCGATCATCGGTCCCCGTCAATGCGGCAAGAGCACTCTGGCCCAAAGCGGATTTCCCGAACGGAGCTATGTCAGCCTTGATGACCAAGCCCTGCTCAGCACGGCCCGCGACGACCCGGTCGGCTTCGTTTCGAGCCTGCCGGATCCCGTGACAATCGATGAGGTGCAACGCGCTCCCGACCTTTTTCGTGCGATCAAGCGATCGGTCGACCGGGATCGAAGGCCCGGTCGCTTTCTCCTCACCGGGTCAGCCGATCTCCTGCTCCTCCCCCAACTGAGCGATTCGCTGGCTGGGCGGATTGAGTTCATCCATCTCCACCCGCTCACCGAATCGGAAAAAGCCGGGGTCGCCGGCGCATTTCTTTCCACCCTGATCGCGGGCAAGCTAAAGGGCGAAATCAAAGGAGAATCCGGCGAACCCTCCTCCACCCTGGCGGCCCGGCTTGTCGCCGGCGGCTATCCTGAGCCGCTGACGCGTACGCCGGAGCGCGCTCGCCAATGGCACCGCGCCTATCTGCGAACGCTCATCGAGCGCGACCTGCAGGACATTGCGCGCGTCAAGAATGCCGGCGAGGTCGCCCGCCTCCTCGAACTGCTCTCTTTGCGCACCGCGGAATTGCTCAACACGTCCAACTTGAGCCAGGAACTTGGCTTGGATCGGGAAACTGTGGATCACTATCTGGCAATCCTGGAGCGGCTCTTTCTGGTGCGCCGCCTCCCGGCCTGGCATCGCAACGAGTCCAAGCGTCTCGTAAAAGCCCCCAAGATCCATCTGCCCGACAGCGGCCTCGCTGCAACGTTGGCCGGTCTCACGGTGGAAGATTGGAACACCCGGCGCGATCGCTTCGGTCATCTCCTCGAATCTTTCGTGGTCCAACAACTGGTCGCCCAGTCCGGCTGGACCGACCCCGATCTGCGCTTCTGGCACTACCGGGACAAAGATCAGGTCGAAGTCGATCTCGTCGTGACCCGCGGCCGCCAAACGTGGGGCGTGGAGGTCAAAGCCTCTGCCACAGTCAATACGTCCGACGGAAACGGCCTCCGTCGCCTGGCCGACCAATGCGACAAGGACTTCAAAGGCGGAGTGCTTTTTTACGCGGGCACGAATACGCTGCCGATGTCCGATCCCCGGTTTCTCGCCGTTCCCCTCGCCAAGCTCTGGAACATATAGGAACGAACCGCCCTTTCCAACGAGCGCTTGCACCGGAATTCGGTTTTCTCGCCAAAGCTCCCGCCACGCTGTACTTTCCCTTCCCGATGAACCGCCCCCTCGTTCTTTCTGCCGTGCTGGCCTCGTTCGCGCTCACCGCGTTGCTATCCACCGGTGCCCTCGCCCAGGGCGCGCCGAAAAAGGGCCGGGGCGCCGCCGATCCGGAGGGCGTGCCGTTGCGCCGCGCGCTGCCCGAAAGCGTGAAGGTTGAGCGCGACATCGTGTATGCGAAATATGGTGATCGGGAAGTGAAGCTCGATCTTTACCTGCCCAAGCGGACGGCCGCCGGAAAAATCCCGTGCATCGTGGTGATTCACGGCGGCGGGTGGCGGAGCGGGGACAAGTCGCGTTTTTCTCACATCGCCGGCGCACTCGCCGAGCAGGGTTTCGCCGCGGCGTGCATCGGCTACCGCCTGCTGCCGGAGGTGGAGTTCCCCGCCCCGGTGCTGGACTGCAAGGCGGCCGTCCGCTGGGTCCGCGCCAATGCCGCGAAGCACGGCATCGATCCCGACCAGATCGGCGCAATCGGCGGATCGGCCGGCGGACACCTCGTCGCGATGCTCGGCACGAGCGACCGGGTGGCGAAGCTTGAGGGCGACGGCGGCAACGCGGGCGTGTCGAGCCGCGTGCAGGCGGTCGTGGCGATGGCCACACCGGCTGACATGACGCGCCTGGGCGAGCGCAGCAAGCTGGACGCCGACGTCGCCAAGCTAATCTCGCCGGTGACCCACGTCACGAAAGACTCGGCTCCGGTCCTGTTGCTGCACGGCACGAAGGATGCCTTGGTGCCGATGGCGCAGTCGGAATTGCTGCTGGAGAAATACCGGAAAGCTGGCGCGAAAGCGGAACTCGTGAAGATCGAAGGCGGCCCGCACGCGTTCTGGAACGGCGCACAATTTGATGAAACGATGAAACTCGCGCTGACGTTTTTCCGTAAAACGTTGACCACTCCCGGAGCAAAACCAGCCCTGTAACGTGAGCACCCGAGCCCACTCCCGACTGATCGCATTTTTCCGCCGCGCACTCGTGGCCGCTTCACTCGGGGCGAGCGCCCTGAGCGTCGCAGCCGCCACCACCGCGACCAAACCCAACATCGTCTTCATCCTCGCCGATGATTTGGGTTACGGCGACCTCGGCTGTTACAATGCGGGCTCGAAGATCCCCACGCCCAATCTCGACCGGCTCGCCGGTCAGGGCATGCGTTTCACGGATTCACATGCGCCGACCTCCGTGTGCACGCCCACGCGCTACGCGATTCTCACCGGTCGCTATTCGTGGCGCACGCGCCTGCAGCGCGGCGTGCTCGGCCCGTGGAGCGCGCCGTTGATCGCCGCCGACCGGCTCACCGTGCCGGCGCTGCTCAAACAACACGGCTACACCACCGCGGCGATCGGCAAATGGCATCTTGGCATGACGTGGCCGACCAAGGACGGCGCCACACCGGCGAGCGCAGCAAATGCCCTCAGCAACGTCGACTTCGCCCGGCCGATCGCCGATGGCCCGACCACGCGCGGCTTCGATCATTACTTCGGCACCGACGTGCCGAATTACCCGCCCTATTGCTTCATCGAAAACGATCGCACCGTCGGCACGCCCTCGGTGCGCGACACCGGACGAGCGGACGGTTACAATCACCCCGGCCCGATGCTGCCCGGCTGGAAGCTTGTGAACATCCTGCCGGAGCTGACCCGGCATGCGGTGAAGCACGTCGAGGCCGCCGCCAAGTCGGGCCAGCCGTTCTTCCTCTATTTCACGCTGACGTCGCCGCACTACCCGGTCGTTCCGGCACCGGAGTTCAAGGGGAAGACCAAGGCCGGGGATTTCGGCGATTTCGTTTTTCAGACGGACTGGACGGTCGGCCAGGTGCTCGACGCGTTGCAGCGCACGGGTGTCGCGGACAACACGCTCGTCATCTTCACCAGCGACAACGGCCCCGAAATCACCGGCGAAGTGAACCCGGGCGCCTATGATCGTGTGCGGGAATACACCCACTACAGCATGGGCGAACTGCGCGGCGCCAAACGCGACATCTGGGAGGGCGGCCACCGCGTGCCGTTTCTCGCCCGCTGGCCGGTTAAGATCGCCCCCGGCAAGGTGAGCAACGAGACAATTTGCCACGTGGATCTGATGGCGACCGTCGCGGCGCTGCTCGGCGCAAAGCTGCCCGCCAGCGCCGGCGAGGACAGCGTCAACATCCTGCCCGCGCTGCTGGGCGAAACGACCGGCCGGCCACTCCGCGAGGCCACGGTCCACCACGCCGCGTCGGGCAAGTTTGCCATCCGCCGGGGCGACTGGGTCCTGATCGACGCACCGTCCGGCGACGACAATGGCGCGAAGGGCGAACCGCAATGGCTCAAGGACGAACGCGGCTACGCGAAAAATTCGCTGCCCGGCGAACTCTTCAACGTGCGCGACGACGTCGGTGAGCGGCGCAACCAATTCGCCGACCATCCGGAAATTGTCCGGGAGTTGAAAACTCTGCTGGAGAAATACAAGCGGGACGGCCGCAGCACCGCGGGCCCCGCGCAGAAGAACGACGTCGAGGTGGGCAAGATTCCCGAAGGCGCGCCGGGCAAACGGAAGGCCAAGGGATAACCCGCCTATGCCAAGACTTCATCGAGGTTTTCTCGCCCGGATGGCTGCGAGCGCCCGCGAGTGGTCCAGGCTGGCACGATCCAAACTCCACTCGCTGGCGCTCGCCGCCGCATCAAACCAGCCCGACCGAATGAGATTCCGCCACACTCTGCACCTCTGCGCCGCATCGCTGATCGTTTCGACCCTGGCCGCGGCGGCCGACAACAAATCTCCCCGGCCCAACATTCTCTACCTCGTCGCCGACGACCTCGGTTACGCGGACATCGGCGTGCAGGGCTGCACCGATGTACCGACGCCTCACCTCGACTCGATCGCGCGGAACGGCGTGCGTTTCTCCAGCGGCTACGTCTCCGCTCCGGTGTGCAGTCCGAGCCGGGCCGGCCTGATGACGGGCCGCTACCAGACGCGCTTTGGCCACGAATTCAATCACCCGCTCGCGGACCGCTCGCCGGTGGGATTGCCCGTGAATCAGAAAACGGCGGCGCAATGGTTCAAGGAGGCGGGCTATGTCACGGGACACATCGGCAAGTGGCACCTCGGCAATCCCAAGCTGCCGGAATTCACACCGACGGCGCGCGGGTTTGCCGAGTCCGTCTGGTTTCCCGGCCAGAAAAAACTTCCGCCTCTCTCGTATTTCCGGAACGGCGCACCAGGTCAGGTCAACGACCGCTACGTCGACGAGGCGATGGCGCGGGAGGCGGCCGGATTTGTCGAACGCCACCGCACCGAGCCGTGGTTTCTTTACGTGGCGTTCCTCACTCCGCACCAACCGCTCGACACACCGCCGGGCACCGAGAAACCCTTCGCCGGGATTGCGTCGGACGAGCGCCGGAAATGCGCGGCCATGCTCACGCTCCTCGACGGCAGCGTCGGTCGCGTGCTCCAGGCCCTGCGCGATTCCGGCCAGGAAGGCCGCACGCTGGTGATTTTTCACAGTGACAACGGCGCGCCACCGAAGAACGGATCCCGGAACACGCCGCTACGCGGACAGAAGGGCACGACATGGGAGGGCGGCATTCGCGAACCGTTCGTGATGCAATGGAAGGGTGTGCTGCCCGCCGGCCGCGTGATCGATGCCCCGGTGATCTCGCTCGACATGTTGCCCACCGCTCTCGCGGCAGCCGGGGTAGCGGTGCCGGCCAGCGCGTCACTCGACGGCGTGAATCTGCTGCCGTTTCTCACCGGCCAGTCCACGCGCGCGCCGCACGAGAAGCTGTTCTGGCGCTATGGCGACCAGATGGCCGTGCGCTCCGGCGACTGGAAGCTCACTCGTGCACTCGACCCTACGGCACGGCCACCAGCGCTGCGCGTCGGGTTGTACGATCTGGCGCACGATGTCGGCGAGGCGCACGATTTGGCCGCCGCCCACCCCGGCCGCGTCGCGGAGCTGCAGAAACTCTGGGACGCGTGGAACGCCAAAAACGTCGCCGCACTCTGGTCGGGCGATGCCAAGGACGAGGACTCGCCGGCGGCCGGATCGAAGAAACGGTGACGACGTGTCTGTCGTTGGAAAATTCTCGAACTGACGCGATGAGCCCCGCAGGTTCCTCCGATTACCCCTCGTCAGGTCATGCGATTCCCCACCCCAAACGCGTCTCCCGCTTTCCGGGATAGATTCCTTTTCCGGCGTCCGAACCGCGTGCGAGGGCTCGTCGTAGCGCTCACCTTCGTGATCTTCGCCAATCTTCGGGCGAGTGAGTCGGCGCGGGTGGAGTTCAACCGCGATATCCGACCCATCCTTTCCGATCATTGCTTCCGTTGCCACGGGCCGGACAAGGCCAAACGCAAGGTCAACCTCCGTCTCGATCTGGAGGAGGCGGCAAAGGCGAAGATCGAAAATTATTTCGCCATCGTCCCGGGCGATCCCGATCAGAGCGAACTCATCCGCCGGATCACGACGAGTGATCCAGACGATCACATGCCGCCGCTCGATGCCGACCGGCAGCTGGCCCCGCCGCAAATCGAGCTGCTGCGCCGCTGGATCAAGGAGGGCGCTGCCTGGCAGCCTCATTGGTCATTCATCCCGCCGACGCGGCCGGTCCTTCCAGGCGTGGTGGACACCAAGTGGTCGCGCAACGCGGTGGACTCCTTCATCCTCGCCCGGCTGGAGCGGGAAGGTCTCACACCGTCGCCCGAGGCGGACAAGGCCACGTTGCTTCGCCGCGCGTCGTTTGATCTCACCGGGCTGCCGCCGGCTCCCGCCGACGTGGATACGTTTCTCACTGACGGCTCGCCGCAGGCCTATGAGCGCGTGGTGAATCGTCTGCTCGCTTCGCCACGCTACGGGGAACACATGGCGGTCCACTGGCTTGACGCGGCGCGCTACGCGGACACCAACGGCTACCAAAGCGACGGCGAGCGTTACATGTGGCGCTGGCGCGACTGGGTGATCGACGCGTTCAACCGCAACCTGCCTTACGATCAGTTCACCCTCGAGCAACTCGCCGGCGACCTGTTGCCGGGTGCGACCCGCGATCAACGCATCGCCACGGCGTTCAACCGCAATCACCGCGGCAACGCCGAGGGTGGCATCGTGCCGGAGGAATACGCGGCGGAGTATGTCGTCGACCGCGTGGACACGACCGCGACGGTGTGGCTCGGGTTGACGATGGGCTGCGCGCGCTGTCACGACCATAAATACGACCCGATCTCGCAGCGGGAATTTTACGAGATGTTCGCCCTTTTCAACAACGTCCCGGAGCAGGGCCGCGCGATCAAGATCGGCAACTCGCCACCCGTGATGGCGGCGCCGACCGCGGCGCAGGAGAAGGCGCTGGCGGAGATCCAAAAACAACTCGCCGCCGCCGAGACCCGGCTGAAAACGCTCGAGCCGAGCATCGTCGCAGCCCAGTCCGCGTGGGAGCGGACGCTCTCGAACGCACCGGCGGTCTCGTGGACGCTGACGGAAGGCCTGCAGGCACGCTACGAGCTGAACGGCGAGCTCACCGCCGTGAGTGGACCGAAGGAACCCGCGAAGTTCATCAATGGTGCTCCGGAGTTTTCTCCGGGGCGGGTCGGACTCGCGGCGGCACTCGACGGGAAGCGTTTTATCACCTGCGGCGACGTGGGAAACTTCGGGTTTTTCGACAAGTTCACGCTCGCCGCGTGGGTCAATCCCCATGGGCCGAACGGCACGCTGCTTTCCCGGATGGCGGTGCAGGCGGAAGACTCGGCCTTCCCGTCGGACTCCGAAGGTTACAGCGTGCACCTCGTGGGAGGCCGCCTCCAGGTGCATCTCACGAAGCGCTGGCTCGACGATGCGCTGCGCGTGGAGACGGAGGCGCCGCTGGCGTTGGACCGGTGGCAGCACGTGGCGGTCGTCTACGACGGCTCGCGCGTGGCCGCGGGAGTCAGCGTCTACGTTGACGGCCGGTTGCAAAAGGTGCGCGTGCTGCTCGATCTTCTGAACCAGAGTTTTCAGACCAAGCAGCCCCTGCGCATCGGAGCGGTTAACGGGCCGGAGGATCGGTTACACTGGATCGTCAGCGACGTCCGGGTGTATGGCAATGCCTTGGACGCGGAGGAGATCGGCATCGTGGCGACCCGCGAAAGCGTGAACGAACTCGCGACGATTCCCGCCGCGCGCCGGACCGCGGCGCAGGCGGCGAAGCTGCGCGCGTGCTTTCTGGCCGAGCACGCGCCCGTGGACCAGCGCGAGGCGCACGCGGATGCCGTCGCGCTGCGCCGACGACGCGCGAAATTTATCGAGGAGCTGCCGACGGTGATGGTCATGGAGGAGATGGCGCAGCCGCGCGAAACGTTCGTCCTGAAGCGGGGCGAGTACGATCGGCCAGGAGAGCGGGTCACCGCCGGCGCGCCCGCCAGTCTGCCACCGTGGCCCGTGGGCGAACCGCGAAACCGGTTGGGTTTCGCCCGCTGGCTGACGGATCCCGCGCATCCGCTCACCGCGCGCGTGGCCGTGAACCAGCTCTGGCAGATGCTCTTTGGCTTCGGTCTGGTCCGGACGACCGAGGACTTCGGCTCCCAGGGCGATCCGCCGAGCCACGCGGAGCTGCTCGACTGGCTTGCGACGGAATTCACCCGCACCGGATGGGACGTGAAGGCGTTGCTCAAGACCATGGTGATGAGCGCAACCTACCGGCAGTCGTCGCGCGTCACGCCCGCACTGCTCGCACGCGACCCGGAAAACCGCCTGCTCGCCCGCGGCCCGCGCGTCCGCCTGTCGGCCGAGATGATTCGTGATCAGGCCCTCGCGGTGAGCGGATTGCTTGGGGGCGAAATCGGCGGTCCGTCGGTGAAGCCGTATCAGCCGAAGGGACTCTGGAAGGAATTGAGCGGCACCGATTACGTGCCCGACCACGGAGACAAGCTGTGGCGGCGCAGCCTTTACACGTTCTGGAAGCGGACGAGTGCACCGCCAACGATGACGACCTTCGATGCGCCGGGGCGCGAGGCGTGTTCGGTGCGGCCCGGTCGGACGAGCACGCCGTTGCAGGCGCTCGCGCTGATGAACGACGTAACGTACGTGGAAGCGTCGCGCTGTCTGGCGGAGCGGGTCTTGCGCGACGGTGGCGCCACTCCGGAGAAACGTCTCGGGTTTGCCTTCCGGCTCGCGCTCTCGCGTGAACCGAAACCAGAGGAACTACGCGTGTTGCGCGGCAGCCTCGATGATCATCTGGTCCGTTTCCGCGCCGACCCGAAGGCGGCCGAAGCGTTGGCCAGCGCCGGCGAGGCGCCCCGCGATCCCCAGTTTGCCGTGTCCGAACTGGCGGCTTATGCGGCGGTCGCCAGCTTGATGCTGAATCTCGACGAGGCCATCACCAAGCAGTAGCCCCGAGCATGACCCCGCTGATCGATCCCCGTCTGCATCTGACCCGCCGCCAATTTTTCGGTCGAACGGGGATCGGCGCGGCGGCGCTCACGGCACTGCTGCATCGGGAATCGTTGGCGGCATCGGCACCGATTCCCGCAACCGGAACGGGTGGCCTGCCGGGATTGCCTCACTTTGCGCCGAAGGCGAAGCGCGTGATCTACCTGTTCCAGTCGGGGGCGCCGTCGCAATTGGACTTGTTCGACTACAAACCGGGGCTCGCGCAACAGCACGGCGCGGACCTGCCGGACTCGATTCGTCAGGGCCAGCGGCTCACGGGCATGACGGCGACGCAGGAGCGGTTTCCGATCGCGCAGACGCGCTTCAAGTTTGCCCAGCACGGTCGGAGCGGAGCATGGCTGAGCGAGCTCCTGCCGCATACAGCGCGAGTCGCGGATGACCTGTGTTTCATCAAGACGATGCAGACCGAGGCGATCAACCACGACCCGGCAATCACGTTTTTCCAGACCGGAGCGCAATTGGCCGGGCGGCCGAGCATCGGTTCGTGGGCGTCGTACGGACTCGGCAGCGAGAACCAGGACCTGCCGGCATTCGTCGCCTTGCTCTCGAATGGCACGGGCAATCCCAATGACCAACCGCTCTACGATCGCCTGTGGGGGAGCGGTTTCCTGCCCACGAAGCACCAGGGCATCAAGTTTCGCTCCGGCACCGACCCGGTGCTGTTCCTCTCCAATCCCGCCGGCCTCAAGGCGCCCGCCCGCCGCCGCATGCTCGACGATCTCGGGGAACTGAACCGGATCCAACTCGCAGAGTATGGCGATCCGGAAATCGCCACGCGCATCGCGCAATACGAGCTGGCGTACCGGATGCAGACGAGCGTCCCCGAGTTGACGGACATTTCGGGCGAGCCGGAGAGCACGTTCGCACTCTACGGACCGGACGCACGACGGCCGGGGACGTATGCCGCCAACTGCCTGCTCGCGCGCCGGCTCGCGGAGCGCGGCGTGCGGTTCATCCAGCTTTTCCACCGCGGCTGGGATCAGCATACGAAGCTTCCGACGCAGCTTCCCGGCCAATGTCGCGACACCGACCAGCCGAGCGCCGCGCTCATCCAGGATCTCAAGCAGCGCGGACTCCTCGATGACACCCTCGTGGTCTGGGGCGGGGAATTTGGGCGCACCGCCTACTGCCAGGGCAAGCTCACGGCGACGGACTACGGACGCGATCACCATCCGCGGTGTTTCACGATCTGGCTCGCCGGCGGCGGGATCCGTCCAGGCCTGACCTACGGTGAAACCGACGACTATTCCTACAACATCGTCCGCGACCCCGTGCACGTCCACGACCTGCACGCGACGCTGCTCCACTGCCTCGGCATCGACCACACCCGGCTGACGTTCAAGTACCAAGGCCGCCACTTCCGCCTGACCGACGTGCATGGGCAGGTCGTGAAGGGGATTCTCGCGTGAGGGCTGGGAGTTGAGAGAAAAAACCAAAATGAGCCCGACCTTACGAACGATTCTCCTGATCGGTTGGCTGCACACCTCGTGCGCCCCGCTCGTGGCCGCCGACACAAAAACGTCCACGCCCGCGCCCAAGCGCAATGTCGTCACCGACGAGCCACGCACAACCAAGGGCAAGCCCGAGGGAGCCGCCGACTATGTGCCGCGCGTCGACCCAACGGACGGCCAGCATCTCGCGCTCACGCTGCACAAGCTGGAGCACGGCCTCGATCCCGCGCGACCGTTTCTCATCTGGGCGATCGGTTCCAGCTACACGAACATGCTCGGCAACGGCGAGGCGTGGAAAGAGGAGATCCCGAAGCGTTTTCCCAAGGCGCCGCCGATTCGCTACGAAAAAATGGTGGGCAACTCCTGTCCGTGGCAATACGTGCGGGGCTGGGCGCGGCACCTCGTTGTCCCCGATCAACCGGACCTCGTTCTCATCTACACCATCGGCAATCCCGACGACCTAGAGAAACTCATCTTCGAGCTTCGCACGCAGACGACGGCCGACATCATCGTGCCCAGCATCCATTGGCGCGAACGTGACCAGGAATTGTGGGGCAAATCCGAAAACGCCGCCGATCAGGATGTCGGCCGCGTGCGCGACATTTGTCGAAAGCACCACGTCGAATTCGTCGAGAGCCGTCGCGATTGGGCCACTTATCTCGCCGCGAACCGGCTGCCGATCCCCGCCCTGCTCAAGGATGCAGTCCACCAAAGCGACTACGGCGCGAAGATGATCAACGCGAACATCCTCGCCCATCTGCGGCGACCCACCCAGTTCAGCTACGCGCCGCCGGACCGTGAGCGGCGGCTGCGGCCGACACCGCGACCGGACGGTTCATTCACGGCCAAGTTCACCGGCAGCCGCATCGACCTCATCGGCCAAAAGTCTCCCGACGCCGGCACATTTCGCGTCGTGATCGACGGGAAACCGGCCGCGCAGGTCGAGGCGTTTCTCACGGGCTATGTTCAGCCCAACGCGAAGAACGCCAAGGAGGGCAAGGGAGCGGTCCCGCGCGATCAGGCGCCGCACGGCATCACGCTCGGCCGCCAGGTGGTGCCGCAGGCGTGGACGATCACGATGACGAGCGACACGGGAGACTATGAGCTCGTCGGCGCCGTGAGCGGAACGGACGGACGCGGCAACGCGTTCAAGCCGTTCACGAGCAACTCGGGGCAGATCCTGATCGAGCCCGACCTCTGGCGGCGCGCGGAACGGAACCGCGCCGGGGATCGTTTCACCTTCGACGTGCGAAGCGCCGTGGTGCCCGAAATCAGCTTCAAGGGCGCGGCCGGGGAGCGCCTTTCCGTGCGCGTGGCGCAGGTGCTGCCGAACGGGGAACATACGCTCGAACTCATCCCGGTCGGCCCGGGTGGCGCCACCATTGAGACGCTGGCGATCTATCAACCACCGTTGCCGGGGCACTGACCGGTCAGGCGCCGGCCGAGGCAAAGGGCGAGCCAGGCCATCGGCAGATAGGCGGCGAGCAGATCGAGGGCGATGAACCACGCCGGCGCCGGAATCATGAAGCAGGCCGCGATCCCACCGGCGAGAAACAGGACGCCGATGGCAGCGACCAGGGCGGTCCGCCGGGTGGCAGCGATGAGGTAGGCGACGAGAGCACCCGCGAACGTACCGAGCGCGTGGGCGAGGAACGGAAAGAGGAAGTGCTTCGGCTGATACAAATGCATCGCCGCCTTCATGCTCTCCAGATTGGAGGCATCGACGCCGGGCGGCGGCGGAATCACATGCGGGCTGGCGAGAATCAGCGCCATGTTGACCGCCGATCCCGCGAAGAAGCCGACGATAACCGCCAGGAAATTTCTCAGGATGGTTTTCATGGGTGTTCGATTCGGCCGGGGAATTGCGTCAGCCGATGAGGAGGAAACGGGAAAGCGCGTCAACCCGAACGTCGCCCCGCGGAACGCCCACCGCCGATTCGTCCTCGCCGCCAACATCCGACCCGTTCTTATTTTCTCGCTCCAGCAAACGCGCGACTCTCCCCGGCCCGGGCAATCGCGCGCTGCAGCCCTTCCCGAAAAAACCATGAAATGCCTTTCGCTCGCGCTGGCGTTGCTCCTCGCCGCGACGTTGTCCGCGGCCGTACGTGCACCGGCCAGGCCGAACATCGTCTTCATCCTCGCTGACGACCTCGGCTACACGGATATCGGGGCGAACAACCCGAAGACCTTCTACGAGACGCCGAACATCGACCGGCTCGCCCGGCGCGGGACCCGTTTTACGCAGGGCTACTCCGCGTGCTGCGTGTGCTCTCCCACCCGCGGCAGCATCATGACCGGAAAATATCCGCCGCGCTTCGGGATCACGGACTTCATCCCGGGGATGCGTTCGGGAAAATTGCTGTCGGCACGGAACGCTGATCACCTTCCGCTCGCCGAGACGACGATTGCCGAAGCGCTCCGCGACGGCGACTACGCGACGTTTTTTGCCGGCAAGTGGCACCTCGGCAACGGGGAGTTCTTCCCCGGCGCCCAGGGATTCCCGCCGGACCTCGGTGGCACCGCTCAGTTTTATTACCCCAAATCCGACCTGCCGCTCCCGAATCCCAAGGACGACCCAAAGACGACGGAGCGCATCGTGAACGAGGCGGTGAAGTTCATCGACACGCACAAGGATCGGCCGTTCTACGCCTACCTCCCGTTTCTTGCCGTGCACACGCCGATCGGAGCCCGCGCCGACCTCGTCGCCAAATATGAAAATAAAAAGGCCTCTTTTCCCCCTGAAGCCTGGGGTCAGGAGCGGGAACGCCAGGTGCGGCTCGTGCAGAACAACGCCATTTACGCCGCGATGCTGGAGCAGCTCGACACCGGCATCGGGCGCGTGCTTGCCACGCTGGAGAAAAACGGCCTCACCGAAAAGACGGTGGTCGTCTTCATGTCGGACAACGGCGGGCTTTCGACCAGCGAGGGACATCCCACGTCGAACCTTCCGCTGCGCGCCGGCAAGGGCTGGCCGTACGAGGGCGGCGTCCGGGTTCCCTGGATCGTGTGCGCACCCGGAGTCACGAAGCCCGGCAGCACGTGCGACGCGCCGGTGATCAGCACCGACTACTATCCAACCTTGCTCGAACTCGCAGGCCTGCCGGCAAAACCGGAACAACACCTCGACGGCGTCAGCCTGGTGGCGTTGCTCAAAGGCACCGCGACCAGCCGAGGCCGGCCGCTTTACTGGCACTATCCGCACTACGGCAACCAGGGTGGTGCGCCCCACGGGGCGATCCGCGACGGCGACTGGAAACTGATCGAATGGTATGAAGATGGCGCGCTCGAGCTCTACAACGTCCCCGCGGACATCGGAGAGAAGAACAACCTCGCCGCGCAGCAGCCCGAAAAGGTGCGGGAACTGCGCGCAAAGCTCGTCGCGTGGCGGGCAGAGGTGGGCGCCATCATGCCGACGCCGAATCCGGATTTCGACCCGAATGCGAAGACCGCCCCCACGGGCGGTACGAAAGCCAAAAAGAAAACGAAATCGTAAGGACAGCCGTTCGCGCGCGGAAACAATAAAGCCCATTGCAGCGGGCGCCGTCGTTCGTTTCTAATGGGATGTCCCGTCGATTCCGACGGGCCGACCCCTTTCCCCATGAGTATTCCCCTGCATCGCTTGATCGTTGGTGTGCGTCCCGCCACCGCGCTCCTCGTCTTCAGCCTCTCCCTATCAGCCTCCGGTCCGCTGCTGCGCGCCCAATCGGCCAGCGCGACCAGCACCGCCGCCACCGGCACGATTTCCGGCCGCGTGCAAAACGTCGCAACCGGTCAGTATCTGAACAACGCGCGCGTCTCCCTCAAGGGCACCGACCTCGTCGCGTTCACCGATGAATCCGGGTTCTACCGCCTCACCCATGTACCGCACGGCCCGGCCGTGCTTGAGGTGTTCTACACCGGCATGGAAGCCCAGCAGATTCCGGTGAACCTGGCGGGCATGGACGCACTGGAACGCGACATCGGCCTCGCCGGCGGCTCGCGTTTCCGCAACGACACCGAGATCGTGAAGCTCCAGTCACTCGTCGTATCCTCCTCGCGCGAGATGGACGGAGCGGCCATCGCGATCAACGAGCAGCGCTTTGCCCCCAACATCGTCAATGTCGTCTCGGCTGACGAGTTTGGGATCGTGCCCGACGGCAACGTCGGCGAATTCCTGAAAATGCTCCCCGGGATCACGATGAGCTACCGCGGCGGCGACCCGCGCGAGGTCTCGATGAATGGTGTCGGATCGGATTCCGTGCCGATCACGATCGGTGGTTTCAGCCTCGCGACCTCCGAGGTCTCGGGCACGGGACGCAACGTCGAGCTCAACGCGGTCTCGATCAACAATCTCTCCCGGATCGAAGCTGTCTCCTCGCCCACCCCGGAGTCGCCCGGCTCGGCGCTCGCGGGCTCGATCAACTTCGTGCCCCGGAGCGCGTTCGAGCGGGCCCGCCCAATCTTCAACGGCAGTGTCTACCTCGCGATGCGGGACAGCACGAAGCAGTTTCATCGCTCGGCTGGTCCGGCCAAGGATCCCACCTACAAGGTCCGGCCCGGTTTCGAATTCTCCTGGGTCGTGCCGGTGAACAAGCGCTTCGGCTTCACCGTCTCCGGCGGCGGCTCCACGCAGTACGTGGAGGGCCCGTTGCTCACCGACACCTGGCGCGGCGCCGGGGCCGCCACCAACGGCACGACGCTGCCCGACACCACCGTGGACAAGCCGTACCTGTCCGACTTCCTCGTCCGCACGGAGTCGAAGATCGCCAACCGCTCCTCCTTCGCCACCAGCGCCGACTACAAGCTGGGTCCCGCAGCGCGGCTGTCCTTCTCGTTCCAATACGGGACGTTTCACACCGACTACAACCAGCGCTCGCTCACCTTCATCGTGAACCAGGTGCGTGCCGGGGACTTCGCCCCGACGTTCACCCACGGCGCGGCGGGTGCGGGCGAGGTGCGCATCTCCAATGGCGGCAACCACCGCTATAGCCGGACGTACATGCCGAGCCTGACCTACCGCTATGACGGGGCGATCTGGAAGGCCGAGGCCGGACTCGGCTCCTCCCACGGACAGAACCAGTTCCGCAACCTCGACAAGGGCCGCTTCGCCTCGACGCTCGCGCGGCGGACGGGCGTCACGGTCTCGTTTGACGATAATTTCTACCTCCGACCCGGTGTGATCACGGTGACCGATGGCGCGACCGGAGCGCCGGTGAATCCGTACGACATCAACACGTACGCGCTCAGCACCGCCGGCGCCAGCCCGCAGACCTCGCGCAACGTCTACCGCACCGCGTTCGCCAACCTCCGGCGCGACTTTGACTGGCGCTGGCCGCTGACGCTCAAGGCTGGCGTGGACGTCCGCCAGTCCCGCACCGACAACCGCACCAGCACGACGACGGTGAACTTCGTCGGCTCCGACGGCCGGGCGACCACCACGCCGACCGGCGGCAGCGATGACGGCGCGGGCGCGGTCTACGATCCCTATTTCTTCCAGCGCGCGGGGCTGTACGGCATCCCGCGGGTGCAATGGGTCAGCAACGAAGCAGTGCTGGACCTGTTTCACGCCAAGCCGGGCTACTTCACGACGGACGACAACGCCCGGTATCGCTCCGAGGTGAACAGCTCGAAGCTCTCCGAGGAAACCATCTCCTCGACCTATCTCCGGGCGGACGCGCAGTTCTTCAACCGCCGGCTGAAGCTCGTCGGCGGCCTGCGGGCCGAGCAGACCAACGTCGAGGCGTGCGGACCGCTCAACGATCCCACGCGCAACTATCAGCGCGACGCGTCGGGCAAGGTCATCCTCGCGGCCACCGGCCGGCCGGCGGTCATCGCGACGGACGCGCTCGCCGTTTCCAAGCTCACGCTGATCGACCGCGGGGCGCACGCCGAAAAGGAATACCTCCGGCTCTTCCCGAGCGTGAATGCCAGCTACAATTTGCTCGAAAACCTCGTGGCGCGCGCCGCATTCTACACCTCGGTGGGCCGGCCGGATTTCAACCAGTACTCCGGCGGAATCACGTTGCCCGACGTCGAGGCGGCGCCGAGCAACACGAACCGGATCGTGGTCAACAACGTCGGCATCAAGGCGTGGAGCGCGCGCTCCGAGAAGGTGACGCTGGAATACTACTTCGAGCGGGTTGGCCTGTTCGCGGTCGGCGCGTTCCGGCGCGATTTCAAAAACTTCTTCGGCAGCACGACCTTTGACGCCACGCCGGCGTTTCTGAGTCAGTACGGCTTGGACCAAACTCTCTACGATCCGTACCTGGTCGCCACGCAGTACAACATCGACAGCACGGTGCGGATGCAGGGACTCGACATCAACTACAAGCAGGCGCTGACGTTTCTTCCCCGCTGGGCGCGCGGCGTGCAGGTGTTCGCCAACGGCAGCGCGCAACGCGCGAGCGGCCCGGCGGCGAACAACTTCGCCGGATACGTGCCGCGCACGGGCAGCTGGGGCATCAGTCTCTCCCGCGAGAAATACAACCTGCGGCTGAACTGGAACTACCTCGGCCGCCAGCGCCGCGGTGTCGTCAACGGCCGGAGCATCGAGCCCAACACCTACACGTGGGGCGCGAAACGCTCCTACATCGATCTGACGGGCGAGTATTCGATTCGGAAGAATTTCGCGCTGTTCGCAAACCTCCGGAACATCAACGACCCGACCGACGACACCAAGATCGCCGGACCCAACACCCCGCTGATTGCCCAGTTCCGGCAACGCGCCGAATTCGGCTCGCTCTGGACATTCGGGATCAAGGGGACGTTCTGAGCCGTTCCTCGCCGCCCCGGCCTTTCCGCTCGCCCTGCCACTTTTCCGTGACCGACTTCCCTCGATGAACGACTCCACCCCCAGCCTCCCGTTGCGCCCGATCGCACCGTCTTTCGCGTTGCTTGCGTTCGCGGTCGCCTCCGCTGTGGCGCAAACCGCCCCCGTCGCGAAGACCGACGCCACCGCCGTCACGCCCGTGCAGATGTCCGTCTTCGAGGTCTCTTCCGACAAGGACATCGGCTATCGCGCGCTCTCGTCGATCGCCGGCTCCCGCACCGGCGAGGACCTCAAGAATGTGCCGATGCCGATCTCCGTGCTGACGGAGGAATTTCTGCGCGACATCGACGCGACTGATCTGCTGGAGGCGGCGCGTTTCTCCACCGGCGGCCGTGGCATGCCGACCGATGACAACGACCAGCAGGCGTTTCAGTTTCGCGGTTTCCGCTCCCAGTACCAGACGCGCAATCTCTTCGTCTGGCAGGCACCGACCGACGCCTACAACATCGAGCGCATCGACATCGCCAAGGGGCCGAACGCCCTCCTCTTCGGTAATTCGGAACCGGGTGGCGTGGCCAATTTCAACACCAAGCGCGCCCAGTTCACCGACCGAACGGAGGTGGGGTTTCGGGCCGGCTCGTGGGACCAGTATCGCGGGAGCCTCGACGTCAACCGCCGCCTCTCCGACAACTGGGCCGCCCGAATCAACCTCGTCGACGACGTACGCAAGAGCTGGGAAAACTGGGTGGGCAGCGAACGTCGGGCCGTCGATCTGGCACTCACGTATCACCTAGGGAAAAACACTACCGTGCGGACCGACATTGAGATCGGTAAATTCGACCGCGTGCAGACTGTCTCGCTGCCGACCGACAGCTATTCCACCTGGAACGGCACGACCCCCTTCGTGTTCAACGCCGCCACCGGTCCCACCGGCACCGCCCGGCTCAGCTCGGCCACCGGCGTTGACTACCTTGTCTGGGACAATCTCTCCGGAAAATACCAGAACTGGCGCGGCTTCGGGCAGACCAACGGTTCAATCCAGAGCCCCGCTCGTCCCGTGAAAAATCCCGCGATTATTCCGCGCGGCTCGCAGTTCACGGGGCCGGACAAGAGCCAGGTGACCGATTTCCACACGTTTGGCGGCGCGGTTGAACACCGGTTCGGTCGCTCGTTTTCGATCCTGGCGTCATTCAACGCCCAGAACATCACCGAGAATCTCCGCCGCCCCGCCAACGCCGTCGTGCGCCGCGATCCCAACCCGACGCGCCCCGACGGCACCGCCAACCCGTATTTCGGCGGGCATTATGTCGAGCTCACCTGGAGCGACACGCGCAACCACGACTTGATTTACGACGGGCGCCTCGACGCGGTGTTTGACTGGAAGCCGCTGCGCTGGATGGCCCAGCGCTTCTACGCCACCGCCGGCACCACAATCGGCCGCAACAACTCGGCGGTCTCGAACCTCGTCCGGACAAACGATCCGACCAGCGCCAACTTCAACGCGGCGCAAAGCACCATTCGCCGTCGGGTGTATTTCATGGCCGGCGACACCGCCAAGAACAGCGGGCTGGGGGTGCCGGCGAGCGACTCCGCATCCGGCATCACATCCGCGTTCATGCCCACCGGTGGCAAGGCCCGGCTGTGGAGCGAGTCCACCTACGAGGGAATTTCCGCCGCCGGCACTTATTGGGACGGCCTGCTGCGCACCAATGTTGGCGTCCGCCGCGATGCGGCCAGCAATGACATCCAGTCCGGCGTGCGCAACCCCGTCAACGGGCTGATGGCGTTCACGGCGGCGAGAACGAATGTCAATCAGGTGCACAAGTACTCGCCCACCGTCGGCGGCACATTCCGCCCGATCGCACCGCTCACCTTCTTCGGCAACTTCGCGCAAACCTTTCGCGCCCCCGGCACCACGGCCACCAATCCCCTCGGCGAGTCGGTCACGGTACGCCAAGGCGAGGGTAAGGAGGCCGGCCTGCGGCTGGAGCTGCTGGAGGGACGGTTTTATCTCACGACAAGCGCGTACGACATCACCCAGACCGGCCAGAACCACAGCGTCGCCGCCGTCGCCACCGCCATCAACGGCATCTGGAGCGATCCGGTCCTCAACGGCATCAACCCCACCTACGTCAACCGGGTTCTCACCGGCGGCACGACCGAAAGCCAGACGTTGCACGCCACGGGCTATGAAATCGAATTACTCGCCAACCTGACACCGGCCTGGTCGTTAACCGCCGGATACGGCAATAACATCAACCGCGTCGGCGAGACCGACGTGGGCACGCTCCGCTACGTGCACGCCAACCTGCCGGAATGGGAACGCCTGGCCGCGTCCAACCCGCTGGTGGCCGCATCGATCAACGCCGAGATCGCCGCGGTGCGCGACTACCTGCTCGACGCCGTGCCGGGCCTCGTGCGCGGCCGCTCAAACCGCGACACCGTCAATCTCTTCACCCGTTATAGCTTCCGCGAAGGCCCGCTCAAGGGCCTCACGATCGGAGGGGGCATGAACTATCGCAGCCCCGCCGCGCTCAACAGCCAGATGGTGAACCACGTCGTCGTCACGATCCTAGGATCCGTGATCACCGAATATGAGGCGATGGCCGCGTACAGTTTCCGCGTGAACCAAAAGATCCGCGGCCGCCTCCAGCTCAACGTCCGTAATCTCCTCGATCGCCAGCGCTACGAGGAACTCGGGCTGGCGCAGACCCGTTACGAGGCGCCGCGATCGTTCAGCCTGACGACGACGTTGTCGTTTTGAACAGGATCGCGCCGGACTTCGATGACCGACGGCGGCATCGATTCGGGTGGGCAACCAACAGGGGTCCCGGCGTATCTCCACGTGGCCGCGAGCGCCAGCGAGTGGACCGGGATACGCGACCGAGCTTCCACTCGCTGGCGCTCGCGGCCACGAGATGGTGGGTTGCCGACAACATGCTCACTGTCTCCTGATTCCGGAAGAATTGCGGCGGCAATTGCCGGCGGAATAGACCGCGCAGAACGCCGCCTACCGGTAATCGGCGCCGGTGAGGCTCTGCAGCACCGATTGCTGCCAGGCGCGGAGTTGCTGTTCGAGTTTCGCGGCTTCCGCCGGATGCGAGGCGATGACGTTGTTTTTTTCAGCCGGGTCAGCGCGGAGATCGAAGAGCTCCTTGCCCGATCCGCGTTCACCGTCGATCACCAGCTTAAAGCGATTGCCGAGCATCGCGCGCGCGCCGTTGTAGTCTCGGTCGCGAATTTCGGGATGGTGGAAATTCAGAAAATTGCGCGTGGCGCCGCCCTCCGCGAGCTTCACCAGGGGCGATGTGCCTTTTTGCAGTTCTGGATCAATGTAGGGTTTCGCACCGTCTCCCGGGCGCGGCAGCCCGTTCCAAAAACCGATCGGCGTCGGACGCTCCTTCATCTTGTCCTCGAGCAACGGCTTCAGACTGATACCGTCGAGCGGACGTTTCGGCAGCGGCCGGCCCACGAGTTCGCAGAGCGTGGGCAGGATGTCGCTGGTCACGGTGTTCACATCGCTGGCGCGTGGGCGCGTGATGCGCGCCGGCCACTCGATCACACCCGGGACACGGATGCCGCCCTCGTACACGGCGCCCTTTTGGGCCCGGAATGGCACGGTCGCCACCGCCTCCTGGGGCGTGCCGTTGTCCCCGCAATACCAGAGCAGCGTGTCACGGCGCAGACCCGCGCCGCCAAGGTGTTCACGCAGCGTGCCGATGGCGCGGTCCATCGCGGTGATTTCCGCAAAGCGCTCGCGCAGCACCTCGCGCTGCAACCGCTGCACCGGGCGCCCCGTCTCGTTCGACGTCAATTTCACTTTGCGAGTCGCGAACGTCGCCGGGAGATGATCGTAGAGCGCGAGATCTTCCGGCAGCCCGCTGTACGGCTCGTGCGGGGAACCAAACCAAATCACGACGAAGAAGGGCCGCCCCGCCCGTTTCGCCTGATCGATGAAGCGAACCGCCTCCGCCATCACGACGGCGGAGCTTTCCCCTTTAATCTGTTCGGGTGGACCGCCGTTGCGGGAGAGAAACGGATCCAGCTCGAAGAAATTGTCGTGCGAAACCCACGTATCGAATCCCATCGCGCCCGGATTGGTGGGTGACGCGGCCTTCACGGGTCCGAGGTGCCATTTGCCAAAGTGACCGCACGCGTAGCCGGACTGTTTCAGGAGTTGGGCGATGCTGATTTCCTCGGGCCGGATGGAGCAACCTGGGTTGAACGTCCCATAGCGGTTGTGGTGCCGCCCGGTGATCACCGTCCCCCGCGTCGGCGAGCAGCTTGAGCCACCCGAATAGAAGTGATCGAGCCGCAGACCCGTGGCGGCCATCTGGTCGAGTACTGGTGTCTTCAGGTAAGGATGGCCGTTGTAGCCGGTTTCGTCCCAGCCGTGATCGTCGCCCATGAGCAGGACGATGTTGGGCAAATCCGCCGCCTGCGCGCGAACGACAGCCAGGAGCAACGCACAGGCCATCACGAGAGCGCCCGGTGCGAATGACCGCGGGCAATGGGCAAGCTTTGGGAGCGTGAACGAGCGGACGAGGGAACAGTGGGTCGTCATGGTCGGGGGCGGTGCACCATCTCCAGCCGCGATGGCTGCAAGGCGCAAGCCCACGGTAAGCGCTTCAATACGTCGTCTTCAGCCAATTCGCCTTTGGCCAGTCGACGACGCCCGCCCCGGCCCCGGTTTGGAGGCGCGCCAGCAACGTGGTGGGATCGTCCGCCACATAGACGTAGGGCAGCGTGACAAACCCATTCCAGGAAAACGGGATGACCGGCGCCTGAAACGGCCCGAGCGGACTACCGGCATCGGTGCTGTCGCCGCGGACGCTGGTCGTCGTGCCGTTGGCATTGCGAAATTGATAGACCGTGTCGACCGCCTTGATCTTGCCGGTGTAAACCGGATTGGACACGTCGGTCTGGTTGTTGCGCAGCGGCCAGAGGCAATCGAGGTAGACCGACCGCTCAACCAGCACCGAACCACCCTCGGTGGCGATGCTGCCGTTGATGGGGGGACTGAAACTGTAGGTGTTGTTGAGGGTATTCTGCAGCGCACTGCTCAGGGCGGCCGCGCGGGTGTCGCGCAGGCGCCGGGCAGCGAGCACGCCGGTGTCGTCGATGTAGAGATTGAAATTATGCACGTTGCCGGCGCGCAGGCGGGGCACGCAGCGATCCCAGCAATGAGTGAACCATTGGTGGTGAAACGTCGCCGTGAGCGTCGCGTTTTCCGGATCCAGCGAACCCGCGCCCATCAGGTGCGTCTTGTCGTGCCCCTGGTGGATGGTGACGATGTCCTCCACGCTGAATCCGTTGGTCCGAAGAAAATTATAGAACGGATACGCCGCCCGGTTTGCCTCGAGCGCGGCCATCTGCTGCCGCACGAAGCTGCGCGCGTTGGTCGCGCCGTCATCACCGACATAGCGGCACCACGAGAGCGTGACGTTCCGCGTGCCGGCCTTGAAGTCGACAATGCCGTCGTAGGTCTTGGTAAACGTGCAGTGATCGATCCACACGTTGCTCGTCGCGCCGCCATTGCCGAGATCGATGAAGTCCCAGTCGTTCGCGTCGTAATCACCCTTGGTCGCCTCGTCCCACTCCCAGAGCTCGTCGAACTTCAGGTTGCGGATCACAACGTTGGACGTGCCCTTGATATTGAAGGTCGCATGGCGGATCGCAGCCCCGTTGGCCGAGAAAATCGTGAGCCCACCCCTGGGAGTGATGTCGATGAGGCTCACACCGGTCACGATGAGGCGCGGGTGCAGCTTCGGCGCCTGGTGCGCCCGAAACGGAGTGGAAGGCAACGCCCGTACCGCCGCCCCCACCTCGATCGAGCCGAGGTCGAGGTCATTCATGATTTCGATCACCCTGATTGCGCCGGCGGTCTTGTTGGCCGCGAGGAGGGCGTTCGCCAGCTCGAGCGGCGTGGTCACCTTGGCGTAGGCGGGATCGGTCTCGGCAATGATGCCCCCGCCTGTCGTTCCCGCGCCGGCGGTTGCGAAGCCGGTCAGGTTGTAAGCGGAAAAACTGGTGACCACCGGAGCGGGCGCGTCGTAAACCTCAAGCAATGCCACGCCGGTGCCGCCATCCGCGCCCCGCACCTGGGCGGTGTAGCCGCCACTCGCCTGTTCGACGACGAGCGCCGCGTCCGGACTACCGGGCGCGAGGGCAAACGCGCCGACCTCCTGGCCGAGGCTGGCGGCGAGCGTCGCAGTGGCGGCCGCCTGCCATTGATCGTTGGTCGCGAGGACGGTGCCACCTTGGTAGAGATCGAGCCTCGGATCCTGGAGCACTCCATTCACGCCGAAAGCCGTGAGCGCCGGGCCGGTGGCGCGCAGGAGGAGCCAGCTGCCGTCCGCGCCCGCGACGTTGAAGCCGGCGATGAGGATATCGCCGGCAGTGCCGACTTTGGCGCGCGTGGAGAGGTTGGTGAGCCTCGACGCGGCAGCCGGATCGAGATCGTAGAGCTCGACCAAGGCGACGCCCGGCGCGGCGGACGCCGCCGGAGAAACGACCAGGGTGTAACCGCCAGGCGGAAGCGAAACCGTGAGGGCTGCATCCTTGCTGCCGGGCGCGAACGCGAAGGCGCCCACGGCTCGCGCCGCTGCCGCGAGGGCGGACCCGTCGGTGCCGCCGGCGTCCCAGCCGGAATTCTCCGCGAGCAAGACTCCGTCCCGGATCAGCCGGAGTTGAACCGCCGCCAGCGCTCCCGACACCCCAAACGATCCCAGCGCCGGGCCCGCGGCGCGCAGCAGGAGTTTTTTCGGGAGGTTGCCCGACACCGTGAAACCGGCAAAAAGGGCATCGCCATCCGGGTAGGCCACCGCGCGCGAGGAAAGATTCACGAGCTGCCCCGCGTGGGCGGGCCCGAGGCAGAGCCAAGTGACGAGCAGTGCGTCGCGGAGAATCCTGCGGTACATGGTGAACGGTGGGAGGGCGACGTTGGCGCAAAAACGGCCGTACGAAAAGACGGGCGTAGCGAACGCGGCCGGTGATCAGGCAGCCACAGAGGAGAGCGGCAATCCGGATGGGTCGAGGTTCCGGCGCGCCGGACAGTGGGAGCACGTCGTGATCCGCACGATGAAGGGACAGGCGGACACGATCACGGTGCGCCGGCGCGGCCCTTGGGCGGATTTCGAAACGCATCGATCGCGCGACGGGCATCGGGGGAATCAGGTTGAAGCCGGAGCGCAGCCTCGGCGTGCGCGAGCGCCTCGGTGTTTCGGCCCAGGTGGGACAAGACGTAGGCGAGGTTGAGATGCGCGACGAAGAATCCGGGGGCGCGGCGCAACAGTTCCTCGTATTCCGCAATCGCCTCCACCATGCGCCCGACATTGGAGAGCGCCAAAGCGAAATTTGACCGGATGCCCGCATTGTTGGGCGCGAGGCGAATCGCAGTTCGGTAATGTTCGATTGCCTCGGTCGGGCGGCCCGCGTCGAAGTACGCGGTCGCAAGATTAACATGCGCATCGATGTTTTCGGGCTGCAAGCGCACGGCGGTCTGGCAGTGGACGATGGCTTCGGCTGGGCGTTTCAGGCCCAGAAGCGCCTCGCCCCAACCGGCATGACCCGCAACGGAGTCGGGGTTTTCCCGCACCGCCAGCCGGCAATGCACGATGGCCTCCTCAAACTCGCCGAGCTGAATCAGGGCGTGGGCGATGTTTCCGCGCACATAGTCGAGCCGGGGATCAAGGGCGAGAGCGGCCCGGAGGTGGGTGATTGCCTCCCGGTGCCGCCCCAACGACCCGAGCGCCGAACCCAGATTAACGTGGGCCTCGACCAGGCTCGGCTTGAGTTTCACCGCTTTCTCCGCCGGTGCGATCGCTTCCTGATAGCGGCCGGCGATGATGAAAAGCCCGCTGATGTTACCATAGATCTCCGCGTTGTTCGGTTCGGCCTCAACCGCCTTTCGGTACAACTCGAGTGCTTCCGGTAGACGGCCGGCATCCCGCAGCGCTCCAGCGAGGTTGACCCGCGCGCGGTTGTTGTCGCCAACCTTGGCCAACGAATCCGCCCAGATCCCCACCGCCGTAGCGTAGTCGCCGTTGCGCCGGATCGTGCTCCAGCCCAGCAGCGGCACGACTCCGAGCGAGACCAGCAGCGTGCGAGGTCCGCCGTACGCAAAACCGGCGACCACGACGAGCGCGAGTACCGCGGCCAGAGGCAGATACATCCGGTGTTCGGCCACGGTCTGGGTGACCAACGGTACGACGCTCGAACTGGGAGCAAGGATGGCAAAGAACCACATTCCCGCGAAGCCAACTGACGGTCGGCGCCGCAGGGAGATCAACGCCGCGGAAACCAATCCAACCAGGAGGACCGCCTGCGGCCAGATGTCGGCCGGCCGGGTGACGACCTTCGTACCATAGTCGAGCACGAGAGGGTGAGGCCAGAATACGAGGCGCAGATACAGGACGATGGCATCGCATTGTTTCAACGCATAGGACCACCACGAAATCCCGAGCCCGAAGCCCGCCGCCGCCCCACGACTTCCGCCGCCGCGCATCACCAGAAAGCCCAGGAGCAGCCAGGTCGCCGCCAAGCCAAGATAGGTTCTCCACCGCAGGCGAATCGCCTCGCGAAACGTTCCCGCCGCAAACGTCCGGTCATAGAGCAGAGCCAGCAAAGGCGCGCTGACCATGACCTCCTTGCTCGCCATCCCCAGAAGGCACGACCCGCACGCGAGCGGATGCCAAAGCGCCGCAGCACCTTCCTCGAGCCCGCGCGCGAAACAATACAAGGTGAGCAGGTACCACAGCCCCACGAGCACTTCGGTTCGTTGGATGACACAGGTCACTGACTCGGTCTGCAGCGGATGCAGGGTCCAGAGCATCGCGATGGCGAGAGCCAAGGGATCCGCCATCGCCCCAAAACGATCGCGCATCGTCCGCAGCCGCAGGGTCCGGCGCGCCAACCCAAAGAGCGCGAGACCCGCCGCCGCGTGCAGCAAGGCATTGGTGAAGTGGTAACCCCTCGGCTCCAGCCCACCGAGGGCAAAATTCACTGCGAGCGACAGGTTGACGATCGGCCGTCCGGTGACGCCGCTGCCGTCATTGGGCGGCGACAGCACCTCGCCAATCGCTGTCAGATGGCGGAGGGTCGGGTTCCCGCTGATCGCGGCGAAATCGTCGAAAAGAAACGGAGCGGAAAGCGTGGTGCGGTAACAAACCCACACCGCGAGCACGATCACGCCCGCGGACACCCACGCGGCCAGGGGGTGTGCCAGGACACGAAGGGAAGCGGAACTGCCTGCTGAGGATCGGCCCATGCAACTACGAGCGAGACTGGGAAAAGGGAAATGGCTAGTCGGAAAATCCCCCCTTTGGAGGCGCACGATCGACCCGACACCAACGTTTCCCGGCCGGGATATGCGCTTGTATCGGGAACGCGCTTCGAATCATTGTCCGCAACTCCGGCCCTGCGCGCTTCGTCGGGCAGTCCGTACCCTTCCTCCTATGATTCGATCCGTCGCACTCTTCCTCGCGCTCGGCGCCATCGCCTTTGCGCAGGACCTCACCCCCAAGCCAGCCGTCCTCCGCGAAGAGGGGGTTCAGTCGGACTTTCCCGCGCTGGCCCTCGATGCCGCCGGCACCCCGTGGGTCGCCTACGTTGCCTGGGACGCGAAGCAGGACACGCTGCGGCTGGCGAAAGCCTCCGGGTCCACGTTGTCGCAAGCGCTGACGATCGGACAACCGGGGATCATTCACCAACCATCCCTCGCGACCGACGGCAGCGGTGCCCTGGTCGTCGTCTGGTCCCAGGTAAACGAGAGGGATCTGATGGACCTGAAGGCGCAGCGGGTGCGCAACGGCCAACCGGATGGAGGGATCACCACGCTCGCCGCCTCGGTAAAGGGCGGCAACGCCTTCGCCAAAGCCGCGACGGATCGCGCGGGTCGAGTGTGGGTTGCATGGCAGGGCATGCGCGGCGGATTGAGCGATGTGTTTTGCCGGTATTTCGATCCCGCGAAAAACGAATGGTCGAAGGAGGTGCAGGTGACGAGCGACCCCGCGGGCGATTGGGAGCCCTGCGTCGCCTTTGACGACCAGGCAGGCGCGTGGATTTGCTACGACAGCTCGCGCGGCAACGAATTCAACGTCTACGCCACGCGCGTCTCCCTAGATGGCACGGTCGGCGTGACCAAGCCGCTCCTCAACACCCCGCGCTACGAAGGTCGCGTCAGCGCGATCGGCACCGCGGACGGCAAAGGCATCTGGATCGCGTGCGAGCGCGGCCGGATGAAGTGGGGCCTCGACATCCGCGCTCACGGCCATCTCGACGGCCTGAACGCGCAGAAGAACATGGTGCTCGCCTATTGGGACATCCCTTCCGGCAAAGTGGAGGAGGCGCCGGACATCGAGATGCTGCTCGAGGAATTGCCCGGGCCGCCGCCCCTCACGCGGCGATCGAACGTGGCTCAGGCCCCGAAGACCGCGGCCAAGAAAGCAAATAACAAGGCAAAGGTCGACCCAGCGGCCAAGGTGGCCCAGAAGGCGAAGGCCGCCGTGCTCGCGATGGACCGCGCGACCAACCTGCCGCAAGTCACCCTCGACGCCGAAGGCCGTCCGTGGATCGCGGTGCGTTACTATCGCGACTACACGTGGCGCGTCGCCCTCGCGCGTTTCGATCGTGCGACCCGGCAGTGGACCAAGCCCTGGGCCCTGCCCGACAGCCTTTACACCGAGGACCGACAGAGCCGCTGGGCGTTGGGCAAGGACGGCGCCCTCTGGCTGGCGTGGTCCACAGACCGGCGCACCAGCAAGGAGCACCAGACCAGCGAAGTACATCTCGCCAAGCTGGATCCGAAGGGCGTTCCAGCTCTGGTGAAGGCACCTGCCCCCCGTGACTTCCGGTCGCCGCCCGCCTACATCAATCCGGAAACGCCTGAGCGCGATCGCGCCGAGCGCTACACGATGACGAACAACGGCGTCACGTATCAGCTTTATTGGGGCGACTACCATCGCCACACCGACATCTCCAATTGCGTCACCGCCAACGACGGCTGCGTGCTCGAGCAGTTCCGCTACGCGCTCGACATGGGCAAGCTCGACACGCTCGGCACCAGCGACCACACTGACATCGCCAAGATCTACGACCCCTACGAGTGGTGGCTGAACCAGAAGATGGTCGATGTGTTCCATGCCCCCGGCTTCTTCGTCAGCATGTACGCCTACGAGCGCGAGCAGGTATGGCCGTACGGACATCGCAACATGATCTTTGCCCAACGCGGCGGGCCCATCGTCTACATCCAGCGCGCCAACTACGCGGCCTCGCCGTGGCAGAAGATCTTCCCACTTGCGACGGACGGTGAGGCGCAAATCGCGCCCGAAGAGCTGTGGGACGTGCTGCATCGCTACGGCAAGAGCGTTTCCGTCATCAGCCACACCGGCGCGACCAACATGGGCACCGACTGGAATGTCTTCAAACGCGTCGACAATCGCGTGGAGAATCTGATCGAGATTTTTCAGGGCGCGCGCGTCAGCTACGAGGGTCTCAACGCGCCCCAGCCCACCGTCGGCCTGCGCGTCGGAGAGGAATACAACCACGCTTCAGTCGTGGACGGCACGCCCGTCGTCGGCCAGCCCATCAGCAGCTTCACGGTGAAGAACAACGGTCTGTACCAGAACGCGCTTTCTCTCGGCCACAAACTCGGCGTCTGGGCGGACAGCGATCACATTTCCACCCACACCAGCTACGGTGGCGTCTACGTGAAGGAATTCACTCGCGAGGGCATCATTGAAGGCCTCAACGCCCGCCGCACCATCGCCGCCACCGACAAGATCTTCGTCGAGTTCCAGTGCAATGGTCAGCTCCTCGGCAGCGTGATCGAGGTCAGCGGGAAGCCCGTCATGTCGATCAAGGTCAACGGCACCGCCGCGATCACCCGCGTGACGCTCGTGCGCAACGAGCAAAATTACCGGCAATGGGAACCCGGGGCCAAGACGTTCGAGAAATCCTTCACCGATGACGCACCGGTCGCGGGCGAGAACCGCTATTACCTGCGCGTCGAGCAGGGCGACGGCAACATGGCGTGGAGTTCTCCGGTGTGGGCGCGGGTGAAGTGAAGCCAGTGGCCGGTCGGGTGACGAACGCAACTTGGACTGAATCCATCTCGCACACCGGACCCGCTCGCGACGGCTGATCAACGCCCCCGTTTCGCCCTCATGCTCATCCACCTGATTGTAGCTGCTCTGCTCTGTGCCTCGCTCGCGGCCGCCGAACGCGCCCCGACCGACTGGCCGCAGGGCGGCGGGCCTACCGGGGACTTCGTCCTCCCCGCTAGGACGGCGCCCACGCAATGGAGCGTCGTCCGGGCGGAGAATCTCGCGTGGCGGCTGACGCTGCCCGAGACCGGACAGAGCCCGGTGACCGTGAGCCGCGGCCGAGTTTTCTACAGCCACCTGAAACCGCTCACGGCCGACGCCACGATCGGCCGGCACGTCATCGCGTGCTGTGCGGACGCGTCCACCGGCAAGCTGCTCTGGCAGCGGGAAATTCCGGGGCGTTTCGATTTGCGCCTCTCGGGCTGTTTCAGTGACAGCAGTTCGCCTCCCGCCGTGGCCGTCGGCGACACCGTGTGCTTCATCAACGCGTCCGGCACCATCGACAGTTTCGATTTTGAGGGAAACTTGCGCTGGTCGCGGGAGATTCTCGTCGCGGGTCGCACCATCCCGTTTGTGCACGAGGGGCGAGTGGTTTACCTCCGGCAGGTCTACCCGCCCGACGCCAGCGGCAACTTCACCCATGAGCACGCGCACGCGCCGCGCGAGGAATGGACTCAATTGGAGGCGCTCGATCTGAAGACCGGCAACGTCGCGTGGACCAGCCGCTGCGGCGTCAACATGGGCAGCCTGTCACTTCCGCTACGACGAGCCGACGGAAAATCGGTGACGGTGGTGGGACGCGGCGGCGGTCACGGCCCACCGGAGACACCCGAGGGCATTTCGTTGATCGATCTCGCGGATGGTCGCGAGCTGTGGTCGCTGCCAATCGAAGGCTTCATGAGCACGATGAGCTTCGGCCTGCACCAAGGGAGTGTCATCGTTTACCACGGCGCCGAATGTTGGAAAGTGGACGTGATGGCCGGAGCGATCACCAAACGATTCTCGATACTTGAGCAGGTGCGTTCTCGTCTGCACCGCGATGGCGGATGGTACGACGAGACGGTGACCATCAAGGAGGGAAAAGCCGGTCGCGAGATCACCCAGGGGTCAAACCTCGTCGTCGGCGACTACAGTTTTTTCCGCAGCTACCAGCGCAACTATCTCGGCCGCGTCAATCTGGTCACCGGACAAGTCGAGTACCTGATGCTACCCGTGCAGATGCTGCGCGAGCCGGGGAAGGACGATCGTTTCCTGTGGGGCGCGACGGGGTCGTTGCCGTCGTTCAAGTCCGGCAAGAAAGCGAGTCCGCTCGGCCTGCACGAATGGGCGCTGCGCCACAACCAGATCCGCAACAGTCGTGGCCTGCTCGTGATGGGCGACGATCGATCCCAGGGCAACGGTTGGGGCCACATCGCGTCACCCTCGCCGATTGCCATCGGCGACCACCTCTACGTCACCTCGATGAGCGGTCTCGTCTATGTTCTCCGCTGGCGCGCCGAACGGTGGGACGAAAAGGCCCTCGTCGCGATCAACGACCTCGGTCCGTTGGGCGACGCGTGGACCCGCGCCAGCCTGTCGTACGCGGACGGGCGGCTTTACGCGCATACGATTCGCGAGATCATCGCCATCGGCGATCGCCGGTAGGGACGAAAAACGAAAACGACCTTTTCCGCTGCCTCTCTTTCCAATGAAACAACTCCTCCCGGTCCTTGCCGCGCTCGCGGCGGGCATCGCCTCCTCACTCTCCGCCGCCGGAACAGCGGCGAAACCCAACATCGTCTTTCTCTTCTCCGACGATCAAACCGCGCGCGCGGTGGGCTGCTACGGCAACAAGGATGTGATCTCGCCCCATCTCGACCGCCTGGCGCGCGACGGCGTGCGGTTCACCAACCACTACAACACGACGTCGATTTGCATGGCCAGCCGCAGCTGCGTGATGACCGGGCTCTACGAGTACCGGCACGGCTGCAACTTCGACCATGGCGATCTGGAGCGGCGCTTTTTTGCGAACTCCTACCCGGCGCGCCTGCGCGAGGCGGGCTACTACACGGGATTCGCGGGAAAGATTGGCTTCGTGCTGCAGGGGGAAAAGTTCGAGGCCCTCGCCCCGCTGTTCGATCAATGGGCCGGCGGACCCGGCCAGACCTTTTACGAGACGGCGAAAAACGAGGGCATCGCAAAATATGCCGCGCAGTATCCGCAATGCTCGCGGGCCTACGGCGCGTGGGCGCTGGATTTTCTCAAGAGCGCGAAGCAGAGCGGCAAGCCGTTCGTCATGTCGATCAGCTTCAAGGCGCCGCACCTGCCGTTTTCGCCCGACCCGGCCGACCTGAAGCTCTACGAGGGGAAAAAATTCACCCGTCCGCCCAATTACGGCGTGGAGAACGCGCGGCATCTCTCGGCCCAGGTCAAGACCAGCCGCGCCGCCACCCATTATCGGGAATGGATCAACGATTACGACAACTCCGCCGCGAACTACTACGCGCTCATCACGGGCGTCGACGCGGCCGTTGGCATGATCCGCGAGGGCCTCGCCCGTGAAGGCCTGGCCGACAACACCGTCATCATCTTCACTTCGGACAACGGCTACAATTCCGGGTCCCACGGCTTCGGCGACAAGGTGATCCCCTACGAGGAAGGCTCAAAGTCCCCGCTGATCATCTATGATCCGCGGCTGCGCGGAAAGAACGCCGGCACCGTGAGCGATGCGATCACCGCCAACGTCGACATGCCCGCCACGATCTTTGCGCTCGCCGGCGTGCCCGCCCCCAACGGCATCGATGGACGCAACCTGCTGCCGCTCCTCACCCAGCCAGCCGGCCGCGTGCGCGATTGGCTGCCCTTGTTCAATTTTTGGGGCATCGCCTCCGCGCAGTCGCTGGCGATCGTCACGCCCGAGTGGAAGTACATCTATTGGTATTACGGCGGCAACGGCCTGAAACCGACCGAGGAATTGTTTCACGTCGGCCAGGATCGATTCGAGATGGCCAACTCGGCCGCCGATCCCGGCCACGCCGCCACCCTGGCCGAAATGCGGAAGCTCTACGACGAACAGGTCGCCCGCATTGGACGCGAAGTCGTGCGCGGCCACGGCTACGAGCGGTATCCGGTCCTGTTCAGCCGGACCGTCGGCTGGGAGCGGAAGACGGCGCTGCTTCCCGCGGGCGAAGAGACCGAGTCCGCGCCCAAGAAGGGCGGCAAGAACAAGAAAAAGGCCGCGGATCTTTGATGACCAATCGGACTCGGCCGCGCGTGTGAGCGCGCGACCCCATCATCTCCCGCCTCGCTCCATGCTCTCCTTCTCTACTTCCGCGCGTAACCGCCCGATTCTCGCGCTCCTCCTCGCCACCTCCCTAGCGGCGACCGCTCAAACCGTCCCGCCCCCGCCACCCGCCAAGCCCAGCGCCGAAGCCGCCGTCCAATTGTCGGTCTTCGAGGTCACGGCGGAAAAAGATCTCGGCTACTCCGCCGCATCCGCCCTGACCGGCACGCGCACCAACGAGAAACTCGAAAACCTGCCCAACTCGATCTCGGTGATGACGCAGGAGTTTCTCCAGGACATCGCCGTCAACAATTTCCTCGATGCGGTCGAATTCGCGACCAACGCCGAGAACCTCTTCAACGACTCCGGCACCCGCGGCGCCGCCATCGGCTCGCGTTCGGGCAACCAGATCAGTTTCCGCGGACTCGCGTCGATTCGCCAGCTCCGCGACGGCTTCCCGTGGTACATGCCGCAGGACATCTACAACACCGAGCGGATCGAGTTCTCCCGCGGCCCCGGCGGACTCGCCTTCGGCGACGTCGACGTCGGCGGCATCATCAACATCACGACCAAGCGCGCCAAGGCGAAGCGCGAGGTCACCGCGCAAATCCGCTATGACGACTGGGGCAGCCAGCGCACCTCGCTCGACGTGAACCAGCCATTGGGCACGACAGGTGTAGCGGTGCGGCTCAACGCCATCCGCGCCGAGAACGAAACATCGCGGCAGCGCGCTGGCACGGACCTCCGCGGCTACGCGGGCGCGGTGCGCTGGGAGCCGTTCAAGCACCACCGCACGGTGATCGATTTCAGTTATGAAAACGGCAATCAATTTGAGGGCTTTAGCCACGTCGTCCTCGACGACCAGACGGCCGCCTACATCCGCGGCACGGGCACGACCGTCCTCGACGCCGATCCGGTTCGCGCCGGCGTGCAGACCAACGGCGTCGGCATGCAACAGATTCGTCCCGCCACCGGCGTCGATCATCTCTTCGGCCTGATCGACGGCCGCATCTACAGTCTGCAATCGACACCGACCGCGGTGTTCCGCAGCTCGATGGTCCAGATCGGCGCCGCGGTCGCGACCGGCACTGATCCGGTGAATCCGCTGCGCTACCCCATCGTCGGCGTTTCGGAGAAGATCGTGCCGCGCGGCCAGGATTGGGGCGGACCCGACAACAAGCTGAACTCGAAATTCCACGCCTACACCCTCGAATTCCGCCACGCGTTCACCGATCGCTTCAGCGTGTTGTTCGCGAACAATGGCCAGAAGGACGACACGCGCCGCATCAACGTCTTCAACGGCAACGTCGCCGGCGTCGGCATCCGCGACCTGATGATCGACGTGAATCCGAATCTCCCGGATCCGACCGACCCGACACGCGCGCGGCTCCTCACGAATCCACGCTTCGAGCAATACTACTCGGTCCACAATCCCGTCACGATCATCGACGGCCACGACATCCAGAATTTCCGCGGCGTGGCGGTTTACGACGCGCACCTCCCGTGGTCGATCGAGCAACGCCTCGTGTTCAGCGGCGGCTACCGGCACGAAAGCTACTACAAGGACACGTTCACCCGCTCGCTCTCCCGCGAGGAGATCCTGCGCCGCGGCTACACGGGCAACGCGTCGTTCTACTCGAACAACCTGTTTTATTATTACCACTACCTGAAGGACGGAAACAGCGAGGCCGCGCTCGCCAATCCGCAGCAGCCGGGAGTGACCACCGACTTTCGCTTCACCCACGGCGGCGGCAGCCAGCGCTTCGACCAGAGCCTCACCTCCGGTTCGCTCAACGTGCTCGGCTCCTACTTCGGCGGCCGGGTCCGCTCAAGCGTCGGCCTGAGCCGCGACCACTGGCAGCAGGACGCGTTCAAGCCGCTCGTCAACGACCCCGCGACCAACGAGCAGCGCTTCGTCGATCTCGCGGGTAACCTGATCCCCAACAACGGCACCGGCTACGTCGGCGTTCCGCTCGTGCCGTTCTCCGATCAATGGGTGACCAACCAGACCTACGGCGTCGTCTGGCACGTCACACCGTGGGTGTCACTCACAGGTGGCTACTTCGAGTCGACGCTCTTCAGCGACAACTTCGGCCTCGATCTCAACGGCCGCGCCCTCGCGCCGCACACCGGCGAGGGCACCGACTACAGCGTGCGGTTCAACCTGCTCGATCAGCGCGTCAGCCTGAACCTCACCTATTTTCAGAACACCGCGGAGAACATCAGCAGCGCGGTCAGCGCCCCTGTCAGTGCGGAGCTCAACCCTTTGCTCGCGGTTCCATTCGTGAACACGACCGATTACCGCGACCGCGGCACCAAGGGATTTGAGGTGGAGCTCGTGACGAACCTGACGCGCAACTGGACGGCGCGCGGCTCGTTTGGCCGCAACGAAATCTCGTTCACACGTTTTTATCCGCTGCTGCGCGCGAAGCTCTCCGAGGCAAAGGCGACCGCGGCGCGGCGCGGGCTCAATGCGGACAACGCCACCACCGTCACGCAGCAATTCATCGCTGATCAGGAAGCGGCGGACTCCAGCTCCGGGCGGAAGACGGCCAACCTGACGACGCGCTACAGTTTTGTCCAAGGCCCACTGCGCGGACTGGCGGTTGGCGGATCAGTGCGGCGGATCTTCGGCAAAGACTGGGCGGCGATCGCGGTGGGCGGCCAGGAGGTGTTGCCGAAAAAAGTCACCGACAACCAGTACGTCGTGAGCCCGTTCGTGAGCTACCGCAGCAAGTGGCGCAGCTACGCGTGGACCGCGCAGGTCAACGTGAACAACCTGTTCGACAAGACGACCGATCAAGGCACCGCCTACCGCTACACGCGCTGGACCGATCCGCGGCAGATCATCACGAGTGTGACGGTGACCTACTGAATCATTGGCACCGCGCGGCGCGCCACGGTCCGATTGGCACCGTTTCCGCCACACCTCAGGTACGGAATCCGAACGAATAGAGTTCCGTGTGGTTCAGCTCGAACCGAAGCCGCACCGGCCGTCCCTGCAGCGCGCTCACGTCCGAGTTTCCGCGATTCCACGTCACAGTGTGGCGCAGCGAATCCGCTGAGATCGGATCCGAAAGCCCCCGGCCCTCGATTGCTTTGCCGGACGCATCGAGCACCTGCACGCGAGCGTAGCCTTGGCTCTTGCAGCATAGGTTCAACTCAAGCCAGTTGCCGGCGAAACGAACCGGCGTCGTGATGATCCTCCCACCTTCCGGCGCGGCATCAGCCGAGACGAAGCGGTCGACGGGCCAGGTGGCGAGACCGATGGCGCGAGTCAGCTTGCTGCCCGGGCCGGGGTCGGTCTTGGAGGCGGGATGGGCATGCGGATAGTTCTGGGCTGAATAATAGAGCCGCACTTCGTCCCCGTATCGAAACGCCTGCGCGGATCCGGTCACAAACGCACAATCCCACGCCCCGATCGGCCCCCGCGGCACCAACGCCGTGCGATACGGCCGGTCCCAGGTGCGCAGGTCGCGCGAACTGGCGAGTTGGAGCTCGCAAACGCCCTCGTCTTTCGTCGACCCCGGCGGATGGCCGCTGACCGAGAAGATCCACGGAAACGCGAGCACATGGCTCTCCGTTTGATGCGTGCTGATGCCGTAAATCTCGGTCCGCATCAGCGCCGGGTCGACCGGTGACCGGAGAAGCGGGCGCGCCGGTTCGAGCCGCGCCAGCGTGCCTTCGTCGTCACGCTCATCGGGCACAAAGGCCATCCTTGTTTCCGCCCACTGCACGAGGTCTGTACTCGTCGTCTGGCCGAAGCACCGCCGCCGCACTCCCCTGACGACGGTCGGCACCTTGGGAAAGGCGACGTAATTTTTCCGCCCGCGATCGAAGAATGCCGTCATGACGTCGCTCGAGGCAAAACCCGGCTGGTCGCTCAGGGGCGTCCAGACGAGGCCATCGGGAGAGACAAACGCCTGTGCCGCGCCTCCCGATGTAATGCGATTGTCGAAGCCGATCATCTTGTAGCGGTGCGCCGGGTTCGGTTCGGAATAATCGAGATAAACGCTGAGCGTCTCCACATTCGTGAGCACGGCATTGTGCCGCAGATGGCCCGGGCATTGGAGCGTGCCGACCAGCGGCTTCTCCCAGTGCACCCCATCGCGGCTTTTCGCGAAGTGGACGGCAAACTTCGGAAAACACCTGCTCACGCTCGTGTACCACATCTTGAACACCTGTTCCTCCTCGTCGTAGAGCGTGGACCCGCCCAGCATGCGCACCCACCAGCCTTCCCACGGCTGGTCGGCCACCACGAGGGGATTGAGCGGATGCTTGCGAGCCGGGTGGACAACGAATTGGATGCCCTGCGCGTCGTCGACGAGATGGCGATCGACGAACAACTGGGCACGGCCTCCGATGGCGGTGACGCGATCGGCGGGCACCTTGAGGGTGGACGGCGTCTGCGCCATTCCGGACGTGGGTGCGCCGCCAAAGAAAACGGCGCCACCGACACCGGCGGCCGACTGGATAAAAGTGCGTCGATTCATCGGGGGGAGGAGACCCGGTTATTCCTAGGCTCACCGCCCTATGCAAACCGGAACGGGTCAGGTTGAGAATCGTAATATGAGAACCATCGCTCGGACGATTGCTTACGCCCGTCGCCACATTAGCGCCTCCCTTTGAGATCGGCGGGAGAGGAATCGATGGTAGGCGGCGCTTAAATCCGTTGCCCCAACCTGACCCTATTATGGGCCCCGAGGTGCTTCGGTTGCGGTTGCCGTATTGGGAAATTTCCCGGCTGGCGTCTCTGTTGCCTGTCCGACGGCCGTCACTACCGTGCGGGCATGAGGCTCGCGCTTGTCCGGCTCATACTTTTTCTTTCGGCGGCTCTGCCGGCGGTCTCCGCCGCGTCCATCGTGCACGTTGCCCCCAACGGCCAGGACGACGCTGACGGAACCCCGACCCGCCCCTTTGCCTCCCTCGCTCGGGCGCAGTCCGCCGTCCGCGAGTTGAAAAGAATTTCTTCCGACCCCATCACGATCGAACTTGCCGCGGGCACTTACCGGCTCGCGAAAACCCTCACGCTCACGGCGGAAGATTCCGGCCGGCCCGATGCACCGGTGACCTGGACTGCCGCACCCGGCGCCGTCGTGCGCCTGACGGGAAGCGTCGCCTTTCACCCCCAGTGGAAACCCTGGCACGACGGCATCCTGCAGTCCGCCGTGCCGGACGGCCTCGCCTTCGATCAGTTGTTCGTGAACGGCACCCGACAAGTTCGCGCCAGGTTTCCGAATCTTGATCCGACCAACCCGCTCCGCGGCGGTCCGAGCTATGTGGCGATCGCCGACGGCACCAACAAGCGGCCCGACCGCTCGATCACCTACGACCCCGCAACGTTTTCACCGCGCGAGTGGCAGAGTCCCACGACGGGCATCGTCCACGGTTTCCAGAGCCACAATTGGGGCAACCTGCAGTATCGCATCGCCGGCACCGATCCCGCGCAGAACCGCCTGCTGCTCGGCGAGGGCGGCTGGCAATTGCAGCGCGCGCAGGGTCTCGGGCGTGCCCGCGAGGCGGCATCGCCGATCTATGTCGAAAACATTCTCGAGGAACTCGACGCGCCCGGCGAATGGTTTCACGACGCGCAAAGTCGCACACTGTATTGGCTGCCGCCGGCCGGCATCGACCCTGCCAACGCGCACTTCGAGGCCGTCGTGCTCAAGGATCTCGTCGTGATCCGTGGCTCGGCAGCGTCACCGGTGCGGCACGTTGTCTTCCGCGGCCTCACATTCACCCAGACTGGGTTGACCTTCATGGAGCCGTACGAGCCGGTGGGCCGCGGCGACTGGGCGATCCACCGGGGCGGTGCGATTCTGCTCGAGGGCGCCGAGGACGTCGCGATCGAGGATTGCGACTTCGACCACGTGGGAGGAAACGCCGTATTTCTGAGCAACTACAACCGTCGCGTCGCAGTCCGTAGCAGCCGGTTCTTCCACACCGGCGATTCCGCCGTGGCGCTGGTCGGCTCGCCCGCCGCGGTCCGCAACTACCAAACGTGGGACGATCCGGATTTGCACAGGCGCCCGTGGATTTCCGATCCCGCCAAAATCGATCACACGCCCGGTCCGCTGACATCGGATTATCCGGCCGACTGTCTGGTGGAGAATTGCGCGATGTCGGAGATCGGCGAATTCGGCAAACAAGTCGCGGGCGTCTTCATCTCGAAGAGCCACCGCATCACCGTGCGCCAGTGTACGATTCACGGGACGGCGCGCGCCGGCATCTGCCTCAACGACGGCACGTGGGGAGGACACGTCGTCGCCGATTGCGACATCTGGGACACGATCCGGGAGACCGGCGAGCACGGCCCGTTCAATGCGTGGGGCCGCGACCGGATGTGGCTCAAAGAGGGCGGCCTCCGCAAGGAACTGGTCGCGCTCGATGCGCTCGATGCGACGATCATCCGCCACAATCGCATCGCGAATTACCGCCCGAGCATCTCCGCTGGAAACTGGACCATCGACCTCGATGACGGCGCGAGCCGCTACGAAATCACCGACAACCTCTCGCTCGGTTCGACGTTGAAGCTGCGCGACGGATTCTTCCGGAAGGTGTGGAACAACATCTTTGTCTCGGCCGTACCCCTCGGATTTCACGTGTGGCCGGCTGAGTCGGACGATCGTTTTTTTAAAAACATCACGGTCGTCGCGGGGGCCCGGCCCGGTCAACGCGAGGCGGAGGCAGCGATGATCCGTCCCATTCGCATGAAGTCCGAAACCTGGGCCGGCGGTTTCGACCACAACCTCTACTGGAACGCCAACACGCGAACGTTCCGCGTCGAGAGCGACGACTGGGCGGCCTGGCAGGCGCGCGGCAGCGACCGCAACTCCGTTTTCGCCGATCCGCAATTTGTCGACCCGCTCGGCGGTAACTTCCACGTGCGCGCGACCTCGCCCGCCCTCGCGCTGGGTTTTAAGAATTTTCCGATGGACGGCTTCGGCCACCTCATGACGCGCATCACGCCCCGCGGTGGCGAATTCGTCGACTCCGTCGCCGTCACGCTCACGGCCGACGCCCGCGGCGGCGAGGTGCACTACACGCTCGATGGGAGCGAGGTGTCGGCGACGTCTCCTCGATACGAGAAGCCGCTGCGCGTCGTCCGCGCGACCACGGTGACGGCGCGGACATTTCGCGACGGGGTGCCGGTGGGCTTCGCGGAGAGTGTCCGCTTCGAACCGGCGGCAGCGGTGCCGAAACCGAGCTGGCTGCAGGCGCTCGTCACTGGTTCGACGGCGGCGGCGATTGCAAAAAAGTCCACCACCCATTCCTGGCTCGGTTCGACGCTCCTGCCGATCACAGGCGATGGCGATTTGATCGACGCGACCGGCGGGCAGGACGTCGGGCTCTTTGTGCGTGAGGCTCCGGCCGATTCGGCGGCGGCGCGAGCCGGATTGCAGGCATCGGACGTCCTCAGCGCCGCCAACGGTCGGCCGCTCCGCGACACGACCGACCTCGAGACCGTGCTGCGCGAATCCAAAGGCGCGCCCATCCGTCTCACCGTGCGGCGCAATCAGGCGACACTGACCATCGCCATGCCGACGCTTCCCCTTCCCTGACCCCAACCGAATGAATTCGTGTCCCAAGCTCCTCACGCTGGGCGTCCTCGCGGCGCTCGGTGCGATCATGATTTTCTCGTCCCCCGGCCAGCTTGTCGGCGCTGAGCCGCCCATCGACCCCGTGCGCGGCCGGCAATTGATGGAAAAATCCAACCGAGGCGATGCGCTCACGCCCGAGGAGCAGGCGTACCTCGAGCGCGTGAAGCAAGTCATCCGCGAGCGCACTCAGGGCAAGCAACCGGGCGGCGCAGGCAAAGGGAAAGCCGGCAAGGCGGCGTCCGCCGTGCCGTCTGAACCGGTGAACCCAAACGATTGGGTCAATCTGATCCCCATCACCGACATGACTGCACCGTACAAAGGCGAGGATGGTGGTCTTTATGGCGGCAGAAAAAACGAGCCGCCCGCCGCGCATCGGGCTGCGCACTTGAAGGAGTCGGCCAAGATCCGTCCGCTCGATGCCAAGGGAGAACCGTCCGCCTCGGGCAAGATCGGTCTCATCACGATCGGTTTTTCAAATTCGTCGATCGAGTCGGAAGACTTCAAACGCACCGCCGACGCCGACCCGCAGAAATCGCCGCAGGTGGTCATCGTCAACGGCTGCATTGGCGGGCGCTCGGCGGTCATGTGGGCCTGGGACGGCTCCGACGTGTTGCCCAAGGCCGAGCAGGAGAGGCTCGATCGGCAGATGGACGTCGTGCACATGCCCAAGGGAAAGCGCGCGAGTTCCGGGATGGAAAAGGACACCTGGCCCACGCTCGCCACGCGCATCGAGTCGGCCGGACTTTCGCCGCTGCAGGTGCAGGCCTGCTGGCTGAAGCAAGTCGAGGCGAACCCCAAGCCCTTCGGCGATTTTCCCGGACACGCGCGGGCGCTGCAGGCCGACATCACGTCGATCCTGAACATCGCGCGCCACCACTATCCGAATTTGCGCGTGGTCTACGTCTCGAGCCGCACGTTTGGCGGATGGTCAGGCCGCGCCAGCGGCAGTCCCGAACCCTTCGCCTACGAGTCGGGCTTCGGTACGCGGTGGGTGGTACAGAGCCAGATCAACGGCGACGCCCTGCTCAACTTCGATCCCGCGCGCGGCCTGGTGAAATCCCCGCTCGTCCTCTGGGGCCCGTATCTGTGGGCGCAGGGCAACACGCCGCGCAAGATCGACGGCCTGACGTGGACCCAGAACGACGTGCGCGCGGATCAGCTGCATCCGAGCGACGCCGGCACGAAGAAAACGACGGCGCTCCTGCTCGGTTTCTTCAAAACCAACGAAGGCACCAGCCCCTGGTTTGTGCGGCGATGAAGCGGAACGCGCCAGCAGCGAGTACCGCCGCCATCTCCGGACTGGTTTTGAATTCTTTTCCCCTCGCTTCCGAACCCGCCTGAACCACCAGCATCGACGCGTCGGCGCTTGCTTCGCTGCGTATTGCGGCTTTTATCGCTGCGTATGAAGACGCTCACGATTACCCAGGCGCGAAAGAATCTCGGTCAGCTCTGTAACGACGCGGCCCGCGGAAAGGTCGTCGGCATCATCAGCGGCCATCAGATTTTCCAACTCAAGCCGGTGCAAGTCGTGGCGTGGGACGACACTTATGTCGCCAAGGAATACGGGGTCACGTCCGACGAAATGGAAAAATTCGTCGCGGGCGCAGACGCCGAAGTCTCTCGGAAGGAAAAGCGCGGCGCGTATACCCGCTTCAAGGGTAAGTTCGATCCGAAGTCGCTTGCATGAAGGAAGTCCGCATCGATCAGCGGCTGCTCGCGACCGTTCGCAAACTCGCCGCCGCAGAACGGCGTGAGATTGGCGGGGCGATCGCCGCCACGCAGGAGTTGTTCGATTCCCCGCACGCCCATACAGGTGCCGGCATCAGAAAATTGAAAGGCCGCTGGTACGAGGTGCGCGCCGGATTGGCCCTCCGGATCATTTTCCGGGAATGCGACGACTGCCTGTCATTCGAGTTCATGGGAAACCACGACGACGTGCAGCGATTCCTGAAGGGCGCGAAATAGCCGGTCGAGCCCGGCCCGCGCCGGCACTCACGTCACGCGGCCGATCCCGAACTGATCCCCGTGGCGCGTTGGGACGCCGTTGGCGAAATGGATCTCCACGATCTTCTCGCTGTGCACCGCCGCGCCGGTCTCATCTTTCAGCGCCGTGATAATTTTGCGCGTCTTCACGTCGATCACCTCACCGGTGGAGGGATAGGCCAGCTTGCCGTCGAGGCTGAAGGTGATCCAACCCGGGTCGTCTCGCACCTCGATGCTCGCGATCTGTTTCGGCGGCATCACCGTCGCATCGAAGACATGCATCCGCTGGTTCGCGGCGTCGCACACCCAGACCTCCCTTTCGTCAGGGGTGAGCCCGACGCCGTGACTCGGGCAGCCATGGCGTTTCGGCACGCCCGGCTTGAATCCCTGCACCTCCACCCGGTGCAACAGCTTCCCTGATACCAAGTCGCCGATCTCAAAACCGAGCAGGCCGTTGACATTGCAGAACGCGAGCGTCTGCCGACCGTTGATCGTGAACGGGCGGATCGCGGAGCCAAACGGGCCAACCTCCTTGCCGATGGTGTGTGTCGCAGTGTCGGCCACACGCAGGAGCGGCGACTTCAGGCCCGCGAGATAGGCGTGTTTGCCATCGAGGCCGTAGAGCGTGTTGTGCGCGCCGGCCTTGATGTCGATGCGCCTGATGATGTCGCCGGTGGGCGCGTTGACGACGTGCCAGTGGTCCTTCTCCAGCGACGGCAGGTACATCACCTGGCCGTCCGGAGAAAGCGCCATGCGGTCGCAGCCGCCCTCGTAGGCCTTTTCCCAGAGGATCTTGTCGGTGAGCAGATCGAAACACGTGACAAATTGCAGTGTGCTCACATAGAGCCGGCGGGTGGCGGCGGCGGCGACGACACCCTTGACGTTGAGCGGCTTGCCGTCGGCGGCGAGGCCGCGGGCCGGGATGCGCCGCACGAACGAGTGACCGCGGTCGATGTCAAACACGAGCACGCCGTGGCCGCCGCGTTCGAGATAATTGCGGATGCCGGGAACGGCGACGTAGAGGAAACGGCCATTCGCGGCCCGGTTGGCCGTGGCCGCGCCAGCGGCGGTCACGAGGCTCTCGCCGCACACCGTGGCGGCAAGCGCGGTCCGGAGAAAGTCACGACGGGACTGGGAGGGGATTGATTTCATGGGGTGGAGAGGAAAGTTGAAAAACACTCGGGGCGCTGGAGTCGCGGTTGATGGAAGATACGCGACGAGGGCGTCGCGTCCCCAGAATGATACCGGGGCAGTGGAAGGCGTTCGTGAGTCTAGGTTGGATACTCCCAGCCCTTGCGGTAGTCGCGGCGGAGCAGTTTGTTTGCGGCGTCGTCACCGACGATGCGCTCCTTGGCGCCGTCCCACTCGAGGCTGCGGCCGAGTTTGTAGCTGATCATGCCGAGCAGGGAACACTCGGTCGAGCGGTGGCCTTCCTCGATGTCGCAGATCGGCCGACGACCGGTCTTGATCGCATCGAGGAGGTCGGCCCACAGCTCGCGGATGTTCTGACCGTCGGGCTGGTTGAGCTTCGCGTCCTCGTGGATCGCGTCGCCGCCTTCGCTCGGATAAAACGTCCAGCCGCCCTTGTGGCCGAGGTGCACGGTGCCCTTGGTCCCGTAAAAATACGCGCCGGCGACCTCGCCCTTTTCCGAATTGTTGCCGCCAAATTGCCGCGACTCCCAGGTCATCGTGAACTGCTCGAACACAAAGTGCGCGACCTGGTGGTCGGGAGCATCGCCGGTCTGCTCCTGCGGAGTGAGCACGGGCGGGCCCTTCACCGGCCGCCCACCGGTGGAAAACACGCGGCGCGGCGCCTTCTCTCCGGTGATCCAGAGCACCTGATCGAACCAATGGACGCCGATGTCGCCGAGATGGCCGTTGGCGTAATCGAGATACATCCGGTGCCCGCGCGGGTGAATGCCGCGGTTCCCGGCGCCGAGATCGGGGTTGCGGGGATCGCCACCGTTGAACGGCCGCAATGGCGCCGGGCCGCACCACAGGTCCCAGTCGAGTTCGGGCGGCACGGGCTGCGTTGGGAGCGGTTGCTCGGGTCCGGTGCCGGTGAGATTGAGGTGGCAGCGGATCATCCCGACCTGGCCGGCCTGGCCGGAGCGGATGAAATCGCGGGCGCGGATCAGATGGGGGGCAAGCCGACGATGCGTGCCGACCTGCACGACGCGATTGTGGGTGCGCGCGGCTTTCACCATCGCCTGGCTTTCACCGATGGTGTGGGCGGTGGGTTTTTCGACATACACGTGTGCACCGGCCTTCACCGCGGCGATGGTCGGCAGCGCGTGCCAGTGGTCGGGCGTCGCGACGATCACGATCTCGGGTTTCTCCTTGGCGAGGAGCTCCCGGTAGTCGCGGTATTTCCGCGGCTGGTCGCCGCTGAGCTTCGTGATTCTTTCCACCGTCGGATCGAGGGCCCGGCGATCGACATCGCAGACTCCGATGATCTCGCACTCACCGCTGGCCATCGCTTCGCCGACGATGTTGCCCCCAAACCAGCCGGCGCCGATCAGGGCCGTCCGGTATTTCCGGCCAGCCTTGTCGGCGGCCCGAATTCCGAAGGGAAGCGCCGTGAGAGCGCCGGCAGCGAGCGAGCTTTGCAGGAAGGAGCGGCGGTTCATGATCGGACGGGAGTTCAAGGGCTCACGCAGTTGATACGTGAACGCGAGGAACCGCCAGCCGTCTCTTCATGCTTCGCCTTGCCGGCGCCGGGTCCGGCCCCTCAACCCCGGTCCGGCTGCGCCGCGCGTCCGCCAATCATGCCGCCGAGGGCGTTCCAGGCCTTGCGCAGCCCGGCCGGCTTCACGCCACCGCCCATCAGATAGGCCCGCGCGACCACGTCCTCATGGCCGCGATACCGGGGCGGCAGCGAAAACATCGTGGCGCCGCTCTCAGTGACCACGTCGGAAAACAACAGCCCCTCGCCCACCGCGAGTTCCTTCCGATCGACCGGCACCTTCGCGACCCGCGGAGCGAGCCAGAGCCACGGATGGTAGACAAACTCCAGTCCGCCCTGGGTCCGCTGGACGAGGCGCCCGTAGGTGCGTACCGGCACTCCGGGAAGATCGGCGCCGGCAAACATCTCGTTGTCATTTTCCTTCGGAGAAAAGCTCTTCCGCTTCCCGGTGAGAAAATCCCAGCAAAACACCGAGCCGAACACGGTCAGGCGAAACGACCAGCCGGCGACAAAATAGGCCACGACGACCACGATGAGCGAGAGCACGGCCCCCGCCCACGGGTTGATGGTCGCCGCGAGCGTGACGAGCCCGAGGAGCACGGTGCGCGCCGATTTCAGGGCGGCGTCGATTGCACCCCACGGGCTCAGGAGGATCAGCACGTTGATCGCATGTGAGCCGAGCCAGACTACGGCGAAGACCGCGATGCCAAACGGAATAGTCAGCACATTGAGCAGCCAGGTCAGATCAATCGCGCCGATTTGGATGGCGGCAAGGCCGCTTGGCACCAGCGCGGGAGCCGATCCCGCCGCGGGGTCGGCGGCAAACATCATCTTCGCCATCGAGTCCATCGCGAACGGCACGACCGCACCGGCGGCGACCAGCCCGCTGAACTTGTTCTCCATCGTCTCCAGCACATCGAGCGGCTTCTTCATGCCGGGCGGTACCACGGCACCAAATGCGTCCTTTGCGGCGCAGACCCCCACGATCAACAGGGCCGGCAGCCAAAAATTCATCTGGGCGTACCACGGCAGCGCGGCGCGGGCCGCATCGCCATCTGCCCGGACCCACTGGTAAAACCCATAGGCGCCCGTCCCGAGCAGGGGAGAAATCGCAATGCCAGTCACGGTGGAAAGCGCGGTCGCGATGGGCGCGGCCGGCGAGCGGTCCTTGGCGGACGGAGCGGGTGCGGCGGTGGCGGCCAGCGCGAACGGCACCGCGACGACCAGTGCGAACACGGTCAACCAAGCGAAGGGAAAATAACGTTTCATGGCGACAATTGCGGCACGTGGATAGTTTAAGTGAGACCTCGGGAGGCAGGCACAAGATTCTCCGGTGGATTTTCGGGTGGATGACCTCGGCAAGGGGAGGTTTGCGGAACCCTTCCCACGCGCAACCCCGAAACATTCGGCCCCGTTGCGCGTCAATTAGGACACTCCCAGCAAAATCACCTGAACAAAATGTTACCCGGCTCCAGTTGCCTATGGTTTGGGACGTGCCTGAGTCCGTCGCTATCTTGATTGGCCATTAAGGATCTCCGCAGCGTGAAACCGTCCACACTTCCGTCGGCTCAACCTTTTCTGCTTCAACGCCGCTTCCAGGTCGCGGTGTGGCTGCTGATCGCAGCGTTGCCGGTCGCGTACATTGCCGTCGTGGTCGCACGGGCGAGCCGCAACATCATCTTCTGGGATGAATTTGACACCGCGCTCGCCCTCATTCTGCGGATCGATGCCGGGGCGGGCTGGCGGGAGGTGGTAAAGCTGTTTTTCGCCATCGACAATGAACACCGCATGGTCACGAGCCGGCTGCTCTATGCCACGAGTTACTGGCTGACGGGGTCGATCAACTTTCATGTCATCGGTGCCATCGGAAATCTCTTCCTCGTGGGCACCTGCGCCACCCTGATTCTGGCCGTGACCGGTTGGGAACGGCGAATCCGGATGGGCATCGTGCTGGCGTTTCTGATGTTCCAGCTTGAGCACTTCGAGAGCTTCATCTGGTCCGGCTCGTCGATCGATCACTTCCAAGTCGTGATGCTGGCTGTGCTGGCGATGGCTGCACTGGTGCGCGGAACCAAGGCGACCGCGGGAGTCGCCGTGGGGATGGGCGTGCTCGCGACGTTTACGCTGGCTCAGGGCACGGTCGTCTGGCCGCTGGGAGCGCTGTTGCTGGCGCACCGTCGGCGCTGGCGGGAACTCGCCGCGTGGAGCAGTTGCGGCGTCGTGACCGTCGCCGCGTTTCTGTATAAATTCGAGTTCAACCCCGGTGATCCGATCTCGGAGATTTCCCCCCACTCGATCACCCAGATTACCCACTACTGGCTCAACCTTCTCGGCGCGCCCTTGACCCTCGGCAGCTCCACGCTGGCGGCCTGGCCGGGGCTCGCGCTTCTGGCGCTCTTGGGATTCCTGGGGGCGCGTGGAATGGCGACACGCCAACCGGTGGCCCTGTTCAGCGCCGTGTTTGCAGTCGGCGCCCTGGCGCTCGTCGCCCTGGGCCGCGCCGCGCTCGTGGGAGGCATGGTCAACTCCCGTTATCTGGTGCTCGGTGCGCTGGCCTGGGCACTCGTTCTCTTCATGCTGCTGGAGCTGGCGGTCGAAGCCAATCCGGCCCGGCCATTTCGCGCCCTCGCGTGGCTGCTGCCGGTGCTCGCCGGGTTCAATGTCGCTGCCAACCTCAAATTTTTCCCGTCCGCCGAGAGCTTCAACGAGGTTCGCGATCGCGTTGCGACCTCATTTCAACAATTCGGTGCCGACGGAAAGGACGTCACCCGGCTGCGCATGCATCCGGTGGAGAAACACGCGGACGTGCTGATGAAAAAAGCCGAGGAACGCGGAGTTTACCACCTGCCGGAATTTTCCCTCCCCGCCGACTTTCCCGACGCCACCCGGAGCACCCACCTCATCACCTATGTGGACGAGCTGTTCGCCAGCGCGCGCGCCGTCACCATCGGGGGCTGGGCCATGCTGCCTGGCCGGTTGTCGCGACGCGGCCAGGTCTATGTGGTGCTGCAGTCGGAAAAATCCCGGTTAATCTTCTCCAGCACGACGCTGCAACGGACCGATGTCGCCGCGGCGTACAAGGAACCAAGGTGGCGGTATTCCGGATTCCGCGCAGTAATCAACCGGACGCGGCTGCCCGCGGAAAATTTCGACGTCGGTGTGCTCATCGTCGATGAGGGCAAGGCAGAGTTTGTGATGACCGCGAACCGTCTGGAGTTGGGGACGCCTGAAGGCCGGGCCGAACACGCGGTCTTAGCCGCGCAATAGGCGTCGCGGAACGGCGGAGGCGCGGCTTGCCAAGCGCCGCTGGGCATGGCGGGCTGGCGCAGTGCTGACCAAGGCCGAGCTTCAACGTCTGCGATCGCTGCGGGAAAAAAAACACCGGGAGACGCTGGGGTTGTTCGTCATCGAAGGTGAAAAGGTCGTGGGCGAACTGCTCGCCGCCCAATTTCCTTTCGTTGAGATCTACGCCACCCCGGATTGGCAGGGAGCGGCGGGCGAGGCGATCCGCGTCTCCCCCGAGGAGATGGCGCGGGCCAGTCACTTTCCCACTCCCGCGACCGTGCTCGCCGTGGGCAAGATTGCGCGGCTGCCGCTCGAACCAGCCGACCTGGCCCGCGGCCTGACCCTCGCACTCGACGGCGTGCAGGACGCCGGGAACGTCGGGACACTGTTGCGCATCGCCGACTGGTTCGCGTTTGACCGCGTGGTGCTCTCCCCGGACTGCGCGGATCTGTTCCATCAAAAGGTAATCAACGCCAGCATGGGCTCGTTCGCTCGGATGCGGGTTCACACGACGGAGCTGGCGCCCGCGCTCGCCTCCGCCAAATCCCTCGTGCCAGTGCTCGGCTGCGATCTCGACGGCGAAAATGTGCACCGACTGCCGCCGCTGCGCGACGCCATCGTCGTGATCGGCAGCGAAGGCCGCGGGCTGTCGCCGGCTGTGACCGCGCAGATTACGCGCCGAATAACGATTCCGCGCCACGGAGGCGCCGAGTCGCTCAACGCCGCCGTCGCCGCCGCCATCGTGTGCGACAACCTGCGGCGCGCGCTGAGCTAGGCGGCTCCGCGCCGCTCTCCCGGGGCCCGTTACTCGCGGGTCGCCTTTTCCCCGTTCACACGTCTTGCCTCGCCTTCCTCCCCTCCTACGCTCCCCGGCCCACATGAAACGTCCCCCTGCCCTTCTTGCCCTCCTGCTTGCGTCGGCCCTGTTCACGCTCCCGTTGGTTCGCGCCGCGGAGGCCGAGGTCGACAACGACGACAAGCCCTCAATCGTCGGCAAAATCAAGGACGCCGGCACCCGCAAGGCGGCACCCGATATTGCCGGTCCGTCAGACGAGGCCGCACAGGCAATCAAGCGCATGAAGGTGCCCGACGGTCTTGAAATCAAACTCTGGGCCGCCGAGCCGATGCTGGCCAACCCCGTCGCCTTCAACTTCGACGAAAAGGGCCGGATCTTCGTCACGGAAACCTACCGCTACCGCTCCAGCGTCCTCGATATCCGCGATTACATGTGGATGCTGGAGGACGAGCTCGCGTGCCGCACCGTCGAGGACCGCGCAGCGCTGATCAAGAAGGCGTTTGGCCAGGCCGGCGAAAAGGAGCTCTCGATCGAGGGCGAGGTCGTCCGACTGCTCGAGGACTCGAAAGGCACCGGGGTCGCCGACCAGAGCTACGTCTATGCCGACGGCTTCAATTCACCGCTCGACGGCATCGCGTCCGGCGTCCTTGCCCGCCGCGGCAAGGTGTATTTCACCAACATTCCCAGCGTCTGGCAGTTCACCGGTGACAAGAAGGCCGAGACGCGCACCGAGATCAGCCGCGGTTACGGCGTGCGTTTCAATTTCACGGGCCACGATCTGCACGGCCTCGTCTTCGGGCCCGACGGCAAACTCTACTTCAGCAACGGCGACCGCGGCGCGTCGGTGAAGACCAAGGAGGGCGGCGTGATCGACGTCGCCGACACGGGCGCGGTGTTCCGCTGCAACCCCGACGGCTCGCAGATGGAGCTCTTCGCCTCCGGCCTCCGCAATCCGCAGTCGCTCGTGTTCAACGAATTTGGCGACCTGCTGACCGGTGACAACGACTGCGACAACGGCGACGAGGAACGCCTCGTGCACGTCGTCCAGTTTGGCGACAGCGGCTGGCGCATCGGTTATCAATTCGCCCCGCTCGGCAAGGCCGGCCCGTGGAACACCGAGCGCCTCTGGCATCAGCGCCACCCCGGGCAGGCCGCATACCTCCTCCCGCCGATCTGCAACATCGAGGACGGCCCCTCTGGCATCGAGTACTACCCGGGCACCGGCCTCAACCCATCCTACGCCGGTTCGATTTTCGTCACGCACTTCAAGGGCTCGATCTCCAGCAGCGGAGTCTACACCTACAAGGTCAAGCCGAAGGGCGCCTCCTACGAGATCGCCGAAGCCAAGCCCTTCCTCACCTCTGCGCTTCCGACCGACGTAAAGTTCGGACCGGACGGGCGCCTCTACACCTCCGACTGGGCCGACGGCTGGCCGAAGTCGAAGCGCGGCCGCATCTACGCCATCTCCGATCCGAAGCACCAGAATGACGCGATCATTTGGGAGACGAAGGCGCTGATCGGCGGCGACTGGACGAAACGGTCCACCGAGGAAACCGTGCGGCTCCTCGCGCATCCCGACTGGCGCGTGCGGCTCGAGGCGCAGTTCACCCTCGCCGAGCGCGGCGCCAACAGCGTGGGCGTTTTCGCCGGCGTCGCCACGCAGGCCGGCTCCCCCGCCCTCGCCCGGCGTCACGCCATCTGGGGACTCGGGCAACTTGCCGGCACAGACAAGAACGCGCTCGCGCCGGTGCGCACGCTGCTCCGGGACAGCGACGCCGAAGTGCGCGCGCAGGCCGTGAAGGTCCTCGGCGATCACCACGTCGCCAGCGATGCCGCCGCGTTTATCGCCGCACTCAAGGACGAGAGCACCCGCGTGAAATTCTTTGCCGCGCAGGGCCTCGCCAAAATGAAACATTCCGCGGCCGCCCCCGCCCTGCTCGCCGCCCTTTCGGCCAACAATAACGACGACGCCTTTCTCCGCCACGCGCTCGTCATGGGCTTGGTGGGTGGCGAAAACCGCGCCGCGCTCACGGCCGCGATCACGGATTCGTCGCCCGCCGTGCGGCTCGGCGTGCTCCTCGCACTGCGGCGTTTGAAAAGCCTGGAGGTGGCGCGATTCCTCAGCGACTCCGATTCCTACATCAGCCGCGAGGCCGCGATCGCGATCAACGACGCCCCAATCAACGAGGCCCTCCCCGCGCTCGCCGCGCTGCTCGACCGCAACCTCACCGACGAACCGGTGTTGTTCCGCGCGATCAACGCCCATTTCCGTCTCGGCCAGCCCGCCAACGCCACCGCGCTTGCCACCTATGCGGCCCGTCCGGATGCACCCGCGAAAGCCCGCGCCGAGTCGGTCGCCCAGCTCGCCCAGTGGCCGAAGCCGCTGCAACGCGACCGGCTCGTCGGCATCTACCGGCCGACCGCCACCAAGACCCGCGACCGTTCCGTCGCGGTGAACGCCCTCGCCAAGATAACGCCAGCCCTCTTTGCTCCCGGCACACCCGCGGCGGTGCAGGCGGCCGCGCTTACCGCGCTGCAGGATCTCGAGGTCGCGGGCGCTTCCGACACTCTTTTCGCCATGGTGAAGGATGAAAAACAATCCGGCGCCACCCGCGCCTCCGCCCTCGCAACGCTGGACAAGATCAAGGATGCCCGTCTCACCGAGGCGGTGAAAATCGCCGGCGCCTCGTCCTCCTCCGCCCTGCGGCTCGCGGCTCTGCCAATCGCCTCGCGCCTCTCACCCGAGACCGCCGCGCCGGTCGTCGCCAATCTGGTCGCCCACGGCAACACCGAGGAAAAGAAGGCCGCCTACCGCACGCTCGGCGTCTCCCGGCATCCGGGCGCCGGCGCGCTCCTGCTGGAACAGATGCGCGCGCTCGATGCCGGCCAGATTCCGGAATCCGTGCAGCTCGAATTGCTGAATGCCGCCGGTCGTCGCAACGAACCCGCGATCAAGGCCCTGATCGCAAAACGCGACGCCGCGCTCGCCGCCAGCACCGATCCGCTCGCATCGTACCGCATCGCCCTCTCAGGCGGCGACGCCGCGCGCGGCAAGCGCATCTTCGAGACGCAGCCCGTGCTCGCCTGCATCCGGTGTCACCGCGCCGGCGGCGAGGGCGGCGATGCAGGCCCGAATCTTGCCGCAGTCGGCGCCAAGTATTCGCGCGAATATCTCCTCGAATCGGTCGTGAAGCCGAACGCGAAAATCGCCCCGGGATTCGATACGATTGTCGTCACACTCAGGAGCGGCGATGTAGCCGCCGGAATCGTCGCCAAGGAGACCGGCGACACGCTCACACTCCGCAACCCCGACAACAAGGTCGTCGACGTGAAAAAATCCGACATTGTGAAGCGGGAAGGTGCTCCCTCGGGCATGCCCGAAATCTACGGCACGATCCTCACCAAGACGCAGCTCCGCGACGTGGTGGAGTATATCGCCAGTCTGAAGGACGGAAACGCATCTCAGAGCGACACCAAACCTCGTGCGCTCCGCGGATTGCCGCCGGCCCCGAAGACTGCGGAATAACCCGTAAGAATTCAGTCGAGGTGGAGCGGCTTGACCCCAAGCCGCTCTGCGAGAGCGACCGGATCAAAGCGAGTTGGGGTCAACTCGCTCCACCATTCAGTGGATTTCTTTTCAGAGGTGAAACGCACTTCGAATGAATTGATCCGGATAAGCCCGAACAACGCGCGGGTGCACCGGCCCCGCCGTTCGTACTTCCCGGGGAAAACTCAGGGGAGAGCGCCGACGCCCTCAGCGCTTGGAACTCGACGGCAGATTAAAGGATAATTTTCCCGAACTTGGTGCCACGATGGCTGGGGCATTCGGATCAAAGGCCGGTTGCACAATCGCCGGGGCGTTGGGATCGAAGGCGGGCCGCACAATCGCCGGGGCATTCGGGTCGGGCACCGGTCGCTTGGCCACCGGGGAAGCGTCCTCATCCTCATCGGACTTGGCATCGCCGGTTGCCTCGTCCGATTCCGCGACCGGAGGTTTGGCCGGGACCGTCGCCACTGCCTGAACATTTGCGCGGCGCTGGATGGCCTTCGTCACCTCAACCACATATTGGTTGGCCTGCCTCGTCCGCTGACGGATGTCCGCGAGGGTCGAAGGCACGCCGTAAATGAGATACGGAATGTCGTCGTAACGATCGAGACTGTCGCCCTCAAGGGCCCGGTTCACCGAGCGAAGCCCAATCTGCACGGGATCCAAACGCCACTGCCAGCCGAAGCGCCGCGCGGTGAACGGCACCCGAACGACAATTGCCTCCCCGGCCTGATGTGACTGCTGGAGAAGGAGCGGCAAAACCGGCGTCTCCATCGCATCGGCCTGGGAGAAAAGATTGAAGCGCAGGTCCTGTTCGCGGGCGGAAATCAGCGCGTCCTGCAGCCGGCGGTATTGTACCGTGCCGTTGGTCGCCGCCGCCACATAGAGCGGCTTGCGCAACCGCAGCGTGACACTGGCGACAAAGCGATAGTGATTGCCGTCAATCTGATCGGCCTGCGCGATGACGACGCCATCGGTCTGAAGTGGCTGCCGCAGGCTTGAGAAAAACGGCAGGACTTCCTCCGGCAGGTTCGCGATGTGTTCGCGCAACGCCACCTCGGTGGGTGCGTTGAAAACCAGCCGGGCGAGCGCGAATTGCAAGACGACGAGGGCGGCGATCACCACCAACACCTGCTTTGCGTGACGAACCTTGGCCCGGCGCTTGAGCTCCCGGGCGACGGCCTCCTTCTGCGTCGCGGTGATGAACGGCGCCGCCGTGCTGCCTGGAACCGCAACGTGGGTTGTGACAGCCGCAACAGCCGCGGCGAGATCCGCGGACATCTCGGGGGCCTTCGGCACCTTGGCCGCTGCCGCTGCCGCCGCCTTGCGCACATGCGCCCGGGCCTGGGCCCGAGTGGGGAGTTCAGCCATCGGTGGCCGGTCAACGCCGCGCGCCGAATAGTACTTCGCCCAAGGATGTTGTGCCGGTGGCTTGGTCAAAACGGAGTAAATTAGCCTTTTTCCGCCCAAACACTGCAACTGCGGGTGTCGCGTAGTCTGATGCGGAGTAGACCCACATGTCCTACGTATCGACCCCAGGAAGGCGAGCCGATAGAGCCTTGGTCGTCAGTGGGGGCGCATCCCGCTCTTGGGAAATGCGGGAAACGGCATCGACTACAAGCATGAGATTACCAGAGCGGCGACACCCCGCGTCGCCGGAGAAACTCGACGGGGACGTCACGTCTCCCGTGTCCAGAAACCCAGTTTCGAGACCTTTCGCGAGACGCCTGCCTTCCGGTGAACCTATTTCCGCTTCCGCCTCGGACCAAGCTCCTGGGCCAGTTCGGCCAAATCCGCCTCGCTGAACGGTTCATCCCGCGTCGCGGTATCCTTTCGTGCTTCGGCCACCACGGCAGGGTCGATCGGCTCCGCCTCATGACCCCAGGACCGGCGCACAAAGGTGAGCACAGCAGCGATGTTCTCGTCATCAAACGCGGCTTTCCAGGGCGGCATCACCATGTTTTCCCGGATTTTTCCATTCAGTACGATTCGGGCGAGAATCCGCGGATCGCCCAGCACCCACTTCGAATAAATCAGCGAAGGGGCAAGGCCCGCCAGCCCCTGTCCATTCGGCTGGTGACACGCCGCGCACACGAGCGCGAACTGCGCCTTCCCCTGATCGAACAGCTTTTGCTCACGTTTGGCGAGCGGACGCACCGCGGCGGCAACCACACCGGCTTTACCAGGCCATAAGAGAAGACCGAGAAGCTGGGTCGCCACCGGCGCGGCGGCGGACTCTTTTTTCGCCGCCAACGCGACCAGGGCTTTCGGTTCCGACGGCAGCTTGCCGGGAAAAGACTTTCCATCGGGCGACTTGGGCAAGAAGTGCCGCACCCCCTCCAGCATCGCCACCCGCGCCCAATCAGGCGTGGCGTCCGCCCCGACCAGGCCGAGTACCCGCTCGATTTTCTCCGCGTCACCCGACTTGAGAATCGCACTCGTGGCAAATCGCAGCGTGTCACCGCTGCGCTCCGCGGCCGCGGGACTTCCGACGAGCATTTCAACGAATCCGTTTTCACGTCCGCCCAGTCCGCTCACCACCGCGTCGGCCAGATACGGCTGACGGCCCGCCACGATGACCAAATCGCGCAGAGCGGAATCTCCGTCCGGATTCGCCGCTCCACCAAGACTGAGCGCCAATTGCAGCCGCACCTCCGGTTCGCTCCGCGTCTTCACGAGCGCGGCCACCCGAGTGGCGACCTCGCGGTCTTTTGGCAAAAAACGTTCGCTCAGCCGCACGGCGGTCGCCGCCACGCGGCCGTCCTTGTCGCCGAGGGCCGCGAGCAGTGTCGCCGGATCGAGCGCGCCACCACCGATGCCGTCGAGCGACCAGAGCGCATGCAACCGCGCCGCCGCCGGTTTCGCCGCGTTGAGCACCGCCGCCCGCAACGCCGGCGTCGCCGTCGGATCGCGTCGCTCGACCAGCAACCGTTGCGCCGTGTCGCGCACCCAGCCATTGGCGTCGCCCAGTTTTTCCACCAGCGCGACCGCCGACGCCCGCCCGAGACCGACGTCCTTGAAATTCGCGCGCGGCGCTCCGTCCGGCACGATCCGCCAGATGCGCCCGAGGCCGATGCCCTTGGCGAGTCCGCGTTCCTCGATCTGCTGCCGCAGAAACGACGTCACGTATTTCCGGTGCTGCAGAATCCCACGGTACAAATCGACGACGTAGAGCGCGCCGTCGGGCCCGTTGAAGAGATTGACCGGCCGGAAACGCTCATCCGTCGAGGTGAAGAACTCCGTGCCCTCATACGCGTTGGCCCCGATGCGCACGCCGTCCTTCTCCGTGATTTTGATCCGCTTGATCAGGTTGGCCGAGGGCTCGGGCACAAAGGCATCGCCGCGAAATTCCGCTGGAAAGAGCGCGCCACGATACACCACCGGCCCCGAGGCCGCGGTCATCGAGGTGATCTTGCCCTGCTCGTCGAGGGTCTTGTAGCCGCGATTGACGCCGGGCGTGACGCGGCCCGGCCAGATGCGAAGATTGCTGGGCACAATGGGAACGTTGGCGCCCGCGGCGGTGAACGCCGGGTTACGTTTCAGGTAGGCGGTCGGCAGCGCGTCATGCCGCAGCGGATCGCTGTTGCTGTTGTAATAGATGCGGCCGGCGTCGTCCTGCGAGATGCCCCATTGCCCGCGCGTGACGGTCGGCTCGCGGGTGAACTTGCCGTTGCCCTCGTAGTGAAACCGGCTGGTGAAGTTCGCCGAGTAGATCCAGTTGTCCATCGCCCACATCAGGCCGTTGGCGTTGTGCTCGGGATTGGTGGTGTTGCCGTAGTCGGACGCGATCTCCGTCTTTTCGTCCGCGATGCCGTCGCCATTGGTGTCGCGGAGGAACCAGAGATGGGGCGGTTCGCCCACGAGCAGCCCGTCCGCCACGAGCGAGATCGCGCGCGGCATCACCAGCTTGTCGGCAAATACGGTGCGCTTGTCGTAACGTCCGTCGCCATCGGTGTCCTCCAGCACGGCGATCGCACAAAGGGGCTGGTCCTCACCCTTGCCCTCGGCGTCGTTCATGTAGCCGCGCATCTCGAGCACCCAGGCGCGGCCGTCGGGCCCGAATTGCAGCGCAATGGGATCGCCGATCAACGGATCGGCCGCGACCAGCTCCGCGTGAAATCCAGGCGCAAGCTTGAACGTCGCCAGTTCCTGCGCCGGCGTAAGCACGGGAGCCGGCGGCACCTGGATGTGCGACGGCACCGGTTTTTGCTCCTCACCGCGTTTGTCGCCGTTTTGGGCGCAGAGGGGCGCGAGGGGCAGGACGAGAAGGGTGAGGGAGCGGAGGAGGCGCAGCATGTGGGACAGACCGCACAAGACGCTCAGACGCCGGAAAAGGTGTCAACGGCGCGAAACGACAGGACCGAAACTGCCGGGAGTCCCCGACCGCTCAATACGGCCCGCGGATGTGCGCCGCGACCTCGCGAGAGTAGAAATCCGCGAGTTGCCGGTGCAGCGCGGCCCCAAGCGGCGGAAGCGCGGAGGAGCGGGCATTGGCGCGCGCCTGCTCGGGATTTTTCGCCCCGGGGATGATTACACTCACGGCGTCGAAATCGAGGCACCAGCGCAGCGCGAAATCGCTCATCGCGACTCCGGCCGGCACCAGCGGTTTCAACGCGTCCGCGAGTTCCACTCCCTTTTCGAAGGGCAGGCCGGCAAAGGTCTCGCCGACGTTGAACTGCCCGCCGTCGCGGTTGAAGTTGCGATGGTCATTCGCCGGAAACGTCGTGCCCTTGGTCATCTTTCCCCCGAGCAGCCCGCTCGCGAGCGGCAGCCGCACCAACAGCGCCACCTGCCGCCGCTTCGCCTCGGCGAAAAGCGTGTGAATCGGTTTTTGCCGGAAAATGCTGAAGATGATCTGCAGCGCCGCAACGCCGTCCTGTTGCAGGCAGAAGTCCGCCTCCTCCATCGACTCCACGCTCACGCCGAAGTCGCGGATCTTCCCGTCGCGCTTCAGTTCGCGCAGGTGCTCGAACACCTCGCCCTGCTTAAGTACATCGAACGGCACGCAATGCAGCTGGGTGAGGTCGAGGGCCTCGACGCCAAGCCGCTGGAGCGAGGCCTCCGTGTGCTGGCGGATCCCAGCGCGGGTGAAATTCGCCGGCCAGCCCGGAGGCGAGAATCGGCCAAGCTTCGTCGCGAGATAGGCACCGCTCCGTGCCGCCGGCGTCTCCCGCAGAAATCGTCCGATGAGCGTCTCCGCCCGCCCCATGCCGTAGACGTCCGCCGTGTCGAAGAGCGTCGTGCCGGCATCCCACGCCGCGCGCAAGGTCGCCATCGCCGTCTCCTCGCTCACGTCGCCCCACCCGGCGCCCAGCTGCCAGGTGCCGAGTCCCACTTCGCCAACGCTGCGGCCGGTCCGGCCGAAGATACGGGTGTTCATTGCGTCCGAACGTGCCGATCCCCTCCGCCCAAATCAAGCGCGGTGCTCCCCGTTGCGCGGATCAGCCGCGCCGCAGCGGCGTCTGCTCCAATTCGATCAACGTCCGCAATTCCGCCAGCGCCGGCTGCGCGTCCATCGCAATCAGAAAATCCCACGCGGCCAGCACGCGGCGGTAAAACAGCACGCGTTCCGCCGCCGTTTTCCGACTGATCGGTTTCGCCGCTTCTTCCTCAAACACCGGGCCGGGGCCAATCTTCTCCGCTGCCGCGCGCACGGCCGGATCGGCGGACGCTTTTCCCCACGCCACGATCCGCTGGCGACGTTCCGCTCCCCAGCGCGCCAGGGCGGCCGCTTTTTTCGGATCGAGTTTCGCCGGCTCGCCGTGGCCGGAGCTCCAATAAATCTCGTTGAGCAAAGGCGTGTCGTTACCCCCGCGCGGCAAGAGAAGCTCCTCCCCGTCCTCCTCGAGTGCGATCAGGTCCTTTTCGAACGCCAGCACCGCGCCGCTGACGCCACTCACGCTCCCACTGAGCACCGCGGCCTTCCACGCCGGACGGAGCGTCTCCGCGTAGGTCTTGCGCAACTCCGCCATCACAGCGCGCCGGTTGCCACGACCCGGGCCGGCTCCTCCCGCGCCGCGCTCGCCGCGGCCGTGAATCACGGCATCGAGCTGCTGCCGGTTTCCGGCTTGGAGCAACTGCCTCGCCTCCGGCAGCTCGCGGACCAGCCGCGCGGTGAACCCTGCGAATTGCGTCTCCCGCGCCCGCAACGCGTCGTCGAGGGCGACGACCCGCCCGGTGTCGACCGCGCGTTGAAACGCCGCGACCGCCTGCTGCGTCTTTGCCGTCACGCTCAACGTCGTCGCGAGCCGTGTTTCGATCAGCCGCGCCCAGCTTTCCAAGTAATGCTCCGAGGTCGACCGCGGTTTGTCGATCGTGTGGTCGACCAGCACTGCGGCTTCGTGCGCCTCCACCAGTGAACGCCGGCCAACGCCCTTGGGCTGACCCGACATGAGATCGAGCCCGATCAGGCTCTCCGGGAGAAATCGCTCGTAACCCGCCCATTTTTCCGGGTCGGGATCCGCGTCGCAGCCCGCAGCCATCGAGGCCTCGTCCGTCGCCGTGAAGCCCGCGACGCGCAGCCGCAACCCGGGTGCGCCCGCGCCCGCCCAGGAAGGCGGCGCTGAAAACCACGCCTGCGGTGGCGTCATCTCACGCGCGACGCCGAGTTCGTGAAACCCCCCGGAATGGCACTGCGTCATGCAGAAGACCACCCGGCCCTTGCCGATCCCGGCCGCCAGCACCTGCCGGAGCTCCGCGACCCCGAGCACTTCCTTTTCATCCGTGTACCAACCCGTCGAACGGCGCCGGCCGCGTTTCAGCTGCCACATCGTGATCGCGCTTTCGCGCTTCTCGTCCTTGCCAACCAGTTCACCGTGGTCGCCGACAAACAAATGCAGCGTCCCGCCTCCCGCCACCGTCGGGAGGATTTCGTCGCGCAGCGCGCGCAACAGACTCTCTTTCGTCGCCGGGCGGTTCCGCGGCAGCGCTCCCGGCAACCACGACTGCACGATCAGGCCGTCCTGCTTCATCTCCCGCCGCGCGTCACTGAGCACCGGCGCGGTGTCATCGCGGTTGCCGGCCCCGAAAAAAACCCAGGTCGACTCGGCCGGCAGCTCACGCCCGAAATAGTCCGCCAACGCCCGCGCCTGAAGGTACTGCGAGTAGTTGTTGCTGAGCGGCGTACCACCACCCGACAGCAGCACGTAGGCGTCACGCGGCGTGGTGGAAGGCGCCAAAACGGTCCGCGGGCGCGGCTCCGGATCCGTGGCCGAAGCGCAGCCGCCGAACACCAGCGCGCCCATCAGGGCACAGAGTACAACAGGCAGAGAGGGGAAGCGCGACACGCCGCGTTGGTATCGCCAGCCCGGGCATGGGCGCAAACCGGAAAGCGTCTGACGGACGGGAACAAACCTCGGGGTTTGCGCCTCGGACCCAAACCTACCACCGTTTCTTCCGACCATGTTGCTCCGCCGACTGCTTTTCGCCTTCTCGCTCGCCCTTTGCACCCTCGCCTCGCTGCCGCGCCCCGGCGTCGCCGCCGAAAAGCCAAGCCACGTCGCCGCCTCGCTCGTCGCGGCCGACACCACCGTGCAACCCGGCCGACCGATCACCATCGCCCTGCGCTTGGTCCACGATCCACACTGGCACACGTATTGGGTTTTTCCCGGCACCGGCTTGCCCACCAAGATCACGTGGACCCTCCCCGCCGGTTGGACCGCCGGTGACATCCAGTGGCCAGCACCGCGCGTGCTGCTCGACAGCAAGAAGAACATCGTCGGCAACGGCTACGAAGGGGAACTGTTTCTCCCCGTCACACTCACAGCTCCCGCCGACGCCGCTCCCGGTACCAGCGTGGAACTCAAAGCCAGTGTCGAATGGCTGATGTGCGAGGACATCTGCATTCCCGGCAGCGCGAAACTCACTCTCACCCTGCCCGTGACCGCCGCCGCTCCGCAGGCAGACGCCACCTCCGGGGAAAAAATCCGCGCGACCGTCGCCGCCCTGCCCCGCTCCGACGCGGCGTGGAAAATCACCGCGGCGCGCGGCGCGAAAAACGTCCTGCTGGCCATCACCCCCACGGCCGCCGGCGGCCATGTGCCGAAAGACCTGCACTTCTTCTCGGAAGACGGATTCACCGCCTATGAGCTGCCGCAGGCCGTGCAGTCAGACGGACACGGCGGTTTCGTCCTCACCGTGCCGATCGATGCGACAGGTCCGGCGGACGTGACCCGCCTCCTCGGGGTCGTCACCTCCGAAAACGGCTGGGGCCCCGGTGGCCCCGCGCGTGGCCTGCGCGTTGACGCCGCCTTCAGCGCCAGTGGTTCCAGCTCCCAACCCTCAACGCTCAACTCTCAACCGACGGCACCCGCCGCCCCCACCTCGCTCCTCGGCACCCTCCTACTCGCGCTGGTCGGTGGTCTGATCCTCAACCTGATGCCGTGCGTGTTTCCCGTGCTCGGGATCAAGATCCTCGGATTCGTCAACCAAGCCGGGCACGACAAAAAGAAGGTCGTGATGCACGGCCTCGTGTTTGCGCTCGGGGTGCTGCTCTCATTCTGGACGCTCGCCACCGTGCTCGCGATCCTGCGCGCAGGCGGCGACAAAATCGGCTGGGGCTTCCAGCTTCAGTCTCCCGCCTTCGTGTTCACGCTCGCCGCCGTGATGCTCGTGTTTGCGATGAACATGAGCGGCGTGTTCGAGTTCGGCCTGAGCGCGACGGGCGTCGGCTCCGACCTGCAGATGAAGTCCGGATACGCTGGCTCGTTCTTCACCGGCGTGCTCGCGACCGTGGTCGCCACCCCGTGCAGTGCACCGTTTCTCGCGCCAGCACTCGGTGCGGCGCTCGCACTCTCGACGATCGAGTCGTTCGCCATCTTCACCGCGATTGCGATCGGCCTGGCCGCGCCGTACCTGCTCCTCTCGATTTTCCCCCAAGCCGTGAAGGTGCTGCCGCGGCCCGGGGCGTGGATGGAAACGTTCAAGCAGTTCATGGCGTTTCCGCTCTACGCGACCGTGGGCTACCTCGTGTGGGTGCTCGCCGGCCAGACCACCGAAGAGGGCCTGCAAAACGTGCTCTTCGGCCTCGTACTCGTCGCGCTCGGTGTGTGGGTCTATGGCCGCTGGAACGCCCCGGGCGCCTCCGCGGGCCGCGTACGTTTTGGGGTGATCGGCCTGGTGATTGTCGCCGCGAGCGGCCTCTGGCTCGGCTGGCCGCACAACGCCGCCGCCCGCAGCGCCGCCGCGACCGCGTCCGGCGCGCCCGAAATCGCGTGGGAACCGTGGAGCCGAGAGGCCGTCTCGAAACTCCGTGCCGAGGGCCGGATTATCTACGTCGACTTCACCGCCCGCTGGTGCGCCACCTGCCAGGCGAACAAGAAGCTCGTGTTTCACAACGACGAGGTGCTGCGAACATTTGCCGCGAAGAAAATCGCCACGCTCCGCGCCGACTGGACCAACCAGGATCCGCGCATCACGGCCGAACTCGCCGCGTACAACCGCAGCGCCGTCCCCTTCAATGTCATCTGGCTGCCCGGCAAGGATGCGCCCGTGATTCTGCCCGAGCTGCTCACCCCCGGGATTGTGCTGGAGGCTTTGAAGTAGGAGGGGATTGAAGTGTGGTGGATCAAATCACCTGATACGCGACCATGCAGTCGAGAGCTCAGAGCGAAGAGCTGAGAGCCCAATCTCCAGAGCAGACACGCGCGCCGCACGCCAAAACCGAAGTTCACCGTTTGGTTTTGCTCTCAGCTCTCGGCTCTCCGCTCTCGACTGAATTTCTCCGGCTAGGTTTTCAAATATCAGGTTAGTTTTTCAAAAAACGGTTTTTGAAAATCACCCGAGGCGTTTCTTTCGTCGCGAGGAGGACAGGGGTGACCGATCCAAGAGGGTCGGGCCGCTAGTCGCTACTTCGCGGGAGCAACATCGATGCGGGCGAACGTCCCAGCTGACTGACTTGTCAGGCGGCGCCGAATTCTGAAGTTGAAAAACTAACGGCCAGCGGACTGACCCCGACGGATCCCAAGTAAACTTTCGGCTCGCCCGCCTGCAGCCCGCGCACGTGGAAACGCGGGCTCGAAATTCCAGTAGGTGGAGGAGGGGCCGGCTGGTAAGTTTGCCGGGTATGCAAATCACCCACTCCCTCCGCTCACTCCTGCTTCTCGCCCTCAGTGCCACGACCTGGGCGGCCTCTACGCCCGATACGGCCCGCCAGAGCGCCCAGCAGGCGACCACGCCACAGCAGGCACTGGACCGGCTCGTGGAAGGCAACCAGCGCTTCGCCTCGGGCAAGCCGCAGGCGCGCGACTTGGTGACCCAGGTCAAGGTTACGGCGCAAGGCCAGTATCCCACCGCGTCGATCGTCACGTGCCTGGATTCACGGACGTCGTCGGAGTATCTGTTCGATCTCGGGCTCGGCGAGGCGTTTTCCGCGCGGGTGGCGGGCAACTTCGTCAACGAAGACATCCTCGGCAGCCTCGAGTTCGCCCATAAGGCGGCAGGCGCGAAGCTCATCGTGGTGCTGAGCCACAGCAGCTGCGGCGCCGTCAAGGGCGCGTGCGACGACGTGAAGTTGGGCAACCTCACCGCCACGCTGGCGAAGATCAAACCGGCGGTAGCCGCGGTCCCGGACAGCGGCGATCGCAGCTCGAAGAATTCGGTGTTCGTAGAGAAGGTGGCCGCGGCCAACGTGCGCGGCGCGGTCGCGCAGATCCGCGAGCGCAGCCCGGTGCTGAAGGAAATGCTCGATGCCGGCCAGATCGGGCTCGTGGGCGCGATGTATAATCTCGCGACGGGCAAGGTGACGTTTTACCCCGACACGGCGGTGAACGTGAAGGCGCCGGCGATGTAAGCCGCGCGCCCCACCGATCCAAAGTTGACATGGGGTGGTCAGGCGGGCGCTGGGCCCGATCAAAGAGGGTCAAGCCGCTAGTCGCTACTTCCCGCGAGAAACATCGGTGCGGACGAACGACGCAGCTGATGGGCCGACCGGTTGGCGCCCGAATTCTGAAGTTGAAAAACTAGCGACTAGAGGACCGACCCTGATCGAATCGTCGTGTGGGGACTCGCCGGCGAAACCACCGAGGAGGGCCTATAAAACGTGCTCTTCGGCCTCGTGATTGTCGCCGCGAGCGCGTCCGGCGCGCCCGAAATCGTGCGGGAACCGTGGAGCCGAGAGGCCGTGGCGAAACTGCGCGGCGAAGGGCGGATCATCTACGTCGACTTCACCGCCCGCTGGTGCGCCACCTGCCAGGCGAACAAGAAGCTCGTGTTTCACAACGACGAGCTGCTGCGGACCTTTGCCGCGAAGAAAATCGCCACGCTCCGCGCGACTGGACCAACCAGGATCCGCGCATCGCGGCCGAACTTGCCGCGTACAACCGCAGCGCCGTCCCCTTCAATGTCATCTGGCTACCCGGCAAAGATGCGCCCGTGATTCTGCCTAAGCTGCTCACCCCCGGGATTGTGCTGGAGGCCCTGCGGTAATCCCATGGCCGCGGGGGAGGCCGCTGGGTGAAATCACGCAAGTTTCAGTTTCCAGGTTGGTCTGCTTTTCGTGTTATCGCCCGGCAGCGGGAAGATTTGGCTCAGTACTCCTGCCTGATTTAGCCGTAGGCCTTGTCGCAAAGCTCTTGGTCGGCGTGCAGCGTGTATTTCAAGGATGTGCGAGGAAGGGCCTGCTTACCGTGCCCTCTCCTTTTGCCGTGGCCTTCATCCGTACGAAACGCGTTTGCTTCACGATGCTGTCGATGTCGGTGACGATTCGTTCGACGATAACGTGGGTGTTCTTCGTCTTTACTCCACCACTCACGCCATCTCCTCCTCCGTGGACGAAGCAATGAGGGAGCCCATCATTGCCATCGTGTGATGTCGGGCCAGTGCACCTCCTGACGTACTCCGGCCGAACTCTTCGATGGTGCGTCAGGTCCGCGCGGCGAACGAATTTCACTTATTGGGCGAAGCCCGGGAACCGTTTCTTCAGCCTACACCGCACCCAACGAAACCGTTTCCTTCTGCCACTCGATAAGATCCGCCATAAGCCGGGCGGAGGTCTGGGCGAAACCGGAGGAATACGAAGTCGCCGCTCTGGCGGCTGACGTGTCTCCAGAGAGAGCCAGCTCCAGGACCCTCGCCGCATGCCGATGAAAATCAGCGTGCTTCCGCCGCACGCACTGCCAGCGGTGCGACGCCTGCATGGGCTCGTCGAGTGAATAAAGCCACCGGCCCAGCCGACATTGATCGTCCCGGCACACCACCGCTACACTCAGGTCCGACTGTCCGGTTCGGATCGCCGTGTTCAGGCGTTGCTTCCAGGCCGCGTGGACCTGGACCGCATCTCTAATTTCCACATCGAAGCTCATCCTCCGCCAATATCGACCTGTCGTGGCGCCCCCTTGAGTGAAAACGCACGATCCGTTCTGGCCCGCTCACGCAGCCACCGTCCCGAAGTCCAATTTCAACTTTCCCGCCTTCTCATCGAACACAATCTTCGCCGCGTAGGTCTTGCCCGACTTCGCTGACACGAGATCTTTCACCTCGATCGGCGCGCCGTCTTTCCATCCCTGCAAAATCGGCACGTAGTCCTCGGCCGCGAATGGTTTTCCAAACGCGTTTTTCCAAAGCTTCAGTCCCGGCCAGCCCGGCGCCTCGAAAAATCCGCCGCAGTCCAACATCAGCTTCCCCGACTTCGGACACTTCACGCCTTTCACCTTCACCGGCTCCGGCGTGAAAATCACCAGCTTCTTCTTTTCCTCATCGATCACGAGGTCGGCCTCGTAGTCACGGTTGGCGGTTGCTGATTTCAAACCGGTCGCGTGATACGGTTTCTTGGCCAGCTGCGCCTCAAGCAACGCGACAAACTCCCCCGCCGTCCACGCGCGCCCGAACGCGTTTTTCCACAATCGCACCCCCGGCCAGCCCGCCGCCTCGAAAAACGGCCCGCGATCCAGCAGCGCCTCCTTCGATTTCGGGCAGATCGCATCCGTCACCGGCGTGCCCGACGTCACCGGAATCACCGGCTCGTTGATCCCGGGCCGCGCGCTGCCCTTGATGAAACCTTCCTTCATGCTGACGACGCTCGCGAGCAACGCGTCGAGAAACTCCACTCGCGTCATCGGCGTGGTGTTACGTTCCATTTTCTTGAGGATCAACTCCCACTCGCCCGTGAGCTTTGCCGAGAGCATGCTCGGCGCACGCGATGCCAGCTCGCGGCACAACAACCGGCCATTTTCCGTCGAGAGAATCTTTGATTTCTCGCGCACCACAAAACCGCGCAGCAAAATCTTCTCGATGATGTTCGCCCGCGTCGCCGCCGTGCCGATGCCTTTGTCCTTCATCACCTCGACCATCGCCTCGCGCTGCTCCTCCGGCGTGTCATCGTCAAACGTCTCGCCCGCATACTTCATCGCGTCGAGCAGCGTCGCATCGGTGAAATGCTCCGGCGGCTTCGTCGTCAGCTCCTTCAGGGTCACTGCCTCAAGGATCTGGCTCTCCGAAATCGGCGGCAGCGCGACCGTCGCCTTCGCCTCGCGTTTCACCCAGCGGTTGAAGCCCGGAAAATCGATCTGCTCCCGCGTCGCCTTGAAGACCGCCGGCGCATAAGGACCCGCACCGCCTTCCTGCGTGTAGCGGCGCGTGACGCCCCGATATTTCGCCGCCTCGTCGAGCGCCATCAACGTCGTCTGCACCACGGTCAGATACGCGAACAGCTCGTTGCCGGTGAGCTGCGAAACCCCGTTCACCTCGCCCGTCGGCACCAGGCCGTAGTGGCCCTCGACCTGCTTGTCGTCGAACGCCCGCGACGCCACCGCGACCTTCTTCGGCATCAACTCCTGCTGCGACAAATGCAGCGTCGGCCGCATCGCCTTCAGGTGCGCGTGCACCTCGACGAGCGACGCGTAGAGTTTGTCCTTCATGTCTTCGCGCAGGTGGCGACAGTCAGTGCGCGGATAACTGATCAGCTTCGCATCGTAGAGTTTTTGCAGGATCGCGAGCGTGTCCGTCGCGGTGCTGCCGAATTTTTTCGACATCAGCTTCTGCATCTCCTGCAGGTCGAACGGCAGCGGCGGCTTCTCCGTGCGCGTCGTTTTCTTTTCCGTCGCGCGATAGGTCGGCGGCGTCTTGGCCGACACTCCGAACGCCTCGCCCTTCGCCTGGTCCCAAAACACCTTCTTGTCCCGCTCGCTGCTCACCGCGGGCGCCCCGAGCAATTTCACGCGATCGGTGGACGCCGCAAACGCATCGAGTTCCGCCTTCGCCTCGATGCCTCCAAACGTCCCGTAGGCCTCCCAGAATTTCTGCGGCACGAAATTCTCGATCAACAGATCGCGCGCCACGATCAGGGCGAGGGTAGGCGTCTGCACGCGGCCCACCGACCAGACCTTCCAGTCGCCCCGGCCGCGCGGCAGCGTCTTGGTCGCGAGCACGGTAACGTTCATGCCGACCAGCCAGTCGGCCTGATCGCGCGTGAAGCCCGCCTGCGCGAGTCCATTGTAATCCTTCAGCGGCTGGCGCGCCCCAAACGCCTCCTGCAGCCCCGACACCGTCATCGTCTGCGCCCACATCCGCGAATACGTCGTGCCCGACGGGGCGTTCACCCCGCGCAACGCCTTGCGAAAAATCACCTCGCCCTCCCGCTCGGCGTCGCAGCCGTTGACGATCTCGCAGCCCGCGTGCGCCTTCGCCTCCTGTCGCAGCACATCGAGCAGGCTGCCACCGTCGGCCCGCGGTTCTTCGACGAACTCCCAGCGCTTGGTCGGCACGATCGGCAAATCGTGGACGTTCCAGTTGCCGAATTTCGGATCGTACGTCTCCGGCTTTGCCAATTCGAAAAGATGCCCGCGTGCCGAAACCACGGTGAGTTCCGTGCCGTCGGCCATCGTACCGCGATGCGGACCCTGCCCGCTGAACGTCCCGCCCGTGAGCGCCGCCGCAAAGTCCCGCCCAGCGGCGGGTTTTTCGGCAACGAGGAGAATTTTGGGCATCCGGCGTTTCTAACCAGGAACGCGGATCAACGACAAGCGCGACATCCCACGGGGCGTCCGACCCCTTTGCCGAGGCGGAAAGTGCCATCGACTACATTCATGAGATTTCTGGAGCGGCGACGCCCCCGGCGCCGGCGCCACGCGACGACGACGTCGCGTCCCAAGTGTCGCGAAACTACGACGCACCCCCGATGTTTGCCGGCCCGCTTTGGCGCTTGCGGCCAAAAACGCCTGACCTAGATCTGCACCGTCTTGGATCCGCTCCCCGCCTTCCTTCGTTCCCGCCTTCCAAGGCTTGCCGCACCATGACTGCAAATACAAAACCCGCCCCCGGGGAGATCAAATTTGATTCCAACGACGTGTTCCTCCGTGAACTTCGCCATCGGGTCGACCGGTATTTCGAAACGACCGGCTTAACCCCGCGCGACTGTCCGCGGATGTACGTAAAAACGGCGCTCATTTTGAGTTGGTGCGCGGCATCGTATGCTCTGTTGGTGTTCGGGCCGGGCACGTGGTGGCTGGTGTTGCCGGCCCTCGTTTCTCTGGGCGTTTCGATGGCCGCGATCGGTTTCAATATCCAACACGACGGCGGGCACGGCGCCTATTCGGAACATCGTTGGATCAACAAACTCATGGCGATGACCTTGGATCTCCTCGGCGGCAGTTCGTTCGTCTGGGCTCGGAAGCACAACGCGATTCACCACACGTACTCCAACATCACGGGACACGACGACGACATTTCGCTCGGTCTGTTGGCGCGGGTCACGCCCCACCAGCGTCGGCTGCCGTTTCACCGCGCACAGCATGTGTATCTATGGTTTCTCTACGGCCTGCTGCCGGCAAAGTGGCACTTGATCGATGACTTCCGCTATGTACTCGTCGGTCGCCTGGGCGGGCATCGGCTTGCCCGCCCCAAGGGCTGGGATCTGGTGATTTTCATCGGTGGCAAGGTGGTGTTCTTCACCTTGGCGTTTGGCGTGCCGATGCTGCTTCACCCCGTCGCCACGGTTCTGTTGTGCTACCTCGCCGCGACGTTCGTCACCGGTATCGTGCTCAGTGTCGTCTTCCAACTGGCCCACTGCGTCGAGGAGGCGTCGTTTCCGATGCCGAACGCGGAGACGGGAAGAATGGAGAGCCGCTGGGCCGCCCACCAGGTGCAAACGACGGTTGATTTCGCCCGCGATAGCCGGCTGGCGACCTGGTTCACCGGCGGACTGAATTTTCAGATCGAGCACCATCTCCTGCCGCACGTCTGTCATCTGCATTACCCGGCCTTGTCCCGGATCGTCGAGGACGCGTGCCACGAGTTCGGGTTGAACTACTCCGCCCACAAAACCTGTGCGGGCGCCATCGCCTCTCATTTTCGCTGGCTGCGGCGCATGGGAATGCCAGTGGCGACCTGAGCCGCGACCAAGCAGTCAAGAGCTCAGCTGATTTTCTACGCGTAGCCGAATGCGTCGGTGCCTTCGGTTGGAGCATCGACCAATTTGCCCGACAAACGAGCGCCAAGAACCGCAAAGATCATCCTCGCTCGGTGGCGCAGGCTTGCTCCGAAATGGTCCGGCATCGGGCGAGGTTTTACCTCGCCAGCGTCGGCCCCGTATTCCCAATTTGACCGGGTACCGGCCCACACCCACTCCCCCACGTTGTTCATGTCCGATTCCGCCGGCCAAGCCGTCTTCCTCAGCTACGCGTCACAGGACGTGGAGGCGGCGAAGCGTATTTCCGAGGCGCTGCGGACGGCCGGGGTGGAGGTGTGGCTCGACCAGAGTGAACTCACCGGCGGCGACGCGTGGGATCAGAAAATCCGGGGCCAGGTTGCGACGTGCGTACTTTTTTTACCTATCGTCTCCGCCAACACGCAGGCGCGGCGCGAAGGCTATTTCCGGCTGGAATGGAAACTCGCGGATGAGCGCACGCACCTGATGGCGGAGGGCACCCCGTTCCTTCTGCCGGTGGTCATCGACGACACGAAGGACCGCGACGCGCTCGTGCCGAAATCGTTTCTCGGTGTGCAATGGACGCGCCTCCCCGCCGGCGAAACCACCGCCGCGTTCGTGACGCGCGTGCAGACGCTCCTGGGCGGGCGGGACGCGCCGTCCGCTCCTGCGGGACCGCTGCCTCGGCCGGTGCCGGTGGTGGGTCCGGGCCCAAAAACCGGCCTGTCCCATTGGATGGGGGCGGTGTTGGGGGTTGTCGTGCTCGGTCTCGTCGCCCTCATCGTGATCCGGCCGGCCGGCCGGGACGCCGCTCCGGCCTCCCCTCCCGTCGCCGAGCCCAAGCCCCTGGCCGCACCCGTTCCGGTGGTGAACGACAAGTCGGCCCCGGTGGATAAATCCGCCGGCTCGAACAAATCCATCGCAGTCCTCCCGTTCGCCAACCGCAGCCCGGACAAGGAAAACGAATTCTTCACCGACGGGGTGCACGAGGACATCCTGACGAATCTCTTCAACATCCGCGCGCTGCGCGTCGTGTCGCGCACGTCGGTCGAGCAGTATCGCGGCACGAAAAAAAGCCTGAAGGAAATCGGCTTGGAACTGGGCGTCGCCTACATCCTCGAAGGCAGCGTGCAGCGGGTGGGCAACAAAGTCCGCGTGACCGCCAAGCTCAACGACGCACGCTCCGACACCGTGCTGCGGGCGATGCCCCCTTTCGAGCGGGACCTGAGCGACGTATTCACCATCCAGGCCGAAATCGCCAAGGCCATCGCCGCCGAACTGCAAACGGTGCTATCGCCGGACGAGCAGAAACTGCTCGAGCACCGGCCCACCGAAAATGTCGCCGCCTACGATTTGTACCTGAAGGCACGGGCCATGTTGATGCGAAGCAAGGTGCACCGGGCCACGCGGGAGCGGTTGTTGCTCTCGGCCGTGGGACACGATCCCAATTTCGCCCTGGCGTGGAGCGAGCTCGCCATCACTCGCGCCTGGAGGAATCTCCCGACCGAATCCGCAGGCGGGGGCGAAGAGGCCCTGGCCCGCGCCGTTCAACTGGCGCCCGATGCTCCGAGCACGCACCTGGCCCGGGGATGGTTCACTTTTCGGGCCCGCCGCGATTACACGCAAGCACTGGGGGAGTTCGAAAAAGTCATCCAGCTCCAGCCGAGCAATGCCGGGGCCATTTGGGGCCTGGCCACCGTCCAGAAACAGCAGGGCCGCTGGCAGGAATCCCTGGCCAACCATCGGCGGGCGCTGCAGCTGGATCCGGTGGGCGCGGACCTCGCCATCGATTTCGCGTTCCTGCTCGCGGCCTTCCGGCGGTGGGACGACATGCGTGAAGTCCGGCAGCGCATGAATGCCCTGCGTCCGGTGGAGCAGGTCGATATGCTGATTCAGGATCGCGCCTATTTTGCCGAAGCGATGTTCAGCGCCACGGGTTCGACCCAGGTGGCCGACGACTGGCTGGCGGGGTTGCCGCCCGGAACGATTGAGTCTTCGCGGATCCTGGGGGTGCGCAAGTGGCTCGCGCAGATCCGGGGCGACCACACGGAATGGCTCCGGCTGGACGTGCTGCGCGGCACCGTGCGGAACGCCAACGGAACCGTGGCAGGGGAGACCGCCAAGTCAGCCACCCTGGCGGCGATGATCATCGCGCTTCAAGGTGATCCGGCGGGTGCGCGCCAGCGATTGGCCAAGGCTCATCAAGCTCTCCAGTCCCGGCTCGAAGCCAACCCGAACAGCGCGGAGGGACTGGGGGAGTTCGCCCTCATGGAAGCCGTGCTCGGCCAGAAGCTCGAAGCGGTGCGCGATGCCACCAAGGCCGTGGAACTGCTTCCTGAGGCACGGGACATCGTCGAAGCGCGGCGGCTGCAACGGAAGCGGGCGGCGGTTTATGCGTGGACAGGGGAAAAGGAGCGCGCCCTAGACGAACTGGCGCGTCTGCTCCGGATCCCCTTCGGTTACGAATGGAGCGTCCACGATCTCGCGTTCGATCCCGCGTTCGCCCCCTTGCGCGGCCATCCCCGGTTTGAAGCGCTGCTCAAGGATCCGAAGTACCACCAACCGCTCTTCTGACGAAGAGCGGAACGCGCAACGCTCAACTCTTAGCGCCCAACGCTGAAGTGACCCAACCCACGTTCAAATTCCGGAGGCCCGCACCTTGAGCGTTGAACGTTCAGCGTTGAACGTTGACCGTTCCGCGCCTCGCGACGCGGTCTTCCTCAGCTACGCGTCGCAGGACGTGGAGGCGGCGAAGCGCATCTGCGAAGCGCTGCGGGCGGCTGGGGTCGAAGTGTGGCTCGATCAGAGTGAGCTCGTCGGCGGCGATGCGTGGGACACGAAGATCCGCGGGCAGATCGCGACGTGCGCGCTGTTCGTGCCGGTGATTTCGGCCAACACGCAGGCGCGCAAGGAGGGCTATTTCCGGCTAGAGTGGAAACTCGCCGCGCAGCGCACGCACATGATGTCGGAGCGCACCGCGTTCCTGCTGCCGGTGGCGATCGACGCGACGCGGGACGCCGATGCCGACGTGCCAGGGGAGTTCCGTACCGTGCAATGGACCCGAATCTGCTCCGCCGATTCGTTAAACGCGTTCGGCGAACGCGTGAAGCAGCTGTTGGGTGTGCCTGGTGTAGCCGGGGTCGCTGACCCCGGTGCGAAACCGGCCTCAGCGAGGCCGGCTACAATAAAAACACCCGCCCGCCGATGGCTCGCGCCCGCGACCATCGCCGTCGCCGCCCTCGTTGCCCTCGTGTTCTGGCGGCCGTGGAACGTTCCGCCGACACCGACGAAGTCCTCGCCTCCCCCGTCTGCTCCGATCGCGGCGCAGCCACCTTCGGATTTGGCATCAGCCAAATCCGTCGCCGTGCTGCCGTTCGCAAATCTCAGTGGCGACAAGGAGCAGGAATATTTTTCCGACGGTCTCACCGAGGAGGTGCTCGGCGCGCTGCGCCGCGAGCGCGACCTGACGGTGCCGGGCAACACCTCGTGTTTTTCGTTCAAGGGCAAGAATGCCGGCGCGGCGGAAATAGCGAAGGCGCTCAACGTTTCCCGCCTCGTCGAGGGCAGCGTGCAGCGCGTCGGCAGCCGCGTGCGCATCCGCGTGACGCTCGCGCGGCCCGCCGACAACTCCAGCGAGGAGCTCGGCACGTTCACGGAGGAACTCACCGACATCTTCGCGCTGCAGGAAAAGGTCGCGCGCGCCGTTGTCGCGAAACTCACCCGCCGCACGACCACGGCGCCGGTGGCTGTGCTCACGAAGAACTCCGCCGCGTACGACGCCTACCTCCGCGGACGAGCCCTCCAGGCGCGGGGATTCGCCTCGGTTCCCGGAGCCGTCAAGCTGCTCGAGCAGGCGGTGGCGCTCGATCCGGATTTCGCGCTGGCTTTGGTGTCACTCGCGGAGGCGAAGTTCATTTTCTTTGCTGCGGGTAACGACCGCAATCCCGAGCTGGCCGCCGAAACCCGCCACCTGATCGACCGGGCGCTGGAGCTGCAGCACAACCTGCCCGAGGCGCTCGTCCAACGGGCCAACTGGGAGCGGCACGTCAAATCGGATTACGCGGCGGCGCAGCGCGATCTCGCCCGCGCGGAAGCATTGCAGCCGGCCACGGCGGAATTGCGCAATATTCAGGCCTTCGTGGCGCGCGACCTCGGGCAGTGGGACGAGGCGTTTCGTTTCTCGCGCGAGATGGTGCAACTCGATCCGAACAACGCCGACTATATGAGGGGCCATGCGGCGGACATTTTCTGGCGCAAAGGCGACTTTGCCGAGGCGGATCGACTGCTCGCCCGGTTCGAGGCGCTCCAAGAACGATATTCACCCCATCGGGTCACGCTGCGCCTGATTTGGCGGGGACCGGCGGCCGCGCTGAGGCTGTTGGACCGCACGGCGGCCGATTCGACGGAGGGAAAGAGGCTGCGCATCGACTTGCTGCTGGCCATGAATCGCCCGCAGGAGGCTCGCACACTCGCCGCCGAAATGGTGAGCGACCTGATACCCGTTACGACTGACGGGCTGGAAACACTTCGCCTGTTCCACGGCGCAGCTCTCAACCGATTGCTCGCCCTCGGACGCGAAGAAGCGGCCCGTCGGCTGGCGGAAGAGATCAGCGCCACAGCCGCGAAGGAACTCGCACGGGGCAATCGCGCGGGGTCGCCGCAAACCTTGTTCATCCGGGCTGAATTCGTCCTTGGCCGTCGCGAGGCAGCCGTCGCTGCGTTGGCGCAATGGCGGCGGGAACATCAGTTGGTGCAAAACAACTATCAGCGCGTGTACGGGGGGTGGCACCTCGCGTCGGTTTACGCCCTGCTCGGCCAGGCGAATGAGGCGATTGAGCTGCTGCGCGAGTTTGCGGCGAGCGGTCTCCAGTTGCCCGCAAGCCTCCGCTACAACCTCGATTTCGCGCCGATTCAGAACGACCCGCGCTTTCAGGAATTGATGCGGCAGCAGGAGGCGTAGGCCAAGGCGCAGCCGGATCCTGTGGACCCCTGATCCGAACCCGAATGTTTAACGCTCAACTCTTAACGCTCAAGTGACCAAACCAACCTTCAAATTCCGGAGGACCGAAACGTGAGCGTTGAGCGTTCCGCGCCTCGCGGCGCGGCTTTCCTCAGGTGCGCGTCCCGCGTCGCCGCGCTGGGATTGCTTCTGTGGCTCGGCGCTCCCACCGCACCCGCGGCGACCGCCGCCACCGCCGCGCCGCCGAACATCGTCTTCATCCTCGCCGACGATCTCGGCTATGGCGATTTGTCGTGTTACGGTCGGCCGGACGTGCGCACGCCCGCGATCGACCGGATCGCGGCGCGCGGCGTGAAGTTTACGCAGGCCTATGCGAACAGTTGCGTGTGCAGCGCGTCGCGCACGGCCCTGATCACCGGCCGCTACCAATACCGGCTGCGCGTCGGTCTGGAGGAGCCGATCTCGTCGACGGGCAGCGCGGGTATCGGGTTGCCACCGGAGCACCCAACCCTGCCGTCGCTCCTGAAAGCCGTTGGCTACCGCACGATGCTCATCGGCAAGTGGCACCTCGGCGCGCTGCCGCAGTTCGGCCCGTTGCTGAGCGGCTACGACCATTTTTACGGCTTCCGCAGCGGAGGCGTGGATTATTTTCTCCACCGCGGCACGGACCGGAAGCCCGATTTCTGGGTCGACGACAATCCGATCCAGCAGGAAGGCTACCTCACCGATCTGCTCGGCCAGCGCGCCGTCGATGCGATCGACGCCTACGCGAAGGCGCGCGAGACGTTTTTCATCAGCCTGCATTTCAGCGCGCCCCACTGGCCCTGGGAAGGGCCAGGCGATGAGCCGGAAGCGAAGCGCCTCGGCGGCCCCGGCCTGATGCACCATGACGGCGGCTCACAGAAAACCTACGTGGAAATGATCGAGGCGATGGACCGGCAGATCGGCCGCGTCGTCTCCGCGCTCGAGAAAAACGGCCTCGCCGAAAACACGATCGTGATCTTCACGAGCGACAACGGCGGCGAGCGCTTTTCCTACACGTGGCCCTTCACCGGTCGGAAAAGTGAATTGCTCGAAGGCGGCCTGCGCGTGCCCGCCGTGATTTCGTGGCCTGCACGCATCGCGTCCGGCCGCGTAAGCGAGCAGGTCATGATTCACATGGACTGGCTGCCAACGCTGCTCGCCGCCGCCGGCACTGCGCCCAATCCCAAATTCCCGAGCGACGGGATCAACCTGCTGCCGCAGCTCACGCAAAACCTTGCACCCGTCGCGCGCCAGCTCTTCTGGCGCTACAAAGCCAACGCCCAGCAAGCCGCGCGCGACGGCGATCTCAAATACCTGAAAATTCTCGATAACACGTTTCTCTTCAACCTGGCCAACGATCCGATGGAGCGCGCGAATTTAAAGGAACGGCTTACGGACGACTACCGCCGCCTCGCGCGCGCGTGGTTCGACTGGAACGCCACGATGCTTCCGTTGATCGAGCAAAGCGCCACCTACGCTTTCAACGGCAAAGACCTTGCCGACCACATCGGCCTGAAGTCGCCCGAGAAAAAGCCCGAATCGCCGCGTCCGCCGGAAAAATAGCCCGCCCCGCCCTGCGGCAGACTCACCCTTGGGGACAGGCCAATTGGAGGGAAACCATCCCGTGGGCCGTTCCCAAATGCCGCCGCATCCCGCACCAGCCCGGACGACAGACCGTTTAAAGCGCAGGGCCAGGAAGCGGGGACCCAACGCCGGCGGACTTCTGTTTGCAGGCCTGGAGTCGCACGGAGAGAGCGGTAGGGCGGATTTCTTCACCCCCGTAATTTTCACTCGCGGAGGGCATTGCTATTTTTCGCGGGACTTTCTTCCCGGCTTTTGTTTGGGTGGTGCCGATGGCAAAATCCAAAGCTCAATTTCGCCGACCCAGCGCGAGCGAGCAACTT
>CANJIU010000028.1 GCA_947474365.1 Opitutia bacterium | reverse complement strand
GTCGCTGGTTTCTTACCAGCAACTCAGCGCCTATCAGGAAATGCTCAACGAGCGTCCCCGCAAAATCCTCGGTTGGAAGTCCCCTGCTCAATGTTTTAGTGAACTCCTTATATCAAGTCGTTCTTCGAATTGATCCTTGAATGTGCCCTTTTGTGGGCGGGGCGTGGGCCCAGCCGTATGTCGTGCAATGGAAGCCCGCAGATAACCCGCCCGCGGTTGAGGCGAGCGGGTTCCCTCCGGCGATGCTGGCGGCGCTCGAACGCGAACACCGGACCGACAACCAGTGGGCCGCGCTTTTCGCGGTGTTTGCGGAGCAGACGAGCGGAAACGCGATGCCGGCGATGGGTGGAGCGTGGCGGATCTCCGCCGGGCGGCTCCGTTTCGAGCCGGCGTTTTCCTTGGAACGTGGGCTGCGCTACCGAGCGGAATTGCGGCCCCCGGGCGCCGATCCGGTGGTCTCGTTTTTCGAATTGCCCGCCGACACCTCGCCCCCGACGACCATCGTGGTGCAGGTCTTCCCCGGCGCCGACGTGTTGCCAGAGAACCAACTGAAATTCTATATCCAGTTCTCCGCGCCGATGAGCCGCGGCGGGACGTACGAGCACATCCATATCCGCAATGCCGCTGGAGCCGTGATCGAGCTGCCGTTCCTCGAACTCGACGAGGAACTCTGGGATCCGCCCATGACCCGGCTGACTCTTCTTATCGACCCGGGGCGGATCAAGCGTGGTGTGAAACCGCTCGAGGACATCGGGCCGGTGTTCGAGGCGGGGAAGAAGTATTCGCTCACCATCGACGCGGCGTGCGTTGATGCCGCGGGCAAGCCGCTGCGGGCGGCCTTCGAGAAACAATTCCGGGTCGGCCCCGCCGATCGCACGCCGCCCGATCCGGCGCGGTGGAAAATCACCGCGCCGGCCGCCGGGTCGCGCGATGCGCTCATGCTTGATTTTGACGAACCCATGGACCACGCGCTGGCGTTGCGCCTGATTGGTGTCGCGACCCAGTCCGCCGCGGGTGCGATGTTGGACGGCGACGTCTCGCTGGAAAACAATGATCGCCGCTGGCGTTTCGTTCCCCAGAAACCGTGGACGCGCGGGGCCCACTGGCTTTCCGTCGCCACGACCATCGAGGACCTCGCGGGCAACAATATCGGCAAGCCCTTCGATGTGGATCTCTTCGACGGCGTCGAGCGGGGAATTGCGACGCAGAGCGTCCGCGTGAGTTTCGAGGTGCGGTGAACGCCTCGGACGGGCGCGTCCGGCTCCCGCAGTAGGCGGCGCGATCTTTCGATTCGGTTACGGAATCCCAACGGTCGGGAGTTGCCTCTGCGTCCGCGGGAATTTCACTGGGCGGGTGAGCTGCCGTTCCCACCGTCGACGGCGCTCCGGTTCCCCATTATGAAAATGATGTTTCGCTCTGGTTTGGTCGCCTGCTGCCTGGCTGTCCCGTTGCTCCTGTCAACCGCGCAGGCCCGGGTGGTGGGGAGAGTGTTCGCCTATGCCCCGGCCGGGCAGGCGACCGTGAAGATCGAGGTCACCGGCGGTCCGATCATCTACATCGATCCGACGGGGTTCACGACCTCGCCGGCGGACGCGGATTTCATCCTCCTGACCCACAACCACGGGGACCACCAGTCGAACCCGGTCATCACCCGCGTCCGGAAAACGAATACGGTGATCGTCTCCTCGCCGCCCGGTGTGCCCGCGTTGCAGCAGGGATTTCCAGGGACGACGATTCTACCCGTGACTCCCGGGCAAAAACTGACGCTCGGGGGAGTCGAGGTGGAGACCGTGCCGATGTACAACATCGTCAAGAATGGACACCCCCGGGTGATGAACTTCGTCGGTTACGTGGTGAACGTCGGCGGCGTGCGGGTGTATCAGGCGGGTGACACGGAGCGGGTGCCGGAAATGAAAACCTTTGCGGTGGATGTGGCGATGCTGCCGCTGGGCCAGACCTTTACGATGAACAGCGTGCAGGAGGCGGCTGATGCCGCACTGGATCTCAAGGCGCGGGTGGCGATCCCGATCCATTGGGGACTCGCCGAGGGCACGCTCGCAGATGCGAACCAGTTTGCGTCACTGCTGAGCGGCAAGATGACCGTCATGGTCAACACGCCGGCGGAGGGCTTTCCTCCTCGAGGTTTCCGAGACGGTCGCGTTTGCCGAGCATCCGGCCAGCCAGACGGTGGCGCCGGGCGGGAATGTGACGCTCAGCGTGCAGGCGACGGGAGCGGGGACGTTGCGCTACCAGTGGCGGCGAAACGGCCTCGTGGTGCCGGGTGCGACCAACGCGACTCTGCCGATCCCGTCCGCCGCCGCGGCCAATGCCGGCGATTACGAGGTGATCGTCAACGATGCGAACGGACCGTTGACCAGCCGGATGGCGCGGCTCGCGATTGAGGCGCCGCGGCCGGGTAGGCTCGTGAATCTCTCAGTGCGGGCGACGACGCGCGGACCGAGTTCGCCGTTGATTGTCGGCGCGGTGGTGGCGGGCGGCGGCAAGCAAATGCTCGTGCGCGGCATCGGTCCGGCACTGGCGGCCTTCGGCGTGGCGGGGACGGTCCTCGATCCGCGTTTGGAAATCCACGCGGACGTCAACGGGCGCGACACCGTGGTGGCTTCGAACAACGACTGGGGCGCGAACGGAGCGGCGGCGGGATTGCGCGCGACGTTTGCCGCAGTGGGGGCCTTCGATCTCGCCGACGCGGCCAGCCGCGACGCCGCGTTGGTGGCGACGATCGACAGTGCGCGCACGATTCACGTGTCGGATGTGACCGAACGCAGCGGAGTGGCTCTGGTCGAACTTTACGACGCGGATCCGACGGGCCCGGCGCGCCTGGTGAATCTTTCGGCGCGAAATTTTGCCGGCACCGGGGAAAATACGCTGATTGCTGGCTTTTCCATCAGTGGCAATGTGCCCAAGCGGCTGCTCATCCGCGGCGTCGGTCCGCGCCTGGCGGCGGGTTTCGGGGTGGCGGGCGTGTTGGCGGACCCGAAGGTGGAGCTGTTTCTGAGCGAAGGCGGACGCAGCCAGCTCTTTGCGGGGAACGACAATTGGGCCGAGGGCGGTGCGGCGCCGGCGCGGGCGGCGTTCGCAGCAGCAGGGGCGTTCGATCTCACGGATCCGGCGAGCAAGGACGCGGCGCTGGTCGTGACCGTGCCGGCGGGAACGTACACCGCGCAACTTTCGGGCGCCGCCAACACCACGGGCGAGGCACTGATCGAGATTTACGAACTGCCGTAGTGGTTCGTGGCGGAGGTACCCGGCCTGGCCGCACCCCAAAAAGAGTTGCGGCGACGCACGAAAAATCGCGCGTCGCCGCAAGGAAGAGACCAAGGATGCGGCGTTGTTACGCCACTACCGATTGATCCTCCCAGAGCAGAGCTCGGAGCATATATGCGTCTTTCTTGTGCCAGCTGACTTGCGTCAACCAACACGTAGTATGTTGTTTCATTGCGGAAGAGTGATGTCGCGGAGTTGAATCCGCAATGCGTTGGTAGGCGGCGGTCGGGGCTGACACGATGTATTATCATGGGAATTACGTGCGTCGCACCTAAGGCGGTGACAGAGCAGTCGATTCCGTCGATTATCCTCAACCCGTGATTCGCGGCGGGAGGACGGCGGCGATTTAGGTCGTATCAGGTTCGCGTCGCGCGCAGAATGTTGGCCTCAGCGGTTTGCCAGCGCGGTTTCCCCGGGCGGCACGGCTGATCATGCCTCCTCAGCCACTCTGACATATGGACAAACATCGCCCTTACCGCCGCCGTGCCGTTTCGCTGGTCAACCGCGCCTACAGCAGCGATCCCCGTGAACGCGTCGCGACGATTGGTGGGGTGCATTCCGACCGGACGCATTGGAAGTTGTCGCAGGAAGCGGCGATCGCCCTGATTGAGGCGGGTACGGATGAATTCTTCGTGGCGGCCGCCACGGGCGCGGTTAAACTCGTCGTGCTGAACCATGGCGGGCAAAAATATCTGCAGACGGAACGCGAAAAAACGCATCCCGACGATCTGCTGACGCTGTGCCCGGCCCTCTCCCGGGTGGGAGTCTGATTCGGCGGGGGGATCAGTGGCCGGCCTTTCGCGTTGCGGCCAAAGTCGCTACGCGGCATCGGAGTTGCCATGAATTCCAAATCTCGAGCTTTCCTTTTGGCGGGTGTGATCGGCGCGATGTTGGCTGCGAGCGGCAGCGTCCACGCCGCGGATCCGGATTTTGCCGCCATCAGGGCGCAGATCGCAAAACAACATGATCGGGCGGTGCAGCGGTTGCAGGAATGGATCCGGCGGCCCGCGATCGCGGCGGAGAACCGCGGATTTCCCGAGGGCGCCGACCACCTGGCGAAGCTGCTGCAGGAGGTGGGATTTCAGCAGGTGAAGCGCGTGGAAACCGACGGCAAGCCCGGGGTGTTTGCGACGCTCGATGCCGGTGCGCCCAAAACGGTCGGGCTCTACTTCATGTACGATGTGAAGCAATTCGACCCGAAGGAGTGGTCGTCGCCGCCGCTGGATGCGGCGCTCGTGGACCGTCCCGGGATGGGAAAGGTGCTCGTGGGGCGAGGCGCGGTGAATCAGAAGGGCCCGGAATCGGCGTTCCTCGCCGCGTTGGATGCAATTCGTGCCGCCGGTCAAAAGCTCCCGGTCAACCTCGTGCTCGTGGCCGAAGGGGAGGAGGAAATCGGTTCTCCGCATATCGGCCAAATCGTGAGCCGGCCCGAGGTTCAGGCCGCGCTCTCCAGGTGCGTCAGCTTATTCATGCCGCATGCGACGCAGGATTCCGACGGCACGGTGACGGTGAATCTCGGGGCAAAGGGCATCATCGAATGCGAGCTGGTTTCGAGCGGCCTTGGCTGGGGGCGCGGGCCGGCGCGGGATATTCACTCCTCGTTCAAGGCGATGGTGGACAGTCCGGCGTGGCATCTGATCAAGGCCCTGAACACGCTTGTGTCTGCGGATGGCAACGCCCCGGCCATTGCTGGCTTCGCCGACAAGGTGCGGCCGCTCAGCGCGGAGGAAAAGGCCATGATTGCCGCCGCGGCCCGGCGCCGGGGCGAGGCCTCGTACAAGGCGCTCCTGGGCGTGAACCGCTGGATCGACGATTTGCCCTTTTTGCAGGCGCTCGAGCGGCTTGAGTCGCAGCCGACGGTAAACATTGAGGGATTGGTGGGCGGCTACACCGGTCCTGGCGGCAAGACGATTCTGCCGCATCAGGCGGTCGCGAAACTGGACCTGCGGCTGGTGCCCGACATGACGGCCAAAGAGGCGCTCGCCGCCCTCAAGGCGCACCTCGCGAAAAATGGCTTTGGCGACATCGAGGTGAATATGACGGGTGGCTATGATCCGACGAGCACGGCGGCGAACACCCCGTTGATTCAGGCCCAGGTCGCCGTCCTCAAGCGATCCGGGATCGAGCCGCTCCTGTGGCCGCGCCTCGCCGGCTCGTGGCCCGGTTACGCCTTCACGGCGGCGCCGCTCAACCTGGCGGCGGGACATTTCGGATTGGGGCACGGCGCCGGCCAGCATGCCCCGAATGAATATTTCCTGATCGAGTCGACGAATCCGAAACTGCAGGGCTACGACGGCGCGACGATGTCTTACGTCGATTATCTGTTCGAATTGGCGAAGTAGGGTGGGGCGTCGCCGCAACGGCGTCTGGGCGCGTCAGAACGAACCCGTGACGCCCGCGGTATAGGTCACCCCGAGGTTGTTCGCGATTTGAAACGTGCTCCACTCGGGCGAATTCTGGACGTCGCGGCGGCGGATCTTTTGGGCGTCGGTGACGTTGCGGCCGGAAACGAAGAGCCGGGCCCAGCGGGTGACGCCGTATTCGACGCCGAAATCCATCGTCGTGTAGGGCGGATAGTAGCGGTGTCCCTCGAACCCGGCGGCGTCATCCCGCTGGCGGTAGACCTTGCCGTTTTCGATCATGCCGACATTGGCGCTGAGCTTGCCGCGGCGGTAGCTGAGTGACGCCTTGATCTGCCGTTGGTAGAAATTTTGAAAGTCGGTGCCGATGTTGCCTCCGGCGTAGTTGAACTTTGAGAGATTGTTGTAGTTGAAGCTGCCGGTGAGGGTGAAGCCGCGCGCGAGGTCGGGCAGAAACGGATTCAGGAGTTGGCGCAATTCGAACTCGGCGCCGTCGATCCGGCCGCCGCCCTCGTTGATCCAGGTGGTGGATTGGAAATTCATGAAGCTCGGCTCGAGGTCGAGCAGCGCGAGTTTCTCGGGCGTATCCAGGAGAATGTTGCGCTGGACCTGGACGTTCGCGATGTTCTTGCGGAAGGCACCCGCGCTGATCACGCCGCCCTGGCGGCTGTAGTATTCGAGGTGCGTCTCGAAGTTGTCGGCTGTCCATGGGAGTAGATTGGGATTGGGCCGGTTGATTGTGCCCTGGGCGACGCCGGCGTAGGTGCCGGTGGTCACCGGATTCAGATCGAGCGTCGAACTCGGGATCACCGAGCGGCCGAAACGGTTTTTTGCCTGGGTCCGGGCGAAGCCGGCGCGGAGGATGAGGCTGTCGGTGAGGTTGAAATTGACCTGCAGGCTGGGAAACCAGCCGTCGTTTCCTCCCGTGCCGCTGGCGCCCTTGCGCACGTACCGCTGGATGGCGGCCTGCACAGGATCGGAAATGCCGGCGACGGCGCGGCTGCCGCGGTCGAGCACGCCGCGACCCTTGGCTTCGGCTTTTTCGTAGCGCGTGCCGCCGATGTAGGTGAGCCGGTTGTGGAAGAAACCGCCGGTGAACTCGAGGAAGGAGGCGGTCGTCTGTTCGTCGACCTGGTAGGGTTCGGCGACAGAGAAGCGGTGGGACTCGGCGTCGCGATAGGTGAACCAGGTGGGATTGGCCTTATAGAGTTCGTAGAGTCGGCGGAGGTTGATGCGTGGCACGGCGGGCGCTGTGTAATAGGTGTCGCGGGCGGGCTTGACGTTGACGGCCGCGATCTGGGCGGCGTTGTCGTCGGGTGTGCCAGCAATGCGATCGGGTCCGACAAACGTCCAGAGCCGGGCATCGTACGCCTGGACGTTTCGGAACTGGTCGTTGTAGTCGAAGCCGACCCGGAGGCTGAACGGATCGCGGGTGTGGAACGCGTGCTTCGCCCAGAGGCGCGTGGAGGCGATGCTCTCCAGGGTGCGCGCCTGGCGGGAGACGGCTCCGCCGACGTAAAGATTCTTCAGATCCTGCCAGTCGATTTCGGGACCGAGCGTCGTCGCGCCGGTGGTGTGGGCGAAAGCCCGGACGGTGTGCGAAATCTTGTAGTCGCGATCGAGGAGGTTGACCGTGATGGCGCGGGGATTGGCCGAACCGGTGCCGATGCCGGTGTTGGGCAGCGTGCTGCCGCTCATCGTCGTGCTTTGGAAGAAGCCATCGTCGATGTCGCGGAACGTGTGCTTGGACGCCGAGTAAGAACCGCGGGCGCTCACTGTGAGATCGCCCCGCTTCCACTCGCCCTCGACGCCGTTGGTCACAACGGGCTTGATCCCGTTGCGCCACGCCTCGCGCAGGTCGTAGCGGATGGTGCCGGCGCCGAGGTTGCCGTACGTGGCATAACTGCCGTCTGAGGTGAGGCCGTTGGTGCCGGGCGCGCCGAGCACGGAGTTGAGATTGGTATTGGCCTGATTCCCGGTGTTCCAGATGAAGCGCACGTCGTCGCCTGCCCGCTCCTGGTAGCGACTGGCGCTGACCGAATACGAAAGCTTCAGCTCCCGGCGCGGGCGCCAGTCGAACTTGATCGAGGCGCTGTCCGTGATGTCCTGCTTCGGATTGTCGTGGAGCAGATCCTGCGAGAGCTGTGGATTGTAGACGCTGACCGTGCTGAGGGGAAGGCTGGCACCGACCCGGTTCCCGGCGGCGGTGGCTTGCGCGGCGGTGCCGTAGTTCCAGGTCGGCGACGACCAATGCACGCGGGCGAGGACGTCGTTGTGGCTCAGCGTGACCGCGTAGCCGAAGGTCTTGCTCAGCGGATCGGTCCAGGTGAGCTTGAAGTTCGGGCGCCAGCCGTTGACCAGCGTATCGCGAATCCCCGGACGCGGACCGAAGGAGAAATCCTCCGCGTCGGTGGTGAAGAGAAGATTGTAGGTGAATCGGCGTTTGTCGGCCTCGAAGGCGGAGCGGCGGACGAGGTTGATGGAGCCGCCGAGGGCGTTGGCGCTGTCCTCGGGCGTGCGGAGCTTGCGCACCTCCACGCGGGCGATGTCGGCGGAGGAGGAGCCGAGGATTTCGAAATTTCGGTCGCGCCCGGTGGAGGAAGCCGAGGCGATCGGCATGCCGTCGAACGCGATTTCGGTGCTGGCAGAGTCGAGCCCGCGGACGCTCACGCCGACGATATTGTTGGCAAAATATTCCACGCTCACGCCGGGAAGCCACTTCATCAACTCGCCGGGATTGCTGTCGGGGATGGTGCCAAACTGGTCGGCGCTGATGACGCTCTTCTGGCCGAGGGCGACGCGCTGCTCGTTGACCGCGATGGCAGCGGCGTCGGTCTCGCGGGTCGACTGCACCTTGAACGCATCCAGCACCACCGTCGCGGCGGCGCGGTCGCCATCGCGGGCGCGGCTCGTGAGCTTGAAGTCCTGCTTCGCCGTCTGGCCGGCTGCGATGGCGACGGCCAACTCCTGTTCATCGAGGCCGGTGAAGAAGACCCGCAGGGTGACCGGGCCGGCTGGAATTTCGGCAAGCCGGTATGTGCCGCTGTCGTCGGTCAGCGTGACGACGTTTGTGCCCTTCACGGCGACACGGGCGTTGTTGAGATAGTCGCCGGTGACGAAATTCTGCACGCGGCCCTCGACCGCGCCGGTGGCGGGTTGGGCGCGGGCCGTGGTCGCCAGGGCGCAGGTCGCGAGGAACAACGCAATCGCGGAGGTCGCACGTAGGGTGCGCATCGCGTGGCCAAAACGACGGAAGAGCAGGTCGGCGGACGAAACCGGGGCGATGAAAATCAAGGGGAACGAGAACATGGACATGAGGTGGCCAAAGCTGGGCCGGTGCGGACAGCAAGCGCAAGCGTTCCGGCGCGCCGCGGGCGATGTTCATTGGCGCGGCTGGACGAAATTCGTTTCCTGGTCACGATGGTCGGATGCAACTCACCGGTTTCCATCACCTGACGGCTGTTACCGCCGATGCGCCGCGCAACCACGCCTTTTACACGCAGACTTTGGGGCTGCGCCTCGTGAAGAAGACGGTGAACCAGGATGATGTGTCCGCCTATCATCTCTTCTATGCCGACGGACTCGCGTCGCCCGGGACGGATATCACGTTTTTCGACTGGCCGGTCGGCCGTGAACGTCGCGGTACGCACACCGTGGTGCGCACCGGATTTCGAGTCGCCGATGAGGCGGCGCTGACCTGGTGGGAAAAGCGCCTGGGCGAGCTTGGGGTCATGCACGGGAAAATCTGCCAACGGGACGGTCGGGCGACCCTCGACCTGGAGGATTTTGAAGGGCAACGACTGAGCCTCGTCGTCGACGCTGCGGGCGGGGACGCGCATCCGTGGGAAAAAAGCCCGGTGCCGGCGGCACACCAGATTCGCGGGCTCGGTCCCATCACAATGAGTGTGCCGAAGCTGGCGCCGACCGACGCGGTGCTGACGAAGGTGATGAACATGCGGCGGGTGCGGGAGTACGCGCTGGCGGCGGACGGCGCGGCGGGTCCGGAGCGCGCGGTGCATGTGTATCAGATGGGAGGTGACGGTGCCGCGGCCGAGTTGCATGTGCTCGTCGAACCCGGCGCGACACCCGGCGCTTCGGGCGCGGGCGGAGTGCATCACGTGGCATTTCGGACGCCGGATGAGGCCCAATACGGCGCGTGGGCCCAGCGGTTGGTGCAGCTCGGCATGCGTTCGAGCGGGCCGGTCGACCGGTTTTGGTTCCGCAGCCTCTACTTTCGCGAGCCGAACGGGATTCTGTTCGAAATCGCGACCGACGGGCCGGGTTTCGCCGCCGACGAGCCGATGGCGACTCTCGGGGAAAAACTTTCCCTCCCGCCGTTCCTCGAGGGACGGCGCGCCGCGATTGAGCGCGGGCTGAAACCGCTGGTCACTTCTTGAGCGGGGGCAGCGTCGGCATGGGTGGCAGCGGTGGCGGAGCAGGATCGGGCGGCAGCGAGGGAATGTCGGCGGGGCGCGGGGCGTCGGGCACAAGCCGTGCGATCCGACCGGGGTTGTTCATCGCGAGGTAGATCAATCCGTCCGGGCCGGTGACGACGTCGCGGACTCGGCCCATCTCCGAAAAGACAATTTCCTGATGCACGACCTTGTCGCCGTCGGTCTCGATCCGCTTCAGCTGGCGGCCGACGAGGCACGCGATGAACAGGTTGTTCTTCCAGTTCGGAAAACGATCGCCGGTGTAGAACTCGATCGCGGCGGGGGCGACGGACGGTGACCACCACGCGATCGGCGATTCCATGCCCGCGCGCTCGGTGCCCTCGATTTTTTCCTCCTTTTGGGCGAGGCCGTCGGAGATGGTCGGCCAGCCATAATTGCGGCCGGGCTCGATGCGGTTGAGCTCATCGCCACCGCGCGGGCCGTGTTCGGTCGCCCAGAGTTTGCCGGTGACCGGGTGAAACTGCAGGCCCTGCACGTGGCGGTTGCCGTAGCACCAGATTGACTCGCAGGCACCGGGGCGTCCGACAAACGGGTTGTCTGGCGGAATGCGCCCGTCGTCGAACACGCGATGAATCTTGCCGAGCGGACTGCTGAGATCCTGGGCGCCGATCGCCTTCCCCCGTTCGCCGAAGGTGAAGAAGAGATGACCCGTGCGGTCGAAGAGAAAACGGCAGCCGTAATGGCTCGTGTCGTTGAAATAGAACTTCTGGTCGGCCTGGAAGATGTCCTGTTGCTCGACCCAGGCGCCGTCGCGAATCTTGCCGCGCACGATGCGGGTCATCGAAGTATAGCGGTTCTCGCCCAATTCGACGTAGGCGAGGTAGAGCCAGCCGTTTTTCGCGTAGTCCGGATGGGCGATCAGATCGAGGTACCCGCCGTCCTGGCGCACAAAGGTTTTCGGCGTGTTGCGGATCGGGGCGGGTTGGAGCACCCCCTTTTCGATGAGGCGGATTTCACCGATACGATCGCTGACCAGCATTTTTCCGTCGGGGAGGAAGACGATGCCCCAGGGCGTATCGAGGGGGCCGGCAAAGGTCTCGACGCGAAACGCCTGTTTCTCGCTCTTCACGGCCACCGAGCTCGGGGCGGGGCCGGCGGGGGGGATCGCCCCGAGTGCAAAGGCGCGGCTCTGGCGGCGGATGTAGCCGAGCAACCCGCGCATCTCTCCCTCGGTCAGCGCCGCGCCGAACGGAGGCATGCCGGCCGCCGGCGCCCCTTCGCGGATGCTGCGCAGGATGCTGTCATCATCGCCGCCATTTTTCCAAATGCTGTCGAGCAGGTTCGGGGCGGCGCCACCGACGAGGTTGATGCCGTGGCAACCCACGCAGAACTCGGTGGAAAGCCGGGCCGGTTCCCTCGGCGCCATCTCCGCGGCGGGGAGGGAATTGGTCAGCGCGAAAAGGCATAAAAGGGTGCGGCGGAGGGAAAGGGTGGGCATGGGGCGCGCGCATGTGAGCGAGGCCCGCCGTGGAATTCAAATCCGATTTTTTCCGGATTTGCGCGACCGTGTATTCCGGAATCGGTTATTTCACGCCTGCGGCCCAAAGCAGCGCGTTGCGCAGCATCCGGGTGAAGGCCGGATTGTCGAAATCGTTGGGGCCGCCCAACGACGTGTAAAACGTGCGGCCACCGTCGGCGCGTTGGAATGTCCACGCGAGCGGCTCGGCGGGCTGGTCGGGAATCGTCCCGGTCAACAACGCCGTGGTGCCAGGCTTGAGCGGCGTGTTGCGATAGAGGGACGAGGCGGAGGCAAACGGAAGTTTTACGCCGCGCAGGATGGGATGTTCCGCCGATGCGCCTGCCGCCAAGGTGACGTTTGTGGCGGGACCGGCCTTATGGTGGTTGGAATAATTGCCGCCGATGACCTCGGCGTCCCACGCGGCCCAATCGGCGTGTCCCGCTGGCGGCGGCTGATTTTTGGCCAGGACAAAGGCATGCGACGCCGTGCGGATTCCGACCACCGGTTTGCCCGCCGCGACATGGCGGCGAATGGCGTCGAGCTGCGCCGGCGGCGGGGTGCGGCGGCGAACACTTACCAGAATCACGTCGGCGTCCGCGATCTCGCCGATCGGCGCGAGCGAATTTTCTCCCGTGGTGGTTGGGCCGGTGACGGTGACGACGCGGAAATCCGCGGCGAGTTGTGCGGCGGCGAACACCGGCAGCGTCCGGCCAGTCTCGTATTCCGGCTCGGCGATGATCATCACGAGTTTCTTGCGGTTGTCGGCGGCCGACAGGCTGGCGGCGGCGAAAAGCAGGAATGCGGCGGTGCAGAGATAACGACGGAGGATCTTCATGGCGAAATTGGAATCGAGCGGAGTGGAGGAGGGGATTGATCCGACGGACGAATCATCGGCGGAAGGAGCGCGAGCCGGCGAGCCTGGATTCGAGCGGGGAGATCGGGGGAGCCGCCGTCCAGCCCGGCGGGCGGTCTTTTGAACCGGTCCGCACCGCGGACGGGTAACAGGTCAGTTACGAAATCGAATTCGCGAACGGGTGCCGGCTCCCAGTCGGTTGTTTCGTGCGAACAAACTTTTCTCTGACGGCTGCGTCCCAATTGCGCGACCTGCTCCATCCCGCGATGCGCCTCCTCACCTCCCTGAAGCTCCAATTGCTCCTGTGCGCGATGGCGGTCGCGGGTCCGACCGCCGCCGTGGCCGTCACCAAGGCCCTTTCGCCGCAGGAAAATTACGAGAAGCACTGCGTCGACTGCCATGGAGCGGATGGCAAGGGTCAGACCCGCCTGGGCCGGAAATCGGGCGCGAAGGATCTCACCGATGGGAAGACGATCGCGAAGCTCAGCGACGCCGACATTTTCAAGACGATCAAGTTCGGCCGGAAGAACAACAAGGGTGAGGAAAAGATGGATGCGTTCGCCGACGGGCTGTCGGACCAGGAAATCAACGCTTTGGTGGCCTTTGTCCGGTCGATGACCAAATAACCCGCGAAGCCGCCGACCAAGTCTTCCGAATCTCCTCCGTTATGCGCCTGCTCCCTCGTTTTTCCAGACGAACCCTTCTCCTTGGAGGCCTCGCGGCCTGGGCCGTGCTCACGGTCTCGTGCACGCTGACCGATCGGGCCATCGTGATGCCGCTCCAAATCCCGGGTGCGACCATCGTGGGCTCCGGCGCCTGCACGAAATGCCATGGCAGCATCACCTCCGGAATGCACGACGCGACGCACGCGCGTCTCATGCTCCGGGACGATGCAGGCCAGATGAAAAATGTCTCCTGCGAATCTTGTCATGGACCCGGCAGTCTGCACGCCAAGGCCGGCACGCGGGCGACGATCATCAATCCCAAGGTCAAGCCCGACACCTGCCTGCAATGTCACACGAACACCCGGTCTGAATTCAGCCTGCCACACACGCATCCGGTGCTCGCGGGGAAGATTGGCTGCAGCGACTGCCACAATCCCCATCAGGGCGACGCCAACAACCCGGGCGGTGCCCGCACGCTCGCCGCCTCGACCAACGCCACGTGTGCGAAGTGCCATCCGGCGCAGACCAGCCACTTCGTGTTCACGCACGAGGTGATGCGCGAAGGCTGCGTCGCGTGCCATGCGCCCCACGGCACCGTGAATGACAAGATGCTGAAGTCGCGCGGGGCTAGCCTGTGCTACCAATGCCACTTCCAGCCGCAGGCCAGCAACAACCAGATCTTCCACGGCGGCTTCAACCACGCGGGCGGGCAGGCGAACATTCCTGCCGGCACCTGCTGGAATGCGGGCTGCCACGAGGCCGTGCACGGCTCCAACGTCAATTCCAACCTCCGCTACTGATGAAAACCGGGCACCTCCGCCAATTGACGGTAATAATATCGGCAGCAACCCACCGTCTGGTAGCTGCGAGCGCCAGCGAGTGGAGGCTCGGTCGCGTTTTCCCAGTCCACTCGCTGGCGCTCGCGGCTACGGGTAACGGTCGACGTGGAGATGCGCCCATGGACACCTCCGACCTTCGGACGCGTGTGGGTTCCAGTGCGGCTCGTCTCGGGCTCATCGCGGCGATTCTGGCGGGCGCGGCGTCTGCCGCCGCCCAAGTGTTGCTCAGCGGCACGGTCGCGGTGTCCGGCGGCGCGACGCTGCTCGACGGCGACCGGCCCGCGTTCCAGGAGACGTTCCGTCAAAAGAAGGACGGCTACGGCGGCCTGGAGGATTTCACCGCTTCGCGGACGACCGATGTGTCGCTCTTCCGGTTCGAGGCGCGGTTCGTGCCGGGCAATGACGACTACCGCCTGTCCGCCCGTTACGAGAAATTCGATGCGTATTATCTTGAGGCGAACTACCAGAGTTTCCGGACGTATTACGACGGTTCGGGTGGACGGTTTCTGCCGTTGAACCGGGCGATCTCCTACTTTGACGAGGATCTCGCGCTCGATCGCAGCTTCTTTTCGTTCGAGATCGGAACGCTCCTGCCGAACAGCATCCAGTGGCGCATTCGCTACGATCGGTTGACCCGTGACGGCACGAAAAACTCGCTGCGCTGGGGCGACACGGGCCTGCTGGGTAGAAACGGGGTCCGCAATCTGATTCCTGCCTATTTGGTCGTGGACGAGGAGCGCGACATCTTCACGGCGGAGGCGGGCCAGCGCACCGACGAGGCAAATTGGAAGGTCACCGGCCGCCACGAGCGCACGAAGGTTAACAATCGGAACGTCTCCCGTCGCAACGCGTTTGAACCGCAGGATCGTTATGATATTTCCCGACAGGGCTCCTCGGCCAATGCGGTGTCCGGTAACGGGTATTACGAGCGAATCTTCACGGAAAACCTGCGCGTGTCCGCCGGCGGTCTCGTCACGTCGATTGATACCAACCTTTCCGGTAATCGCGTCTACGGCCCGGCGCCCGACTCGGAATTTTCGGCGACGTCCGTCCGACGGCAGGCCCAGGACAACGGATACTATGGACTCGTCGGTAACGCACAGCTCAAGCAATACCTCGCCAATCTCAATGTCGTCTATCAGCCGACCAAGTTCATCACGCTCTTGCCGGGCGTGAAGTACGAGCATCTGCGGCTGGAAGGTGTCGAAACCCACCTGGACACGGATGTGGTGCCGGGACGTGGCCCGGGTGGTCCAGGTGGCGGCGGTCCGGGAGGCGGGGGCGGGCTGGTTCTGAATTCCGTCGAGACCGCCATGCAGACGGACAGCCGCGACGGCTGGAATGAGGTCACGGAGGATCTCGAGGTGCGCTACGCACGTTGGGCTAACTGGCAGCTCTCTGTCCGCGGCCAGTGGAACCAAGGTACGGGTGACCTCGTGGAACAAAGCATTCTCGTGGCCAACCGCGTTCCTGAAATCGATCGCGACACCGACTACAAGCGGACTGGCCAGCGTTACACCGCCAACGCCACGTGGTATGCGCGCCCGGGACTTACGTTTGGCGCCCAATACAACTACCGGCTCAAGCTTGCCGACTATACCGCGCGGCGCGACAACACCTCCAATGTGCCCGGTTCGCAGAACCGCTATCCCCAGTTCATCATCGACAACGATCTTGAGACCAAGGACGCCAGTTTCCGGATGTCGTGGCGCCCGAAGTCGAATCTGACCTTCGCCACCCGTTATACGTATCAGCGATCGACGGTCACGACGACGTTCGATCGGTTGCCGGAAATTGAGAACGGCCGGCTCACGCGCCACGTCGTCACCCAAACCGCGACCTGGAATGCCACGCCGCGACTGTTCGTCACCGGCGCGGTGAATGTCACCTACGACCAGCTCGCGATCCCGCAGCACCGCCTGACGTTCAACAGCGACAACAACTATGTCAGCGCCAACCTCGGCGCCGGCTACGCGCTCGGGAAGGTGACCGATGTGTATTTCGATCTCAGCCACTACCGCGCGGACAATTACACGGACAATCCGACGGTGACCCTGCCGTTCAACATGGGCCAGACGCTGCAGTCGGGTTTCATCACGTGGGTGCGCCGCCAGAGCGACCGGCTCGTTTACACGGCGAAGTACGGCTACGCGACGAATCGTGACGGCACCTACGGCGGCCAGAACGATTTCAATGCGCACCTGTTTTATGGCAAGGTGCAGTATAAATTCTGAGGCGGAGGAATTCAGTCGAGGTGTAGCAGCTTGACCGCAAGCCGCTTAACGTGAGAGCGAACAGTCCATAGCGAGTTGGGACCAACTCGCTCCACCATCCGGTGGATTCATTTTCAGAGGTGGGAACGCACTTCGAGTGAATTGATACGTCGCGGTTTTCAACCTGCGCGACGAGGGCGTCGCGTCCCCAAGGTCCGGAAATTGTTAGGCACCCCTGGTGGGAGTCGCTGGAACGCGATGCATGGTTGGCGGCGGAGACGCGATCCGGTAGCGTGCCCCCCATGCCGACACTCCGTCTCTTCGTTGCCCTCGCGTTGCCCGGACCCGTGCGCGCGGTGCTGGACACACTCGTGGACGCACTTCCCGGCGTGACGTGGACGAGGCCCGAGCAACTTCACCTCACGCTGCGGTTTCTCGGCGACGTGCCTGAGGAAAAAATCCCGGCGATCGAGACGCATCTCGCCGCCGTGCGCGTTGAACCATTCGTGTTGCCGGTGGAGGGCGTGGGCGCCTTTCCCCCGAAATCGCCACCCCGCGTGCTGTGGTGCGGCGTCGGTCGTGGTCATCCGCGGCTGCATCAATTGCGGCAGCGGGTGGACGACGCGTTGATCGCCGCTGGTTTGATTGAACTCAATGTGAGGACGTTTCATCCCCACGTGACGCTGGCGCGGTGCGACCTGAGTGCGGCGAAACCCGTGGCGACGTGGCTGCAGACACAGGCGGAATTTGTGGCACCGCCGTTTCGGGTCGAGGCGTTCGATCTTTATTCGAGTGAACTGCGACCGACCGGCTCGGTGCACACGCTCCTCCGGCGATTCGCGCTCGCGAAGTAGGCGGGTGGTGTTTCGTTTCGGTCATGCGTTTCACCCGCCGCGAATTCCTGCGCTCCGCCACCGTCCTCCCAGTCGCCGGTGCCGCCGGTCTTTCCCTCTCGTCCGTGCGAGCGGCCGGGCCGCAGGTCCTCTTTGACGGCAAGACGCTGAACGGGTGGCGGGCGGCGCCGCGTCTGAGCGTGCCATCGACGCCGGCCTTCGCCCCATTGGGAGGCGATGAACTGCTGTCCGCGGTTCGGAAATGGCATGAGGGTCGCCCTGAGTCGCAGGCGATGCTCCGGCACACCGGACGTTGGGAGGTGGTGGAGGGCGCAATCGTGGGCGGTCAGAAGCCCGTGGATTCCAATCTCGGGGCGTATCTTCTCACGGACCGCACGTTCGCCGACTTCGAGTTGGAGCTCGACGCGCGGCCTGACTGGCCGGTTGACACGGGCATCATGGTGCGGGCGCACGCACTGGGCAGCGTCGGCTTTCAGGTTCTCGTTGATCATCGTCCCAAGGGCGGGATCGGCGGGGTGTTTGGCAATTCCATCGGCAACTTTCTCGCGGCGCCCTTCACGATCGATGGCGACAAGGAGCCGGGCTTTCGCGTGGCGCACCTGCGTGAAGGCGGGCGCGAGTCGCAATTCAAGTCGCTGCCGATGAGCCACGCGGCGACGTTTGCCGACTTCGCCCGAATCTGGCGGGTGAACGATTGGAATCACTTCCGCATCCGTTGTGTCGGCCGGCTTCCCTTCATCACGACTTGGATCAACGGGCTCAAGATCTGCGAGCTCGATACCGCCCGCATGGAAACTCCGGGCTACGATCCGGAGCTCGTTTTCACGCGCCTGGGACGGGCGGGGCACATCGGATTTGAAGTCCACGACGTGAACCTGAAAAATCCTTTGGGCCAGGATCGCTGGGCCCGCGGTGCGGTCTGTCGCTGGCGGAACGTCGTGGTGACGGAGCTGTGATTTCTGTTGAGGTGCCTCGGATCGTCCGTCGGCGGTCGGGGAGGAGGTAACAAAAAGGCGTCGTACTGGCGGATATTAGTTTCTGCCGCCCGGCCGTCTACGCCCGGGAGAAGGGCGATACGGCGTGCGACGCGGGCGCGGGCGGTCCTCGGAACGTCGCGGCGTCTGGGAATGCCCATTTCGGTGATTTCATCCGCGGACGATATCGTCCATGGTGACGCACGATAATTCCTCTTTCATGCGAAGCCCCGGTTTCAATCAGCCTTGGCGGCCTGCCAATGAGCGGGCGGGGTTCGCGTCTGCCCGGCCGCGTTAATCCGGAGGACCACCCCCATGCCTTCCCTTGAGTCCGAACCAAGTTCATCCACGGCCAAGCAGGAAGTGGCCGCTCTTTCACTCGAAGCCTACGAACACGTGGCGCATGGGGTCACGATCTCAGACTGTGCGACGACCCGGATCCGCCACTGCAATCCCGCGTTTGCGAATCTGCTCGGCTGGGCGCCGCATGAATTGATCGGCCGGCCCGTCGTCGATTTCTACCCGCCGGCCGAACGCGAAAGGGCGCGGGCCCGGCTGGCCGATACGGAGCGCGAAGGCGCGTTGCACTTTGAAACCGAGTTGCTGCGTCGTGACGGCACGCACGTCCCGGTCGAGATCGCCGTGGTGCTGGTGCGGGATGCGCAGGGCCGGCCACTGTACCGTGTGGCGAGCGCGAAGGACCTTTCGGTCCGTCGACGGGCGGAGGCGGAGCGCGATCACCGCGAGCAGCAGTTCCGACTGCTGTTCGCGCACAGTCTGGATGCGATCCTCCTGACCACGCCCGATGGAAAAATTCTGTCCGCCAACCCGGCGGCCTGCGCGATGTTTGGCTGCTCCGAGGAGGAAATCTGCCGGCTCGGACGCGGCGGCCTGGTCGATTCGACCGACTCGCGTTTGGCCAACCTTCTGGCCCGGCGTGAGAGTGACGGCAACGTCCGAGGTGGGCTGCGTCTGTTTCGCCGGGACGGCACGACGTTCGAAGCGGAACTTTCCTCTGCGCTTTATACCGATCCGGATGGTCAACGACGGGCGAGCATGATCATCCGCGACTTGTCGGAGCGCCAGCGCGCCGAGGAGATCGCGCTCATCCAGCGCGATCTCGCGATCGGACTTGCCGGGGCCACCGAGGTGATCGAAGGCGTGACGCTATGCCTCGACGCTGCGATCCGGGCGGCCGGCCTCGATTCCGGCGGGTTCTATCTGTTGGACGCGGCGACCGGAGAACTCGACCTGGCTGTGCATCGCGGGGTGTCCGCGGCGTTCGTGGAATGTGTCCGTCATTACCCGGCCAATTCACCGCAAGCGCGGATCGTCCGGTCGTCGCAACCGCTCTACACGACCTTTCGCGAGATCCAGTCCGAGCGCGAGGCGGCGGCCTGGAAGGAGGGACTGAAATTTTTTGCCGCGGTCCCGGTTCACTTTGAGGGGAAGGCCATCGGCAGTCTCAACCTCTCGTCCCACATCGTGGACAGTATTGATAGCACCGCCCGCAAGGCGTTGGAGGCAATCGCGGCCGACGCCGCGCAGGCGATTGCGCGGCTGCGGACCGAGGACGCGCTGCGCAAGGAACGCGAGCGGCAGGCAAACATCCTCGCCGGCACCCGCGCCGCCACTTGGGAGTGGAACGTGCAAACGGGTGAAACCGTGTTCAACGAGATGTGGGCGGAAATTGTTGGCTACACCTTGGCCGAGTTGGAACCGACCAGCATCAAGACGTGGGAGCGTTTTTCCCACCCGGACGATTTGCAATGCTCGGTGAGTTTGCTCCAGCGGCATTTCACGGGTGAGCTACCCTCCTACGAGTGTGAATGCCGGCTGCGTCACCGGGACGGCCGTTGGGTCTGGGTGCTCGACCGCGGCCGGTTGTTGAGTCGGACGGCCGACGGGAAGCCGCTGATGATGTTCGGCACGCACACCGACATCACCGCGTTGAAACTCGCCGACGCCGCGCTGCGCCAAAGCGAACGGAACTACCGCGAAATCTTCAACGCGACCAATGACGCAATTTTCGTGCACGACGTCGCGACGGGTCGGGTGATCGATGTCAATGACGGCATGCTGCGGATGTATGGCTTTGCCTCGAAGGAGGAGTATCTCGCCTGTCCGCCGACGGTCACATTTGTCGACGAGCCCGGCTACGGATTCGACGAGGCGATGCGGCGGATGCAGCTCGCCGCCCAGGGCTCCCCGCAGGTCTTCGAGTGGAAAACTCGCATGAAAGGCGGCGACGTCCTCTGGGTGGATGTCTCGCTGCGCAGCGTCCAAATCGGTGGCCACCCCTCTACTCTTGCGGTCGTCCGCGATATCACGCGCCGCAAGCAGGCAGAGGACGCGTTTCGCGAGGTTGAGGCGCGTTTCTCCCAGGCGTTTCAGTACGCGCCCAGCCTGATGAGCATTAGCCGGATGAGCGATGGGACCTACCTCGACGTCAACGCCTGCTTCCTTGAAATCTCAGGGTTCTGTCGTGACGAAGTCATCGGGCGACGCTCGGTGGACTTGGGGTGGACTAGCGCCGAAGACCGGGCGCGCATGATGGAGATCCTCCGAGTCTCCGGGCGCATGCGGGACCTGGAGATCCCGCTGACTGGGAAGGGCGGCAAGCACGTCGATGTGCTGTATGCCGGTGAACTCATCACAGTCGGCGGCCAAGAGTTACTGCTGTCCAACGCGGTGGACATCACCGAGCGCAAGCGCGCCGAGCGGGCCATGCGTGAGAGCGAGGAGAAATTCCTCAAGGCCTTTCATCGCTCACCCAGCATCAAGTCGATCACGCGGTTCGCGGATGGCGTCTACCTCGATGTGAACGACCGGTTCCTTGAGGTATTTGGCTTCCAACGGGAGGAAGTGGTCGGGGCGCGTTCGGTGGATGTCGGCCTGCTCAATGCGGAGCAACGCGCCGACCTGATGGCGAAGCTTGCGGCGCACGGAACCGTCGAGAAACAGGAGGCGACGTTGCCCACGAAATCAGGGAGATGGGTCGATGTCCGCTACGGCTGTGAGCTGCTTTCGATCGGCGGTGAACCCTATGTGCTGTGGAACGCGACTGATGTCACGGCGCAGAAGCAGGCGGAATCCGCCTTGAAGGCGAGTGAGCAGCAGTACCGGCTATTGTTCGACGGCAATCCCAACCCGATGTGGGTTTTTGACGAAGAGTCGTTGCGGTTTCTGGCCGTCAACGAGCGGGCGGCACTGCACTACGGTTGGTCGCATTCTGAGTTTCTAGATCTCACCCTCCTCGATATCCGCCTGGAGGAGGATCGTGCGTTGGCGAAAGAAATCGTGCAACGGAACCAGGGTGTGAAGGAAAGGCCGACCGGGATCGTGCGCCACCGCCGGAGGGACGGCAGTCTCATCCTCGTCGAGATCACCTCGACATCGATCCGGTTTGCTGATCGGGCCGCCCGGCTCTGTGCGATCATTGACGTGACCGAACGGGAGCGCCTGCAGGCGGAACGCCTTGAGGTTCAGGAGCGCTATCGCGGGTTCATCGAGTCCGCGTTCGACGGCATCATCATCCATCAGGGCGGCCGAATCGTCGAGGCGAACCAGGCCTACGCGCGGATGTTTGGTTACACCGTCGAGGAACTCATCGGCAAGCCGGTGTTGGAGCTGAGCGCCCCGGAATGGCGCGCCGTCGCCCAGGGCAAGATTCAGGCGCAAAGTGAGGAAATTTATGAGTCCGTCGGGCTCCGTCGGGACGGTTCCCGCGTTCCGATCGAGACAGCGGGCAAGGCCTGCACGTTTCGCGGCCGGGCGGCGCGGATGGCGGCGGTGCGCGACATCACCATGCGCAAGCACGCGGAACAAACGCTGCGGCTGCACAGCCGGGTGCTCAACGCCATGGCAGAGGGGGTCATCCTCGTCCGGTTGGAGGACACCCGAATCGTTTTCACCAACGAGGTGGCGGAAAAAATGCTTGGTTATGGACCGGGCGAGCTTGTCGGAAAAATGATCAGCGCGATCAATGGGACCGACGACGTTGATCCGGAAGAGAAGAGCCGGGTCATCGGCGCGGCGGTCCGGACCCACGGCCGTTGGCAGGGCGAGGTCCTCAATCGGCGGAAGGATGGCAGCAGTGTCTGGTGTCTCGCGACCGTGTCGGCCTTTCACGATCCGGTCTTCGGGGACGTCGGCATTTTGATCCATCAGGACATCACCGAGCGCAAGCAGGCGGAGGAAGCGTTGCGCATGAGCGAACGACGCTTTCTCTCGGTGTTTGAGGCGAGCCCCGCCGCCATCGGCATCAGCCGGGCGGCGGACGGAAAGTTCATCGAGGTTAACGGGGCATTTCTCCAACTTTACGGCTACGATCGGGAGGAAATCATCGGGAACACCTCCGATGCACTGGGTCTCGTGCACGAGGGCTGGCGGTCTCAAGTAATCGCGGAGTTGCGGAAGGAGGGCAATCTCCGCAACGTGACACTGAACGCGCGGCGGAAAGACGGTCGGATTCTGAATCTCCTCGCCTCGCTGGAACTCGTGGAGCTGGCCGGTGAGTCCTGTATCATCGGAATTCTCACGGACGTGACCGAACTGAACCAGGCCCAGCGGGCGCTGGCCGTGAGCGAAGACCGCTATCGCAGCCTGGTGGAAACCTCGTTCGACTGGGTGTGGGAAGTTGATTCGGCAGGGCGGTACACCTACGCCAGCCCGCAGGTGAGGGAGTTGCTGGGCTTCTCCCCGGACGAAGTGATCGGGCGGACTCCGTTCGATCTCATGCCGGTGGAGGAGGCGCAGCGCGTGGGCAGAATCTTCCAGCAGTTCGCCGCGAACCACGCTCCGATCATTGCCTTGGAAAATACCAACGTTCACCGTGACGGCCAACTCGTGGTCGTTGAGACCAACGCCATTCCACTCTACGCGGACGACGGCTCGTGGATCGGGTACCGCGGCATGGATCGGGACATCACGGCGAGCCGCGAGGCACAGCGCACACTTCGGTTGCACGGCGCCGCGCTCGAATACGCGGCGAACGCGATCATCATCAGCGGCCGCGACGACCTCATCGAGTGGGTGAATCCGGCCTTCACCACGCTGAGCGGTTGGACGTTTGAGGAAGCGCGCGGCCGGAAACCGGGGGAGTTGCTCAATTCCGGCATGCACGAGGAGGCGTTCTACCGCCAGATGGCGGAAACGGTCGAAGCCGGGAAAGTCTGGAGCGGGGAAATGATCAACCGCCGCAAGGACGGCACGAACCGCACGGAGGACGTGACCGTCACGCCGCTGCGCGACGAGTCCGGACGGATCACGCACTTCATCTCGATCAAGCAGGACGTCACCGAACGGAAGTCCCTTGAGGCGCAGAATCGCCAGGCGCAGCGCATGGAGGCGATTGGCACGCTGGCCAGCGGCATCGCCCACGACCTGAACAATATTCTGGCGCCGATGCTGATGGTGCCGAGCCTGCTCAAGCCGAAGCTGCCCGACGATCAGGATCAGGAAATCCTGGCGATGCTCCACCAGGGGGCGCAGCGCGGCGCCAGCATCATCAAGCAACTCCTCACCTTCAGCCGCGGCCTCGGCGGCGAGCGGACCGCCGTGCAGATCAAGCACCTGGTGAAGGAAATCGGTTCGATCATCCGGGAAACGTTTCCGCGCGACATCGAACTCCGACTCGACACGCCGGTGTCGCTCCCGCTCGTTCATGCGGATCCGACGCAGATTCACCAAGTCCTCCTCAACCTGTGCGTGAACGCCCGCGACGCGATGCCCGAGGGTGGCCATTTGTCGATCGTGACCTCAAGTGTCACGTTGCCCCCGGGAGATTTCCGCCTGCCGTTGGACCGGTCGCCCGGCCAGTACGTGCTGATTGAGGTGCGGGATTCCGGCCACGGCGTTCCGCCCGAGCTGTTGGAACGTATTTTCGATCCGTTCTTCACGACCAAACCCATCGGGAAGGGCACCGGCCTCGGACTTTCCACCGTGCTCGGCATTGTGCGCAGCCATCAAGGATTCATCATCGTCGACTCCCCGCCCCGCCAGGGTACCGCCTTTCGGGTCTTTCTGCCGGCGTTGGCGGAGAGTCCCGCGCCAGCGGAACCGGTCACCGTGGTGCCGCGCACTACGGCCCGTGGTCACCTCATCCTGGTGGTCGACGATGAACGCAGCGTTCGCGAATCGACCCGGCTGGTGCTTGAGGCTCGCGGCTTTCGCGTGCTGGTGGCGGTCAATGGCAAGGACGCGCTTGCGCAATTTCTGGCGCGGCGGCGCGAGGTCGCGCTCGTCCTGACTGACATCATGATGCCGGTCATGAACGGCGTGGCGTTGGCCAAAGCCCTCCGTGCGTTCGAACCGGCACTCCCCATTGTCGCCACCAGCGGTATGGCTGAATTGACGAATCAGGAGGAACTCGCCGCCCTCGGCGTGAATGACATCGTGGCGAAACCGTGCAGTGGCGCGGCCCTGCTCGAGATGCTTGACCAAAAATTGAGCGGAAACAATGCCGCGAACCCGCGTGCCGGCACCCACTTCTGACCGCGCCGCAAACGGCGCAGCCACAAAACGAATGGGGGGTAGCCGCACCGGTTGTGGTGCGGAGGGGAACGGCTCGACCCTTGCCTTTGACTCGTCGGAATCCTGGTTCCGTTATCCGGCCGGCTCGCGAAAGGTCCACGCGACCACCCGACTCTGCTTCTGACCGGCGAAGAGCGTGAGGGTGCGGACATCCGTGGGCTTCACCTGGGCCAGGGCGCGCTGAATGGCGGGCAGGCTCCCGCGACTCGAAACGAGTGTCGTGAACCAAGAGCAGAGACCGGGACGCCGGGCGCTCTCGGCGATCATGCGCAGGACAAAGCCGGCTTCTCCACCGTCGCACCACAGTTCGTGATTGCGTCCGCCAAAGTGACGCAGGGGCAGTTGGGTGTCCCCGTCCGCGCCGAGTCGCCGCAGCTTGCGGGTGGTGCCGACGGCGGCCGCCTCCGGCGAATCGTGGAAGGGCGGATTGCACACCGAGAGTGCAAACGTTTCGTCCGGCCGCACCACGTGATCGAAAATCGCGTGCGGGTGCGGCTGCAGCCGGCACTCAATTTTACCCGTCAGGGAGGGGTTGGCGGCGACGTTGGCGCGTGCGGCGTCCACGGCGGCGGAATCGACATCGGTGCCGACAAAGTGCCAGCCGTAGACCTGCGTGCCGACGAGCGGATAGATGCAGTTCGCCCCCGTGCCGAGGTCGAGGACGCGCACCGGGGAATCTCGCCGCGGATCCGTTTCGTCGAGCAGATCGGCGACGGTATGGAGATAGTCGGCGCGGCTGGGGACGGACGGACAGAGAAAGCCCGGTGGAATTCCCCAATGGGCAATCCCATAGTGAACCTTCAAGAGCGCGCGGTTGAGGGCCAGCACCGCAGCGGGATCGGAAAACGCGATCGTTTCGCCCGCAAGGGGATGCGGTCGGACGAACGTGCGCAATTCCGGGCACGCCGCCGTCAGCCGCGGGTAGTCGTACGGTGTCCGGTGGGCATTGCGGGGATGCAGCTGTCCCTGGGTGTGATTCGGAGTTTTGTCCGGAGGCTTCAACTCCCCGACTACACCGTTGGATCCCGTCGGAGCCAAGGGCGATGCGCATTACTCGTAGGATCGGATCGTGGGCCGCGGCGGATGCAAACCGCGGCTTCGGGCGCGTCACCGGCGGGCGCGGATGAGAGTTCGGCTCGCGAACCGGCCCGGGCGTTGCTTTCCTTGGCCATGGTCATCCGCCTTTCCTTTGCGCTCCTCCTGGGCGTACTCGCCATGTGCGGCCGTGCGGCCGAGACGATTAAAATTGGATTCTTCATGTCGGTCACCGGGCGCGACGCTTCGTTTGGCGAGGCTTCGCTCCGTGGCGCGCGGCTGGCAATCGACGAACTCAACGCCGCCGGCGGGGTGCTCGGCCGTCCGCTCGCCCTCGTCGTCGAGGACAACCGCTCGGTGGCGGGCGAATCCGCCACTGCGGCGAAAAAACTCCTCGCGCGCGATCGGGTGGTCGCCCTGATCGGCGAATGTTCGTCGGCGCGCACCCTCGAGGCCGTTCCCATCGCGCAGGCCGCCGGCGTGCCGTTAATCACTCCTGCGGCCACCAATCCCAAGGTCACGCAGGGCGGCGACGCGATTTTTCGCGTGTGCTTCATCGACTCGTTCCAGGGCGAAGTCCTCGCGTCCTACGCCCGCCGCCGTCTGGGAGTGCAACGCGCCGCGTTGCTGATCGACTCCGGTTCACCGTACTCCGTCGATCTCGCGGAATTTTTTGCGAAGACCTTCGTCGCGCTCGGCGGCGAGGTGGTCGGCACGCAGAGGTACACCGGCGCCGACACCGACTTTCGCGCGCAATTGACCGCGCTCCGGGGGACGCGGCCCGACGTGCTTTTTTTGCCGGGATATTATGTGGCGGCGGGACTCGTCGCTCGGCAGGCCGTTGAATTGGGACTCACGGCGAAGCTCCTCGGCGGCGATGGGTTCGAGGCGCCGCAATTGCTCGAGATTGGCGGCGACGCCCTGGAGGGCGCGTGTTACGTCACGCATTTTGCCGCGGAGAATGCCGACGTGACGTCGCGGCGCTTTGTTGAGGCCTTCCGGGCCCGTCATGGCGTCGTACCCAATGGGCTCTCCGCCCTGACCTACGATGCGGTGAAACTCGTCGCGGACGCCATCGCCCGGGCGGGCACGACGGAAAAGGCCGCGTTGCGTCGCTCCCTCGCGTCGACACGGGATTTCCCCGGGGTCACCGGTCGCACGACGCTCAACGCCAGTCGCGACGCGGACAAGGACGCCGCGATCATCTCGGTCCGCCAGGGTCGGCTGGTGTTCGTCGAAACCGTGAAGCGTTAGCGGAGGAATGCGGTTGAGCGTGGGTGGTTGAGCGCAGGCCAAACGGCGAACGTCGGTTTTAAGCCGGCCGTCCCTTTACGGACCTGATTGCACTGGGCGCGGTGGTCCCCTTTCGTCGGCGGCATGACTGGTGTGGCATCCGAATCTTCCTTGAACTTCCGTCCGGGCCTCCGTTGGTGGCCGGCGGGACTGATTTTGGTGGTGGCGGCGGTAAGCATCGCGATCGTGCGGCTCCGCGACGGGATGACCTTTCAGCAGCGGAACACCTGGACTGTGGTGAGCGTGCTCGGGGCGCTGGTGTTTCTCCTGGTTTGGTGGACGTTTTTCTCGCGGGCAGGGAAACGACTGCGGCTTGGCGTGACGTTCGGAGTGCTGGGTGTGATCGGGTTGGGTGCGTCACTCTTCCGTGTCCGGGGTGTGAGCGGCGACCTCCTGCCGATCCTCGCCCCGCGGTGGGAGAAGACCGGTCGACCCGCGGCCGCGACGGTGGAGACGGTCACGCCCGTTTCTCCGGCGCTTCCGTTGCTGGCCGCGCGTCCGGATTTTCCGCAGTTCCTTGGCCCGGATCGCAACGCTGTGCTCGCAGGTCCGCTGCTCGATCCCGACTGGGGCAAACATCCGCCGCAAGTGTTGTGGCGGAGCAAGGTGGGGGCCGGCTGGTCGGGGTTCGCGATCGTCGGCACTCGCGTGCTGACGCAGGAGCAGGACGGGGAGAAGGAAAATATTGTTTGCAGCGACCTGCTCACGGGGAGGTTGCTGTGGACCCACGGTGATGTCGCGCGCTACGACAATCCGATTGGTGGCGAAGGTCCGCGTGCCACGCCGACGGTCGTGGGCGATCGGGTCTACACCCTTGGGTCAACCGGGCGGTTGAACGCCCTCGACCTCGCCACTGGAAAGGTGCAGTGGACGCACGACATCCTCGCAGAGGCGGGAGCGAAAATGCCGCCGTGGGGTTACGCGGGTTCGCCGCTTTTCCTCGAGGGCCGCATCATCGTCAGCGCCGGCGGCAAGGATCACAAATCGCTGCTGGCTTATCGGGCCGACACGGGCGAATCGGTGTGGGCGGCGGGCGACGCGGAGGCGGGTTATGGCTCGCCATTTCTCACGACCCTCGCCGGGCGGCGGCAGATCCTGGCGTACAACCACCGCCGCATCACCGCGCACGACGCAGCGAGCGGTGCGGTGCTCTGGGAATATCCGTGGGGTGTCGGCCAGCCGCACGTTGCAGTGCCGGTGGTGGTCGGACCTGACCAGGTTGTTTTCTCGGCGGGCTACGGTGTCGGCAGCGAGCTGCTGCGAATCAAGCAGGCCGCGGATGGAACCTTCGCCGCCGAACGCGTTTGGCGCTCTCTGAAACTCAAGGCCAAGTTTGCGAACCCGGTGGCGCGCGATGGTTTTCTCTATGGCCTGGACGACGGCATGCTCGCGTGCCTCGATCTCAAGGATGGCTCGGAAAAATGGAAGGAAGGCCGCCATGGCCACGGTCAGGGACTTCTCATCGGCGATCTTTATCTGCTGATGGCGGAGAACGGAGAGCTGTTGCTGCTCCGTCCAACGCCGAGCGGGCCGAACGTACTGCACCGCTTCCGCGTGTTCTCCTCCAAGACCTGGAACCCGATCGCGCTCGCGGGCGATCTGTTGCTGGTCCGCAACGACCAGGAGGCAGCGTGCCTGCGGGTGGCTTTGGCGGATCCCCCTGCTGCCGCTGCCCGGTAAAACGAGACAGATTTCCGGACGTGGTCGCGGATCACCGCATCGCCGGCCGCAATTCGCGGCGCAATTCACCTGCCAGGACCACTTGCTGGCGGCACGCGACGTCAACGGCTTCGGGCGAATCGTCGGGCAGGACTTGCCCCTGGAAAGCCACGGTCAGCGGTGTGGCTGGCGGGAATTTGGCCGTTTGCAGGCGGCGGGCGCATTGGCTGCGCAGACTTCCGGAGCGCGATTCCACCACGAGGAAGACTTTTTCGCCGGTCGCGCCGGTTGTGTAGACGACAGCCACCCCGAGCACGCCAGGTGGAATCGCGGGATCGATTAACTCGGCCGGGCAGGTGGTGAGACCGAATCGTTCCTGCCAGGTCGTTGTTTTGGTTTCCATTCATCAGTCTATCCCCGTCGTGGTGCAGACACAACGTGTATGTTCGGCCGGACCGCCGGGGGACCGCTTCTGACCGCGCCGGTGACGGTGCGGAGGGGGGCCGACGCGACTTGAGATCGGGGCCGCACATTGGATTTTGACGACGACCGGGGAGACGTCAGGGTACCAGCACCCCGTTCGGGCTTTCATGCACCATTTCATTGCGTTCCTCCGCGGCATCAACCTCGGCCGCCGTCGGATCAAGATGGACGTCCTGCGCGCGGAATTCGAGGCGATGGCGTTTTCCGCGGTCGAGACGTTTATCGCGAGCGGCAACGTGATTTTCTCCACCGCCACCGGCGACGACCGGAAACTTGCGCGGCAGATCGAGCAGCACTTGCAGGGCGCGCTCGGCTACGAGGTCGACACGTTCGTCCGCACACGGACGGAGGTGGCCGCGGTTGCGGCGCTGCATCCGTTCTCGGCGATGGACATGGGTGATCCGGCCAACACGGTTCATGTCGGCTTCCTCCCGATCGAGTTGGGCGTGGATCGGCAGCGCGCCCTGGCGGCGTGCCGTTCGGACACGGATGAATTCTGCGTCGAGGGACGAGAGTACTACTGGCTTTGCCGTGGGATTAAGACCCACGAGTCGCGTATCTGGGCCTCGCCGGCGGTGAAGGCGCTGCGGCTTCCGTCGTCGACGATGCGCAACCTCAAGACGGTGCGGAAACTGGCTGAGCTTTACCCGGCCGCATGATGCCGGTAACCGTTTTCGGGTCACGGTCACCAAGTTGCCCCGCCATCGTCATTACTCCTCTCTGATGAACTCCTCGCACTCACCCCAGTCCCGCCGCACCTTCCTCAAGACGTCCGCGCTCGCGGCCACCGCGTTCACGCTGCCCCGCTTCAGCATCGGCCAGGCGGGCGGATCGGCCAACGGCAAGATCAACGTCGCCTGTATCGGCATCGCCAATCGCGGCTGGGCGGCCGTCGGCGAGATGATGAAGGACCCGCGGGTGAACATCGTCGCGCTGTGCGATCCCGATCAGGTGCACGTCAAGGCCACCTACAAGCGCGGAGCGGACCTGAAGAAAAACTCCCAGCTCACCTGCGCGGATCTGTCGTCGGTGCCGCTCTTCGAGGATTACCGCGAGATGTTCGCGAAGATGTCCGACAAGATCGACGCCGTCACCGTCTCCACGCCTGATCACCACCACTTTCCAGCGGCGATGATGGCGATTCAGCGGGGCAAGCATGTCTACGTCGAAAAACCGCTCACCCACACCGTCGGCGAGGCGCGGGCGCTGCGCGACGCGGCGAAGAAGAAGGGGATCATTTCGCAGATGGGCAATCAAGGCCGGGCGACCGAGGGCATCCGGCTGATGCGCGAGTGGGTCACGGCCGGCGCGATCGGTGACGTGCGCGAGGTGCAGGCCTGGTCGCCCACGTTCAACGATCATTATTTTCAGCGGCCCGCCTCGCTGCCGCTGCCGGTGCAAACGCCGCCGTCGACGTTGAATTGGGATCTCTGGCTCGGACCGGCGGACGTGCGGCCGTACCACGAGAGCATCGCGCCGGTGCGTTGGCGCGGCTGGTGGAATTTCGGCAACGGCATGCTCGGCGACTGGGCGTGTCACACGCTCGACGCGCCGTTCTGGGCCCTGGATCTCGGCGCTCCGACCTCGGTCGACGTGGAGGTGGGCTCGGTGCATCCGGAAATCGTGCCAGAGTGGGCGGAGCTGACGTACAAGTTTCCGGCGCGCGGCCAGCGCCCGCCCGTCACGCTCAAGTGGCTGGAGGGCGAGCGGAAGAAACCGTCCGCGCCGCGGGGCTGGGAAGACGACGCGAAGAAGACGGGATTTCCGGCGCGCGGCATGATCATGTTTGGCAGCCAGCACACGCTGATTGCGCCGGGCGGCCGGCCCGACAGCCCGCGGCTGCTGCCGAACGCGACCTGGGAGGAATTCAAAAAGAACCGCCCGCCGGCGACGATTCCGCGCGTGATCGGCGGGCCGATGAAGGAGTGGCTCGACGCGATCGCGAAGACCGGCCCGATGCCGGGATCGAATTTCGAATACTCGGTGCCGCTTTCCGAGATGGTGCTGCTCGGCGTGCTCGCGATGCGCACCGGCAAACGCATCGAGTGGGATGCGAAGGCCGGCCGCGTGACCAACGATCCGTCGCTCAACGCGCTCGTCGCGATCAAGGCGCGCGCGGGTTGGAAGGTGTGACGGCACGACGTGCGAGCCGCGCCGAAATCCGCGTCTTGCCCGTGCCTCACCGCATCGGATCCGTCCAGATCGTCCACTGGTTGTCGAGGCGCTTGGAGAAATCCAAGGCGTCGCCGACGCCGACCGTGCCGCGGGGCACCTGATAGGCCCACACCTGAAAGTGCGTGAGGGCGGCGCCGCCAAAAATGGTCGAGAACGCGCCGTCCACCGCGTCCTGTCCGCAGGAGACTTTGACCCGGCCGATGCGTGGCACGTGAAACCGGGCGTCGGTCGTGAACCAGTGTCCGCCCAGATAGATCTCCGCATAGGCGTGAAAATCCATGTGGTTTTCAGGATCGGGAAATCCGATGTCGGGCAGGTGGCCGGTCACATAACGCGCCGGGACGTTGAACGTGCGGTTGAGCGCGATGACGAGGTGGGCAAAATCACGGCAGACCCCGTGGCCGCGCGCGAGCACGTCGCAGGCGGAGAGTTCGGAGTGACCAGACCCGTAGCGGTATTCGATGTTGTCGTGCACCCACTGGCTGATCGCTTGGGCGCGAGGCCAGCCGTGCGGCACCTGGCCGAACTTTTGCCAGGCAAAATTGGTCAGCTTGTCGGAGTCGCAATACCGGCTCGGCAGCGTGTACCGCAGGAGGGAGGGCGGCAGATCGCCGGGGGAAAGCGGCGCGCTCGGCGGCAGGTCGTGATTGTCGGGCTGCGACGAGACCGCGACGATCGCGTCGTGGCGGATCGTGTTCGTGCCGGGGGCGAGAAGGACGCGATGGATTTGATTGCCGTGACTGTCCGTGAATCGCTCTGCGGGCAAATTGTGACCAAGGGCGAAGGCCTCGAAGACCACGGCGTGATTGCGGTTTGGGGTCGGCTTTGGTTGGAGCAGCAGCCACGCCTGACCCGAGACGTGGTAGGAGAGACTGCAGCCGACCCGCAGTGTCACGTCGAAGGTGGGAGAGGGCAGGGTTACTTCATTGAACACCATGAAGACCGCTGACAGCAGTTTTGACGCCGGGGCCGGGCTTTTCCGCGCCGGCGCGAAAATAGGCGGACTAATTCCGGCTCCGATCGGCGCCGCGTGGGTTCGTTCTTTCCTCGGAAGCTCAATTATCCTGCGATGGAGTTCCCATGTCTGACCTCCCTTGTTTCCTGCGTCTTGGATTTCTGCTTTGGAGTTCGATTCTTGGTTTGGCCGCCGCGGAAGGGACGTCATCGGACGGTTTCGTCCCGCTCTTTGACGGCCGGAGCTGGGCCGGTTGGGAGCATCCGGCGCACCTCGATCACGTGTGGGAAATCGCCGATGGCGTGATTCGGCTGCGCGGCGACCAGCCGAAGCGCGTCGCCGGGAGAAACTATGATCTCTCGACGACGCGGCGGGTGCGAAATTTCGTGCTCACGCTCGAGTGGCGGCTGACGGGCACGCCGAAGATGAAGCCGTTGCAGCTCCTCACGGAAGACGGCCTTGAGCAGCATGACGCGCAGGGCAAATTGATTATGAAGGAGTATCTCAGTTGGGGAGACAGTGGAGTGTTTTTGCGCGGCGTCCGTGCGGCCCAGGTGAACATCTGGTGCGAACCCTGCGGCAGCGGTGAGGTCGGGACGAAGTTCAAGGACCTGGCGGCGACGAAGGAGGAGCGAATGAAGACAATGCCACGCGTCCGGGCCGACCGCGGAGTCGGGGAATGGAACCGGTTTGTGATCACAATGCGGGGTGACCGGGTCAGTGTCGTCCTCAACGACGTGCCGGTGGTCGACGGTGCGCGCGTCGTTGGCGTCCCGGCCGAAGGGCCGATCACGCTGCAGAATCACAACGACCCGGTGGAGTTTCGCGCGCTCGCGATCAAGGTGCTGCCGGAGTGAGCGGGGCGGGGCTGGCGGCGATCAACGGGGCGCCGGAAATGGCCTGAATCCCAGAGCAGAACGACGCTCTTCACTCCTGCCGATCGGGGACGGCGGAAGGGAACTCGTACAGTCGCAGCTCCGAGGGTGGCGGCGTCGTGGGATGAGGGCGGTCCCGGTTTCGGCCCTGCGTCTCCCAGCGCAGCACCCATGTGCGGCCTTCGCCGCGGTGGTTTTGGAGTTGCACGGAAAGTCCGGGAAACGTCGAGCGCACTTGGCGCAGCGAGGCAGGGATGCTGGACGGGACGGGCGGCAGCTTCGCGATGACGGCAAGCGTTTCACTGTTGAGCTGGAAACGCCCCGAGCCCGCGGCCTTCGTCGAGTAGTCGACGATCACGGTGCCGTCTGGCGCGGGCACGGGGCGGCCGAGCGACACTTCACTTGGGATGCTGCCACCGCCGGAAAATTCCCAGCGAAACGTCCAGTTGCTCAGCGCGTGCCCGTCCCATCCGCCTTTGGCGTTGGGGCGGGCGACGTAAGCCTGCGACATTCCCCGCGTGTCGTAGCGGTGGTACACTGCGAGCGGACGGCCTTGGGCGTCGAAGCCCAGGTCGCGGGTCATGTTGACGAGGCCGCCGCCGGGTTTCGCAGCGTCGATGATGTCGCTTTTCGCGAGCGTGATCGGCAGAACGATGGGCTGGCCGGTGCTGGTTTCCCAGTGGATGAGATCGCGGCTGCGGGCGTAAGAGAGCGAGTGGTTCGACTCGGCGGCGGGAGTTTCGCGCCAGACCCAGACGAGATGGAATCGGCCGTCGGGGCCCATGACGGGTGCCGTGGCATAGGCGTTGCGCTCGCCTTCCCCGTCGTGGAGCGGAGTGTCGAGCAATCGCCGCCACGAGCGGGCGCCGGAGTCGTAGCGGTTGTAGTAGTCGTTGCCATTCCCGCTGCCGCCGTCGCGGTAGCGGAAGAGGAGTTCCCCTGCCGCGTTGCTAAAGAAAACCGGATACGTCGCCCGATCCTCATGGTCGCCGGTCATCCGGTCGATGCGCTCGAGCGTCGTGAGGTCGAAGGGCCGCTGCGTGCGATAGTATACCAGCGGGTCGGCGTGCATATTGCCGGAGAGGTGCAGGCAGCCGTCGCGATCCAGCGCGAGGTGGAGACTGTTGTGGCTGTCCCAGCCGACGGCGTTGGACGGGTGATCGCGTTTCGGCACAGGGCGCCCTTCGGGCCGGACGCGGACCCAGGGACCGTCGGGGAGGCTGCGCCCGGCAAGGGCGATGCGGCGTTCGGCGTCATAATACGCGATGAATTGGTGGCCGCGTTCGATGAGCAGGGCGAACGGCACAGGGTGCCCGGACCAGACGTGGTCGATCAAGATGCAGTCGGGTGATGCGGCGGGAGCGGCGGACAGCGCCTTAACCGCGGTGAGGATGAAGGCGAAGAAGAGAAGGCGCGTGTGCATGTGTTTCCCCGGCGATGGGAACCTTCCGCCCTGGGGGGGCGTTCCTGGCCGGCGGGAAAACGTTAGCTTGCGGCGGCGGCCTTGTCACGCATCGCGCGACGTGACGCGGCGACGTCCTCCTCCGTGACGCCGTAGCAGGCGATGAGGGCGGCGGCGAGAAGCGCGAAGACGATCGTGCCCGCGCTGAATGCGATACGCATGGCGAGAAACGTCTCCGCGGACTGCGCGGCCTTCAGTGACGTTTTCCAACCCGTCCAGTCCAACGCGACGCCGGCGAGAAAAATGGAGCCGGAGAGGGCGACCTTGAGCATCCAGCCGAGGACGGCGTTGAACATCCCCTCGCGGCGCGCGCCGGTCTTGACCTCGTCGAGGTCACAGATGTCCGCCGTCATCGAAGGGACGAGCACCATCACGGCGACCAGGCCGGGCGCCATGAAAAGCGAGGGAATGACAAGGAGCCAGCCGGCGTTGGGCACGTAGCAGAACCACTTGGCGATGCCGGCGAGGACGATGGAGGCGGTGCAGAGGAGAAAGGCATTTTTCTTTCCGATCCCCTGAGAGAGGCGGACGATGCCGGGGATGGCACAGAGGCCGCCGACCTGGAAAAACGTCCCCGCGATGCCCTTCATCAGCGCTCCCTGGGCCATGTCGCCGCCGTTCACATAGAAGACGTTCAGATAGAATCCAGTGTTATCGATGACGAGGTAGCTCGCGTAGATGAGACATTGGGCCGTCGCGAGGAGGACAAAATCCCGGCGCTTGATCGTCTCGCGCCAGCCGCGCCAGGTGGAAATTCTCGGGCCGGGTGCGACGGCGGGGCGGACCCGCTCGGGGACCCGCCAGACCGTGATCGCGCCGAGCGCGGCGACGACAAAACCGATGATGACGCCGCAGAAACGGCTGCCGGCCACCAGGCTGTTGCTCCCGACGAGCTGCACGATTTTCAGGAGCCACTGGTTCACGACACCCGAGAGCTTGTGGAGCATCGACTTCGCGCCCATCAGGCGCGTGCGTTCGTGATAGTCGCGCGTGAGCTCGAGTCCGAGCGCCCCGTAGGGCACGACCAAGATCGAATAGGCCGTCGCGAGCAGAAACGACCCGACGGCGAGCCAGCCAAAGTAAAACGTGGGCGACCGGCCGTCGGGAAAATACCAGATACCCGCGGCGCAGAGGCCGGTGAGGATGGCGCCGATCAAAATGAACGGACGGCGCCGGCCCCAGCGGGACTGGCAATTGTCGCTGAGGTTGCCGATCCACGGGTCCATCACGGCGTCCCAGAGCCGGGGCAGCGCGATGGCCGCGCCGACTAGAACCGGGCTGACGCCGAGGGTCAGGTTGAAAACAGGATTGGCGAGTTGGTTGACGGAATTGAGTCCGAGGTTTTCGGCGAAGGCCGACGAGCCGTAGGCGAAGCGCGTGCCGGTGGCGATGCGTTCGGAGCCAGGCGCAGGGGCGGCGGGAGCGACAGGAGCGGACTTCACGTGGTGGGCCCTTGGCCGAAATCGGTGACGCCGCGCGCGAATTGCTTGATGCGGGTGCGGGGAAAGGGCTCGAACGGCAGCGCCTTCAACGTGCCATTTTCGACGGCGGGCTGCGTGAGTTCACGTTCCGCCAAGGTGCGGACCGCACGGTCGCGCAGCGCGGCCAGACGGGCCGGTTCCTGCGTGGTGAGTGAGCGGGTCTCTTGTGGGTCGGCGCGCAGGTTGAAGAGCAATTCGCGCCCGCCGTTGGCGAGCCAGATGTACTTCAGGTCGCCCTCCCGCACCATGCACTTGAAATGCCGCGTGCCAGGCGTGCCGTACATGCCGATGAGCGTTTCGCGGGCTGGGGCGGCGCCGCGCAATGCGCCGAGCAGATGATGGCCGTCGCGCCATTCGCCGTTCCCGGTTGCGGACGTCGCGAGGCCGAAGAGATCGGTGAGTGCGGCGAGTCCTTCGAAGCGGGCGCCGGCGGGCAGGTGGCCGGGCCAGCTCACGAGCAACGGCACGCGACACGAGGCTTCGAAAAAACTCTCCTTCTGCCAGGCGCGGTGGTCGCCGAGATGGTCCCCATGGTCGGAGAAAAAGCAGATGACGGTGTTGTCGGCGTCAGGGCGCGCCTCCACCGCGTCGAGGATGCGGCCGATGCAGTCGTCGATGAACGTGATTGAGCCGAGATAGCGCGCGCGCAGGCGCCGCGCCTGCGAGGGCGGGATGTCCTCCGCCCAGACGGCGTGATTCATCCAGGCAAGGTAGTCGTCGGCCGTGTCGACGGCCGGATCGCCCAGCAATGGATCCGACATGTCGTCCGGATTGAACATCCGGTTGTACGGAACGGGCGGTGCGATTGGGGGGTGCGGTGTGACGAACGAGACGAAGCCGAAATACGGGCGCGCATCCGCTTTTCCCAGCTCCTCTACTGCGCGGCCGGCGAGCCACGATTCGACCGTGAGGGCGGCGGGCATGGGGCGCAGCTGCGGCACGTAGTACATGTCGCTGCGTTCGCCGTGCACCTGTTCGAGATGGCTGAAGTCGGGCGCACGGGAGCGCAGCCAGCGCACGTAGTCATCGTTGCGAAATTCCTCCTCCGTCGCCCAGAGTTCCTCGCTGTATTCGTGCACGGCGAAACCGAGCGGCTCGTGCCGTGGTTCGGTGTGAAATTTTCCCAGCCCCCAGGTGCGGTAGCCACGCGCGGCGAGCGTTTCGGCCAAGTAGGGCCCGCAACGCTCGCGCACGTGGTCACCTGGGGCCCAATTGCTCAGCCAGCTGGTCTTCGACGGCTCGCAGCCGGTCATGAGCGAGTACCGCGCCGGAACGCAGACCGGGCATGAGGAATAGGCGTTCGTGCAGGCCACGCCGCGGCGGACGAGTCGGTCGAGATTGGGCGTCCGGGCGGGGGCGTGACCGAGGGCGGCGATCGTGTCGAATCGCTGCTGGTCAGTCATCACGAAGAGGATGTTCGGGGGAGGCATCGAATGGCCGCGGAGCGGGCTGAAATTATTTGAGCGGGACGATGTGATGCGAGCGTGGATTCAGGTCGCGGCGATATTTGCGCCGACGCGCACCCACAGTCGGTGAACGTCGGGCTTGGACCGATCGGGCCAGAAATACCGAGCCGTGTTCGTGGTGGCGCGCGCGACGGCGGCCGCGAGACGAACAAGCGAGATCCGGAATCCACTCATCGTTCAGAAATCGAATTTCGAGGTGAGCGTCCATGCGCGTGGTGTGCGAATGAAGTAGGAGGACGGGACGAGGTCGGCGGACGTCGGCGCCGGGGCGCCCGGGGCGATGACGACGGTCCGCATGCGGCGGACGATTGGGGCGGATTGGTCGAGGACGTTAATGATGTTCAGTTGGAAAGTGACGGCGGTTTTTCGGAGCCAGTTGAAGCGGGTCCGGTAGCGGAGCGAGGCGTCGTGGTCGATCGTGCTGTTGCCGAAAAGCGGGATGGTGTCGAGCAACGCGCCGGTCGCGACGCCGCCGGTGCGAATCTCGTAGGCGCCGGTATAGGCGCCCGACTTGTAGCGCGTGCTGGTGGTGATGCCCCAGCCCTTGAGCCGGCCCGGCAGATCGAAGCTGGCGGTGAGGTTGGCGGTGAGTTTGCCGCCGCCGAAATTATTGCTGAGCGAATCGATCGACTGATCGAGGCGCTGGTCGAGAGCGTCGAGCAGGCTCGCAATCGTGGCGGTGGGATTCGCGGCGGTCGCGAGGTTGCCGACGTTTACGGACGGATTTTTCGCCTGCAGGTCCTTGATGTAGGTGCGGAGCTGGGCGGCCATCGGGAGCGTGAAACGGTAGAGGTTCTCGCGTTCGCGGTCGGTCTTGGAAACGGTCGCGCGAATCCGCACGCCCGCCAACGGGTTCGCCGTGAGGCGGAGTTCGTAGCCGCGGCTCGCCTGGTCGAGCATGTCGGCGTTGGCGTTGTAAACGGGGCGGACCAGCGGGTAACTGGCGATGAGGCTGGCGACAGCGGCGGGATCGGCGGAGTTGAAAAGCCGGGTGGTGCCGGCGGGATTGTTGAGGATCGGGAAGACCGCGTTGTAGGCGCCGCGGATGCTGTCGGCGCTGTTGAGGTTGAGCGTGAGCACCTCGGTGACGCTGTTGTTCGAGGTGTCGAAGTAGCCGAGGTCGAACGCGACGCGGCCGCCGAAGAGATCAAACTTGAGGCCGGCGTCGAGGCCCTTGCCGGCGGTGTTGGGCGGCGTGACGGCGTCGGGGCCGACGATGTTGCCGCGGGGCGGACCGAAGTTGGTGCTCTTGTTCGCGTAGACGGACATCCATTGAGTCACGTGAAACACTCCGCCGAGGGTGCGCGTGGGTCCGCGATTGGGGGTCTTGGCAACGCTGGTGCGATCGAGCACGTTGAGGCCGTTGCTGGCCTCCCAGCCAGGCGGGCGAACGATCTTCTGGCCGTAGACGTAGTCGGTGGTCTCATCGACGCGGTAGCCGGTCGTCAGCACGAGGCGGTTGTTGAAGAAACGGCTCTGCGCGGCGCCGAGGTAGGAGAACTGGCGGGCGGTGCGGAAATTTTCGCCCTCAGTCACCCAGCCGGTACTGATCGGGCCGCGCGTCGGGTGGTTCCACGTGAGGGTCGGGAACTCGCGCCAGTCGGGCACGAAGAAATTGGCGGCGTCGAGTGGAGAGGCGTAGTGGCGGCGGACGACGCCGTTGTTGGTGTTGACGGGATCGGCGTTGAATGGCGCGTAGAGCCACGAGTCGCGGAAATTCTCGCTGCCGGCGGAACTCTCCATGTAGGAGGCGGTGCCGACCACGCGATGCGAGCCGAGCCAGCGGCCAAGGTTGAACTGCGAGGCGGCGGTGCCCTGGATAATTTCGCGCTCGCCGCGCTGGGTGCGATGTAACCAACGCGATTGGGTGTAATATTGGCCGGCGAACGGGTTGATTGCCTGGCCGGCGGCGTTGGTGGCGAGGGCGGTGCCGCCGAGGTTGAGAATCTGCGTGCTATTGGTGAACGTACGGTTGGCGTCGGTGAGAATCGTGGCGCCGCTCGCGGCACCGTTGGCGAAGGCCTGATAAGTGTCCGCACGGCCGGTTTCGCGCGAGGCGGAGAGGTTGAGGTAGAGTTGCTCGGCGAGTTTGTGATCGACGGCGACGGCGAAGATCTGGCGATCGACGCCCTTGCGGCCGCCGGGGCCGTTGATGTTGCCGCGAGGATTGAAGAAGCGCGGATCGATCGTCTGCCGGTTGTTGGCGTCGTTGCTGCCGAGGCTCGAGTTGGTGAACAGTGAGTTGGCGGCGTTGATGAGGAACGACCGGTCGCCATTCTGCACGACGACGGGGCTGGCGGCGGCGCCGATGGTGTTGAAGGCGACGGGCGAGCCGGCGGGATTCACGAGGGCGTTGCGCTGGGCGGCCGTGAGCGTGTCCCAGTTGACGGGCAGATCGAAGACCGGAGAGCCGCGGTCGAGCCAGTTCGTGACGTAGGTGTTGACGAGATGGGGACCGGGATAGGCGACGCTACCGGTGGTGTGCTCGCGTTCGAACTCGGCGCGGACTTCCGTGCGATCCGTGGCGCGCCACGTCGTGGCGAGATGGACGCCGTCGGTGTTGTTGGAAAAATTGGCGCGGTATTTCTTGGTGCGTTCGGCGATGCCGTTGACGCGCAATCCCAGGGTCTTGGGGATCAGCACCTGGTTGGCGTCCGCGGTGACGCGGCGGCTGCTGTTGCTGTCGAAGAGGAAATCGAGTCCGTACGCGGCTCGATTCACGTTGGCGCGCTTGGTCGTGATGTTGACGACGCCACCGGCGCTGCCGAGGCCGAAGAGAATGGCGTTGGGGCCGCTGGAGTTGTCGATGCGTTCTACGGTGTAGAAGGCCGGGCGCGAATCAGTCTGCAGATAATTGCGGGCCATCGTGCCGCCCAGGCCGCGGGTGCGAAAGTTCACGTTGAGCTGCGCGCCGGGGAAGATCGTGTTGATCACGCCCTGGCTGTCGAAATCGCCCGCGTCCTCCGCGAAGTTGGTGGAGAATGCAAGCGCCTGTTCGAGCGTGGTCGCGCCGATGTCGTCGAGAAATTCCTTGGTGAGCACATCGAGGGCGCCGGGTGTGTCCTTGAGGGAGGAGTTAAGTCGGGAACCGGAGAGGGTGTTTTCGGCGCGATAGCCGCGGTCGTTTTCCGAGACGACGGTAAACGGACTGAGTTGAACGACGGAGTCGCTGGCTGCGGGTGTCGCGGCGGTGGACGAAGCCGGGACGACCTGAGCAGCGGCGAGGCCGGAAAGCGCGCATGATGCCGCGAAGGTGGGGAAGAGTTTCATGGGAGGACAGCGGGGGCGTGGAGTGAGCTCAGAACTCGAACGAATTCGACAATTCCCAGGTGCGAGGCGGTGCAACGCCCCAGACTTTCGACTGGTCGGGATTGACGGAGATTTGGCGGAGGCCGTGTTCGCCGAAGAGGTTTTGGGCGTTGAGCTGAATCTTCCACATCACGCGGTCGCGGTAGATCTTCTTCCGATAACTGCCAAACGCACCTCCGGAGATCGTCGAGCTGCGGATAAACGGGTGATTCGGATCGGCGACGGTGCCGGCGTAGTTGTCGAGTCCGCCAATGTTGAACGTCGTGTTGAGCAGGGCGAAGCCGACGATCTTGCCCTGCTCCCAGCTCGCGTTGCCGCCGACGCTGAAACCCTTGAGCAGGCCCTGGCGGAATCCATAGCTCGTGAGGAGCTTGAAGGAGTATTTTGAAATCCCCGGATTAGAGGTGCCCTCCTTCAGGATGTTGCCGACGTAATTGGCGGCGACGGCGTTGGCGAAATTCGTGCTGATGAGCGTAGCTGTGCTTGGCCGGGCGTTGGTCGAGCCATCGGTCCGCAGACCCTCCTGAAAATATTTTCGGTAGAACGGCGCGCGCACCGCGAGAAATTCGCCGAGCTCGCGGCCGACGTTCGTGCTGACATTCTCCAGTTTGCTGGCGTTGAACGCCATCCGCCAACCGGGGAGCGGCGTGTAAACGACCTCGGCCTCGACCCCCTTGGAGACGGAATCCTCCGTGGCCGACACATCGAGCGGGCGGTTGTACTCGTTCTTGGTCACGCCATTGGGGCCGAACGTGGACCACTCGGCGAGGCGGCCCGTCGCGGCGAGCGCCTGGTAGATCTGGTCCTCGACGACCTCGACGCGGAGGCTGGCAGTACTGGCGGATCCGCCGCTCGTCGCGAGGTTCTGCGACGAGTTGTAGGCGGAGGCGCGAAGGTTGAGCTTGCCGTTGAATAAATCCAGGCCGATGCCGGCTTCCTTGGTGATGCCGTTTTGTGGGGCGATCGGGCGGAACAGCGGATCGGTGCGCGACGCCGTGGCGGCGAAGTTTTCCGAACGGCTCGCAAAGAGGCGCAGCCAGTTCGTGGCGTGGAAGACGATGCTCTGGGTGGCTGTCGCCTTTGAGTTGCTGAGCTGCGGAATTGAACTCTTGAGATAATCGGAGCGCGTGGCCCCCGTCAGGGGCTCGGCGGTCGAGACAAGCGTGTGCGTGAAGGCGTCGACGTTGTCCTTGCGCCACCCCACGAGCGTGACGATGCGGCGTTTCCAGTAGAAACTCTGCAGTGATGCGCCGAGGCCGTCGTTTTCCTGGCTCGTGTAATTGCGGCCGCCGGCAATCAGTTGGTTGGATGTCTGGAGCGGAGTGGGTGACTGCTTCCACGTCCGCGTGGTGGAATCGTAATAGATGAAGTTGTAGGCGCGATCCGCAGTTGTGACGGTCGTCGTGGGAAACCCCGTCAGCCGGAGGCCTGTGTCCCCCACCTGCACGGGGTCGCCAATGTACCAGAACTGATAGAGGTGGCGCGACGCGGCGGTGAGGCCAGCGGTCATCACGCCGGGAATCGTGTTGTCGATCTGGACATTCCACCGGTAGGTCAACCGGTCCGCCTCGGCGCGCGTGTAGAGGGAAGTGAGTCGGTGAAAGCCGAGCCAGCCGAGGCGTTCGGTCTTTTTGGCGAAATCGAAATCATAGTTCGCCTGCACGAGAAAATTGTCGGCGGTCTGATGGTTGTAGTCACCGAGCTGGCGGCCGAAAATGTAGGGCCGAAGAAAATTCGGATTGTTGCGACCATCGGGCAGCTTCACGTTCACGTCGATCGAGACCTGCTGCTGCTGGGCGATGGGGCTGTATTGCTGCTTTTGCCGGAAAACTTCGCGCTGAAAACTGGCTGAGAGATCGAGACCGTCGGTCAGATGCTGGTCGACCGTGACGTTGATCTTGCGTCCGCGCTCCCAGCGGTAGTTGCCGGGCAGGGCGCCGATCTCGACCCGATCGTAAGGGAGGATGGCGCGATTGGTGATTTGCGGATCGGCGTAGGGATTGGGACGGTTTTCGAGCGGATCGGATGAGCGGACGAACATCCCGCGGAAGGCCGCGGCCTCGACGGTGCCGGCGCCGTTGCGCGAGGACGTGATGGTAGCGGTGTTGCCCTGCGGCGTCTTCCAGTCGCGGTTGTCGTAGAAGAGCGCGGTGGCATTGGCGTTGCCGTCATTGCCGCGCCGCAACAGGCCGAGATCGATGGTCTGGCCACCGACCGTGACGACGCTGTTGGTGGGGCCGCCGGAGGCGTTGAAGACGGTAGGGTCCCAGTAGAACGCGGAGGCGAGCTGGGCAGGGGTGAGGAGCGGCGCGTACTTGTTGTAGAGCGCAAGCCAGCCCGAGACGTTGTCCTGCGAGGTGCGGAAATTCGGGCGACGGCCGCCCGTGTCGGTATGCTCGACAAACGCGCGCACAGTGGTGGCCTTGAACGGCCGGTATGTGCCAGTGAGGAAGAGGCGCTTGTCGCGCCAGTAGGCGGTGTCGACGAGGTAGCGCTTGTCCGAGTAGAGACCGACGCCCCGCAGCGCCAGCTTGTCCTTGACCAAGGTGCGGCTGAGATCGAGCACGCCACGGTGGGTGCCGAAGTTGTCCACCTTGGTCTCCACCTTGCTGATGTCCTTCTGGAGACTCGCGATTTTGGTGGAGTAGCTGATGAGGCCGGCGGGCTCGGACAAACCGAAGAGGATGGAGTTGGCCCCGCGGAGGAATTCGGCCCGCTCGATGTTGTAACGGTCGGTGGATGCGATCACCGGGACGTAGTTGGCGGCCGTCGAGGCGCGGCCCAGACCCCGTACCCGGACTTCACCGGAGCGGGTGTTGACGTCGCCGAAATCGCCGCCGAGGTAACCTTGATTCAGGCCGATGGACGTGGGGTCGGTGGTCTGGTCGTTTTCGGCACCGGCGACGAGCGCGAGGGCCGACGCGATGTCGGTGGCGCCGAGATCGTCCAGGAATTCGTTCGTCAGGACGTTCACGGAGGCGGCGATGTCTTTCAGATCCGTCTTGAGCCGACTCCCAGACGTGGAGGACGACGCGCGATAACCTTGGTCGGCTGACGTATCGACGATAAAGGGGGAGAGGACGATCGGGTCGGATTCGACGCTCGCTTTGGTCGCAACCTGTCCGAAGGCGCAGTTCGAAACGGCGAAGAGTGCGGTGGCGAGGCAGACGGTTTTCATGGGGAGGGGAATATGACTACAGTCCGGATTGGTGGGTGGTACTGCGCTGGGCCAGCGTACGGGTCCGTGGGTGCCTCGAATATGGAACACACACTTTCGCCGTCGTGCCGAGGTTAGCACGTCGGTGTTTGGAAAAACATGGCTTTGTGAGGATTCTCTGGTGGTTTTGCATCCGCGTGCCGACGGGGGGAATCATGATTGGGGTTTCGTCATTGGGAACTCGATCGGACCGCGCCCGGACCGAAAAGCGGACAGGAAGCTTGGAAGCCGCCGATGGCGTCTTGCAGGGATGCAAAACAACAAGAGATTCCGCATCTGTCTATTGCAACGACGCCCAAGCCCTCGGTAACATACGTCTACCCGAATCGCTGTTTTGCCCGGTGCGAGTCATTTGATGGCGCATTGACTTCCGAATTGGCCGATCCGGTTCACTCCATCACCCCTGATGTCCCTCGACCATTCCCACCTGTTTCCTTTCCCGAGGTTTCTCCTCGGTGTCCTTTTTTTCGCGCCGGTGATGCTGGCGCAAAAAACCACTCCGGTGTCTGCCCCCACTGACGAACCCGTCGCCCTTTCGCCGTTCGTCATCACCTCGGATGCCGACACCGGCTACACCTCCACCAGCACGCTCGCGGGCAGCCGGCTCAAGACGGATTTCAAGGACATCGCGTCGCAGGTGTCGGTGATGACGCCCGATTTCCTGGCCGACATCGGCGCGTTCAACAACAACGACGCGTTCAGCTACAGCATGAACACCGAGACGGCGGCCGAACTGAACGGCGTGACGGCGCAGTTCTTCGGCGAGGGCGGCGGCGGCAACTCCGCGATCAGCCGCACCCGCGGCCTCGGCAGCACGAGCAACACGCGGAATTTCTTCAAGACTGACATTCCGAACGACGTCTACAACACGGGCGACGGCGGCCTGACCATCGCCAGCGGCCCGAATGCGATTCTCTTCGGTCTCGGTTCGCCCGCGGGGCTCGCCGATTCCCGCTACAACGCCGCGATCCTCACGCGCGTGAAACACAATGTGTCGCTCATGACCGACACCAACGGCACCCGGCGCGGGGCGATCGACTACAATCAGCCGCTCATCCGCGACCGGTTGGGGTTCCGGATGGACCTGCTCGACAGCGACCGGCGGTTTCCGCTCCAGCCCAGCTACGAAAAGGATCGCCGGATTTTCGGCACGATTGGCTACACGCCGAACCGCCGCGTGCGGCTCGACGTCTACACTGAGTTGATGGAGCGAAATTCCTCCCGGCCGATTTACGTGCTGCCCAAGGACCAGGTGTCGCTCTGGGTCAATCCGGGCATCGGCAACCGCACGGCCTACAACCAGCCGGACGTCAGTCCGACTCCGATCGGCCAGACCGCCACCACGCCCAACGCGACCTCCTACCTCGTCAACTGGGCCAGCGGACAGGATACTCCGCCGACCTACACTTACGGCGCGAAGATCTCCCAGCCAGGCGTCTACACCTATCGTTACACCCCGACGGTCCGCCCGCTCGGCGGTTATCTGACGGGGGTGGGGATCGCCACGGATTTTGGTGCGGCCAATACCGCGACGTTCACCGACGAGCGCTTCTATCCGTTCAGCCGCTACAATGTCTACGGTGGCAGCCATCCCTCGATCGCCCGCGCCAAACGCGTCATGGCGCAGGCGACCGTCAACCTCACGCGCGACCTTTATCTCGAAATGGCGGCGAACTTTGAGACGCGCCGCGAGCGCCTGACCAACCGCTACGCCTCAACCGAGGCGCTGCTGAACATCGACCCCAGCGGATACCGCTACAACGCCGGCTTCATCCCGCTCGACCCGATTGCCACCGGCGCGCAGCAGGCCGCGAATCGCGCGACCAACGCCGCCAACCGCACGGCCAACCCCCTCCTCGGCAGTTATTTTCTCGAAGGCGCCCAGCAGGCCACGATCAATGATAGCAGCAACAAGGATGTCCGCGCCTCGCTGGCGTATCTCTTCGACGCCTCTACGAAATATCGCGGCAGCTGGCTCGCGTGGTTCGGCCGGCACAATTTTTCCACCAATGTCGGCTACAACGAGGTGGAGCGCAGCACCCAGAACTTCCTGCGCATCATCAAGGACGATGGGGCCGTCGATCCGGTGACGGGATTCAAGATTGCCCCGAGCGTGATCACGGCGGCCAACGCCAAGGACGGCACGAGCGCGACCGGGCGCTACATGGTGGCCAACAACCGCCTCTTTCGCACCCGCGCCTACATCGATCCGACCGACCCGGCCAACCGCTACGACAGCCAGGGCGGCTTGGATCCGTTTGGCACTTGGACGTTCAACGATGCGGCGGGCAAGCCGTATCAGGTTGGCTTGTTCGACGTGGGCGGTGGAACGAGCGCCGCCAGCGGGCAGCGCTCCGGGGATCTTTCCAAGTACGCCGCCTGGCAGGCGTTCCTGTTGAAGGAACGCGTGGTGCTGACCTACGGCCGGCGGTGGGATTCCGTTCGACTCAAGGAATACGATGCGACGGCCCGCGCCATCGATCCCAAGACCGGCCTCGCCCCGGTGTTCGACAACGTGCCCTGGGCGCGTTTCAGCGGGCTGCCGACCTTTGAAAACACGACCAAGTCGGTGGTCGTCCACCCGCTGAAGTGGATGTCCGTGTTCTACAATCTCTCGACCAGCAACGAAGCCTCACCCTCGGTCGTGCACGACATCACCGGCACGCTCTATCCGGTCCCGACCGGCGACAACAAGGACTACGGTGTCAGCTTCCAACTCGGCGGGCTCGGCCTGAGGGTCAACCAGTTCAAGACGGCCCAGACCAACACCGACGCGGGGAACACGTATGGCAACGTCGGCACCCGGCGCAGCACCTATACGCTGGAGGGCCGCTATCTCGCGATCCAGCGCCTGCGCTCGGCTGCGCTCGGCCGCCCCGAGTTCAACGACTACTACCTGAAGTCCGCCACGAGCGAAGGCTTCAACGCGATCGACAACCTCGTCGACTACTACCGGGTCTATGCCGATAGCCTCGCGAAAGGTACGGAAATCGAGCTTTCCGGCCGGGTGAAGAAATTCGATCTCCGTGTTTCCGTCGGGCGGACTAAGTCGATCAAGTCGAACATCGGACCCAACTGGCTGAACTACGCCACCGATCCGGTCATGATTAAGCGGATGGAGTCGCTGGAGTGGTACGCGTTCGACAACACCTCACGCCAGAACCGGCCGGTCGTGGCGGTGAGCTCGACTGGTCAAGTCGTGTTCGGAAACCTGGGCGACAAGCCGATCACCGGGTGGAAAAACATCCCGCTGGCGGACAGCGGCGCGAACCTGTCGACAACGATGTATTCGAACTACACCAACACGCTCCTGCCGCAGGCGCTGCAGCTGATCCAGTTCAACGGGATGTCGAATCCGGCCGTGCGTGAGTGGCGTTTCAACTCCACCCTGGCCTACACGTTCGGTTCCGGCTGGCGCGGCGGCTTCTCCACCCGCTTGCGGGAAAAGGGCGTGGTCTCCTATGCGACGCGTCCGATCACCCTCACCATCGCCGGCCAGTCGGTGACGAGCCTCGCCACGGACCTGCAGTCGCCGCTCTACAACGATCGCATCTGGTATTTCGACCCGTTCGTGGCCTACACGACGCGCATCGGCAAGGACCGGCGGCTGACCGCGCGGGTGAATGTGAGAAATGCCTTCAACCGGAACGAGTTCATCGGTGCCTCGATCACCTCGTCGAACGCCAATGCGATCAATGTGAACGATCCCCGGGTGTCCTTCTACGGTTGGACGAATCCGAATCTCATCACCACGATCTACCAAGTGCAGGATCCGCGCGAAGTCGCGTTCTCACTGTCAGTCGATTTCTGAACCTGCGGTGCTTCGCCTGTCGCTCCCCCCATGCCCACTCCCGCCTGGCCCGCCCTTTCGCTCGCCGCCGCCTTCTTGGGCGCGGTACTTTTCCCCGCTTCGCTCCTGGCGCAAGTCGCTCCTCCCATGCCGGCGCGGCCGGTGGTTGAACAGACCGTCACCCTCTCGCCCTTCGTCATCGAGGCGGACGCCGACGTGGGCTACCACGCCAGCAGCACGCTCGCGGGCAGCCGGATCAAGACGCCGTTGAAGGACGTCGCGTCGCAGATTTCCGTCTTCACCCAGGAACTGATGAGCGACCTTGGTCTCGGCAACCTCGACGAGGTCTATCTCTACTCAACCAATGTGGAGGGCTACCTCGAATACACACCCGGTGGCGACCAGGGCGTCGGGTTTGGCGCCCTGACCATCGACAACAGCAACCGGATCCGCGGCCTCGGCGCGGTGACCGTGCTGCGCAGTTTCTTCGAGACGAGTTTCGATCTTGATGCCTACAACACCGATCGCATCTCGATTGCGAGCGGCCCCAACGCCATCCTCTTCGGCCTCGGCAATCCCGGCGGGATTACCGACGGCAGTCTCAAGCAGGCCGAGTTCCGTCGGCGCACCACGCTTTCGTACCGGCGCGACAATTTTTCCGGACATCGCTTTGCGCTCGATGCCAACTACGTCCTGGTGCCGAAAAAGGCCGCCCTGCGGATCGCCGCGCTGGAAGCCGACAACCGGACGTTCCGGCTCACCAATCGCGACGAAAACCGCCGGCTCTACGGCGCGGTCACGTTGCGCCCGTTCGCCAACACGACCGTCCGCCTGAACGGAGAGTGGGTGCAGCGCGACGCCTCGCGCGCGTCGATGATTCCGGCGCACGATTATGTCACACCGTGGCTTGATGGCGGCCGGCCAGCCTTCGACAATTCGGGGATCAACGCGACGACCGCCGCGGCGACGTTGACCACGCGCATCACCGCCAACGGACAGGGCGCGGTGTTCGCGCGCAATGGCATCAACGGGCTGGTCCTCATGTCCGGCAACACCCCGGCCAACCAGCCCGTCACGAACTGGCTCAACACGGTCAGCGTCGTGGGTCTGCACACCCGGGCCCCTGTGCTGCAGGATCAGGCGTACGAGTGGAGCCTGGTGCGTCCGTCGATCTACGACCCCTACGCGAACATTTACGGCGACGGCAACCAGGTGCGGAGACGGGGCCGGGTGTTCAACGGTTTCATCGAGCAGAAGATTACGCAGAACTTCTTCGTTGAGGCGGGATTCATGAACGAGCGCGCCTCTACGCGCCAGGGCAGTTGGGTCGATGGCAACAACAGCTTCGATCTGATCGTCGATGCGAACCGCTTCCTCGCGGACGGCCTCACCACCAATCCGAATTTTGGCAAACTGTACTCGCAGGCGAATCCGCTCGGAAACCGCGCGTTTGATGATCGGCAGGAGTCGCGGGTGACAGCCTCGTACGACCAGGATTTCACCCGCGCCAAGGGAATCGTGGCGTGGCTCGGGCGGCACCGCCTGGCGGCGATGTACAGCTACTCCGACTTCAAGACGACCTCGCAGGGTTCGCGCCTGATTCTTTCCGGGACTCCGAGTTTTCTCACCGCCGCTGCGCGGACCAATCTGGCCGACGCCTCGCGTTTGGTCTACCTGCGCACCTATCTGGGAAACGGCGTGGACCACGTGAGCGCGCCGGTGCCCGGCGGGGCGCTCGATTTTAGGCCGACGCTGAATTTTTCCGGAGCGGGCGGAGAGGCGCTCGAAGCCCGGATGTACGACAACCCCGATGGCTCATATCCGGTCGCGGGCGGAACGGTCCGCAACGTCATCTCGCGCTCGATTGCCGACCAGAGCTATCTCCTGAAGGACCGGGTAATCGTTACCTACGGATGGCGCGAAAGCCGCGTGCGGATGAAGACCTCCCTCGATGCCGCGTCCATCAGCCGCCAGACCAACGGCCTGTTTCCCCGGCTGGAGAACACGCATTTTTCGAACGATTGGGACTACTCGGTCAACGGGCAGTCGATCAACTGGGGCGTCGTGGGGCGCCCCTTGTCGTGGCTGTCCGTTCATTATTCGGAGTCGGACAATTTTGCGGTGCAGGCCGCGACGTGGTTTGACCCGTTTGGGAAGTCCATCCCGGGCTCCAATGGCATCGGCAAGGACTACGGGCTGAGCGTCAACCTCGCCGACGGAAAGTTCAATCTGAGGGTCAACCGCTATGTGAACGACCAGAAGAATTCCCGGCCCGACAACATCGTCAGCGCCCTCCGGACGATCCCGATCAACATCGAGAACCGGATCCTGCAGGTCGCGCCGAAGACGCCGATGCAGGGCATGGACTTCAACCGCTACGCCACGGCGAACTATCAGGTCACGAACACGTCCGAGGCGACCGGATACGACATTGAGATGACCGTGAATCCCACCACGAATTGGCGGGGCATGTTGAGCGTGGGCCGCCAGCGCACCGTGACGCAGATCGACGACACCTGGTGGCGGTGGGTCGAGCAGCGGCTGCCAGTATGGAAAACCTTCGGGGCCGGCTGGGATGTTGAGAAATACACGGCCACCAGCCCGCTGACGATCCACCAGATCTACGACCAATGGACCGCGACGCAGCGCGATCCCCTGACCGCGACCAACGGCATCGTGGTGGCTAATCAGCGCGAGTGGCGGGTGAACGGGATTCTGAGCTATTCCTTCACCGAGGGACGGCTGCGCGGGCTGACGGCGGGGCTTGGCGGCCGGTGGCGCAGTGCGAACACGCTCGGCTACCACCTCACGACGACGCCGGGCGGCCAGCAGGTGCTCGATCTGAGCCGGCCGTTCCAGGGTTCGCCGGAGTTCGCGCTCGATGCGTTTGCCTCATACGCGTTGCGCAAGCTCGAGTTCCTGCACCTGAAGTCCGATTGGAAGCTGCAAGTAAACGTGCGCAACCTGCTCGATTCCCAGGGATTGATTCCGACTCAGGTGCTGACCAACGGCACGCCTTCGATTTTCACCTATCGGGCGCCGCGGCAGGTCATCCTGTCGCTGCAGGTGGCGCTGTGAGGGCTTGCGGTGAGCGGGGTCTTTGATTCCGGGCTCGCAAACGCGACGTTGCGCGCCGCGCGGTGTCCTGTTGCATCGCGGAATGCACCTTCGTTTTTCCTTGGTGATGGCCCTCGTGGGCGTTGTCGTTATTGCCCGGGCGGCGGAAGAATCTGCCGCTCTCGCCAAACCACCCGCGGTGGTTGCCGTGAGGATCGGCCGGCTCATCGCTCCTGAAACGGCGAGCGTGCTCGCGCAGCAGCTTCTCGTCATTGAGGGGGACCGGGTGAAGGCGGTCGGTCCGGCGGCGGCGCTCCAATCCTCCGTGCCGGCGACGGCGACGCTGATCGATCTGAGTGACTACACCGTGTTGCCCGGTCTGATCGACTGTCATACGCATGTGGTTTCGCAGCCGGAGGACTACTATGGTGACCGGTTTCGCAAGAGCCCGATCGACCTTGCGATCAGCGCACACGTTTATGCGCGCCGGACGGTCGAGGCCGGTTTTACCACGATCCGGAATCTCGGTGCGGCGGAGTACATCGATCTTGCCCTGCGCCGGGCGATTGACTCCGGCAAGGTGGTCGGGCCCCGCATGCTCTGCGCGGCCATCACCCTCAGTGCCACCGGCGGCCACGGCGACCTCAATGGATTTTCGCCCTACCTGAAATTCGACCGGATCTCCGGTATCGCCGATGGCGTCGAAGGCGTCCGCAAACGGGTCCGGGAAAACATCAAGTACGGGGCGGACTGGATCAAGATTGCGGCCAGTGCCGGCGTGCTGTCGGAGGAGGAGTCCGTCGGCGCGCCCCAGTATTCCTTCGAGGAGATGAAGGCGGTGGTGGAGGAGGCGAAGATGTGGGGACGGAAAGTGGCGGCCCATGCCCACGGAACTGAGGCGATCAAGATCGCAATCCGCGCGGGAGTGGCCTCGATCGAACACGGGAGTTTTCTCGACGATGAGGCCATCGCGATGATGAAGGAACGCGGCACCTGGCTGGTGGCGGACATCTACAACGACGACTACATCCTGGCCGAATTTGGAAGGATGGGTTATCCGCCGAAGATCATCGAAAAGGAACGTCTTGTCGGCCGGTTGCAGCGGGAGAATTTCCAAAAGGCGGTGCGGGCGGGCGTGAAGGTCGCCTACGGCACCGACGCCGGCGTGTATCCGCATGGCTGGAACGGGAAACAGTTCCGCCACATGGTGCAGTGGGGCTTGACGCCGATGCAGGCGATTCAGTCGGCCACCACCGATGCCGCGGACCTGATTGGCTGGAAGGACAAGGTCGGCCGCTTGGTGCCGGGCTACTTCGCCGATTTCGTCGCCGTGAAGGGCGATCCGCTCGCCGATGTGACGTTGCTTGAGAACGTCGCGCTGGTCGTCAAGGGCGGTGCCGTGGTGAAGGACGCCCGAAGGGCGAAGTGACCTCCGGCGCCGCGTCGGTGTGGGTCGGCCGCCGTGACTAACTTTCCGGCGGAGTTTGGCCGCATCGCGATCGACCTTGGCAACAAACGGCCCGTTTCCGCCAAGAAATGACGAGCCAGAAACGACGCGTGACGGCAGACTTCGCCTTGTACGGGCGTTCGCAAGCGCCGCACGTTTTTCCATTGGCGCGGTACGCTTGATGGAGGCGGGTGCGACGTTTGGCCCGACCCACCCCACCACGCCCACCATGATCACCGATCGTTGTCCTGTCCGGTTTGATTGCTGCTTGCTCCGCCGTTCCTTTGTCGCCGCGGTGCGAATCGTGACGCTCGGCGTCATCGCCGCGTTTTGCAATGAGGCGGTAGACGCCGCGCCGCCGGAAGCGTCGGTGGCGTCACCGGGGACCCGCGTGATCACGGATCTCAACCTGGAACTTATCCGCGTCGAGCCCGGCACCTTCACGATGGGGAGTGTGCGCGAAGAGCCGGAGCGTAACAAGGCGGAGGGACCGCGCATGCAGGTGACCCTCAGCCGGGAATTCTGGCTGGGTAAGACCGAAGTGACGCAGGCCCAATACTTGGCGGTCATGGGAGTGAACCCGAGCACCTTTGAGGCTGACGGCAAAGATCGGCCGGTGGAGCGCGTTTCATGGATCGATGCGATGGCGTTCTGTCGCACGTTGACCGAGCGGGAGCGCGGCGCGGGTCGGCTCGGCGCGGACCTGGCCTACACCCTGCCGACCGAGGCGCAGTGGGAGTACGCCTGTCGCGCGGGCACGACGGGTGCCTATGCCGGTGAGCCCGACGCGATGGCCTGGCATAGCGCCAACAGCGAGGGTACGACCCATCCGGTCGGCCGGAAGCGGCCCAACGCCTGGGGGTTTTTCGACATGGCGGGCAACGTGTTGGAGTGGTGCTACGACTGGTATGGCGATTATCCCGGCGGGGCGGTGACGGATCCGACGGGTCCGGAACGTGGGTATTACCGGATGGCGCGCGGGGGCAGTTGGAGAACGGCGGCGAATCTCGGCCGCTCGGCGGCCCGGTCCGGCGGATCCGCGGGACGCCTGGACTACACGATTGGTTTTCGGCTGTGTCTGGACGCGAATCGATGACGCCCGGGGATTTCCCCGGTCACCGTTCGAGAAGTTTCCCGGCCGGATCACTGAATTTCGGGATCATTCCCTCGCGCTGCATTTCCCGCAGTTGTGTCATCCAGATGTAGTCCCGCATCGCGGGGCAGGCGTCTTCAAGTTTGGCCCAGAGCGCATACATTCCCTGACGGGTGCGCAGGGTCTCTCCGCTGGTCTGCTGCAGTTCGTCCGCGATGGCGCGAACCTTGTCGCGTGATGCCTCGCAGCACTGGCATTGTGCGTTCGCCAGGGCGGTTTGAATCGCGCTGATGACCCGGGTGCGTCCTTCTTCTTCCCGCTTCACGGTTTCGCGTGACCGCGGTTGGGCCGCCATGACTTGATCTCGCAGTCTCCAAATCACCCGGGAGTATCTCTGTTCTGGGGAAAAATACCATCTGCCAAACCAGGCTCCGGCGAAAAGAACCGCTCCGAGTACGATCATCAGGATGATCCGGCAGACGATCTTCCAGAGGGCAATTTGACGTGGCGGCACGTTCGGATGGTCAGGCCCGGGTCCCTCTGGTGGCCAGAAGAACTTTCGGAACTTTGGGCGTCTGGAGCGGTGGTCGGTTGGGAGTTCGGACGGCGGAGTACGGAGGAGCGAACGCTAATCTGCGCTGATTTTTCTGGGATTTTCAGCGCCTTCGTCCGGGTCGGGTAATGGGCAAAGCGCAACGGGTCTCGCTTTTGTTCATGGTAGAAGCGGCGCGCACCGTAATTCATCCGTTCCTGATGAGCGTCCTGCTTGGCACTCCATTTCTCCGGTTTGTCCGGTTTGGGCGTCACCACCGTCCCGTGCTCCGTCTGCTTGAAGACGAATTTATCAATCGAACCGGAGAACGGGTTGAACGTGGAGTTGAGCGTTACCTTTGCCCTGCCGCTGAGTCCGTATTGCTGAGCTGCTGCCAGGCTGTTGCCAAGCTATCTCCTGGGACCTAGCCGGGACCATCCTGGGACCACGCTGGGACCTTCATGATGGCCAGTCTTCGGCCCAGCCGCACCCGGCCAAGCCCCAAATCCGCCGGTTTGGCGCTGGTCGGTGACGCGGGAATGGGTGCCGCTTTGGACGATCCCCGGCGCGAAAGGTTCAATTTTTGAGGATTAAAAAACTGATCTTAGAATTCCCGCCTCTGGATCCGGGTCCATTCGTGGTCCCGGGTCTGATCATGGGCCTGGCCGCGTGCATCCTGCCCCAAGCCTTTGGGCCGACGGAAAACACGGAACACTCGGACTACGCTGCTTCGGTTTTTTCCGTGGGCACTCCTCCCCCGGCCTCCGTTCCGCGCTGGGTCGATCCGTGGTTCAATTTAACTGAAGTAGGCCCTCCGCATTCGGCGCGTTCGGAGTGTCACCCCGAGAACGCGAGCACCCGCTGTCAGCGGGGAACCTTGATTCAAATCAAGGTTTCCGGCGGTTAGGACTACGGTCGGCGCGCGGCGGTACGATAATAGCGATGCGGTAACGCGCCTTCGCCCTTCCCCGCCGGCCTTCGCTGCGCCCAATGGCACGAAAATCATCCCTTCCCAACCCCATTCGGCACCTACCCCTTACTCTCATGAAAAAGGCATCTCTCGCTTCCAAGCTTCTCGGCCTCGTGTTGCTTCCCCTCGTCAGCTTGGTCTTCTTCGGTGTTCGCAGCTCATTCGAAAAATGGGTGGTCTACCAAGACTACCTGATCCTGGATCAAAACTCCGCGGTGTTGCAGCAGGTCGGCAACACTGTCCACGAATTGCAGAAGGAGCGGGGGCGATCCGCCGGATTTCTCGGCAGCGGCGGGAAGGAGTTCGCCAGCGAGTTGCGCGACCAACGGGTGGCCACCGATGGCATGGTCGCGACGTTGAACGGATTGCTGCAGACCTTTGACGCCGCCCGTTTTGGGACGGGCTTTCAGGGAAAATTGCGGGCCGGGGTCGCCGGCCTAGGCAATTTGGCGGAGAAACGCACCGGCATTACCGCGCTGCGGGTGTCGGCGTCGGATTCCGCCGCCTATTACACTCAGACGATTGCCGCGTTGCTCGATGTGGTGGTGGCGATGTCGCACCTCAGCAAGGATGCGGACATCGGCAACGGCATTTCGTGTTATGTGAATTTTCTGCAGGCCAAGGAGCAGGCCGGCATCGAACGCGCCACCCTCACGGGTGTCTTCACCGCGGATGCCTTTACGAGCGAATCCTTCCGGCGGTTCACGCAAATCGAGGCGATGCAACGCACCTACCTGCGCGTCTTCGAGAGTTTCGCCTCCCAGGCGCAGCTGCAGTTTGTGGCCGATCGCATGAGCGGCCCGGCTTTCGAAACCGTGGCCCGGATGCGTACGGTCGCCGCGGAGAAATCCGCTACGGGGGGCTTCGGGATCAAGGTGGCCGAGTGGTTCGACGCCAGCACCGCCCGGATCAACCGCATGAAGGAGGTGGAGGATCGTCTGGCGATCGACTACGCCCGCAATGCGGAGCAGATCCGCGACGGCGCCCGCCGGCAGTTTGCCATCCTGTCGCTGAGCACGGGCCTGGTCGTCGGCGTCACGCTGCTGGCCTGCTGGTGGATCATTCGCGCCCTGACTCGAAACATGGTGCTCGTCGCATCCTCCATGGCCGAGGGATCGAACGAGGTGACGGATGCCGCCCACCAGGTTTCCGCGTCCGCCCAGACCCTCGCGGAAGGCGCGAGCGAGCAGGCCGCGAGCCTCGAGGAGACGTCCTCTGCACTGGAGGAAATCTCCAGCATGACCAAGCGCAACGCCGAGTCGGCGACGCAGGCCAAGACGCTTTCCGGCCAGACCCGCGAGGCGGCGGATGCCGGCTCAGCCGACATGGACGCGATGAAAACGGCGATGGACGCCATCAACGCCTCCGCCACCAACGTCGCGAAAATCGTGAAGTCGATCGATGAGATTGCCTTCCAGACCAACATCCTCGCCCTCAACGCCGCGGTGGAGGCGGCCCGCGCGGGTGAATCCGGCGCCGGCTTCGCCGTGGTGGCCGAAGAGGTCCGCGCCCTCGCCCAGCGCTCCGCCACCGCGGCGCGGCAGACGGCCGAAAAAATCGACGACTGCGTCAAGCGCTGCGAGCATGGCGCGCAGTTCTCCGACAAGGTGGCGCAGCACTTTGTCGGGATCGTGGAGAAAGCCCGGCAGGTCGACAGTTTGGTCACGGAAATTGCCACGGCTTCGCGCGAACAGACCGAGGGCATTGGCCAGGTGAACATCGCCGTCTCGCAGATGGACAAGGTGACCCAGTCCAACGCGGCCGTCGCGGAGGAGTCGGCCGCCGCCGCCGAGGAACTCAACGCGCAGACGGTGGAGTTGACCGGCGTCGTCAACCAGTTGCTCGCGATGGTTGGAGGCGAGCACGCCAAGGTGGTGAACGCGGCTCCGGACCTGCCGCAGACGGAGCGCAAACGCCCGGCGAACCGGGAGGAAAAACTCCGTCCGAACGCACCTGCGGGAAATTCTCCGCGATTGGCCGTGACGAACCATCACCCGCGTTCCCTAAACGCGGCGCCCGCGGTCAACGGCTATGCGGATCTTTTTGCGGACCATCATTGAATCCACCCGGAGCGATCCGTCGGAACAACGAGCATCCGATCAACGGGCCCGGTCGCATTCAGCGCCGCGGGCGTTTTGACGGCCCGCTCCGACGAATCAGAGGTGTTTGTGACTACCGTCGCAAAACGCACCGTTTTTCGAGTGCTTGCAACCGCACCATGCGACTTTTCCTTCGGCGGCGATTTCGACTTTCACAGGCGAAAACGCCGAGCCCTTGTGTGAGCCATCGCAGAACGGCTGGCCCTTGGACTGGCCGCAGGAGCACCACCAATAGGTGCCGGGCTTGGCATCGAGAACGTATGGGGACTTTTGGGCGACGACGGGAGTTGGCATGGATGATGACGATTTAGTTTTGGTGGTTCCTCCGGGGAGGACGACAAACCGTGCGCAACACTTGGGATCGGCGCAAGACCTGGGATTTTTCGCTCAGGGCTGCGCTTCGAGCGGCGTACCTGGTTCGGTCGCGGGCAGTTGGCCGAATTGCAGCGCGCTGAGGCGTTGATAGAGGCCGTCGGGCCGGGCGGCCAGCTCGTCGTGGGTGCCCAGCTCCACGACCTGACCGGCGTCGATCACGGCGATTCGATCGGCGTTGCGCACGGTGGCGAGGCGATGGGCGATGATGAACGTCGTGCGGCCCTGCATCAGGTGATCGAGCGCGACCTGCACGAGCGATTCGCTTTCGCTGTCGAGCGAGCTCGTGGCTTCGTCGAGGATCAGGATCGCCGGGTTCTTTAAAATGGCGCGGGCGATCGCGATGCGCTGGCGCTGCCCACCGGAGAGCTTGATGCCGCGGTCGCCCACCAGCGTCGCATAACCTTCCGGAAAAGCGCGGATGAACACGTCGGCGTTGGCCTGCCGGGCGGCTTCGCGGATCGCCGCCTCGTCCGCACCCGGTCGTCCATAGGCGATGTTCTCGGCGATCGTGCCGCCAAAGAGCAGCACGTCCTGGGGCACGATCGCCATCTGCGCGCGGAGCCAGGTGAGCGGATAGTCACGGGCGTCACGCGAGTCGATCAACAGGTGGCCGCTCTCTGGGTCGTAGAACCGCAGCAGCAGCGCCGTGATGGTGGACTTGCCGGCGCCACTGGGACCGACGAGGGCGATGCGTTCGCCGGGGCGGGCGGACAGGTTGAGGTGGCGCAACACCGCTACTTCCTTTCGCGCCGGATAACGAAAGCACACGTCGGCAAACTCCACCGCGCCCTTTGAGCGGCCGGGTGGCATCGTGGCGGTGGTCGCGCGCCGGTGATCGAGATCGATTTCCGTTGGCTCGCGCAGGAGTTCGCGGACGCGCTGGGTGGCGCCGACCGTCTTCTGGATCTGGCTGAACAACTCCGCCGACTGGCCCATCGCCCCCGCCACAAAGGTGGAATAGAGCACGAAACGCGTCAGCTCGCCCGGCGTGATCTTCCCGCTCTGGAGCAGCCCCGCACCAAACCACAGCACGATCACGATGCCGCCGAAGAGGGCCAAAATGAAGAACGCGACGAATACCGCCCGCCACCGCGCCGCGCTCAGCGCCGCCGCCAGCACGCGGCGGTTGGAGGCGTCGTATCGGCCCAGCTCGAACGTTTCGTTGGCGAAGGCCTTCACGCTCGCGATCGCCTGCAGTGTCTCCTCGACAATCGTGTTCGTGGCCGCGAGCTGGTCCTGCGTCTCCCGGGAGAAACGCCGCAGCCGTCGGCCGAAAAAAACCGCCGCTGCAATCAGGATTGGCAGCGTCCCGAGCATCACGGCCGTCAACTGGCCGGACGTGATCGCGATCAGCGTGATGCCGCCGAGCAGGAACACGGATTGACGGCACATCTGGGGCAGGGCGTCGATCAATGCGCCCTCGATTTGCGCGACGTCGGTAGAAACCCGGCTCGTGAGCTCGCCGATCCGGCGCTGGCCGAAGAACGCCATCGGCAGCGCGATCAGCCGCTGGTAGCATTCCCGGCGAAGATCGGCGAGGGCGCTCTGGCCCACGCGATTGAACGCCAGCGCGCTGTTGAACGAAGCCAGGGCCTGCAGGGAAACCGCCGCTGCCAAAATCAACGCCACTTGATTCAGGCTCAGCGGCCCGAGCATCGGCAGCGACACTCCGCCCGGCCGCATCGCGGCGTCGATCAAACTTCCCGCGAGAAAAGGGAAAACGAGTCCGCAGGTCGCGCTGAGAAACAACGTGGCGAGCCCGGCGAGGAAGCGCCGGCGATAGGGCTTGATATAACGCGCGAGCGAAAGGGTTTCCCGGATGCTCTCTCGGTTGAGCGGTGCCTTGGGCAGGCGATCAAGCGCGATATCTTCCGATGAGGCGTGGTGGCGGGACATGGGCCAGACGCTGGCCGCGTCCGCGGAAAACACAAACGGCCCGTGGCGTTGGGATCGGATTTTTCCTTTGCCCGAGGTTGCCGTGGAGGGGGCCTCGCGTCATCAGTCTTACGTTCCGCTCCCAACCCCGCGTCACCCTCGAACCCTGTTGTTGATGAAAGCAAATCTCTTCGCGCTCCCCGCGCTCCTCTTGCTGGCCGCACCGCTCTTTGCCGCCTCGCGGGCGACCAATGTCATCGTCATTCTCGCGGACGACCTCGGTTACGGTGACCTGTCGTGCTACGGTCACCCGAAGTTCAAGACCCCGCATCTCGACCGCATGGCGGCGGAGGGCGCGAAACTCACGCACTTCAACTGCCCGATGTCATTTTGCGCGCCGACGCGCGCCTCGTTGCTGACGGGACGCTACCCGTTTCGCTCCGGCATGAACCAGAATCCAGCGCCCGACGGCGGGCCCGACGCGGACGGGTTGCACCTTTCCGAGCGGGAGGTGACACTCGCGCAGGTGTTCAAGTCGGCGGGTTTCGCCACGGGCATGATCGGCAAGTGGCACCTCGGTCACGCGAAGCCGGAGTGGCTGCCGACGCGGCGCGGGTTTGACGAATATTTTGGCATCCCCTACTCGAACGACATGCGCCCGGTGCAGCTGCTCGAGGGCGAAAAGCGCGTGGAGTACCCCGTGGTGCAGGCGACGATCACCCGGCGCTACACCGAGCGGGCGCTGGACTTCATCGAGCGCAACCGGTCGCGCCCTTTCTTCCTCTATCTGCCGCACGCGATGCCGCACAAGCCGCTCGCCGCGTCGGAGGCCTTTTATCAGAAAAGCGGCGCGGGCCTTTACGGTGATGCCGTCGCGGAACTGGACTGGGGGGTGGGGCAGGTGCTCGCGAAGCTGAAGCAACTGGGCCTCGACGAGCAGACGTTCGTCGTCTTCACGAGCGACAACGGCGCGACGTTCGGCGGAAGCACGGGCGGCCTGCGCGGCATGAAGGGCAGTTCTTACGAGGGCGGCTATCGGGTGCCGTGTATCGCGCGGTGGCCGGGAAAGATTCCCGCCGGGCACGTGAGCGCGCAGCCGGCGGTGATGATGGATTTGTTTACGACTGCGCTGAAGGTTGCGGGCGTCGCGGCGCCGGCGGATCGGGTCATCGACGGGCGGGACATCATGCCGCTTTTCACGAGTGCCGCGGAAAGTCCGCATCCGGTGATCTTCGGCCAGCGCGGCGGGCAGATCGCGATGGTGCGGGACGCCCGATGGAAATTACATCTGTTGGCGCCGAGTCCCGGATTGGCCACGGGCGATCGGTTGGGGGAGCATTGGGTGGATCCGCGCGCACCCGATGGCGTGACCATCCTCGCACCTTACGAACAAGCCTCGGTCCGCGCCCATCCTGGGCTCACGACTGGGGATGCCCCGGCGAAGATGCAACTTTTCGATCTGTTGTCCGATCCGGGGGAACAGCACGACGTGGCCGCGCAAAATCCCGAGATCGTGAAGCGACTCGCCGGACTCGCGGCCAAGACGGTGGCGGAGGCCGAGGCGTTGGCGCCCGCCACGCCGCGAGCGAAGAAGCGTTAGGGCCGCGCTGGAACGGGGTCGGGTCTGGCGCCAGTGCGGTCACTTCGTGGTAACAGGTGGTGCTGCGCACGGTATCGCCGTCGCCAAGGGATGCGCGGAAATTTGCGTAAAATGCGGAGCACTTTTTTTGATCTGGGCGATGGTGGCGCGAGACGATCACCCGAAATCCAGCTTGGTTTCAGCCGGGTCATCGGCCCGGTCGGGATCAGTCGGATCGGAAAATCAAGAAAGCCATACCATGAAAACCCAATCGGAAATAGCCACCCAGACTCCGGAGGATATCCTGAACGAACTCCGTGCCCTCGTCGTTGAGGCGGAAAAAATTCTTGGTAACGACACGTCGGGCCCGCGGACGGCCGGTACGGTCGACGCGCTGCACGAACGCCTGGAGGCGGCGCAGGCCCGTCTCGCCCAGTTCTATGAAGGCGCGCGACGCAAGGTCGCGAGCGGAGCCAAATATACGGATGAGACGATTCGCACGCATCCGTATCAATCCCTGACGATTGCGGTCGGCGCCGGCCTCCTCGCCGGCGTATTGCTGGGCCGCCGTTTCAAGACCTAGTTCGGTTGTGGACACTCCGCCTCCGGCACGGTCGTCGGGCTTCGTCGGCGCGCTCTGCGCGCTGGGCGACGGCCTCTTGGCTTCCGTGCAGGATCGGCTGGAGTTGGTGACGATCGAACTGCAGGAGGAAAAGCTCCGGCTGGTTCAGACCATGATCGGAATCGGGGTGACGATGCTGCTCGGCGCGCTGGCGCTGATGTTCGCGAGCCTCCTGCTGGTCGGTATCTATTGGGAGACCGCGCGCATTCCGGTCCTCGTCGGATTGGCGGTGTTTTACGTCGTCGCGACCGTGACCGCCGGCATCGGTCTGCGGCGTTTTTTGAACCGACTGCCGCGTCCGTTCGAGGCGAGTGCGGACGAACTCAACCAGGACCGCGAATGCCTCCGCCCGAAACGTTGAGGGAACTCGCGCTGGCCAAGGCGTTACTGCGGCGGCGGATTGCCGTTCGCCGTGCGCAGAACGTCTCTCTTGCCGCCGAGGCGGTGCGCCCGCTGGTTTGGATTGATTTTGCCTGGGCGTGTTGGCGGGAGATGTCCGGTCTCACCAAACTTGCGGCGATTCCATTGGGCCTGCTCGTCGGGCGCACGGTCTATCCGCGGGTGCGTTTTATGCTCCGGCTGTTGCGCTGGGCTCCGTGGGCCGCTACGCTGATCCGGGTTTGGAGGCTGGTCGAAACCGCGGGAAACGAACGAATTTCCCGTCTCACCGGTGTCATCCAGGCCGACAGCCATGCCTTCCGGGGACGGTGCGAGAATCCGCGAGGCCTTGGCCAAGGCGTGCGCAGCAGGTCAACCGATTCAGTGCGAATGTGCCGCAACCCAAAGGAGGGCCGATGAAAGCCATTCAAATGATGATTGCTCCAGAAAGCGGATACGGTGTTTTGCCTGAATTCCGTTGGGGATTTCGCCCGCCACTGGCTCGTGCGGGGACGCACGCCCAGTCGATTCGCTCGACGGTGGCGATGCACGACGCCGATCCCGGACATCGATTCCACGGCGGAACCCGGCGGGCCGATTCCCGGATTCTCGTGGCCGCCGGCCGCGCCGTGCAACGGATGCGGGGGCGCCATTTCGGCAGCTCGGTCCGGTGAGCTTCCGCGGAGGCGGCCGGTGCCAAGCAGTGTCAGGCATCAGTTCGGCCGGCCGCGGATTCATCCGCATCGTCGTGGATTCGACCGGTCGCGGGCGGATTGCAGCGGAGCCACCGCCAGCACGCAGGCTTGTGCCGCCAGTGTCGGAAAAAATATTCCCGGAATTGGTTCACGCGCTTCGGATCGAGACCGGCTGATGCTGGCGATTGTGGTGCCGGCTGGTGCTGCGGGTGGCGTGACTACCGGCAAGTTGCGCCAGAAGCTTCGCCGCTTGCTCTCCCTGACGTGCGCGTTGCGCGCTGCGCAGGACACCGTGCTCCGGCGGCGCGCTGCAATTCCGTCTCCGAATTTGCGCAGTACGTCACCGAGAGGGGGAGGCTCCAGTCCTCAAACATGTCTAATACTGGAACCAGCACTCCTCGTGATTTGGACTGTCGTGGCGAGAAGCGCGGCGCCGCAGCAAGCCGGCGGGATCGCCACGACCCTGCGCCCCTCGCAATGACAGCCTTGTCATCGAAGGGTGATGATACGACTCACTGACTTGGGGCGGACGTTGAAGGGCGATGGTGGGTTCCTTCGGGCAGGAGCGTTCGGAAAAAATAATCCACCAGGCAGAAGTCGGAGGCCGCCGACTGGACCGAGTTGAAGCCGACAAAGGCGGCTAGCGTGAGCCACCACGGGTCGAGAAGGTAGGTCAACGCGAGACTGAGCAACACCGCCGAACCAGTGAACACGCGGATGATTGATTCGTTTTTCACGGTCTGCCCCCAGGTTGATTTTCCAGATTTGAGCAGCAAGAGGCGTCTTTCGTCCTAGAATGAACGTTTGGTATGGCCGGCCCGCGCCCGCTGCTCGTTGCGTTCGGCGGCCGAACGGGAATAGCGAGTCCACGGAATCGCCTGCAATCGTGCCGGGGAAATCGGCAAACCAGTTTCTTCACAGAGACCGTAAGTTCCCTTCCGGAGCCGCTGCAGCGCGGCCTCGATTTCGGTCAATTGATCTTCCTCGGCGTGCAGTTCGGCGAGGACCACCTCGTGGTCGGTCTCGTCTCGTGCGACCTCGATTTGATCCACGCCACTTTTTTCCAAGTGCGCGGTGGCGGCCAGTTCGTGTTCCGCCTGGGCCTTCCGGAGTTTCTGCGCCAGTCGGAGCAGCGCGCGATGATGCCAGGCCCATTTCGGATCGATCTTTTCCGGAGATGCGACCGTGGGCGAGTAGGATTGGGGTTTCATGGATACAACATGCTCCACGATGGTCCGCGCCGCTTCGCACAATTTGGCGAATCGGAGGCGCTTCTTGCCGTCATCTGCGGTCGGCGGACACTGCGGCCCGGCATCGTGAAGGGCGGGGTAAAAAGTCGCGGCGGAGTTTGTCATTCATGAGATGACAAACTCCGCGGAAAATCGGGGGGCGATTTGCGGGCGGAAATTCCACCGCGCCGGACTAGCGGGCGCCCCTTTCGATTTTCACCATCGCCTGAAAAAAGGCCGTCGGCGATTTCGTTCTCATGGCGCGGCAGGATGATGAGCTGACCGTGAGGTTCCCAGCCGTCGCGGATCAGTTCGTTGATCACGCGTTCGAAGCGTTCGATGTCCACCTCTTCGACGATTTTGTATTCCAAGTAGCGCATGGTTGGTGACGCCGGGCCGGGTTCCCATTTTAGCCCGGTACCCGGAATGCCAGACGTAACCACCCGGCGTCCGGAAGCACAACTGTGGAGCGGGGTGGGGACACAATGCGCGGTGCAAATGGCAACGCATGCGGAGTCGTCGTCCTGGGAACCTGCGACGCTGTGATTTTCCCGAAACGTTGCCGGCGCTGGGCCGGAGATCACATGAACCTCGTACGGCTCGGTTCCGCCGGTGTTGGGAAGGGAGTGCAGCCGGGAGGGATTTTGGGTCTGCAACCGTCATCGGCGCCGGGTGGGGTGGCCAGGCCGGAGAGCGGTGGCGAATCTGACGCCATTTGGGCGGGCGAAGTGAAGGAGGACGGCGATGTTTGAAGCCGCCGAACTGAATCAGTCGCTTTCGTCAAGGCGCTGCGCTGCGAAACTGCCGGCGCTTCGGACGGGGCTGTTACAGGCGCACTTTGACCTCTGGTCGCGGAGATCTCCAGTCATCGTGATTGTCTTGGGCGCGGACGGGGCGGAGTGGGTGACGTTTTGTTTTCATCCGCCAAAAGCGGAGCAGAGGAATCGGCTGAAGAAACCCGAGGCGGAAGGCAGGATTGGGCCGGAAGATTGGAATTACTTCAAAGGTTTCGATCGGTTCACGAAGGTGCCCGTGCGCACCCTGCAACACACCGATACTGGAGTGGCGCCGTGGCGCGTGATCGAGGCGACGGACCCGGCGGTTTCGCGAATTCGCTGCGGGCCCGATTCTGTTGGGGGCGTTACGGCGGCGCATGAACGAGAGCGAGCACGAGCGTCAGTTGGAAAACGACGAGGCGGAGCTGAGCCGGCAGGCCTGGGCTGCGTACGACAAACGGTTCGCTGCCATTTGCATTCTGCAGACCATCGTTCGGCGTCTGGAGGCGGCGTTGTAGCCGGTACGATGCCACCGTGAAAACGAAGACGGCCGACCGCTTCTCCCGTCAATTCCCGGGCCTGGCAGGAGATCTCTGGGGAGGATTTGCCGCGATGCTCGTCGCCCTGCCGTCGTCAATTGCGTACGGCATCGCCGTGTTTGGCCGTCTCGGGCCTGAGGGGGTGGCGCAGGGCGTGAGCGCCGGCATTATCGGTGCCGGCGTGCTCGGGCTTCTCGCGCCGTGGCTCGGAGGGGCGCCCCGCCTCATCTCCGCTCCCTGTGCGCCGGCCGCGGCGATGCTGGCGGCCCTCACCTCCGAGCTCCTCGCCCCGGGGCACAACGAAGCGGAGGCCATCGGGCCCGCGCGGGTCGTGGTGCTGCTCATGCTCGTCGCGGCGCTTGCGGGTGTGATCCAGCTCGGCTTGGGCGCGGTTGGGATTGGGCGGTTGATCAAGTACATTCCGTTCCCCGTGGTGTCGGGTTACCTCAGCGGCGTGGCGGTGCTGATCTTTGCGGGCCAGGTGCCGAAGGTTCTCGGGCTCCCGGCCGGTTGGGAGGGAGTGTTCAGCCCCGCACATTGGCAAACCGCCGCCGTTGCGATTGGTGTGGCGACGATCGCGAGCGTGCTGGTGGCGCCGCGGATCACGAAGGCGGTGCCCGCGGCCATCATCGGGTTGCTGGGCGGGCTGATTGCCTTCGGCGTCTGCGCCTGGATCGATCCCGCGCTGCGCCAGCTGGAGCACAACCCGCTCGTCATCGGGCGGCTCAACGACGGCACCGCCGGCCTCGGCCGGGCCATGGGTACGATCGGGACCGGATGGGCCGCGCTGCACTGGTCGGATTTCGAACGGGTATGGATGCCGGCGCTCACGCTCGCCATACTGCTTTCTGTGGATACGCTGAAGACCTGCGTTGTGCTCGATGCGCTCACGCTCGGCCGGCACAACTCAAATCGTGAGCTCATCGCCCAAGGGGTGGGCAATCTGGCGTCGGCCCTCTGCGGCGGAATGCCCGGGGCCGGTACCATGGGTGCGACGCTCGTCAACCGGGAGAGCGGGGGCACCACGCGCTTCTCCGGGATCTGCGAGGGCGCCTGGGTCATCGTGGCGTTTCTGGCGCTCGGCGGAGGCATCGCCTGGGTGCCGGTGCCGGCACTCGCGGGGCTCCTGTTGGTCGTCGCCGCGCGCATGTTTGAATGGCGGAATTTCGGGCTGCTGCGGCAGCGTTCGACGCTGCTGGATTTCGGGGTCATTGCCGCCGTGATCGTCGTGGCGGTGACGGCCAACCTGATCGCCGCGGCCGGCGCCGGTCTGGGGCTGGCGATTCTCCTCTTCATTCGCGAGCAAATCCACGGCTCGGTCATCCGCCGCCGGATTTCCGACGGCAGGCTTGCGTCGAAGCAGCATCGGCTGCCGGCCGAGCAGGCCGTGCTCGAACGCTGTGGCGGGCAGATCACCGTGTGCGAACTGCAGGGCAGCCTGTTTTTCGGCACGACCGATCAGCTGCTCACCGAGTTGGACGCCGATCTGAAGCACTGCCGCTACCTGCTGCTCGACTGGCGGCGGGTGACTTCGGTCGATTTTACGGCCGCGCATCTGCTGGAGCGTTTCGAGGCGGTGTTAAAGAAGCGGGACGGTTTCCTCGTGTTCAGCCGCCTGCCGAGGAGGCTTTCCACCGGGCGGGATTTGCGCGGTTATCTCGAGCAGGTGGGCCTGTTGCGGGAGAATGTGCGGCTGTTTGAATCCCTGGACGACGCCCTGCAGTGGGTGGAGGATCGAATTCTGACGGAAAATCTGCCGGTGCATCCCGGAAACGAGGCGTCGCTCACGCTCTGCGACTTCGATCTCCTGCATCAGTTTTCCGGATGCGCGGAGCGTGAGGCGGTCGAACGCTGCGTGCGGGAGCGCAACCTCGCCGCCGGAGAATGGGTGTTCCGGGCCGGAGAACGGGCCGACGAATTGTTTCTGATCCGCCGGGGCGTCGTGCGCATCGTGCTGCCGCTGCGCGATGGTGGACATCACAACCTGGCGTCGTATGGCCGCGGAAACTTCTTTGGCGAGGTCGCCTTCCTCGACGGTGGCACGCGCACCGCCGACGCACTCGCCACCGAGCCGACCGACCTGTTCGTGCTGTCACGTGCGCGCTTCGACGCGATGGCGCTGGGCCAGCCGGCGGTCGGACTGGGGGTCTTCACCGAGCTCGCCCGGGCTCTGGCACTTCGGCTCCGCCGTTCCGATGCCGAAATCAGGGCGCTCTACGACGCCTAGAGTGTCGCCTCTTTGGGTTCAGCCTGACCGGCGCGGTCTTCCGACCGGCGCGACCGGCGCATTGGGAAGGGCACGACGACCACCGGCATTTTCGCGCGATTCAGAACGGACTGGGATGTGCTTCCCAGTACGAGGTCGAAAAGGGCGCTGTGTCCGTGCGAGCCGACGATGATGTACGCCGCGTCGTGTTCCTGCGACTCTTCCAGGATATGCCCGGCGGGATTCCCTCTCCGGACGAGGATTTCCGCGGGAACGCCCGTCGCCGCCAACCGCTGTTGAATCGCGGTGAGCCGACTTCTGACTGTTTGCTCATGGTCCGACGCGAGGGGAGTGGCGCTCCCACCGGGCGGGGAAAATTCTGGTGCGAAATAGGTTTCTGTCAGCACGGTCAGCAACACGATCTTTCCGGACCGCCCGCGGGCCAGTTCGGCGGCTACTTTCACGACCTGACTGCTCAGCGGGGAAAAGTCCACGGCGGCGATGATTGCTTTCACGCCGGAACGTTAACCGATCTGGTCCGCACCATCGCGCGTCGATTGGCGAGGGTTGCGTGAATCTTGCCCGTGAACGCGGCCGTCAGGGTGCCGCGAGAATCGGCATCCACAGGCCCGGTTTGACCTCGGGTGGTGCGCCCGTGGATGGGAACGTCGTCTTTACCGCGCTGCGCAATTGCCGGGACAGGTCCGCCACGGTCGCGGCATGAGTCGGGAGGCTGGCGAGATTGGTGATTTCCTTCGGGTCGGCCTCGTAATCGTAAAGCTCGCGGCCCTGCTTGCCCTCGTCCCATTCGGTGTAGCGCCAGCGCGGCGTCCGCAGGCTGTAGCCAAAGAAACGCTTGCCCGCGCCGCGGGTGCCGCCGCCGCCGCGCATCACCTGCGTGAGCGCCCAGCCGCGTCCCGCAATGGACGGATCGCGGAGCATCGGCACCAGGCTCTGGCCGTGCAGACCCGCGGGGGCCTTTACGCCCGAGAGTTCGGTGAGGGTGGGGTAGAGGTCGAGATGGCTGATCGGGGCCTGCGCGACCGCGCCCTTCTTCGACACGCCCGGCGCGACGATCAACAACGGCACGCGCGCGCTGTTTTCGAACAGGCTCTGCTTTTGCCAGAGCCCGTGTTCGCCGGTGTGATAGCCATGATCGCTGGTAAAAACGATGATGGTGTCATTCGCCAGGCCCAACCGATCGAGCGCGGCGACGACCCGGCCGACCTGTGCGTCCATGAAGCTGATCGCGGCATGATACGCTTGCAGGGCCGCGCGCCGCTGATCGTCGGTCATGTTGTCCTGATCCTTCTTGTAGCTCATCAACGCGGCAGGCGGGATGTCGGCCTGATCCTCCTTCACGCCCTGCACGACGGGCATGTCTTTCAGCGGATAGTAGCCATAGTACGGATCCTTCGGTGCGACATACGGCGTGTGTGGGCGGAAAAATCCCACGGCGAGGAAGAACGGCCGCTCGCGGTGCTTCGCGCAGCGCTCCAGCACCCACTCGGCGTCGGAGGCGATTTTGCCGTCGGTGTGATCGTCGTCACCCTTCGGCGACGCGTACCAGCTCAACGTGGCGCCAAATCCGCCACCCGGTGCGATACTTTGAATCTTGGGTTGCTCTTCGAGCCGATCGACCCCGGCCGGGTTGATCTCGATTTCCCACGAGGCGGGGTCGTCGTGGCCGGCGGTGCCGATTGAGTTCGGCACTCCGTAGTGATAGAGCTTGCCGATCCGCGTGGCGAGGTAGCCTTCGTGGCGAAAAGCCTGGGGCAGGCTGATGCGCTCGGGGACCGATTGCCGGAAAATCTGAGAGTTGGAGAAAATGCCAGTGCTGTTCGGGTAGAGACCCGTGAGCATCGAATTGCGGCTCGGGCCGCAAAGCGGGAAGGAGCAATAGGCGCGGTCAAAACGCACCCCGCGCGCCGCGAGTCGGTCGATGTTCGGCGTTTTGGCGAGAGGATCGCCATAACAGCCGAGCAGCGTGTTGAGATCGTCGGAGATGAGGAAGAGCACGTTCTTCCGCGGTGCCGCCGTCGCGCTGGCCAGGAGACAGCACGCGACCAGCAGCAGGTGCGCCCACCAGCGGGGCAACACGCGTTGTAGAGTGGAAATGGATATGGGAGAGGGCGACGACATGGGAAGAGGGTCTGGATCGTGTTCCGGAACGGGTGGGGGAGGACTCCGGAATCTGATCCTGATTCGGTGCATCCGGCAGGCGGATGCAAGTCCGGTGTTTTCGACTGCATTTCTGTCGGGGTGAAGCCTCCGGCTTGGCGCTTGAGCCGTGACCGCAAAACCGGATAACAGAGGCAGCGTCGGAGCGAACGCCCGCTCCTACGGTGGTTCACGTCACTCCCAACCCGCTTCCCCCATGTTTCGACTTCTCTTCCTCCTGTTGGCCGCCGGGTCCGCGCTGTGCCGTCCCGCGACCGCGGCGGATGCCGCGAAACCCAATGTGCTCTTCGTGCTCGTCGACGATCAGGGCTACGGCGACCTCGCTGTCCACGGCAACCCCGTGATCAAAACGCCCCAGATGGACCGGCTCCACGCCGAGAGCGTGCGATTTACCGATTTCCACGTCATGCCGATGTGTACGCCGACCCGCGGGCAGCTGATGACCGGTGTCGATGCGCTGCGCAACGGCGCGATGAACGTGAGCAGCGGCCGCACCAACCTGCGGCGGGAGTTTCCGACCATGCCGGAAATCTTCGCGGCCCACGGCTACCGCACGGGGATTTTCGGGAAGTGGCACCTCGGCGACAATTACCCCTACCGCCCGCAGGATCGCGGCTACCAGGAATCGATCTGGTATCCCTCCTCGCACATCCCGTCGGCGGCAGGTCATTTCAACGACGATTACTTCGACGACGTCTACCGTCACAACGGCGTCGATCGTAAATTCGAGGGCTATACGACGGACGTGTTCTTCCGCGAGGCGCAGGCGTGGATGAAGCGGCAGGCGGAGCGGCACGAGCCTTTTCTCTGCTATCTGCCGCTCGCGGCGGCGCACGGGCCGCTGTTCGTGCCTGACCGATATCGCGAACCCTATCGCCAGCAGAAGCCCGCGATCGCGAGTTTCTACGGCATGATCGCAAACATCGACGAGAACCTCGGGCGGCTCGACACGTTTCTGCGCGAGAACGGCCTGCGGGAAAACACCATCCTCATCTTCATGACCGACAACGGCACCGCCACGGGCGATCCCGTGTTCAATGCCGGCATGCGGGGCAAAAAAATCGCCCTCTACGAAGGTGGGCACCGGGTGCCGTTCTTCGTGCGCTGGCCCGCCGGAAAATTGCGTCCTGCCGGGGACATCGACACCTTGACGCAATCGCAGGACGTACTGCCGACGCTCCTCGAACTCTGCGGCCTCACGCCTCCTGCCGGGACCCGATTCGACGGCACCAGTCTGGCCGGTCTGTTGCGCGGTTCCACCGCGGCGTTTCCCGACCGCAAGCTCGTGATCCAGTTTTCCCGGATGAATGAACCGCAACCCAAGGCCGGCGACGCCGCTGTACTTTGGAAACGCTGGCGCCTCGTTTCCGATCGTGAACTCTACGACCTCGCAACTGATCCAGCGCAGGAGCGCAACGTCATCGCACAGCATCCGGAGGTGGTGGCGGAACTCCGTTCCCATTACTCCCGGTGGTGGGCCGGGGTCGCTCCACGGGTCAATGAGATCAGCCCGATCCATGTCGGTTCGTCCCGCGAGAATCCAGTGCGGCTGTCGCCCTGCGACTGGGTCGACGTCTTTTTCGACCAACAGGTGCAGGTGCGGAAGGCGAAGAAAAACGGCGCTTGGTCGCTTCTGGTGGACCATGAAGGCGACTATGAAATTTCTCTGCGCCGCTGGCCGGTCGAGGCGGACGCGCCGATCACCGCGGGCATGCCGGCCTATCGCGGGGTGGATGGCATCTATGCCCCCGGCGAGGCGTTTCCGGTGGCGAGCGCCGAGTTGAAGATCGGCGACTTGCGGGGGAAGAAAGCGGTCGCAGCCGACGACAAGGTCGTGTCGTTCAGCGTCAAACTGCCGGCCGGCCGGACCGACCTGCAGACGTGGTTCCGCGATTCGGTCGGAAACGAAATCGCCGGTGCCTACTACGTCGCCATGCGGGCGTTGAGCCCCGGAAAGTGACTCCGGGCGTCCGGGCGATCGAAGATTCTCGACCCCACCCAGTATCGGAGGTCGTCGTCCGTTCACCACTCCGCCCCGGCATCGTCGCAGAGTGGCTCGGCGTCATCCGTTCTTTTGGTGGCATCCAATTGGCGCGCTTGCTCGTAGGATTCGCATGCACCACCAGATCATGCCTGCCTTTCGTCCCTTACAATTGCTTCGGATCGCGGTACTTCTGTCTGCGGTCACGCTCCCGCTCGCCGCCGAGGACAACCCGGCTACCACGGTGGTGGCGGCGACCGGCGGACGGCCGCCTGATGCTGACGTCAAGTTCAGCCTCGACACTGCTCTGATCGGCCAGACCGACCTTCACGCCCGCAATGCCCCGGCCGGAGGCATCTCCGTCCGCCGTTTTGGCGCCAAACTTTCGGTTCCACTTCCGCCCCTCGGCCGCTCGTTCACGCGGGTGGGCCTCGACTATTCTGAGCACCGTCTCGACTGCGACGCGGGTACGCCCCTCCCTGATCGCCTCAAATCCCTCAGCTTCGGCTTCACGGTGATCCACCCGCTCGACGAACATTGGAGCCTCGTCGGGTCCGTGAGCCCGGGCTGGCATGAGGCGGGTGGCGGGTTTTCCGGTCACAGCTTCGGTGTCGGCGTCCTGGGAATCGCCGTGCGCAAGTTCTCCCCCTCGCTCAGCGCCGGTTTCGGGTTTGTCTACAATTCCCTCTCGCGCGGCACGGGTCGGGCCATCCCGATCGCCACCCTCGATTGGAAACCGGCACCGGACTGGCGCGTCGTCCTCGGATTTCCCCGGACGGGAGTGATCTATACGGTCGCGAAAAATCTCACCGTCGATTTTACCGCCGAAGCCGATTTCGGCTCATTCTATGTGAACGCTGACCCGCTTCCCCGCGCCCCTGGCAACCGCCCACCCCTTGACCGCACCCGGCTCGAATACCAAGCGCTGCGCGTCGGACCGGGAGTCAATTGGGCCGCGACGCCTTCCCTGTCGGTGCGCCTTGCCGCCGGTGCAGTCCCGCTCATCAAAGCCGACTATCACCAGCGCAACTATATCGCCCGGGCTGAGCAGGCTGCGCCCTTCGTCGGTGTTTCGCTTGAACAGAAATTTTAGTTTCGGCGCTCGGCTTGATGGACGCCGGCAATCTCCGGTGCGGCCCCGTCAGTGAGGGGCGAACCGATAGGTGGTATTGAAGATCAGTTCGATGCGCTTCGAGTAGAAAACCCGCACCTTGATCTTGCCGGTCGTCGCGTCGGACGGAGTCGCCTTGCCCTCGACGCGGCGTTCCGCGCCGTCTTCCCGTTCGGCGCGCCCCTTAAATTCCACCGCCTCGCCGCGTTCCAGCCGTCGCAGCATCTCGTCGGAAAATTCGACCTTCAGCGTGCCTTTCTCGTTGTAGAAGAAATAGGGGAAGACTTTCGCCACATAGGTCGACGTGTAGATGTCCTTGGAGCGTGCGAATGCCGGCATCGTGAGCGAAACCGATCCGACGTAAATCGAGGTCTTGGCGGGCGCGACCTCGACCTGGTCAAACCGCGTCAACGCCAACTCAGCCCCACGCCCCGCCGGCCAGGGGGCGAAAAGGGCGAGCGACAGGGAGAGCAGGAACCCGCGGCTGAGCATGGGTGGAGAGTGCGGGCGCTCCGAGGAGCCGGCAAGCGCGGACCCGGGATTGGGGGGCATGTTTCGCGTTGCGCGTGGTGGCGGAGGCCCGTCTTCTTTCCGGCTATGGCCAAGCCTTCCCACGCGACCTGGGGCGGCCGGTTCACCGCCGGTCCCGCCGAGTTGATGTTGCAGTTCAGCGAGTCCGTCTCGTTTGACCGCCGCCTCGCGCCGTTCGACATCATGGGGAGCAAGGCGCATTCCGCCATGCTCGCCCACGTCGGACTCATCACCGCAAAGGAGCGCGATGCCATCCACGCGGGCCTCGACGCAATCCTTGTTGAGATTGAGGCCGGCCGATTCACGTGGGAGACGAAACTGGAGGACGTGCACATGAACATCGAGCAGGCGCTCACCAAGCGCGTGCCCGCCGCCGCCAAGCTCCACACCGCCCGCAGTCGCAATGATCAGATCGCGACGGACATGAGGCTCTTTTTCAAACACGCCTGTGCGACGTTGGCGGCAAAGATCCGCGCGGCTGAGCAGGCCCTGCTGGCGCTGGCCGCGGCGAACCGCGACGTGCTCATCCCCGGTTACACCCACCTGCAGCGCGCGCAACCGGTGTTCCTGTCGCACCATCTTTTCGCGTGGCTCGAGATGCTCGACCGCGACCGGGCTCGCTTCGGCGATGTCGCGGCGCACGCCAATTGGTGTCCCCTCGGTTCCGGCGCGATCGCGGGCACGACGCTGCCGATCGACCGGGAGTTCACGGCGAAGGCGCTCGGCTTCGTCGATGCCCGCGGCCGGCCGCAGGTCACGCAAAACTCGATGGACACCGTCGCCGACCGCGACCTCTTCATCGAGTTTGCCGGCGCGTGCGCGCTCTTCGGCGTGCACCTTTCGCGCATCGCGGAGGATTTGATTTTGTGGAGCAGCACGGAGTTCAAGTTTGTGGAGTTGCCCGACACGTTTTGCACCGGGTCGTCGCTCATGCCCCAGAAGAAGAATCCCGATTCGTGTGAGCTGCTCCGCGGCAAGTCCGCGCGGCTGCAGGGCAATCTGCACACCTTGCTTACGCTCGCGAAGGGGTTGCCGCTGACCTACAATCGTGATCTGCAGGAGGACAAGCCGCCGGTGTTCGACAGCTTCGACCAGAGCGCGCTGTGTGCGGACGTGCTGGCGGGGACGCTGGCCGGCCTGACGGTGGTGCGCGAGCGGTGCGCGGCGGCGGTGCGTGACCCGGCGCTGCTGGCGACGGATCTGGCGGACTACCTCGTGTTGAAGGGGGTGGCGTTTCGCGACGCCCATCACGCGGTTGGCGCGGTCGTACGGCTGGCGGAAAAGAACAACGTCGAAATCAACCAGCTCTCGATCGAGGACGTGCGGACCGTCCACGTCGCTTTCGGTCAGGACTGGATCGAGGTGTTTGATCTTCAGCGCGCGCTGGCGAAGCGCGAAGGCACCGGCATGCCCGGGCCAAAGCAGGTGGCTCGGCAGTTCGCCCGATGGAAAAAGCTGTTGGCGTAGCCTGGGGCTGAGACTGCCCCGGCCAGATGGCTTCGCTCTTTCCCAACGCCCGGACCGATCCAGAGCTCGCGCCGTTTCGACCGGGCCTGGTTTTCGCGTTTTTCAACGCGCTCGCCTGGCAGATCGGGATCGGCACGCCGATGGTGCTTTTTGCGGAGCAACTGGGGGCGTCGCCGTTTGAGGTCGGGCTGGCGTACTCGTTCGTTTTCATCCTGACGCCGTTTCAGATCATTTCGACGGCGCTACTGCCGCGATACGGGTTCAAGGCGCTGATGCTCGGTGGCTGGCGGACGCGGAGTTTTTTCCTCGCGGTGCCGGCGGTGCTGGCCGTCCTGGCAGCGCGGGGCGAGGAGCGGTGGATGGTCCATGCGCTGGTCGCGAGCGTGTTTTTCTTTTGCGTCTTTCGCTCCATCGGGGCGGCGTCGGGCACCTCGTGGTTCTATGCGATCCTGCCGGCCAATGTCCGGGGGCGTTATTTTGCGAGTGATCAATTTGTCTCGGCGGTGGCCGGGGTGGGCACGTTGCTGGCCAGCGTGGCGTTGTTTGCCCTGCTGCCCGTTTATCCGGCGCTGTTGGCGCAGTACGTCATCGCCCTCGTCGGTTCGACCATCAGTTATTTTTCGCTGAAGAAACTTCCCGATGCGGAGCGGCCGTCGTCAATCAGCCTGCGCACCGTGCTGCGCGACACGCCGAAGCACCTCTTTGCCCCATCGACCTTTCGCCGCTATGTGTGGCTGGCGGTGGGGTGCGCGGTGCTGGCGACGCCGATCCCGCCGTTTGCGGCCTATTACCTGAAGTCCGGTCCGAAGTTCACGACGGGACAGATCATGATGTTCGAGGTTCTCCGTTATTCTGGCGTGATGGTGGCGGCCTGGGTGATCCGGCGGCGGATCGACATCACCGGAGCGCGGCCGTTTTTCCTGCTCGCGCTCGGCCTTTACGCGATTGTCGCGGTGTATTGGTGGTTTTTCCTGAAAAGCGAGTTGGGCGGCATGACGGGGATTTTCGCCTCCTATTTTCTACTGGGGCTGGGGGCTGCGACCTGGGCGATCGCCAACCTGAACTATCTCCCGAAGATCGTCGGCGCAGAGGAGCGCACGCTGACGGTTTCGATTCACGGCGCGGTGACGGCGTTCATCGGCGGGATGTCGCCCATTGTGTGGGGATTGTTTCTCAAGAATGAGGACGGGTTTGCGCGGAGCATCAATCCGGAGGTGTTCCAATGGTTCTTCGTCAGCGTCGCAGTGGGCGCGATCGTGCTTTCGACCCTGATGGCCCGGTTGCCCGAGGAGAAGGGCCAGCCCGTCGATCCCATTTTGATCGGCAACGCCATCCTGCGGCCGTTCCGGGCGATGACGTATCTCGTGAATCTGGTCGAGCTGCGCCCGGTGCGGAAAGAGGAACCGCGGGACAAGTAGCGCGGAAGCAGGGTTGACGTGCCGCACGGAAAACCCGACCTACAGGAATCACCGATGGCCAAAGTCCGCATCCTTCCCGACCGGGTCGCCAACCAGATCGCCGCCGGCGAGGTGATCGAGCGCCCCGCCGCGGTGGTGAAGGAACTCGTGGAGAATGCGCTCGATGCCGGCGCCACGCGGGTCGAGGTCGAGTTCCGCCACGGCGGGCGTTCGCTGATGCGGATCGAGGACAACGGCCATGGGATGTCGCGCGACGACGCGCTGCTGGCGCTGGAGCGGCATGCGACGAGCAAGATTGCCGAGGCGGCCGACCTCGACCGGTTGCACAGCTATGGGTTTCGTGGTGAGGCCCTGCCGTCGATCGCGAGCGTGTCGCGGTTCGAACTGCAGACCCGCGAGGCCGGCAGCGATGCGGGGACGGAGATCCTGGTGAACGGAGGAAAATTCGTGCATGTGCGCGAATGCGGCCGGCCGGTGGGAACGCGAATCGAGGTCACGCACCTGTTCAATTCGGTGCCGGCGCGGCGGAAATTTCTCAAGACCGACCAGACCGAGGCGGCGCACATCGTGCATTGTGTGCGGCTCTACGCGCTGGCGTGCCCGCGCACGGCCTTCACGTTGATCGAGGACGGGCGGGTGATTTTCCGTTCGCCGGAATGCCGGACACTCGGCGAGCGAATTGCGGAAATATTTGGCCGGCAGACGGCGGAATCGCTCGTGCCGATCGAGTGCGTCGAGCCGGAACTCAAGCTGAGCGGACTGATTGGACGCCCTGGGGTGGGGCGGGCGACGCGGCACGAGATGATCGTTTTTGTGAACGCGCGTCCGGTGGACAGCCGCACGCTGAACTATGCGTTGATCGAGAGCTATCACGAGTCGTTGCCCAAGGGTCGCTACCCGCTCGCGTTTGTCTTCTTCGAGTGCGATCCGGCGGCGGTCGACGTAAACGTGCATCCTGCGAAGCGCGAGGTGCGGTTTCGCAGCGAGCCGCAGGTGCGCGGCTTTGTGATTCGGGCGGTCTTGCAGCGCTTACGGGAGTTGGGCGGAGCGGTGAATGCCGTGCCGGCGCCGACGCCGGAGGTCGGCGGAGCGAGTTCGGAGTTGAAACTGAGCCCGTCCCAGCGTCTCGAAATCCCGCAGAGTCCCGCGCCGGCCCTCCACCGCGCCGATCTGGTCGCGCTGCGCAATTCAGGTCCCGTGCCCGCACCGCCCCCCGCGCCCCGCTCTCCGGCTCCGGCGTCAACGGCGCCGTTGTCGGCGCCAGTGCCGGCGCCCGCTCCCGCGTGGCGCTTCGTCGGTCTCGCCCACGGCAATTATGCGTTGTTCGAAACCACCGCCGGGGTGGTGCTGCTTGATCGGCGTGCGGCCCACGAGCGGGTGTGGTTTGAACGTCTCCGCGAACAGTTCCGGGCCGGCGAGGTGCCGAGCCAGCGGCTGCTATTGCCCCTGCCGATCGAACTCGACGCCATCGCGAGCGCCCTGCTGCTCGACCGGCTGAAATTTCTGCAGGCGCACGGCTTCGATGTCGCCGAGTTCGGCCGGAATTTTTTCCGGGTGGAGGCGATTCCGGCCTGGATGGAGCCGTCGGATGCCGAACCTTTCCTGCGCGATTTGATCGGGGCGTTTCGAGAGGGGGCGATTCCGGACCACAACACCGAATTGGCCCGTGAGGCTCTGGCCAGGATGGCGGCGGCGAAGGCGGTCCGCCTGCCCGCGACGTGTGGCGAGACCGAATTGCGCGCCTTGGTGGCCCAATTGTTTGCGACCCATTCCCCGCTGAGCAATCCCGCGGGCCGGCCGACCTATATCGAGCTGAATCACGGCGAATTGGCGCGACGGTTCCAAAAGTAGCCTGCCGGGCGTCCGGGCGGATGTCAGGGTGGGTGTGCGATGACGGGCAAATAACCTGCAACCTTCGCTCGCCACTGGCATGAAACGTTCTTTACGGTTCTTCCTTTCACCATGTCGTCCGCCGCCAAAAAACGCGCCTCCCGCGCCACCAAATCCATTCCCGCTGCCGCCACGGCCAATCCCGCGATTTCGGCACGGGACGTCCAGGCCAGCACGGCTCCGTTCCGGTTCGACCCGCTGAGCGTGATCCACAATCCGCGCGCCTCGACGGATTCCCCCGATGCCGTGATGCGCTCGCTCATCCAGCGTCACCTCGTTTCGACCCTCGCCCGGCACACCGGCAGCGCCACCCCGCGCGACTGGTGGGTGGCGACGGTCCTCGCCCTTCGCGACACCATCCATGAGCGGATGATCGCGACGCAGGCGGTGCACAACGTCAACAACGTGCGTCGCATCTACTATTTCTCGCTCGAGTACCTGATGGGCCGGCTGTTTGGCAGCAATCTCATCGCGACCGGTCTCTACGACGTGGCGAAGACCGCGCTCGCGACGCTGGGCCAGGACTTTGACACGATTCGCGATTCCGAGGTCGACATGGGACTCGGCAACGGCGGTCTCGGCCGGTTGGCGGCTTGCTTCCTCGATTCGCTCGCTACCCTCGATTACCCGGCGTTGGGTTACGGCATCTATTATGAGTTCGGCCTCTTCAAACAGGCCTTCCTGAACGGCAACCAAATGGAGCATCCGGACAACTGGATCCTCTTTGGCGACCCGTGGGAAGTGGTCCGTCCCGAATACTCCCAAGAGGTGCGCCTCTACGGGCGTGTGGAAAATGTCTTCGACGATCGCGGCAATTACCGTCCGAGCTGGGTCGGCACCAAGACCATCCTTGGCGTGCCGCACGACATCCCGATCGCGGGGTACGGCACCAAGACGGTCAACCTGCTCCGGCTCTGGGCCTCGAAGGCCACCGAAGATTTCGATTTGGCTGCGTTCAACAGCGGCGGTTACGTCGAAGCGGTACGCGAAAAGGCGGTCGGCGAGACGGTCTCGAAGGTCCTTTATCCGAATGACAAGAGCGAGGCGGGCAAGGAACTGCGGCTCGTGCAGCAGTATTTCTTCGTTTCCTGTTCGTTGCGCGACATTCTGCGCCGCCACTTCCGCACGCCCGGCAACTCGTGGGAAAATTTCTCCGACAAAGTCGCGGTTCAGCTCAACGACACGCATCCAGCGATCTCGATCGTCGAGCTCATGCGTATTCTTCTCGACGAGCATCAAACCACTTGGGAGACGGCGTGGGGCATTGTCACGAAGACGTTCGCCTACACGAATCACACGTTGCTGCCCGAGGCGTTGGAAAAGTGGGGCGTGCCGCTCTTCGAGCGTGTGCTCCCGCGTCACCTTCAGATCATCTACGATATCAACGCCCGGGTGATGGAAATCGTCGAACGGCAGTGGCCGGGCGACAATGAAAAGAAGCGCATCTGCTCCCTGATCGAGGAAAACGGCGGCAAGGCCGTGCGCATGGCCAATCTCGCCGTTGCGGGTTCCCACGCGGTCAATGGCGTCGCCGCACTGCACACCGCGCTGCTGAAAAAACACCTGTTTCCCGAATTCGACGCGCTCTATCCGGGCAAATTTCAGAACAAGACCAATGGGATCACGCCTCGTCGCTGGTTGTTGAAGAGCAACCTGCGCCTCGCCGCGCTCATCACCGATAAGATCGGCCCGGGTTGGCCCCGCGATCTCGATCAGTTGCGCGGACTCGAGAAATTTGCCGGCGACGCCGTGTTCCAGCGCGAGTTCATGGCGATCAAGCGCGCCAACAAGGTCGACCTCGCCGCCGTCATCCAGGCGGAGTGCGGCGTGACCGTGTCGCCCGATGCGCTCTTCGACGTCCAGATCAAGCGCCTGCACGAATACAAGCGGCAGCACCTGAACCTGCTCCATATCATCGCGCTATACCGCCGGTTGCTGCAGAATCCCGGGCTCGACATCGTGCCGCGCGTCTTCGTCTTCGCCGCCAAGGCCGCGCCCGGTTACGACCTCGCGAAAAACATCATCCGCGCGATCAATGTCATCGGAGCCCGGATCAACGCCGACGCCCGCCTCGGTGGAAAGCTCAAGGTCGCGTTTCTGCCGAACTATCGCGTTTCGCTCGCGGAAAAAATCATCCCCGCGGCCGATCTCTCGGAACAAATTTCCACGGCGGGTAAGGAGGCCTCCGGTACGGGCAACATGAAGCTTTCGCTCAACGGGGCGCTCACCATCGGCACGCTCGATGGCGCCAACGTCGAGATCAAGGAGGAGGTCGGCGACGACAACATCTTCATCTTCGGCCTGACCGTCGAGGAGGTCGAGGCGCTGCGGGCCAAGGGCTACAACCCGTGGGACGTTTATCATCGCGACGAGGAATTGCGCGCGGTCATCGACTGGCTCGGCAGCGACTACTTCACACCGGGTGAGCACAACGCCTTCGGGCAGGTGCACGGCAGCATGATGCACGGCGGCGATCCCTACATGGTCCTTGCGGACTTCCGCAGCTATTGCGATTGCCACGCCCGCGTCGACGCCGCGTACCGCGATCCGGCGAACTGGGCCCGGATGGCGATTCTCAACACGGCGCGGATGGGCAAGTTTTCCAGCGACCGCACGATCCGGGAGTACGCGAACGACATTTGGAGCCTGAAGCCGATCGCGGTGCCGTGAAGGCCGGATGAGCCGGGGGAATTTTCCCTGGCTCTAAATTTTCAGTCGGCACTTGCTCCATTTTGCAGTTGGCAGTCCCTGCGAGGTGGAGCGAGTTGAGCTCAACCCGCTTTTCCGCGGTTCCCACGTTCTGCTCCGGGCGCCGGGTCAAGCCGTGCCACCTCGACTGACGTTTCTTGTCATGTCGTAAGCGCGTCCGCGAGTTCGAGGAAAGAGCGCGTCGCAAGATCGACTTGTACCGTGGGCTTTGATTCTCCTTTGCCCGGCCCATGTTCGTCGGGGCGGGCGACATGCGCAGCCCTCATTCCGGTCGCCGTCGCGGCTTTCAAATCGCTGCTGTGCGCCGCCACCATCATGCATTGCTCTGGTTTTAGACCCAGCGCCTCCGCCGACGCCAGGTACACCCGTGGCTTGAGCTTGTAGTCGCCGGCGATCTCGGCGCCGAGGATCGCGTCCCAGTGAAAGTCGTTTCTTCGGGCCAGATCGACCATCAGGGAAATATTTCCGTTGGAACACGGCCCGACGAGAAATTTCTGGCGAAGCCGGTGCAGCCCCGGTGTCACATCGGGCCAGGCGTCGAGGCGGTGCCACGCGAGGTTCAGTTCCTGTAGCGCGGTCTCTTCGATCTTTTCGAGTCCGAATTTCGGGCGAATGCGCTCGAGCATTCGGCGATGAAGGACGTCGAGCTTCGCGAAGGGAATTTTTCCGGAGCGAACTTCCTCCATCGCGGGTTGGTACTCCGCCCGCCACGCGTCGGCAAATGCCGTCCAATCGAGTTTATGCCCACGCGCACCAAGGATGGACTTCGCCTCGCGCGCCACCCCAGTCCGCCAGTCGACCATCGTCCCAAAGACATCGAAGATCAGCGCCTTCACTTCCCCGCGCATTCCTTTTCCGGTCGTTTGTCCGAGGGCATCGGGTGACAACGCCAGACCTGCCGCAACGATCGGTCCGGCGATGGCGGAGGAAGCAAGGTTGCGAAGAAACGTCCGCCGGGGCAATTGGTTCATGCTTTCTCCTCGTTGCGGCGAAGCAGTCGCGCGTGGTCCCGGGCGTCAAGGCGCAAGTGGGTGATTCGTTTTCTCCGCTGATGGGAAAGAAATACTAGCAACCTTCGCCGGATTGCCGAATCTATGCCGCATGCTCTGGTTCCGCCTCGCCATCATCGCCTGCTGCCTGTCCGGGCTGAACGGGGCGACGATGGCTGCGCCGCCCGGCGAATGGAAACTTCCCCCGTTGAATGGAGACCTGTCGGGTGACTTCATCCCGGCCCTGCTGCCGGACGCGCCACCGCTGCATTGGAAACTCGTTTTTCGCGCGTCCAGGCCTCGCGTGCGGTCGGTCGAGTTTGCGATCGACGGACCCGGACTTCAGCTACGCGGCTCCGCCGAACTCGATCCGATGGGTGAGGGTGAGTGGCGGTTGACCGGAGGCAAAATGGCCCTCGCGCAGTGGATGCCGTTCCTCTTGCCCGTACTGAGCCCCGATTCCGCCGGGATGGTGCTGGCTGGCGACCTTGAGGCGACCGGCTCCGGCACCTGGCGGGCCGGCGTGCTTGGCGGCCAGGCGACCGTGAGTGTGCGGGACGGACAGGTCGATGACCCGGCCCGCAAGCTGACATTGGAGGGCGTCACGCTGGACCTTGAACTCGCCGATCTCGCGTCCCGGCGGGCCGGTCCCGGGCAGATCCTCACCTGGCGCAAGGGTCGCTATGATGTGATCGCGCTTGGCACGGCCCGAATTGAATTTGCGCTCGAGCACGATGAATTGCGGGTGAACGATTCCAACATCGATGTTTTTGGCGGGGAACTGCGGGTGAACTCGTTCGTGATGTCGACGCGACGACGGGAATTTTCGGTCGCGGCGAATATGACTGGCGTGGCGGTGGAGCAGATTCTTTTTCTGATCCCGCCGGTCCTGGCCGAGGCGCACGGCAAAATGGACGGCAAGCTGACGCTGCACTGGGACAGCAACGGGGTTCAGATCGGTGCCGGTCGGCTCGCGTTGCGCGAAGGGGAGACCGCCGAACTTCGGCTTTCTCCGGCCGCGACCAGCCTGTCGGGAAACTTGCCGGCGTCCGTGCAAAAACTCTACCCCGGTCTGGTTCACATGGAAACGGGGGGCGTTCCCCTGCGCGCCCAATTGCTTGATCTGATTCTGACACCCGACGGCGATAGCGAGGGGCGCACCGCGTCAGTTCACATCATCGGGGGACCGGAAGACCCGTCGCTCCGGGCTCCGATCGATCTGACCGTCAATGTCCGGGGACCGCTCGAATCGCTGGTGCGCTTTGGCACGAACTCCCGGCTGCGGTTTGGCGGCGGAAGATAAATGAATCATGCGTTGAAACGGATCGTCCCACACCACAACCTGCGCCCGGCCATGAAACGAATCTTCCCACTCCTCCTTCCTCTGTCCTTGAGCCTTGGAGGGTGCGTCAGCGTCAAGACCGAGCCCATCGAGGTGAAACCGATCCACATCACCGTCGATGTTAATGTGAAAGTGGAGAAGGCCCTCGACGATTTTTTTGGCGATATCGACAAAAAGGCCGCCGCCGTCAGTGCGACCAAAACCGGAACACCATGAAACCACTCCTCCTTGTCCGTTTGCTGCTCCTCGTCGTCACCCTTGGCTTTGGGGCGGTCGCGATCCGCGCCGAAGATCTGGCCGTCGTGCGCGCCCGGATTGAGAAGCGCGTTGAGTTGGTGGTCCGGCTCAAGGCCCGCCATGCCGCGGGCGAGAACAACCGCGGGTTCCTTGAGATGCGCGACGCGCTGTCGGGGGAAGAACAGCGAATCCTCTCCGACGAAAACACCGATCGCCGTCTCGTCTATGCGGCGATCGCGGCGCAAAACAAAATCAGCGTCGACGAGGTCGGTCGTACCCGCGCGGGGAAGCTGGCGGCCGAGGCGAAGCGTGGGGAATGGATCCAGGAACCGGGCGGCCTGTGGAAGCAGAAGGGTTGAGGATCACGCCGTCGCGTCTACCGAAGTCTGCCCGAGAAGGCGGTCGCTTCGGGCATTGCCTCGGACCGGGCTTTTTCCCAGCGTCGCGGCCGGCCCCGGGTAAAAACTGAATTTTTCATGCACTTCCCCCGATTTGTTCCCGTAGTCATCGCCGCCCTGACGCTTGCTACCGCCGGTCTCCGTGCCGCTGGCGAATTCATGCCCGCGATCGTGTTCGATTTTGGCGGCAAGTTTGATCGCTCGTTCAACCAGTCCGCCAGCGAGGGCGCGGAGAAATTCAAGAAGGAGACCGGCGTCGCTTACCGGGAATTTGAGATCACCAACGCCGCCCAGCGCGAGCAGGCGATGGCGCAGCTCGCGAAACGCGGGGCGAGCATCATCGTCGCGATTGGATTCACCCAGGCCTCCGCGGTCGAAAAGGTCGCGAAACAATTTCCCAACGTGAAATTCACCATCGTCGACGCGGTCGTCGACCTCCCGAATGTGCAGTCGGTGAACTTCCGCGAACAGGAATCGTCCTTTCTCTGTGGGATGGCGGCGGCGCTGGCGTCGAAGTCCGGCAAGGTCGGGTTCGTCGGCGGCATGGACATCCCGCTCATCCGGAAATTTGCTCTCGGTTATGCGGAGGGCGCCCGCCACGTGAACCCGCAGGCGGAGGTGTTTCAGAACATGACCGGCACGACTCCGGCGGCGTGGGGCGATCCCACCAAGGGCGCCGAACTCGCCAAGAGCCAGTTTGGCCGCGGAGCGGACGTCATCTTCCACGCAGCAGGCGCCACCGGCATCGGCGTGATGCAGGCCGCCAAGGACGCGGGGAAACTCAGCATCGGTTGCGACAGCAACCAAAACTACCTTCACCCCGGCAGCGTGCTGACGTCCGCCATGAAGCGCGTCGACGTGGCAGTTTACAGCGCGTTCAAATTGGCGAGGGAAGGAAAGTGGAAGGCGGGGAAAGTCGTCCTCGGCCTCGCCGAACAGGGCGTCGACTACTCGCTCGATGAGCACAACCGGAAACTGATTTCACCGGAGATGGAGCGGAAATTGAACGAGGCGAAGGCTGACATCATCAGCGGCAAGCTGAAGGTGGCGGAATACAAGTCGCCGTGAGCGGTGATGCCGGGAACGCGGCCGGCCCCGTGCTGGCGCTTGAATTGCGCGGAATTGACAAGCGCTTCGGGACGGTCCACGCCAACCGGGCGATTTCCCTCTCGGTCGCGCGGGGCAGCGTTCACGGATTGGTGGGGGAAAACGGCGCCGGCAAGTCGACGCTGATGAACATCGTCTATGGTTTTCATTCCGCGGACGCCGGCGAGATTCTCGTCAACGGTCGGCCCGTTGCGATTCACGCCCCACACGATGCCATCGCCGCCGGCATCGGCATGGTGCACCAGCATTTCATGCTGGTGGAAAATTTCACCGTCCTCGAAAACGTCGTGCTCGGCGTCGAGGGCGGACAGCTGCTCGCCGGCGGACTGGCCCGCGCCCGGGGCGAGTTGGAGAAGCTGGCCCGCGACTACGGGCTCGACGTGCCGCTCGACGAGCCGGTCGCGGACCTGGCGGTGGGGTTGCAGCAGCGCGTCGAAATTCTCAAGGCACTCTACCGGCGCGCCGAGATCCTCATCCTCGATGAGCCGACCGCCGTGCTCACGCCGCAGGAGGCGGATGCGCTTTTCTCGATGCTGCGACGCCTGCGCGACGAGGGGAAATCCGTCATTCTGGTCACACACAAGCTCCGCGAAATCATGGCCATCACGGATCGCGTGACGGTGATGCGGCAGGGTGCGGTGGTCGGCGAAGTGGCCACCCGCGCGACGTCGCCGCGGGAACTCGCGGAAAAAATGGTCGGCCGCGCAGTGCTTCTAAGCGTCGAGCCGACTCCGGCCCATCCCGGTGAAACGCTGCTTTCGGTCCGTGACCTCGAGGTGCGTGATCGGCTCGGCGTCGCGCGGGTCAAGGGCGTGAGCTTCGATCTCCGCGCCGGCGAAATCGTCGGGATCGCCGGAGTTTCCGGCAACGGGCAATCGGAGCTGCTCGAGACCTTGGCGGGCATTCGCCAGCCGGTGCACGGGACAATCACGATGCAGGGCCGCGATCTCGTCGCGGAGAAGTCGGATCCGGGCGAGCGAAGGAAACTGGGTCTCGCGCATGTGCCGGAGGACCGGCTGCGTATGGGAGTGGTCGCGAGCTTTTCCGCCGCAGCCAATGCGATTTTGGGCTACCATAATCGTCCCGCCTACAGTCGGGGCCCGCTCCTGCGCACAGCGGCGATCAACGAGGAGTGTGCGAAAAAAATGGAGGTGCACGATGTGCGCCCGCCCATTCCCGGGCTGCGCATCACGGCGTTCTCCGGTGGCAACCAGCAGAAACTTGTCCTTGCCCGGGAGATTGACTGCGATCCGCGCGTGCTCCTCGTGGGGCAGCCCACCCGGGGCGTCGACATCGGCGCGATTGAGTTCATCCACCGGCGACTCGTGGCGTTGCGCGATGCCGGCAAGGCCCTGCTGGTCGTCTCCGTGGAATTGGATGAAATCATCGGTCTCGCAGACCGCATCCTGGTGATGAACGGCGGCGAGATCGTCGGCGAAGTGGCGCGGGTCGATGCGACCGAGGAGAAGATCGGCCTCATGATGGCCGGGGTGAAAGGAGAGGGGCACACGTGAGCGCGGCGGCGAAACTTCCCCGTTGGGCTGAGTTCGGGTTGCTCCCGCTGATCAATCTGGCGGTTGCGTTGGCGTTGTCCGGCGCGATCGTTCGACTTCTCGGCGAAAACCCCTGGACTGCGCTCAAGCTCATGTCGGCGGGTTCGCTGGGGTCGCAGGAGGGCATCGGTTACACCCTGTACTACGCGACCAACTTTATCTTCACGGGGCTGGCAGTCGCAGTCGCGTATCATGCAGGCTTGTTCAACATCGGAGCCGAGGGGCAGGCTTACGTCGGCGGCCTCGGCGTCGGCCTCGTCGCGCTGTGGCTCGGCGGCTCGCATCCGTTGGTGGTGCTGCCGCTCTCGATTCTCGCCGGCGCGGTCTTCGGAGCGGCGTGGGCGTTTCTGCCGGCCTGGCTGCAGGCCCGCCGTGGCAGTCACATCGTCATCACGACGATCATGTTTAACTTCATCGCTTCGGCGCTGATGACGTACCTGCTGGTCAACGTGCTCATCAAGCCCGGCCAGCAGTCGCCGGAGTCGCGCGAGTTCGGTCCGGGTGCGATCATGCCGGCCGCGTCCGACCTGCTCGGCCGGCTTGGGATCACCTTCGCCGCCTCGCCGCTCAATTTGGCTTTTTTCCTGGCGCTGGTTGCGGCGGCGGGCGTGTGGGTCTTCATCTGGCAGACGCGCTGGGGCTACGCGCTGCGGGTGGCGGGCGAAAACGCCGCGGCCGCCGTCTATGCGGGCATCGCGCCTTCCCGTATCATGATCGGCTCGATGCTCCTCTCCGGTGCGCTGGCGGGCTGCCTCGGGCTGAACGAACTCCTCGGCTCGCAACACCGCATCCTGATCGATTTTCCCGGTGGCGCGGGCTTTGTGGGCATCGCCGTCGCGCTCATGGGCCGGAACCATCCGGTTGGCATCGTCATTGCCTCCGTGCTGTTCGGCGCGCTTTATCAGGGCGGCTCGCAACTCTCGTTCGACCTGCCGAAGATCAACCGCGACATGGTCGTCGTGATCCAGGGCCTCGTGATCTTGCTCTGTGGCGCGATGGAAAATCTTTTCCGGGCGCCCCTGGCCTCGTGGTTGTTGCGTTTCCAACGGCCCGAGCCCACGCCGTAGATGGAGACTTATACGCTCATCGTCCTGCTGCTGGCTGCCACCATTCGCGTGGCGACGCCGCTGCTGCTGGCCGCACTGGCGGGCATGTTCTCCGAACGTTCCGGGGTCATCGATCTCGGCATCGAGGGGAAGATGCTCGGTGCGGCGTTCGCGGCCGCGTCCGTTTCCGCCGTGTCCGGCTCCGCCTGGCTCGGGTTGGGAGCGGGCATCGCCACTGCGGTGTTCCTCGCATTGATCATCGGATTCGCCTGCATCACGCAGCGCGGCAACCAGGTGGTCGCAGGCATGGCGGTCACGATTATGGTCGGCGGCCTGGGGCCCACGCTCGGCCTGGCGTGGTTCAACCTCGGGGGGCAGACGCCGCAACTCGACGGCGCCAGCCAGCGTTTCACTGGGATCGTTTGGCCCTGGGCCCAGATGGCGCGCGAACATCCGATGCCGGGTTTGCTCTACGCCGAACTCCTGAGCGGCCACAACCTTGTCGTCTATCTCGCCGCCGCCCTCGTGCCATTCAGCGCTTGGGTGCTCTTTTGGACGCGATTTGGCCTGCGCCTGCGCGCAGTCGGGGAAAATCCGCAGGCGGTTGATACCGCGGGCATCTCCGTCGTCTGGCTGCGATATCGTGCGGTGATCATCTCGGGCGTCCTTTGCGGTGTGGCCGGGACATATTTGTCGACCGCGGCCAGCGCCGGATTTGTCCGCGACATGACGGCGGGCAAGGGTTACCTCGCGCTCGCGGCGCTGATTTTCGGCAAATGGAAGCCGGTGCCGACGCTGGGGGCGTGCCTGCTCTTTGCGTTTACCGATGCTCTGGCGACGCGGCTGCAGGGTGTGGCGCTGCCGTTCATCGGCGTGATTCCGGTGCAATTCATCCTCGCGCTGCCCTATGCTCTGACGGTCCTGCTGCTCTCAGGGTTCGTCGGCCGGACGGTTGCGCCCCGTGCGATCGGTGTTCCCTATTCGAAGGAAAAGTAATTCTGCCATGACCATTCACGAGCGACTCGCCCGTCATTTCAGCCGCACGCCCGACGTCGCCCGCGCGGCCTTCATCGCGCCGAACGCCACCGTGATTGGCGACGTGACGCTCGGGGCGCAGAGCAGCGTGTGGTACGGCGCCGTCCTCCGTGGCGACATCAATTCCATCGTGATCGGCGACGGGACGAACGTGCAGGATGGCACGATTGTCCACCTGGCGGATGATTATGGTGTGCGAGTGGGCCACCACACAACGATCGGACATGCGGCGATCATCCACGCGTGCGACATTGGCAACGAATGCCTGATTGGCATGGGAGCCACGATCCTCGACGGTGCGGTGATCGGTGATCATTGCATCGTGGGGGCGCACGCCCTCGTCACGCAGCGCTTTGTGGCGCCGCCGGGCTCGATGATCCTCGGTGCGCCGGCCAAGGTGGTGCGGCCGTTGACGGACAAGGAAAAGGCAAGCCTCCGACCCTGGGCTGAAAAGTACATGGTGACCGCGGCGGCCCACGCGGCAAAAAAGTAGTGCCGGATCGCGGTGCGCCCCGAGTCGCTGTGTTCGCCCCCTCCTTTTCAACTCCACGTCGCCCCTCATGCGAAACCTCGCCTTGTTCCTATTCGGAGTCGCCGAGCTGGGAGTCGGACTTGCCGCACCCGCACGGGCACGTCCCGAAGTCGAGGCGGCGGCGAAACGGTGGTTTGGTGTGCGTCCGGGCGGCGCGTCCGTGGCCTTCATCGACGCCGAGGGCGTGACGTTTGCCGCGAACGGACAGTTTGGGCCGGGCGACAGTCGGTCGATCACGCCGGACACGACCTTTGAGATCGGATCGGTGAGCAAGCTGTTCGTGGCGCTGCTCCTCGCCGAGAGCGAAAAGGCGGGCAACGTTAGTCGGGAGGACGCGGCGGCGAAATATCTGCTTCCACCGGGTGATCCTGACGTGCCCAAGCTGGCGAAAATCACGCTGGTGTCCCTCGCGACCCACAGCTCGGGTTTGCCGCGTATGGCGTCGGATTTCAGCTCGGCCGACGGCAACCGGGCCGGCTTCACCCGGTCGCAGCTGACGGTGGCGTTTCGGCGGGACGGCGCGACCGCCGTCGTCGGCGGCAAATCGGTGTATTCGAATTTCGGTGTCGTTTTGCTCGGGCACGCGCTGGCGGCGGCATGGGGCGGGGATTATCCCCGGGTCCTGCAGGAGCGCGTGCTTGATCCGCTCGGCCTCGAGCATACCTGGCTCGGGCTCGTGGGAGTGAAGGCTCCGGCGGATTTTCCTCCTGCGTTGGTGAAGGGACGGAAAGTGGCGCATTGGGAGTTTGATGCGCTGGCGCCGTCCGGCGCGCTGCGGTCGACGGCGCGAGACATGGCCAAATTTCTCCAGGCGTGCCTCGGGCAGCGGGAGACGAGCGTCAACGCGAGCATCCGCGAATGCATCCGGCCGCTGCGGACGATGGGTGACGGCCCAGGGAAGATCGGGTTGAACTGGATGAGCACGACGGGCACGCCGCGGCCGATTTACTGGCACAATGGCGCCACTGCTGGTTTCCGGGCGTTTGTCGCCTTTGAACCTCTTGCGGGCATTGCAGTTGCTGTGCTCACCAACACGGACACCGGTGCGCCGCCGGAGACGCTGGGATTTGAACTGATGGGGCGGGTCAACCGCGGTGCGCCGAAAAAGTAAGGCTAGCGCGGGGAGGGGAGAGCGAGCGTCAGGAACGTGTATCGGTATTTTGAGTCGGCGCTTTCCCGGCGGGAGAGTTCCTGCCACGCGAGGTGGCGCCACTCGGGGAAAAAGGTGTCACCGGGCACGTCGGAGTGGATCAGGGTCAAATGGAGCCGCAGGGCGCGCATGCCCGCGAGCGCAAGGGTTTCACCGTAGATGCGTTCGCCGCCGCAGATGTAGATTTCGCCGGGCAGTTCCTCCGCGGCGGTCAAGGCGGCGGTCAACGAATCTGCGACGATCGGGGCGTTTTCGCCCGCATTCCGGTTCTCGATGAGGGAGTGGCTCGTTAACACGATGGGTCGTCGCCCTTCGGTGTTGGCCCGCGGCCACGTCTCGTAACAGATACGACCGAGCACGCAGATCTGGCCGGCGGTGGCATCGTGAAAATACTTCAGGTCCTCCGGGAGGTGCCACGGCAATTTGCGCTCCCGACCGATGACGCGGTTCTCTGCACACGCCACGATGAGATGAAGGGGCTTTGGCACGGTTTGATCTGGGGAAAAAGAAACCCGGGCGGGTAGCCCGGGTTGAAGGGTGGAGGCGTGAGGGGATTTTCGGGAGGTTTCTCAGCTCTTCTCCAGCTTGCCGCCCGATTTCTTCCATCCGTCGATGCCGGGCGAATAGTGTTTCACGTTGGTGTAACCGAGTTCGACCGCGGTGGTCGCGGCGGCGAGGTAGGCGCTGCAATATTCATTGCCGCAGTAGGCCACGACGAGGGCCTTCTTGTCCTTGGGGAGCAACGCGGCGATTTTTTCTTTTTGCGCAATATAGTCGATGGCGCCGGGGATGCGGCCCTCTTGGAATGAGTCTGTTCCGTTGACATCGAGGACCGTGACCGCCTTGGCCGCGATGGCTGCATTGAGATCGGCGTGGGAGATGTCGGGAATCTTGGATGACCCGGCAAACGCGGCGCCAACCAGTCCGAGGGCGAGGAGAAGGGAGGTGAGGAATTTCATGCGTCGCGAACCGTAGGAAGGTCTGCGCATTTCGCAAGCCGACGGATCGGGACAGGGCGCGGCCCGGGGGTGACGGCCGGCCCCGCCGCGACTCCGGCAAACGTCGGGTTGCGTCGGACGCGGGAGTTGGGAGGCTGGAGGGCATGCTCCAATTCCGGGTTTCCCTTCTTTTGCTGTTCGTGGTCGGGGTATCGTCGGCCATTTCCGTGCGGGCCGACGATTTTGATGCCCGTTACCGGGCGATCGCTGACGCCGGCAAAAATTCATCCGCCGCGGAGCGGCTCCACGCGCTCTTCAAGCTCGACTGGGAATATACGATGGCCGTTTCTCCGGAGTGGGCGACCTACACCGGCTACCCGAAGCACCAGGAAAAATGGACGGACAGCTCTCCAGCGGCGATCGAGGAGCGCAGAAAAAACGCCGGGCGCGCATTGCCGGTTCTGGCGTCGATTGACCGCGGTCAACTCAATGCGGTCGACCAGATCAGCTACGACTTGTTCAAGCGTCAGACCGAGGAAAATGTCGAGGGGAGCAATTTCCCCTTGGAACTGCTGGCGATCTCCCAGCTCAACGGTGTGCATCAGGATGCGGCGCAGATCTTCAGCCTCATGCCGTCGTCCACGACGGAGCAATTGGAGACTCAAGTCGCGCGCCTGCGGGCCTTGCCGGCCGTGGTGGATCAAGTCATCGCATTGCTTGCCGAAGGTCTGAAGAAGGGCGTGACGCCTCCGCAAATCACGCTGCGCGACGTGCCGGTGCAGGTGCTGAATCTGATTACGGAGGATCCCGTGAAGAGCCCGCTGCTGCAGAATTTCGGAGAGATTCCTGCCGCGGTCCCTGGAGAAGTCGGTCAACGGCTGCGCGCGGACGCGACGGCCGTTTACGAGGAGCAACTGCGGCCGGCCTTTCAGCGGCTGCATTCATTTTTAGTGGAGAAATACCTACCCGGGGCCCGCGCGACGATTGCCGCGACCGCACTGCCGCAGGGCGACGCCTGGTATGCGTGGCAAATCAAGACACAGACGTCCACGAACCTGACTGCGCGGCAGATCCACGAGATTGGACTGGGAGAGGTGAAACGCATCCGCGCCGAAATGGAGCGCTTGAAAACCCAGACGGGTTTCAAGGGCACGCTTGCGGAGTTTTTCACGTACCTGCGCACGAATCCGAAATTCTATTTCACCGACAAGGACGACCTGCTGCGTGCCTACCGCGATATCGCGAAGCGCATCGACCCGCAGCTCATGAAGCTGTTCAAGACCCTCCCTCGCTCCACCTATGGTGTGCTGGCGGTGCCGGCCCATGCGGAGAAATCCCAGACGACCGCCTACTATAGTCCGGGTGCTCCGGAGGCGGGCCGGCCGGGGAATTTCTTTGCCAACACCTACGCGCTCGACACCCGGCCGAAATGGGAAATGGAGCCGCTGACCTTGCACGAGTCGGTGCCGGGGCACCACCTGCAGATCTCCCTCGCGCAGGAAATGGGTGCGCTGCCCGAATTTCGCCGCTTTGGCGGCTACACGGCATTTGTCGAAGGCTGGGGGCTTTATTCAGAAAGTCTCGGCGACGAACTTGGCCTTTACACCGACCCGTACGCGAAGTTCGGCCAGCTCACCTACGAAATGTGGCGCGCGATCCGACTCGTCGTGGACACTGGCATGCATGCGTTTGGCTGGACGCGCACGCAGGCGATCGAATTTTTCAAGGACAACGCGGGGAAATCCGAGCACGACATCGTCGTCGAAATCGACCGCTATATCGTCTGGCCCGGGCAGGCGCTGGCCTACAAGTTGGGCGAACTCAAAATCAAGGAGCTCCGCGCGTACGCCGCCCGTGAATTAGGGAAGAGATTTGATGTACGGTTGTTTCACGACGAGGTGCTCCGCCACGGCGCCATCCCGCTCAGCGTTCTCGACGAACAGATCCGCGCGTGGGTCGCCGCCCAGCTCGCCCAAAGTCGCCAGAGGTAGTGTCACGTAATACGTGACGTTAGGTCCTCGTCAAATCAACGAGATGCGCAGCTCCACAGGGTCTGCATGACACGCGGTTGACAACCCAACCGAAGTCATGAGCCAACCCATCGTTCTCACCAACGGACAACACGAAATCAAAATCTACACGGTCCAAAATCGCGGTCGCGCGGTTTTCCAG
>CANJIU010000027.1 GCA_947474365.1 Opitutia bacterium | reverse complement strand
GTCCTGGACTTGCGGTGTATCCTCATGAGTCAGCACTGGGACTTGTGCTGGGATCTCGTTTTTCAATCCGGCTACCTGGGCGAGAAAACCGCCGCTTGAATCCAAAGGTTACTTTCCGGTCTCACACCCTTTTGAACTTCATCCGCAGTTCGTCGCTCGATGCGGCGGTGATTCTCGCACAGGATGAACCGCACGACGACAAAGGGCACGTTGTTCCGAATGCCGGGTCCTTCTATGTGCCGAACGATTTTGTGCTCCGGCTGGCGCAAAAACACCGGGAGTTTCTCCCCGCGGTCTCGATTCATCCGGCGCGGCGGGACGCGCTGGACGAACTTGAGCGTTGCCTGGCCGGCGGGGCGCTCGTGTTGAAATGCCTCCCCAATTGTCAGAATATTGACTGGAACAATCCGCGCTACACGCGGTTTCTTGAGCGCATGGCCGAATCTGGACTGATTCTCCTCGCTCACACCGGTAGCGAGCGGACACTTCCGGTCCTCGATGCCCGGCTGGCAGATCCCCGCGTGCTCACCCGAGCGCTTGAGATTGGCGTGACGTGCATTGCGGCCCACAGCGGAACCGGCACGATGCTGATCGACCCGGACTACTTTGAGGTGTTCGTTGAAATGACGCGCCGCTTCCCAAAATTGTACGGAGACAACAGTGCGCTGGCTGCGCTCAATTTCCGGGCCCGGCGCAGTGCCATCCGCCGTCTCGCTGGCGATCCGGATCTCGCGGCGCGAATCGTGCATGGGAGCGATGTGCCCGTTCCCGTCTCCGCGATGTTGTCCTGGGCATTCGGCTTGGTCTCACTTCGGACGTGGCGTGAAACGGCTGCGATTGAAAACCTCATCGAACGTGACGCCCAAATCAAACGGGCGATGGGATTCGGCGAAGAAACGTTTACCCGGCTGGCAGGGTTGCTGCGACGCACCTGACCGGTTCCGAACTCAAATCTCAAAGAATCAGCATGGCATCGCCATAACTGAAAAAACGATATTCCCGCGCGATGGCTTCTTGGTAGATTTCCCTGAACCAGGTGATGCCATCGGTCGATCCGGGGGTGAGGAAGGCGGCGACGAGGCAAAGGAGGGTGGAGCGCGGTTGATGAAAATTTGTGATCAACGCATCCACGCCGCGGAAAACTGCCGGAGGACGAAGGTAGATTCCTGCCTCAGTCGTCCACGATGCGGCGGCTTCCACGGGCTGTGTTTGTTTCGTCAGGAAGTCCTCGATGCTGCGGACCGAGGTCGTGCCCACGGCAATCCGGCGTCCGGGCAGTGGCGGAAATATGGCACGCTGTGTCTCGATTGGGATTTCGTAGACTTCGCGGTGAATCGGATGGGCATCGACGGTTGGAGTCTCGATCGGTTTGAACGTTCCGAGACCGACATGAAGCGTGATGTCGGCCATGTGCACTCCCTGGGTTGAAAGCATGACGAGCAATTCCGGAGTGAAGTGCAGCCCCGCCGTCGGCGCGGCGACGGCCACCTGGCGATCCCGGTTGGCGTAAACGGTCTGGTAACGCTCAAGGTCAAAGGTGCGCTGCTGTTCATTCGATTTGGATGCAGAGGTTTCCCGTGCGATGTAGGGAGGCAGCGGGACCTCGCCGAGACGGTTGGCGACCGTGGCAATGCTTTCGCCGCTTTTTGTCGCGAAGCGCACTACGGCGGAACCGTCGATTTCCTTTGCGACGATTTCACCGGTGAACGCGGTGCTCGGATGGCTGAATCGTGCGCCGACGGGCAGTTTGCGGCCGGGCTTGACAAGGCAACGCCAGCAGGCGGGGTCGTCGGTGGCGCCGAGCAGAAAGCACTCGACCTGACCGCCAGTCGGGCGGTTTGCGTGCAAGCGGGCGGGAAGAACCGACGCGTTGTTGCGAAACAGGGTGTCGCCCGGGCGAAGGTACTCCGGCAAAGCGTCAAATGTACGATGAGCGATGTTCCGGCTGGCCCGGTCGACCACCAGCAACCTCGACTGATCCCGGCGGGGAGGCGGAACTTGGGCCACGAGATACCCCGGGAGGTGATAGTCGAAAAGATCGGTGGCGAGCGGAAGCACGTGTGATGTTCGTCTCGCAGAGTGCGCTGGAGCCAACAGTCGGATTTGAACCGACGACCCACGCTTTACGAAAGCGTTGCTCTACCAACTGAGCTATGTTGGCTAACACCTAGCGAACAACGAGTAACCGTTGTTTCCCGTCTCCTGCGACTGGGAACCGCCACTGAAGATTCAACGCTTTGCTTCGTTTGATCCCTGCTCTTGGACGAGCCGGGACTGGCCGAAATGGAGTGTTGGTGCTGTGATGGCGGAACTCAGACGTTTGGATACGAGTGGCGCTAATTACGGTTTGCTCAAACGCCGTGACAAGCAATTTCGCCGAACTCTTCGCAACAACGCGACAAGGAGGGAGGACGGCGGTCTTGATGAATTGGTCGACACGATCGGTAACAGCGCTCTCTGGCCCGGCCACCTTGGGTGATTTCGCGAGAAACGTGCTCAAATCGGGTGCTGCAGTTGAGGACTGGATTGCCTTCCGAGGTTCTTGCCCACCTCTTTCTTTCGCTTTAACGAAGTTTAGCCAGGACGGTGTGTCTCCCGACTTTTCGTCCGCCCAAGTTGAAAATCCGTGAACCCTCGCAGGACTCCCTCCCGTGCCTACCTCTCGCTTCGCTTTCCGCTTCCACCTGGTTTTGGCTTTTGCCGCGTGTCCGTTGCTCGGATCGTGCGCGCCGAAGCGGGAGGCGATGGTCCCGGCAAAAGTCGGTTATCACGGTGCCTTCAACCAGGTCTCGATCGAGGACCTACCGGTGCCGCTCGCGCAGTTTGAAACGGTTTTTTGGGACCCGCGGGACACGCCGAGCCTGCGCAAGCTCATGCGCGAGACGGAGGTGGTGAAGGGCAAGCGGGTGCTCGAAATCGGTACCGGCACCGGTCTCTTGGCTCTCTGTTCGATCCGGGCTGGTGCGATGAGTGCCGTGGCCACAGACATCAATTCCAACGCCGTGCTGAATGCCCGCTTCAACGCCACGTTGCTCGGGTTCGAGAAGCGCCTGGAGGTCCGACAGGTCGAGCTTGCCCGCCCCGGGGCCTACGAGGTCATACGCAGCGAGGAGCAATTCGACGTGATCATCTCGAACCCGCCGTGGGTCAATCGCGTGCCACAGCGCATCGATGAATTCGCGTTGTATGATGCTTCGTTCAACCTGATGCGAACGCTCCTGGACGGGTTGCCCAAATACCTTCGGCCGGGCGGCAAGGCGCTGCTCGCCTATGGCTGTGTGGATGGGATCAAAACGTTGAAGGCCGAGTGCGCCAAACGTGGCTATCCGATTCGCGTGATTGATGACACCCGCGATCTCGACAAATTACCCGAGGAATTCCTACCCGGCATGCTTTTGGAGGTAACGTTGCGGTAACCTCTGTCGGGAGCGGTACCGTGCTTACGCCGGAGCGGGATTGGGTTGTGAGCTTCCGATCGGCCCCACGGTCTCGAAGCTCACCACCGCGCGATTTTGCGTCCGAGATTCCATCAGGGAAACGGCAAAACGCGCCTCCCAGTCATTCTGTTCCTCCCGGTCAATCAGCACTTGCGCGACGCTCCAGGCCCCGCGGCCGTCATCACTCCAGTGCGTGTGTTTGGCTGAGCGGCCCTCGGGATCGAGACGGAAACGTCCGCGGGCGTCGAAATAGGGGGCGAAGGACGCCTCAATCCGCTTCGCTTCGGGTGAGGCCACCGATCCTTCCACGGCGCCGCCGGCCTCGCCAGTGGCAAGCCGTGATGCCGCGCTTTCCCAGTCGCGGACGGCGATGTCCTGCAGAAATCCGAAAATCCCGGTCCGCACGAGGCGGCGAAACGACGCGTCGTCCCGGGTGATGTCGAACGTCGCCGGTCGCGCCGGCTTGTCGGCGGCGTCCTGGTCGTCCGCCCGGACGAATGCCGGATTGCGCAGCCGTTCCCATTCCTCGAGCAAACTTGAGTCGATGCCGCGGATCAGTTCGCGAAAGTAATCCTCCATCTCAATCACCGCTTCGGTCTTGGCGGAGGTGGGCACCGTCTGGGCGAGGACCTTCCAGACCTGCGATAGGTGGCGCAGTAGCAAGCCTTCGGAACGTTGCAGACCGTAGTCACGGATGTAGTCCGCAAACGACAGGTAGCGCTCGAACATCTCCCGGGCGATTGATTTCGGACGGACGTTCTCCTGTTCGACCCACGGGTGGGCCGCGGCGAACGCGTTGAACGTGTCGTAAAGAAATTCGCGGAGTGGCTTGGGGTGCTCAATTTGTTCCAGCTTTTCCATGCGTTCGTCGTAGCTCGCGCCGGCCGCGCGCATCTCCTCGATCTTTTCCGTCTTCAGCTTGTCGACCTGCCGGCGGAGGATTGCGTCCGGATCCTCAACGATCGCCTCGCAGAGCGTGAGCACATCGAATGGATAGTCGGGTGAATCCCGGTTCAGCAACGGCAGCGTGTCGATGAGATAGAGCGAAAGGGCCTGGTGCAGGGAGAAGTCATCCTGGAGCTCGATGTTGACGCGGAGTTTCTTCGGTCCGCTGACGGCGAGAGGGGGCGACTTCGGGGCGATTTCGACGATCTTGCGATCGACGAGCGCGCGGAAAAGCTGCCAGGCGCGTTTGCGCAATGCGCGCTTGCGGTGCTCGGTTTCGTGCGAGTCCCGGATTAGCCGCTGCATTGCCCGGCAGCCGTCGCCGTCGCGGCCAAGCACGAGCAACAGCATGCCGTGGGAAACGTCGAAGCGAGACGTCAGCTCTTCGGCTGGCGCTGTGCGAAGTCGTTCGAACGTCTTGGCGTCCCACCCGACGGAGCCTTCGGGTGCGCTTTGTTTGACGAGTTTCTTTTTCTTCTTTGGATCGTTCGCGGCCTTTTCCTCGGCGCGCTTGTTCTCAATCGTATGCTCCGGCGCCTGAATGATCACGTAGCCCTTGTCGTCGTAGCCCTTGCGCCCGGCCCGGCCTGAAATTTGCCGGAAATCGCGGACGCTGAGGATGGCGGTTTTTTTTCCGTCGTATTTCCATAGCTGCGTGAACACCACGGTACGGATGGGAACGTTGATCCCGACGCCGAGTGTGTCCGTGCCGCAGATGAGTTTGAGCAGACCCTTTTGTGCGAGTTGCTCGACGAGGATGCGGTATTTGGGGAGGAGTCCCGCATGATGGACGCCGATGCCGTGACGCAGCCAGCGCCGCATTTCCCGTCCGTAGGGGCTGCTGAAACGAACACGTTCCAGTTCGGTTTGGAGCGCGGCTTTCTCCTCCTTTGAGCAGATATTCAGGCTCATCAGCGCCTGGGCCGCGTCGCTCGCGGAGCGTTGGGTGAAGTAGACGAGATAGATCGGCGCGCGTTTCAGCGCGAGCAATTCGGCGACCCTTTCCGTCAGCGGCATTTCGGAATACTCGAACTCTAACGGCACCGGTCGGCGTTCGCTGCGGACCGTGATGCTGGGCGCGCCGGTCAGCCTTGTCATCTCCTGTTCGAAGAACTCCGTCTTCCCCAGGGTTGCCGACATCAGCAGGAAGCGCGCGCGGGCCATGGTCAGGAGCGGCACCTGCCATGCGTAGCCGCGGTCCGGGTCGGAGTAATAGTGGAACTCATCCATGATGACGGCGTGGATCTGACATTCCGCGCCGCGATGCAGGGCGATGTTGGCAAGGATTTCTGCCGTGCAGCAGAGGACTGGGGCAAGGGGGTTGACGCTCGCGTCGCCAGTCATCATCCCGACGTTTTCGGGGCCGAAGTCACGGCACAGGGAGAGGAATTTCTCGTTGACCAGCGCTTTGATTGGGCAGGTGTAAACGGAGCGTTCACCGGCGCAGAGTGCCCTGAAATGAAAGGCCGCCGCGACGAGCGATTTCCCGGAACCGGTCGGGGTGTTGAGGACGACATTGCGGCCCGCGAGCAGCTCAAGAATCGCTTCCTCCTGTTCAGGATAGAGTTCGAGGCCGCGGGCGGCGGCGACGGTCAGAAACCGGTCCAGGACCGCGTCAGCGTCGGGTACAGTTCCGTCTGGTTGGCGGAAGGGCGCAAGTGGCGCAGGCAGAGCGGAAGGCGGTGACGGCATCCGCCAAAAGGGGGCGTCCGGGCGGACATAGTCAATCCGGGGACTCGTTCGCCGGAAAGTGGCGCGGGTGCTTCGAGGAACCGCGACTATTCTGATCTCGGCTGTTTTCGCTTCGACTTTAGGCTTCAGTAGAAGCGATCCCCGCCGATTCAAGGTTGGAAACCCAAGCCAAACGTCACCCACGCTTCGATGGCCAATATCCTTCTTCTCGACGACAGCGACGTCGCTGGGCGTGCCATGCAGGGCATCCTGGCGAGGGGGAACCATGTTTGCGTGGTGGCAAAAAAAACCGAGGAAGCCTGGCGGATATTGCGCGAAGGGGTCGTCTTCGACCTGGTTTTCCTGGAACTGAAGGTGGCGGGCAGCGCCAGCACCGCGTTTCTGCAGCGCCTGAGGGACGACTGGTTTTGGAAAGCCCTGCCGGTGGTCGTCTATACCTATGAGACTGACGTGAAACTGGTGCGGCGCGCGCTGGAACTTGGAGTAAGAAACTATCTCATCAAACCGTATGGGGATGAACTGGTCTTCGCCGAGGTGGCGAAGGTTGAGAAAAAATCCTGGCGCGACTCGCTTTTTGAGGAGCCCAAGGCGTTTTGTGCCGCCCGCGGACTCACGGCCGAACGACTGGCGTCGATGCGGCGCAGTGTGATGACCGGTTTTGATCGCGCGGTCCGGACCTTTCCTGGCTGGGCCGAGAAACGGCAACCCGAGGAGGTTAAGTCGCAAATTGCGGCGCTTTTGTCCGACACAGAGGCGGCCGGCGTCTGGGTGGGGGCTAATTTTCTTCGCGAACTGCAGGCCCAGGCGGCGTCCGATAATTGGACCGCTTTTTTTGGCTGCGCCGAATTTCTGGAGTTCGCGAGCCGGTTGGTCTATTGTCAGCTCAATCCGGGATACGCCCCGGCCAGCATGCACCCGTCGGCGGAAAACGCCAAGGCGCTGGAGGCAGCGGAGCGGGAGAGGTGGGAACGCGTCGACGTCAACCTGAGCGGTCCGCTGGTGGATCTGCCAAAACTTTTTCAACAGGTCGAGGCGCTCCGGGGGTGTCCCGTCATCGACACCGCGGCGGCGGCGTTCCAGATGGCAGCTGACACGCGGGCTTCGGGCATCAGCCAGGCGCTGGATCTGGTGGCGGACGACCCGGGGTTATGCGCTCAGGTTCTGATTGCGGCGCGGCAGATCCAGAGGGACGAGATGGACGTGATTGACGATGTGCGCGCCGCCGCGAGCCTCCTTGGAGAGCTGAAGCTGAGCGCAATTGCCACCTCGCTGACCATTGCCGAAGAGCGCCACCTGCATAATGGCCCGCTGTCGTGGGCGGGGTGGTGGACGTTTCAGGTGGCGGTGGGCCGCGTGGCCGAGTTCATCTGCACGTACTTGGAATTCGATTACTTGGGCGGAACCGCCCGGACCGCCGGGCTGCTGCACGACATTGGGAAGCTGATCCTCCTTAAGCTGCATCCCTTCGCCCTGCCGGTGATTGTACGGGAGGCGAGGGAGCGAAAATTGCCCATTTCCTCCGTGGAGCGGCAGTACCTCGGCTGCACGACGCGCGAGCTTGCGACGCGCTTTGCGGACGCCCGCGGGCTCCCTGCGGTTTACGCCAACGTGATCCGCTGGGTGGAAACGCCGGCGGCTGCAACCGCCCACGGCGACCTGATTGCAATGGTGGCGCTGGCCCGGCATGTCTGTCTCCACGCCCATGTGGGCAACAGCGGAGACGCCCCGGGTGGGATGGCGTCGATCGGGTCGACCCCGGCGTGGCAGGTTCTGCAGCAACGACTCTTTCCCAGCTTCGATCTGCGGAAGTTCGAGGTGCAGTCGCATGCCTTCTGCCTGAACCTGCGCAGTGAGCTTTCGGGACAGCGCGGCGATCGTCGGCCTTCCCACGCCCAGCGGGCGGCGGAGCTCGTGTGAATCAAGCCGCGGTGAGCCGGGCGCTGCGGGTTGAAACCGTCGCTTCCTTGGAACCGCTAGTCGACGGGGAGTTCAACGCTCAGCGGAAGGTCCGAGTTGGCTCGGGGTGAAACACTCCGGTGCCATCCGGCCTTCGCCGGCAACCACCGGGGTGAATTCCATCTGCGGATACAAGTGGGTCGCCGCGTCGATGCCGGGCGCCAGTTCCCGCACGCCAAGCCCTTGCGCGGTCAATTCGAAGACCGCGCGTTCCGTCACATAGAGAATCTGCTGGCCGCGGGCAAAGGCTGACGGCCCGTGGAAGCAGACCTGCTGCACCCGCTGCACGAACTTCGCGTGGCGGCCTTCCTTCACAATTCGCAATTCGCCGCGCTCCATCGCGACATCGAGATCGCCGGCGCGGAACGTGCAACAGAAGACCACGCGCCGGGCGCTCTGGGCGATATTCACGAATCCGCCGACTCCGGCGAAGCGTCCGGCAAACGTGCTCACATTGACGCTCCCGTCCGCACCCACCTCCCCGGCGCCGAGAATGGCGAGATCGAGACCGCCTCCGTCGTAAAAATCAAACTGCGCGGGCTGGTCGATGATTGCTTCGGGAAAGCGGCTGCAGCCGAAGTCGAGACCGGACGCCGGCACGCCGCCGATTGGGCCGCTCTCCAGTGTCAGAGTGAAGTCGGCGAGGCGTCCCGTTTCCGCGGCCACCGCGGCGACAGTCTCCGGCAACCCGATGCCGAGGTTTACGATGTCGCCGCGACGGATTTCCGCGAGCGCCCGCCGACCGATGATCGTTCGCTCGGAGAACGGCAGCGGGATGGACGCGCTCTGTGCTCCCCCAGTAGTCACGTAGTCCGGGTTGAAGTGTGCGCCAAAGGTCTGCGGATGTTGCGAGGGTTCCGCGATGACGACGAAGTCGACCAGCATGCCGGGGACGCGGACGGACTTGGGATCGTCGATGCGATCAACGATGCGTTCGACCTGGGCGATGACGATGCCGCCATGGTTTTTCGCCGCCTGGGCGATGGGCAGGACTTCGCCGATCAAACCCTCGCGTTCCATGCTAAGGTTGCCGCGACGGTCGGCGCAGGTGGCGCGGATCAACCCGACGTGGACGGGAAAACTGCGATACCTCAGCCACGTTTCCGCATCGATCGTGATCCGCTCAACGAGCGGTTCGGTGGTGCGTCGATTCAGTCGGCCGCCGCCGTTCTCGGGGTCGACGAAGGTATGCAGACCGACCTGGCTGATGATGCCCGGTCGCTTTGCGGCGATCTCGCGAAACAGGCCGCAGATCACACCTTGGGGAAAATTGTAGGCCTCGATCTTATTGGCGAGTGCGAGCCGGCCGAGTTTTGGCGCCAGGTTCCAATGCCCGCCCACAACTCGTTTCACCATGCCGACGTGGGCGAGATGGTTGAGCCCGCGTTCACTCCGGTCACCCTGGCCGGCCGCATAGACCAGCGTAAGGTTGCGCGGCGCAGCGGTCGTGAGAAAACGTTGTTCCAGCGCCGCTGAAAGCGCCTCGGGGTGCCCCGCGCCGACGAATCCGCCGATCGCCACGGTGGCGCCGTCCGGGATGGCGCCGACCGCTTCGACGGCTGATGCGATGCGGGCCTCCCCCCTCATCCGCGCCAGCCTCCGTTGACCTCGATGGTCTGGCCGCTGACATAGGCGGCGAGCGGTGAGCAGAGAAAGAGCGCTACGTGGGCGATGTCTTCCGTTGCGCCGAAACGCCCGAGGGGGATTTCCTTCAGCATTCCGGCTCGGACCGGAGCGGGAATCGTGGCCGCCATCGCCGTGTCGATCACTCCGGGAGCGATGGAATTTGCGCGGATCGCGCGGCGTGCGGCTTCCCGGCTCACGACGCGCATCATCGCCTGCACCCCGGCCTTGGCCGCCGCGTAATTGGCCTGGCCGTAAAAGCCCTGAATCGCGGCGATGCTCCCGAGACTGATGATTGCGCCGCCGTCGCGCATGATCGCCAGACCGAATTTGCAGCAGTGAAACACCCCGGAGAGATTCACATCAATGACGTCCTGCCACTCAGCGGAGGACATCTTGGCGAGCGTGCGATCGCGGATGATCGCGGCGTTGTTGATGAGAAAGTCGATGCCCCCGACCTGCTCGTGCACGGCCGTCATCATGGTTTGGACTGCGGCCTCGTCGGATACATCCGCCGCGACCACGAGCGCGCTGTGGGGGCGGATCGCGTTAAGTTGGGTGGCCAATGCGTCGGCATCTCCGCGGGTGGAACCTTTGTCGGGATGGTTCAGCACCACGGTGGCGCCGGCCCGGTGAAACGTCCGCGCCATCTGGGCGCCGATTCCTTGGGAGGCCCCGGTGATGAGGGCGACCTTGCCGTTCAAATTGATTTCGATGCTCATGGCGTTTTCATCGGGAGAACAGGGTTTGATGGCGCGGGATCATGTTATGGGGCGGATTCCCGAGCCGAATGCAGAAATGTTCAAGGCCTCACCGCGGGACAGTGCGGGAGGTCGCCGGTGACTTTTTCGGGTTGGGTCGGAATTCGGGCGCGGTCGGATCCTCGGTCGAACTTCCCTGCCAGCGAGGGGCGATGTTCTTTTCATTCCAGCGTTCCCATGCTTGGGCGAGTTCGGCCACAACGGCGGGGTGCCGGGCGGCGAGGTTGTTTTTTTCTCCGACGTCCGCGAGCAGATCATAAAGTTCCCAACCGCTCTGGGACTTGGCGGCAAAGTTGCGCCAATCGACGAGTTTCCAGTTTCCGGATCGGGTGGCGCGTTGCGGGCCGAGTCGCCAGTGAAGGGTGTCGTGCGGGTGCCCCTTTTTTTCGCCGGTGAGAAACGGAATGAGATTTTTTCCGTCCAGATCGGGAGGCGTGACTCCACCGGCGGCGGCGATGGCGGTGGCGGCGATGTCCAGGCTGATCACGGGCTTGTCGTAGTTTGCCCCGGCAGGGAGCGTACCCGGCCACGAGACAAAGAACGGTACACGGATGCCACCCTCAAGGACCTGGCCTTTGTCGCCGCGCAGCGGAGCGTTGTTGCCGGTGTTGTAGGAAAGAAACGGTTTCCGGCCCGCGCCGCCGTTGTCGCTGAAGAAAAAGATCAGCGTGTTTTTTTCCCGGCCGGTTTCCCGCAGGTGCGTCCGGATGCGGCCGATGTTGTCATCAAGACCAATGAGCAGGGAAAGATAGCCCCGCCGATCCGGGTCGGTGATTTCGGCGGGGACGCGGTCGCCGTATGTGCTGAGGATCTCAAGTGGGGTGTGGACGGCGTTGTAGGCGAGATAGAGAAACCACGGTTTCTCACCCTGGCGGTCCATGAAGGCGAGCGCTTCATCAGTAAAGAGGTCGGTAGTGTAGCCGCTGATCTTTTGTCGCTCCCGGCCGCGATAAATCATGTTGCGTGAATAGGCGGCCTCAAACTTCGGTGCCGCCTCGCGCTCAAGGATGAAGTTATGCATCGCCACCAGAAACCCGAAGTAGTCGTCGAATCCGCGGGTCTGCGGCAAATAGGCCGGGCTGAAACCCAGATGCCATTTACCGACGAGGCCCGTCGCGTAACCCGCAGTCCGGAGGTGATCCGCGAGCGTTTGCTGACCGGCGGGGAGCCCAAGCTTGTTCTCGTCGCCGACGCGCGGATTGTGCTCAAACCCGAAGCGTGTCTGGTAGCGGCCCGTGATGAATCCAGCCCGCGACGGCGCGCAAATCGGGGCGGTCACATATCCACTTGTGCAGCGCACACCCGACGCGGCAAGGGCGTCGAGGTGCGGGGTGGGCACAACCCGGCTGCCATGAACGCCGACGTCGCCGTAGCCGAGATCGTCGGCCAGGATGACGAGGATGTTGGGCCTCGGCCCGGCGGCGATCAGGAGCGGCGTCAGCGCCCAACCTAGGGCGAGAATCGAAATCAGGAGACGTTTGTTCATCAACGATCCGTCGCCGTGGCGGTGGAAGCGGAGGGAAATGTGCGCGCGGCTTCGGGGTTTTCGCGTGGAGGTCTATTGCAGCTTCGGAATTCGATCGCCGCCGAAGGCGATCCACGTGACTCCGGGTTCCACGCTGTCATCGGCGAACACGACGTCAAAAACCGTCTGGGCCGGATTCGTGTGCTTGAACTCGCGGACGCCGCTCGCGGGGAGCCGGTTGTCCATCCGCACGCCGCTGCCATAGACCACCATCACGTTGCCTGTTTTCGGGAGCAGGGCGGCGTCGCCCATGGCGAATGTCGTGAGCGCCTCCGGACCTTTGGCGTCCGATGACCAGACCAGTTTCGCCGTGCGCGCCTTGGGATCGAAGGCGTACTCCAGGGCGCCGCTGACATTGTCGACTTCGGTCGCGGCCGACTCGAACGGCCGCGTCTTATACAATCCATTGTTGAACACCATGAGAGTGCCGCGCGGGGTGATGCTGGGGGCGTGATGATGCCACGGCCATTCGCTCACGCCGTCGCGCTGGAAGAGCAGGGGCTTGAAGCGCTCCGGCCAGCCACCCGGTTCACCGAAGATCCACACGACACGCCCGCTGGGCCGTTCGATCTTGAGCACGGAACTCTGCTGACGGGAGTTGAAGAGGATCGAATCGTCGCGCTCGTCATGGAAGACGCCGTTGCCGTGCGTCCAGTCGAGCGTGTCGGGAAAACCGCGAATCACCCAGTATTGGTTGATGGTGAGAAATCCGAGACGCATCGGATCGAGATGATCGAAGGCGCTCCAGCGCCAGACGACGCGGCCACTGCGGTCGAACTCGATCACCTGGTCGCCCATCACCTTCTGGCGTTTCCGGGGAGCGTCGCGATCGGTCTCGCTGGTGTAGTAGTTGTCGATTTCGCGCAGTTCGCCGCTGACGATCAGAAAGCTCCCGTTGGGGAGTTCTTCGAAACTGTGATGCATCGTCAGGGCTTCGACCGGCGTGCTGGTGCCGGGACCCTGCGGGCGGTGGCTTGCGTACCAGTCGCCCTTCACGTTGCCGAGCAGGTCGACCTCGACGAGGCGGTTGTCATTGGTGACAAACGCGATGTTGCCGTTGCGGAGGCGATGGACGTCGGCGGTGCGGTTGGCGCTCCGGTAATACCAGCGCACCTCGCCACGCTCATCCAGCGCGAGAATCAGCCCATAGCCGGTGGCGAAGACGGGCTCGCCTGCCGGGCCGGCCGCTCCGCCACCACGGCCGGCGCCACCAGCCCGGCCACCTCCACCACCTCCGCGCCGCTGGCGTCGGATACTGAGCAGCGTCCAGCCGGGCTCCATTTGCCCGGCGTCCGCCTTTTTCACTCTGATCGGAGGAAACTCAGCCGCATCCTCAGGCAGCGACGGTGCGATGAACTCCAACGGCTTCGCTGCTTTGGTGACCTTGCCGGCCGCATCGCGTATCTCCACGAGAACGGAGTGACGCTGACCCGGATAAAATCCGATGAGGGGAAGACCTTTTGACGGATCGGAGTCCGCGCCAAAATCGACACTCCAGCTGCGCTCTCTTGCCGTAATCGTTACTCGCGTTGTGACTGCCTTGCTGGGGGTGAAGCGGATGATTGCGGCGAGCGGAACTTCGGGGTTGGGATTGGGTACGAGCGCAGGGGCGTCCGTGAATTCCGCGGCCGCGAGGGTCGTGGCAAACAGGAGCGCGGCGGTCAGGGGGTACCGATGGGAAAGCTTCATTTTAATCGAGGGTCAGCTGGCGGTCCTGGAGAATCGTCCACGCCCGGGGACGGTTGTTTTCCGTGAACAGCATTGAAAACGTATAGCCGTCGGCAGATGAGCGAAACTGCGGTGCGGTTCCTGGCGGCGCGGACCAGCTAAGTTCGGAAAACGTCTCGGCCCATCGCCGGTGCGCACGGTGAAAATCAAGCTGGGCGTAGTAAAAATTCAGCGCCACGTCGCGGGCGGATTTGCCAGGCAAGGGCGGTACGACGGGAGGTGCGGATTCGGGAAGGCGCGTGAAAAGCACGGTGCCCCACATCTCGGGCCGGTGCATGTCGATCACTCCCTGCGGCGACCAAACCCAATTGTCCTCGGGCGTCTTGGGCACCTTGTGGTAGCTGTCGCCCTCGACGGTCACGCGCCATTCGACCCGCGAGAAATTGATCCGCCAGCGCGCCCCGTCGGCGGGCCGGCGACCGGGTTGCGCCGGAGTGGAAAACGCCCTCCAGGGAAAGGCGAGTTCGACCGTCCAGCCGACGTCGGTGTCATTCGGCCGATTGAGTGTGCCGCGGAGATGAACCGCGGTTTTCAGGCCGGGGATTTCCCATTCGTTGCGCGCCTTGCCGCCGTCCATGTAGGGCTTGGGCAGCATGAGATCCCAACTGGTATTGAGTGCGTTGATTTCGAATTCAAAGTAATCGTGAGTGTCGCCATCGGGATCGATGAACACTTCGAAATCAGGGTCATGAAAAATCACGGCATCGTGTTGCGTGATCGTGGCCCAAAGATGGGGTTCCTCCAGCTCGGCGGCGATGTACAGGTGGTCGTCGTCCCACAGCATCTTCGCGCGGGTGCGAAAGCGCGGCGACGGCCGGGTGGATCCTTCGATGTCGACAAAGTTTTCGGTCCAAGGCGCGGTTGCCCACGCCGCATCGTCGAGTCTTCCGTCGATGACGGGAGGATGCACCGTGTGGCGGGCAACATAACCGCGGGGTGCAATCGGTTGCATTTTCTCCCGCCACTCTGGCAGACGTGGCGTGTCCGCCGCCGACGCGAGCGCGATCGACGCGGCAAGGAAGAGCGCATTGGCCCCGGATTTTGGCGAACCGCGGTAGAATCGACGGAGCGTTGCGCTGCGCTCGTCGGTTCTTGGATACATGAACATCGGGCGTCGTATTTTCGCCTCAGTAGAAAACGGCGCGGTCGAGACTGCGGTATTGGATCGCTTCGAGCAGGTGAGGGCCTTCGATTGTCTCCGAAGCCGCGAGATCGGCGATGGTGCGGGCGACTTTCAGGATGCGATCGTAGGCCCGGGCGGAGAGGCTGAGTTGTTCCATGGCCTGTTGCAGAAGATCTCCGAGCGCGGAGTCGATTGCGCAATGCCGGCGGATTTGCGCATGGGTCATCCGCGCATTGGAGGTGATCTTCGTGCCAGTAAACCGCTGGTGCTGGATTCGACGGGAAGCGCTCACCCGTTCCCGGATCCGGTTCGAGTTTTCACCGGGTCTCTCCACCCGCAGCTCCGCCAACGAAAGAGCCGGAGCCTCGATATGGAGATCGATACGATCGAGGAGAGGGCCGCTGATTTTCGAACGGTACCGCTGAATCTGGGTGGGAGTACAGCGGCACTCGTGTTTGGCGTCGCCGAGGTAACCGCACGGGCACGGGTTCATCGCGGCGACCAGCATGAAGGCGCAGGGGAGGGTGACCTTGCCGGCACTGCGGGAAATGGTCACGTCGCCGTCTTCCAGGGGCTGGCGAAGGACCTCGAGCGCCGATCGCTTGAACTCCGGGAGTTCGTCGAGAAACAGCACGCCGTGGTGAGCCAGGGAAATTTCGCCGGGACCCGGAATCGTGCCCCCGCCCAGCAATGCGACATCGGAAACGGTGTGATGGGGCGAGCGAAACGGACGGCTATCCCACGCGGCCTCGCCATTAATCGTGCGACCGGCGGCGGAATGGATGCTCAGGATTTCCAGCCGCTCATCCATCGTGGGCGCCGGCATGATCGACGGCAGGCGTTTCGCCACCATCGATTTGCCGGAACCAGGCGGACCGATCATCAGTAGATTATGATTGCCGGCCACGGCCACCTCGACGGCCCGGCGCAAGGAGTGCTGGCCCTTGATTTCGGCAAAGTCGGGCAGCCCGCCGGAGTCTCCGCTGCTTCCGGACTTTGCCGAACCGGGGCGGGTTGAATTGGGGGTGATGGGCTCGAGTTTGATTTCGCCACTCAGAAATCGCACCGCGCGATCCAGTGAATCGACGCGATACACGCGGACGCCCTCGACCAGCGCCGCTTCCTCGGCAGAGACGGCCGGTAGAAGAACGCCTCGCTTCCCGAGCGTGCGGGCGAGGCGGCCCATGGCGAGGGCACCCCGAACCGGGCGGGTGGCGCCGGATAGGCTCAACTCTCCGGCGATCAGCCACTCGCTGAGGTTTTCGGCGGCGAGTTGCTTGGTGGCGGCGAGGATTCCGAGGGCAATCGGAAGATCATAGAACGGACCTTCCTTGCGCAGGTTTCCGGGAGCGAGATTGATCGTTGTCCGCGTCCGCGGTGGGCGAAATCCGCTGTTGCTGAGGGCGGAAAAGACGCGGTCGTCGGATTCCTTGACCGCGGCGTCGGGGAGGCCGACGAGGATGAGTTTGGGCTCTCCGGCCTCACCGGCGTTGACTTCGACGTGCACCACTTCGGCATCGATTCCCTGCAGGGCGGCGGAGGTAATCGTCGCGAGCATGCGTGGTGGCGATAACCTCTGACGGAGCGAGGCGGCTTTAGCCTGTCGCTGTCGCAGGCTGGGCGGAGCTACGCAGAGCGTTTCGCCGTTTAATTTCGGCGATATTTGCCTCCACCGCGACCAAGTACGGATTGGGTCCGGCCGGGAAAGGGCGAGCGAGAAACCGATACATCGCCTGGAAATCAGACTCCAGTTTGCGCATGACGAACTTTTGCCAGAACAGAGGTGTGCGGTCCGCGAGATCGGTGGCGGACTTGAAGGTGCGCCTGGCTGCCGGCAGATGGATGAAGTCGTCCGACTCCTGAAATTCTTCGAAGAGAATTTCCAACTCATCGGGATAGTCGGCTGCGGCCATTTGGCCGAGGTAATCGGCAGTCGCGAGGGCGCAGCCAATCACCCGCTCGACCGGCTCCCGGAAGTGCAGTCGGCTGATTTCCTTCGTGGGGCCGGTGCAGTTGATGGCCCCGAGTACCGCCTCGACCTCATGATCATTGGCTCCGAGAGTCGGCAGGTAGGACGAGGCAAACGCACAGCTGCGCAATACGTGGCAAAACGTATACTTGGCGCCCGTTCCAACCTTGTCTGAGCGCAATTTCAGATATCCCGCGTCGTGCAAGAGGACGGCCGAGAGGGCGAGTTCGAACTGGCGCGGGTCGACGCGGGGTTCGACCTCGGCAAAATGTCGGCCTTCGAGCAGCAACACGATACAGACCGTCGCCTGGAGGGTGTGTTCAAGGTCGTGATAGCGGACATCACTGGCAGCGTAGTCTGGATTCTTTCCGGTGAAGATCGCCTCAATGTCGGTAAATATCGTCTTTAGCCACACCAAGCTCGCCCCGGGGTACATGTTGGCGAATTTTTCTTCGACGAATGCAGCGACGGCGGTGGCGTTTTTGGTGTCTACAGGTGGAAACATGGCCTGGTCGGATAGGATTTGTTTTCGAGGCGGCGCCTGCGGCCAGTTGGGGAACAATTTGCGATTAAGAATTTGCGGATAGGTTCGGCAAGTCCAATTGTGTCGGCTCACCCACTATAATGTTTGCAGGAATCACCGGAGGGATCGGTTGCGGTAAGTCGACAGCGGCGCGTGCGTTGGAACGGCGCGGTTTTCGACGGCTCGATTCCGACCAGATTGTGCGGGACGTCGTATTGGCCGACCCGGAAGTGATTGCCGTGGTGACCTCTCGCCATGGGACGAGCGTACTGGAGGGCGGCGCGAAGGATGGAGCGGGCCGGATCAACCGGACGGCACTCGCCGCGATCGTTTTTGCCAACGATGCGGATCGAATTTGGCTCGAAGAGGTGACCCATCCCCGGGTTTTTGCGGCCTGGCGGGCGGCATTTTCCGCCGACCCGGACTCCCGATGGGTAGTGGAGGTCCCACTTCTCTTTGAGAAGGATTTGGAGAATTGGTTTGATTTCACGATATGCGTCGCGTGTTCTCATTCCCAGCAACTTGTCCGACTGGAGCAACGCGGCCTTCCGCGCGTGCTCGCCGGGCAGCGAATCTCCAAGCAACTGCCGCTGGCGCGAAAAATCGAACGTTCCGACTTTGTCTTATGGAATGAGGGATCCCCCGAGTTCCTCGAGGCTCAGATTGACCGTTTGGCCAACGCTCTCACGGTGATTTGAAACTTCGAAATTGGCCGCGCGTCTGACGCGAGCGTGGCCATCGTATCATTCTCCGAAAACTCCGACATGGCCCAACCATCCAAATCCGACGACGAAACGCCCTCCTCCCGTGGCGGTTCTGATGCCAGTGAAAAGAAATCCCGGCGCCCAGCCTCCAAGAGCCGCGCGGCCAAGCCGGCACCGGACAAGGCGACCAAGCCCGTCAAGGGCCGGGCCCGAAGGGGCTCGGTGGCAAAGCCGGAGCAGACCGAATTCCCTTCTGTGGCCGAGCAGCCGCGCGAGGTCCGGAGCGAGCCTCCGCCGACTCCTGCCCCCGCCGCTCCACCGCCCCGGGAGGAACGATTTGTCGCTGAGCCCGCTCCGGCACCCGTCGAACATCGGCCCGAGCCGGAGCCGATTCGGGAATCGGCCACGGAACCGCCGCGTTACGCCGAGCCGGAGTCGCGTGAGGCGCCGCCGCCTGTCGCGCAACCTGATCCCGGGATGGGTGGTGATCGGCAGGTGTCACATTCCGAACCCGAGTCGGACCGCGGTGGTTATGTGCCTCAGCAGCCCGCCCAGCAGGGCCAACCCCAGCAGGGTGGTGGCCGTGGTGACTGGCAGGGGCAACAAGGCGGTGGACATGGTGGCCAGCAAGACCGCGGCGACCGAGGATTTTGGAAGCATGGCAAGCGTAAGCGAGGCCGCCATGGTGGCGGTGGTGGTGGCGGTGGCGGTCATTGGCAACCCGGCGGTGGTGGTGGTGGCGGTGGCGCTCAGGGTGGACGTGAACAACATCCCCCACAGCCGCCTCCTCCCAGTAACACGCCGGTGTTCGGCGATCTGCCGAACCCTTCCCGCTTTGCCGATCTTGTGGCGCTCGACGCTCTCGCGATCAGTGTTTCTTCGGGGACCGGCGAGCCGCTTTGGGTAAATCAAATCTACGCCAAGACGCTGCTGGAGCTGACGTCGTATGCCCGCGGGTTGGGCGTGCGATTTGAAGGCGCTCCGAACAAGCGGCAACTCCTGAACGAAATCTTCAAGTTTGCCGCGATCGAGAAACGGACCCTGCGCGACCTCGGTCATATCGATCAAAACGACCGTGGTTCCTTTGTCGTGCATGAGCACGTGAACTACCGGTTCTATCCCGAGGATGCGTACCTGCCAGACTCGCTCGTGAAGTGCTACGGACTCAAACGGGGCCATAAGGTCGAGGTCACGCTGCAACCGCCACAGGAAGGCGAACGCTGCCCCTCGGTCGTGCGTGTCGATCGCGTGATGGACATGAATCCGGACGACATTTCAAAGGTGACGCCCTTTGAGGAGTTGGTGCCCTATTATCCGCTGAAGCGCATCCTGCTCGAGGATCCTGAGGTCGTGAAAGACGTGTCGATGCGTGCCGTCGACATTCTGACCCCGATCGGTTTCGGACAACGGGGGCTCATCGTCGCGCCGCCGCGCACCGGCAAGACCGTGCTGTTGCAAAACATCGCCAACTCCATCAGCGCGAACAGCCCGGACGTTAAGCTCATCCTCCTTCTGATCGACGAACGCCCCGAAGAGGTCACCGACTTCAAGCGCCACACCAAGGGCGAGGTGGTTTCGTCGACCTTCGACGAAACGCCCGAGAGTCACGTGCACTGCGCCGAGATGGTGATCGAAATTGCCCGCCGTCGCATCGAGCAGGGGGAGCATGTGGTCATCCTCCTCGATTCGATCACCCGGCTGGCGCGCGCCTACAACGCCCTCGCGGGCAACCAGGGCAAGACGATGTCCGGCGGACTCGAGTCCAATGCGCTGCAAAAGCCCAAGCGCTTTTTCGGCTCCGCCCGAAACATCGAGGGCGGCGGCAGCCTCACGATTATTGCGAGCGCCCTGATCGACACGGGCAGCCGGATGGACGAAATCATCTTCGAGGAATTCAAGGGCACGGGCAACAGCGAGCTCCACCTCGATCGCGGTCTCGTGGAACGCCGCATTTTCCCCGCCATCAACATCGATCGCTCCGGTACCCGCAAAGAGGAGCTCATCTACCATCCCGAGGAATTGCAGCGCATCTACGGTCTGCGGCGCGCCATGCAGGGGCTCGGTCCGATTGAGTCGATGGAGATGCTGATCACCCGTTTGAAGAAGACCAAGTCCAACGCGGAATTTCTCCTCAGCCTCGCCCCGAAGTGACCAACGCCAACGCCACCCCAACCGTGTCCGTCGCCGCGGACGACTTTGTCATCCAGCTCGCGCAGGACCGCGGTTTGCTTCACCCCGCGCAGATCGACGCGGCCCAGGCTCTCGCGGCGAGCCATCGCGATCCTGCCGCCCCCGTGCCGCGTTTACTCGAGGTTCTGAATCAGCAGGGGATCCTGTCCTCCCGTCGGGTTGCGGAATTGCTCGCGGCGGAGTTTGGCATGCCAATGGCACCCGACATGGCGAACGCCCGCATCACGGGAGAAACGTTGGAGATGGTCCCGCGGGCAATCGCCGCCCGCCATCTCCTCGTGCCGCTCGGGCGCGAGGGGAACAAGCTGCGCATCGCCCTGGCCGATCCGCTCGATACCGATGGAATTGATGCGCTCAGTTACATCGTCAAGATGCCGATCGAGCCGATGGTCGCCACGCCGGAGGAAATCCTTTCGGCGATCGACCGTTTTTATGGCAAGGACGCCAACTCGATCGACGATTTGCTTAACGACCTGTCCGGCACTGGAGCGGCCACGGACGCGACGGCCGAGACAACAGAGCCTGGTGCGGAGGCGGGTGCCCCCAACGCCGATGCCGACGCGCCGATCATCAAACTCGTCCATCAAATCATTCTGGAGGCGATTCAACGCCGGGCCTCCGACATCCATATCGAGCCGCTCGAAAAACGTTTTCGCGTCCGGTATCGGATCGACGGTGTGTTGATCGAAGTGGAAAACCCGCCGAAGCGCCTGCAGCTCTCGATCATCTCGCGACTGAAAATCATGGCGAACATCAGCATCGCCGAAAAACGGATCCCCCAGGACGGGCGCATCCAGATCGGCGTTGCCGGCAAACAGCTCGACCTGCGTGTTTCCTCGCTGCCGACTGCGCACGGCGAGAGCATCGTCATGCGTATTCTCGACAAAGAGGGCCTGACGCTCGGCCTGCCCGAGCTGGGCTTCCTCAGCGACGATGCGGCGACGTTTGAGAAGCTCATCGCGTTGCCCGACGGAATCCTCCTCGTGACGGGACCGACTGGCTCCGGCAAGACGACCACACTCTACGGTTGCCTTCACTTCATCAACAAGCCGGACCGGAAAATCATCACGGTCGAGGATCCTGTGGAATATCAGTTGAACGGCATCAATCAGGTGCCGGTGCGCCACGACGTCGGCATGACGTTTGCCTCGGCCCTCCGAGCCATGCTCCGGCAGGCGCCGAATATCGTGATGGTCGGTGAAATTCGCGACCTTGAGACAGCCGAGATCGCGATCAATGCGTCGCTCACCGGTCACATGGTGTTTTCGACGCTGCACACGAACGACGCTCCTGGTGCAGTCACTCGTCTCATCGACATCGGCGTCAAACCATTCCTGGTATCGACCTCGTTGCGCGCCATCATGGCCCAGCGCCTTGTCCGCAAAATTTGCCGGCATTGCAAACGGCCCTACCATCCCGATGCGAAGGAGGTGCGCTCGCTCAACATCAATCCGTCGCAGGCCGCTCACGCGACCTTCGCCAAGGGCGACGGTTGTGCGGACTGCAACGCCACGGGCTATCGCGGTCGAATGGGGATCTTCGAGATTTTCGTCATCAATGAGGAAATTCAGAAGATGATTTACGAGCATGTCGGCACGGCACGTCTGCGCGAGCGGGCCCGGGCCCAGGGCATGCGCACCATGCGTGAAGACGGTGCCCGCAAGGTCACCGCCGGTTTGACCACGATCGAGGAAGTCGTCTCGATCACCGTTGGCGACGCCAGCTAACTTAGATCCGCCTCAAAAACACTCCACCCCTCGAACCATGAGCTACGAAATGAATGATCTGCTCGACCTGATGGTCGACCAAGGTGCCTCGGATCTTCACCTCCAGGTGGGACAGCCGCCGACGATTCGCCTGAGCGGCAGCATGACGCCGATCGATGGGCCGGCGCTCACGCCGATGGACACGGAAAAGCTGATGCAGTCGATCACGCCCGATTCGCACATCAGCAACGTGAAGCTCAATGGCGGCGCCGACTTTGGCTTCGCGTTTGGCGAAAAGGCCCGGTTCCGCGTATCCGTGATGAAGGCGAAGACGAATTACGGCATGGTTCTGCGCCAGATTCCGTACAAGATGTTCGGTCTGCGCGACATTGGTCTGCCCGACAAGATTCGCGAGCTCCTCTACCGGCCGCGCGGGTTGATCCTGGTTACGGGACCGACCGGTTCGGGCAAGTCGACGACGCTCGCCTCGATGGTGAATTACATCAACGAGTGCCGCGACGGTCACATCATCACCATTGAGGACCCGATTGAGTATTACCACAGTCACAAGCGCTGCGTCGTGACGCAACGGGAGGTGCACGTCGACGTGCCGAGTTTCTCCGAGGCGATCCGCCGTGCACTGCGGCAGGACCCCGATGTGATCCTCGTCGGTGAAATGCGCGACCTTGAGACGATTGAGGCTGCCATCAGCGCCGCCGAAACAGGTCACTTGGTGTTCGGCACCCTGCACACCAACAGCGCCGCCAAGACCGTCGACCGGATCGTCGACGCGTTTCCGGCCAACATGAAGGACATGATCCGGCCCCAGCTGGCCTCGTCGCTGGTCGCCGTCATTTCCCAGGTCCTCTGCAAGAAGGTGGGCGGCGGCCGCATCGCCGCCTACGAGATCATGGTGAACACGACTTCCATCGGGTCGCTGATTCGTGAGAACAAAACCTTCCGGATTTCGTCCGACATTCAAACCGGCGCCAATCTCGGAATGATCACCATGGACACCCACCTCATGAGCCTCGTGAACCGCGAACTCGTCGCGCCCGATGAAGCGCTGGAAAAGGCCCAGGATACGAACCTCATGCGGGAAAAATTCCTCCAGATGGGACTGAAACTGCGGGAGGTTTGATTCGTCTGCAGCGTGTTGCCCGCCCTCCCTGACCAATTTTTGCACTGATTCATGTTTCCCAGTCATAGCCCCGCCATCTACGAGTTTCTGAAGGAGCAGCATCTGGTGCCGCAGGATCAGCTCGACGAACTCAACGAGGAACACAAGGCCACGGGAAAACCACTCGCCGATGTGGTGGTTGATTTGGGCATCGTCGAAAAGGACGAGTTGCTGCGCCGCATCGCCATCCATCTCGGCTACGATTATCTGCAGGAGCTTCCGGTGCAGTTTCCCGGCGAGGCGATTGCCGCGTTGACCGGCAAACTCGCCCGCGACTACGGGGTGATGCCGTTGCAGGCGGACGAGCAGAACATCGATCTGTTGGTGAGCGACCCGTTCAACGCCAACGCGGTGGACGATCTCACCTTCGCGCTGGATCGCAATGTCCGGCTGTATTTCGCCGACCCGGACAAGATCGAGGTGCAGATCAAGCAGCACTACGGCGAGGATGAGGAGAGCATCGACGATCTCCTGCAGGAAATCGGCACGGGCAAGGTTACGGCCGACGCCGGTCGCGGTGAACTCTCCGAGCGGGATATCGAGTCGATGGCGGAGCAGACGCCGATCATCAAGTTCGTCAACCTCGTGATCGGTCAGGCCATTCGCGACAAGGCGAGCGACATTCACTTCGAGCCGTTCGAGCACGAATTCAAGATTCGCTACCGAATCGACGGTGCGCTCTATGAAATGGCGCCGCCTCCGAAGGCGCTCGCCCTCCCCATCCTCTCGCGCATCAAGGTGCTCGCGAGCCTCAACATCGCCGAGCGCCGCATCCCACAGGACGGGCGCATCAAAATCACGATCAGCGGTCGCCAGGTCGACCTGCGTGTCTCGACGTTGCCGACCCAGTTTGGCGAAAGCATCGTGCTCCGCGTGCTTGACCAGTCGGCCGTGCGGCTCGACATCTCGCAACTCGGCATGCCGCAGGATGTGCACGACGGCATCCAGGAAATTGTCCGTCGGCCCAACGGCATTTTCATCGTCACCGGCCCCACCGGTTCGGGCAAGACGACCACCCTCTACAGCGGGCTGCGCATCATCAACACGGTCGACCTGAAACTCCTCACCGCCGAGGACCCGGTCGAATACGAAATCGAAGGCATCATGCAGGTGCCGGTGAATCCCCTCGTCGGGCTCACGTTTGCGGCGGCGCTGCGTTCCTTTCTCCGTCAGGATCCCGATGTCATCATGCTCGGGGAAATCCGCGATCTCGAGACCGCCCAAATTGCGATTCAGGCGTCGCTGACGGGGCACTTGGTACTGTCCACGCTGCACACGAATGACGCGGCCGGCGCTGTCACGCGTTTGGTCGACATGGGCGTGGAGCCCTTCCTTATCGCCTCCAGTCTTGAGGCGGTGCTGGCGCAGCGGCTCGTGCGCCGGGTGTGCGTGCAATGCAAGACCGCCTACGTCCCGCCGGATGACCTGCTTTCCCAATTGGGCATCGCCCGCGATCATGTCGGCGACCGGCAGTTTTTCTACGGTAAGGGGTGCCCCACCTGTTCGCAGTCCGGCTACCGCGGGCGGCTCGGTATCTACGAGTGGCTGCGGATGAGTGAGGCACTGCGGGATCTTGTGACGCAGCGGGCGCCGACGCTCGTGATTAAGCAGAAGGCGATCGAGCAGGGCATGCGGACCGTGCGGGACGACGGGCTGCGGGCAATTTTCGACGGAAACACGTCGATTGAAGAAGTCATCAAGTATACCTGACGCGGACTGCGCGCGTCTTATCTCCCATGGCCAAACTTTCCGTTCGAGCACCCCAGGCTCCCGCCCCGGCGACGTTTGCAGCGAAGGCGCCGGGCAAGGGCCCCACGATGTCGTTTCCGGTCGGTGGACCGCCGAAGAAGCGCAAAAGCATTTCATTCGGCAGTCCGATCACGGCGAAAGGGCAGGCGGTTTTCACGCGCCAGCTCGCAACGCTCGTCAAGGCCGGCATGCCCATCATGCGCAGCCTGGAGGTTTTGGCCCGCCAGGAGAAGCGGCCCGCCTTCCGTGTCGTGATCGAGGAGTGTGCGGATACCATCCGCTCGGGCGGCAATTTTTCCGATGGACTGGCGGCGAGCCCCAAGGCGTTTGACCGGCTCTACGTCAACATGGTGAAGGCGGGCGAGGCGGGCGGTGTCCTCGACACCGTGCTCGAACGCCTCGCGGTGTTCACCGAAAAGGCCGTCAAAATTAAGGCGAAGATCGTCGCGGCAATGGTGTACCCGGCGATTATCAGCTGCGTGGCCGGCGGCATCATGGCGATTCTCATGGTCTGGGTTGTGCCGAAGTTTCAGGAGGTGTTTTTCACGATGTTGAAGGGCAAGCCGCTCCCCTGGCTTACGTCGGTCGTCGTGGCGGTGGCGGACGCAATGCGGCAGAACATCATCGCCGTAATCGGCGGCCTCGCCGGAGTGTCCTTCCTGTTCTGGCTGTTTAAGCGTTCGACGTTTGGCACGAAGGTCCTGCATTGGCTTCTCCTGCACATCCCCGTACTGGGTGACCTTTTCCTGAAGGCGGCCGTCGCTCGTTTCACGCGCACGTTTGGTACGCTGCTCGCCTCCGGCGTTCCCATCTTGCAGGCGCTCATCATCACCCGTGACACGAGCGGAAACATCCATATCGCGAATGCCATCAACGTCGTCCACGACCGCGTGAAAGAGGGCGACAACGTCGCGAAACCCCTCGAATCGACTCGGATTTTCCCCGGCATGGTCACCAGCATGATCGAGGTCGGCGAGGAGACGGGCGCGCTGCCCGACATGCTCGTTCGCATCGCCGACAATTACGACGAAGAGGTCGACAACGCCGTCGGTGCACTCACTTCAATCATCGAGCCCGTGATGATCGTGCTAATGGCCGTCGGCGTCGGCATCATCGTCATCGCGATGTTCCTCCCGATGGTGGAGCTGATCAAGAGCCTGAGCGCGTAACCGGGGATTTCAGCGGCGGTTCTCAGCCGCCGGATGGTTGCCGCCAGTGTGTTTTGTCATTCATTGGATGACAAATGGATGGACTGGGTCGCTCCGTGGCCGGGCGACAGCCGGCGTTGGATACCATCCAGAGGGAAGGTGCGCCCCGCCTACGCGGACGGTGGTGCCGCGAGGGACGGCACCGTCCGCATGAGCAGCGGTGAGCTCAGGCCGGGCAGGCGCTCCGAGAATTCGCTCGTGCCGTCCGACTGCCGCAGCGCGCGTTGCACCATGCCCATCTTGGCGTCGAGGTTGTCGATCATCGAAACAAAAACCGCTTCGGGCGTTGCGGCGTAAACGGCTGCGCCCCACTCGGGTTCTCCCTGATGCGAGAGGATGATGTGTTCGAGTCGCTCGAGCCGTTCGTGGTCGAGCTTGCACTTGATGCCGTGTCTGCGCGCGAGTTGGTAGCCGAGGACGACGTGACCCTGCAAGATGCCGCGGCGGCTGCGTTTGGTCGCGAGCGTTCCCTCGTACTCGATCGCCTTTCCGGTGTCATGGAGGAGGATTCCGGCCAGTGCGAGATCGGCGTCGACCTCAGTATAGAGCGGAAGGAGCGCCCGGCAAGCGCGCGCCATGTGCACGGTGTGTTCCAACAGGCCGTGCCGGTAGGCGTGATGCATCGCGACCGCGGCGGGCGACCAGCGGAACGTCGCACCGATTTCATCAAAGACCGATTTCACCGTCGCGCGCAGTTCCGGCTGGGCGATGGAAGTCATGAACCCGTCAAATTCCGTCCAGAGCGCCTCGGCGTCTTCGGGCGCCACCTCTACCAGATTTTCGATCAACCCCGGCGCGCCCAGTTCATCCTCGGAGAGCGCCAGCGCCCGCGCGAGTTTGGGAGAAAGCCGGCCCTGATAAAAATCGATCTTGCCCTCCACGCGGACGACAGCGCCCTCGCCACCGGTCTTGAAGACCTCGAAGACGGGACTGTCGCCGAAAATCGTGCAGTTAAATGAACCGTGGCGATCGCCGAGTTCCGCGCTAAAAAACGTGTTGCCGTTCGACGCGGTCTTGGCGGCGAGTTTTTTGACGACGAGGAGGCTGGCGAAGGGGCGGCCGTTTGCGTCGGTCCCCCAGGACTTCAGATCGCGGACCGTGGAAAGCATGGGTGAATCAGGCATGGGATTTTACGAGAGCGGTGAACGCCTTGAAAAACGGGTGCTTCACATCACGCACGATGGAGTAAAACACCGACTCGGCCGGCAGCACGTGGGCGCCGGCCTGCCGCAGCGTGGCGAGGCAGGCGGCCGCATCGTCGGGCCGTCGGGCGTCGACGGCGTCGGCCAGGATCGTGACGCGCAGGCCGGCGGCGAGCGCGTCGATGGCGGTTTGGTAAACGCAGATTGGGGTTTCAATGCCGCAGAGCAGCAGGTGTTCGACCCCGCGTTCGTGCAGCAGAGCCTCGCGAATTCCATGATCCGCGAGAGCCGAAAACGTGTTCTTGGCAAAGACCGGTGCCCCAGGTGCCAGGGCGAGCAGTTCGGGGACGGTGCCACCAAGTTTCTGCGGCACCTGTTCGGTGAAGGCGGCGGTAAGTCCGAGTCCAGTGGCGGCGGCCAGGGCAAACTCGCAGCGGCGTTGCACGCCGGCGGCATCGGACATGGCGCGCACGAAGACCGGTTGCATGTCGATGCAGAGGAGCAGGGCCCCTCCCAGTGTCGCCGGGGTTGTCATGACCAGTAGCTTTGGCGCGCCCGCACTTGGAGAAAACGTTTTTCGGGCAGAATGTACGCGGTGAGCCGGCCGCCGAAAACGCACGCGGTGTCGATTCCGACCGACCATTTCAGTGGGTAAACCGCAGGGCGGGGCGTATGCCCGTAGACGACGAACGGCGGTCCGCGCCAAAGATCCGCCCACAACGGCGCGTCGGGTTCGTCCGAGCGCTTGGCTGGTTTTCCATCGCGGTCGACCACCTGAATGCGCGTGACGACATCCGCCCGCTGTTCTTTCCACGGCTCGTTGGGCAGGAATCCACCGTGAACGAACACGGTGTTGAGTTCCGGTTCCTCGAACGTGAGCGGCATGGACTCGAGATAGTCCCAGTCTTCGGGCCGGAAGCGTTCCACCGTCCTGAAATCACCGTTTTTCAGCATCTTTCGGTCGCCGGTGCGGTGATACTTGAGGAAGCGAAGCTCGTGATTGCCGAGGAGGGAGACGGCGCGGTGGGTGCGGGCGAGGTCGATCACGCGGTTGCTGTCGGGCCCGCGGTTGACGAGGTCGCCGACGAGCACGAGTCGGTCGTCCGGCGTCAGGTTGAGACGGCCCAGCAGATCGGCGAATTCGAGATGGCACCCGTGAATGTCGCCGATGGCGATGAGTCTCCCGTTCATGCGGCGGGAAAGTGCTAGCGTCCGCGCCCTGCCAAGGTAAACAAGAAAGCCTATGGAATTGCATCTGCAGCCTCTTGCCACCACGTGCTTCGTCTCCGGCGAGGCGTTTTTCGATGGTGCGCGGGTGGCGAGTTATCTCGTGCGGGTGGGAGCCGCGATGGAGATCGTACGCTACGACGTGCTGGAACCGCATGCTACCGACTTCCGTCCCGAGGGATTTGTTGCCTGTCGTTGGGTGCACGTCTTCAAGCCGCGCCGCGCTGGTGAAAATCCGGACAAGGCGCTGAAACTGACGGCGGAAAATCTCTTTGTCGCGCTCGCCGATCCGACCACGGAGCCGACGCCAGAAAACACGCGGCTGGTGCAGTTTCTCGCGCTGATGCTGGAGCGAAAGCGGATCCTCAAGCCGCGCGGCCGCAGTGCCGACGGCGAGCGCAACCGTTATGAGCATGCGAGGACGAAAGCGATTTTCGAAGTTCCGGTGGGCGAGCTCACGTCGGAGTTCTTTGTCGCCGTCCAGGAACAGCTGAGCGTTTTGGTGGGGGCTCCGAAGCCCAAGGCCGGGACGGAAGTGGCGCCGCCGGTGTTGGCTGTTCCCGAGTCGGTGCCAGCTGAGGCGATTGCGCCGGAAACGGCCGATCCGACTGCCGCTCCGGTGAATTGATCCCAATCGCCCCCCTCGCTTGACGCGTTTCATCGCGAACGGCGAGGAACGACGTCTCACGGCTGGGCCAGACCACGTCTCCCGCCGTTTCGCTGGCGGGGATTATTTTGAGCTTACCGCCGCACGGGCACGCCGTGGGTCGCTAGATACGATTTCACCTGCGGAATGGTCAGGGTGCCAAAGTGGAAAAGACTCGCGGCGAGCACGGCGCTGGCCCGTCCGGCGTCCAGCACTTCGGCGAAATGGGGCAGGCTGCCGGCGCCGCCGCTGGCGATCACGGGAACGGCTACGGCGTCGCTTACGGCGCGGGTGAGGCCGCAATCGTAACCAGCCTGTGTGCCGTCGGCATCCATACTGGTGAGGAGAATTTCACCTGCGCCCAGCGCGACGGCCTGAGAAGCCCAGGCGACGGCGTCGAGTTCAGTGCGGTTGCGTCCACCGTGAGTGTAGACCCGCCACGAACGGCCGTCGGGCTCGCGCTTGGCGTCGATTGCCACGACGATGCACTGGACTCCGAACCGGTCTGAGGCGGCGCGAATCAAATTCGGGTCGCGGATCGCGGCGGTGTTCAGCGACACCTTGTCGGCGCCGCTTTTCAACATCGCCTCGATGTCGGCCACGGTCCGCAGCCCGCCGCCGACGGTGAGGGGCATGAAGCATTGTTCGGCGGTCGCCGCGACGACGTCGTGCATGATCCCGCGGTTGTCGCTCGACGCAGTGATGTCGAGGAAGACGAGTTCGTCCGCGCCCTGGGCGTCGTAGGCCTTCGCGCATTGCACGGGATCGCCGGCGTCGCGGAGTTGCTCAAACTTCACGCCTTTCACGACGCGACCGGCGTTGACGTCGAGGCAGGGGATGATTCTGCGGGAGAGCATCGGAGATGGGAAAACCGTTAAACGTTCGTGGAACAGTGATCAGGTGAAATCGATCCGGCTTCGGATCGGCTTCTGCTCACCGCCCTTCGAAAACGGAAGGCCCCGTCGCAGCCTCAAGCGTCCAAGTGCGTCACGTCAGGCTCGAAATTCACCGCGAGGCGGTAAACGTGGCCAGGGCGCATGATGAGTGGATGATCGCGGACGAGGTACTGGAGATAGTGAATCTTCCCGTAATTGGTCCGGTAGGTCGCGTCGGCGCTGACCACCTCGGTCTCCTGCCAATTGGCCTGGAAGTCATCCTTGGCCACGCTGCAGCGATGCCCCTGCGCGCCGAGCGCGAGTGCGCCGGTCACATGGTACTTCGAATGCGGGGCCGCGATGGCGAGGCAGTAGCGGAATTTGTCGAGTGTCACCTGCTGGCGGACGGTGTAGGCGAATTCGCAGGCAATCTTGTTGCCGGAAAACGTCCACTGCACCTTCACGCTGCCGATACCCTTGACGAACTCTTCCTTGGTGTTGATCAGCTCGGGCTGCTCGTAGCGGAAATAGAAACTGTTGCGCAGGCCGAGTCCGGTGACGCAATTCTTCCCGTAGAACGAGGGCAGGGTGACGTTGTCGCCGAACGTCAGTTCCGGCAGCATGAGCGGGACGTAGACGTTGTTCGGCCAGTCGAAAATTCCGGGCGAGTGCGGGAAAGCGAGTGAGTCGCTCGTGAGGGTGGAACCGGAGCTGACGAGCGGCACCTGCAGGTGCAGGCCGGACTCGGCGTCGCGGTAGAGAAAAAGACCCTGTTCCTTGCGGTTCGATTTGTCGAAGATGACAAAGCGACCGGAGGTCTTCGGCACTTCCGTCTTCGGCGCGCCCGAGGGCATTTGCACCGTCTTGGCGAGGCGGGACCATTGGCAGAGGTAGCGCGCGGCGTCGAAATTCGCCATGCGGGTCGTATGGTGGGAATATGCGGTGCGCTCTTCGTCGCGAAGGTCGAGGAAGCCGTGTTCCTGATCGAGATACGTCTCGTAGAAAAACATGAACAGCCGGCGCAGGATGTCGTAGTACTTCGCCTTTTGATCATCCGGAATCCATCCATCGCGGAGCCCCTGGAGGATCAAGCTGATGCAGTGCATCTGGCCGTAGGAGCCCGCGGCGCGACCGAAGGCCCAGCCCAGCCCGTCGTGGCGGACGAGGTCGGGCATCATCTTGATGTATTTTTCCGCGTACGTGCGCAGCGTGGGGAGCTTGCGATCGCGTACGCCGCTGTTGGCGTGGAGCTGCAGCGCCGAGCGCACGAATACAAACGTCATCACGCCGTACAGATTGAAATTACCACCGAGACCGGCGGTCGAATCATCGAAGAAACCGGCGGAGCTCGTCTGATTGATGCGATCGCACATCCGCTCGATCAGGCGGGACGTTTCGTCCTTCTTCGAGAGACCGAGGCTGAAGCGGGCGACCGCCTTCGCGATATTGAAGGCCTGCCAGTGATTGTCGTAGTCGCTGCGGTGAAGAAGGGACTTGTCGATCCGCTGTTGCGTCTCCTCGACGAGGCGCTCCCAGACGGGGTTGCGCTCCTTGGAGGGGCCGAAGGCGAGCAGCCCGAGCGCGGCGTAGGCCAGACCGTTTTCCGCGGCCGGCTCCGTGAACATCTGGGCGGTGATGCAGCGCGCGGCGAGGTCGACCAGGTCGTGCCCCTTGAGCGTGGTCTCGCCGGTGGCGCGATAAAATTCGCCGAGGGCATAGGCAACGTGCCCGGGCTCGTCGGGTCGTGATTGCTCTCCGTTGGCGGGGAGAACGGTGCCATCAGGTTGGATTGAATCGAGGTTGTGGCCCAACATCGAACGGGCCATGTCGAGACACTGCTCGGAAAAACTATGCATGCGGTGGTTTGCGGATGACGGGAGAAGACGTGCGGCGGGCGCGATGGAAACAAATGAATCTCAGGAGAATCGGCAGGGGAGCAAGAGGGAAGTTTGGAGACTAGCGGGCAATCAGCTTTAGGAACTCGGCATTGGTCTTCGTCTTCGAGAGGCGGGCGATCATCGTTTCGGTGGCCTCTTCGATCTTTTGCTGGACCAGAGCACGGCGGAAAAAGTGGATGCCGTCGAGCGTCTTGGCGTCGATCAGGAGTTCTTCCTTCCGGGTGCCGCTGGCGGCGACGTTGATCGCGGGCCAGAGGCGCATTTCGGCGCACTTCCGGTCCAGCACGAGCTCCATGTTGCCGGTGCCCTTGAATTCCTGGAAGATCACGTCGTCCATCCGGCTGCCGGTTTCAACGAGCACGCTGGCCACAATCGTCAGGGAGCCGGCCTCCTCCGTCTTGCGGGCCGTGGCGAACAACTGACGGGGTTTCTCCAGCGCCCGCACGTCGAGACCGCCCGAACCAGTGCGTCCGGAGTTGCGCGACGTGTTGTGCGCCCGGGAGAGACGGGTGATCGAGTCGACGAACAGCACGACGTCGCGCCCGATTTCGACCAGGCGCTTGGCCCGTTCGATGCAGAGGTCGGCGATGCGAATGTGATTTTCAATCTGCTCGTCGTTCGACGAGGCCCAGATTTCGGCCGCGGTGACGCTGCGCTTGAAGTCGGTCACTTCCTCGGGACGCTCGTCGACGAGGAGAATCATGACGTGACACTCGGGATTATTTTCGAGTACGCCGAGCGCCATATCGCGCAGCAGGGTGGTCTTGCCGGTGCGCGGAGGCGCCACGATGAGTCCGCGGGTGCCCTTGCCGATGGGGCAGAATAAATCCACGGCGCGGGTGGTGAGGCGACCATCCTTCATCTCCATCTTGAGATGTTGATTGGGGGAGATGGTCGTCAGGGTCGTGAACTCGAACTTGGCGCGACGGTCTTCGAGGGGGACGCTGTCCACCGTCTCGATGAAGCGCATTTTCGGGTTGGCGAACCGGCCGTCGGGCGGGAACGCCGTGCCGCCAATCATGGAGCCCGCCCGCAGCTTGAAGCGGCGGATGAGTTCCTTCGGGACGAAGGGATCGGTGGGGCGACGTTTACCGCCGCGGCCGATATCAATCAGCTGGCCGTTGCCGCCGCGCTGGAGGTCGATGTCCAAGACGCCTTCAACGCGAATGGTGTTCTCGACGGGTGGAGCCACGGGGGCAGGAGCCATTGACTCCGCCGGGGCGGAAATCGGTGGGGTGGAGACGGCCGGGGAGGGCACGGTCGGTGTTTCCGCGGATGCGGACGAACTTTTCTTTTCCATACGATGGGTGAATCAAATCAGTCCCCGTGCTTGACGCTTGAAACTCTGGGCAGGATAAGAAACGCGATTTGCGTCCTTAAACCCTACAATCCGACACGCACGTGCCAGACCAGACGATTACCTCAGTGTCCCGGGAGCACCGGAAATTCAGGCCTTCGGCCGAGTTCAAAGCCCAAGCTAATCTTGGGAGTGATGCCTCCTACAAAAGGCTCTATGCGGAGTCTGTCAACTCCCCAGAAAAATTCTGGGACAAACAGGCCAAGGAGCACTTGGTGTGGCGCAAGCCCTACAAGAAGGTTCTCAAGTGGGAGGCGCCGCACGCCGAATGGTTCCTCGGCGGCAAGCTGAACGTCGCCGAAAATTGCCTCGACCGTCACCTTGGCACCCAGCGGGAAAACAAGGCCGCCCTGATTTTCGAGGGCGAACCGGGCGATGTCAGGACCATCACCTACAAGCAGTTGCACTTCCATGTGTGCCGGCTCGCGCACATCTTTGAGAACATGGGCATCGGTGAGGGCGATCGCGTTGCCATCTACATGCCGATGATCCCCGAGGCGGTGATCTCCATGCTCGCATGCGCCCGCGTCGGCGCCGTGCACACCGTCGTATTCGGCGGCTTTAGCCCTGAGGCACTAAAAGATCGGATCAACGACTGCAAAGCGAAGCTCGTCATCACCGCCGACGGCGGCTGGCGTCGGGGCAAGGTCATCGAATTGAAGGCCAACGTCGACAAGGCCGTCGAGGGCACGCCCACCGTTCATACGGTCATGGTCGTCAAACGTTGCGGAAATCCGGTCACCATGAAGGAAGGCCGCGATGTCTGGTGGAAGGACGCCTGGGTGGGCGCGCCCAACCAGCACAAGGCAAAGGCCTTTGATTCCGAACATCCGCTCTTCATCCTATATACTTCCGGGTCGACCGGAAAACCGAAGGGCGTGCTCCACACGAGCGCCGGCTATCTCCTCGGGGCGAAGCTCAGCTCTCATTACGTCTTCGATCTGAAGGAGACCGACCGCTATTTCTGCTCCGCCGACATCGGGTGGATCACCGGTCACAGCTACGTCGTGTACGGGCTGATGTCCAACGGCGCCACTATCTTCATCTACGAGGGCGCTCCCAATCAGCCGGAGCCCGATCGTTTCTGGGAGATGATCGACCGCCACGGGTTGACGATTCTCTACACGGCGCCGACGGCGATTCGCGCCTTCATGCGCTGGGGCGACAATTATGTATTGAGGCATCGGCTCGACTCGCTGCGCTTGCTCGGCTCTGTCGGCGAACCGATCAATCCGGAGGCTTGGATGTGGTATCACACGATGATCGGCAAGAAGCGTTGCCCAATTGTCGACACCTGGTGGCAGACCGAAACCGGCTGTATCATGATCACCCCGTTGCCGGGCGTCACCGCTACGACTCCGGGTTCCGCCACGCGGCCTTTCTTTGGCGTTGTCCCGAAGGTGGTCGACGACAAGTGCAAGGAGGTTCCCCGCAACAGTGGCGGCAAACTCGTCATCACGCAGCCCTGGCCCTCCATGCTCCGGACCCTCTGGGGCGACGACGACCGCTATGTCCGCCAGTACTTCAGCGAATTTCCCGGCCGTCCGGATGTATATTTCACGGGCGATGGCGCGCGGCAGGACAAGGACGGTTACTTCTGGATCGTCGGTCGTATCGACGACGTGCTCAACGTCTCCGGCCACCGCATTGGCACGGCCGAAGTGGAGAGTGCGCTGGTATCGCATCCTTCGGTCGCCGAAGCCGCTGCCGTGGGCCGGCCGGACGAGCTCAAGGGCCAGGCGTTATGCGTGTTTGTCACGCTCAAGGCGGGGCAGACTGCCAGCGAGGCGCTCAAGGAGCAATTGCGCGCCCACGTTGGCAAGGAAATCGGCTCCCTGGCCAAACCAGACACGATTCGCTTCGCCGCGGGGCTGCCCAAGACCCGCAGCGGAAAAATCATGCGCCGGATCCTCAAGGAAATCGCCGCGGGCGGTGATGTGAAAGGTGACACCAGCACGCTGGAAGATTTCAGCGTGGTGGCGGCACTGCAGTCGGAAGAGTGACGGTTTCCGCCTCCGGCGGAAACCTGTTGCCGCGACTGTAACGTTCACGCATCACTCGCGTCCTTTCCTTCCATGCCGTCCGTCGGTCATAGCAGGCGCTCCGCGTCTGCATTTACGCTCGTTGAGTTGCTGACGTCCATCTCGGTCGTCGCCGTCCTGATGTCGATCGCCATCGGGACGGTTCAGGCGGTGAAGGGACGCGCCGCGATCGCCCACGCCCGGGCCGACCTCGCCTCGTTGGTCACGGCGCTGGAGGAGTTCAAACGGATTTACGGTGACTATCCGCAACTGGGAGAGTTCAGCCAGGCGGCGGCGACGCCCACCGCCGTCGCCACCGGTCCGGGCATCACGACGGCGCAGGCGAAGCTCTTCAATTGTCTCACCGGAGTCTTTGGCGCCAAGAACTTCACCAATTCGGACCGGGTGAATGGTCCCAACCTCCTCGACGTGGGAAAGCTCACGCTCAACGGAGTGCTGACCACCCAGTTTCTCGTGCCCGTGAGCAACACGCCCAATCCGCCGTCGAAAGTGGAGCAGAACGTCTGCCTCCTCGATCCGTGGGGACGGCGCTACATGTACTATTACAAGAATGCCCGGACGCCCACCCAGTGGCAGGCCACCGGTTATGTGTTATATTCGGCGGGCCGCGTCGTCGCGGCCAACGGCACCCAGACTGCTCCCATCACAGTTACGACCGGCCTGATGCTCGGCACTCAAACCGCCGAAATGGCAGACAACATTTATCCCTGAAATGAATCCGCTCTCCCTCCCGCGATCCCCGGATCGCAGCCGTGCCGCCCGCCTCGGGCAATCCTGCGGCTTCACCTTGATCGAGCTGCTCACGGTGATTGCGGTCATCGGGATTCTCACCGCGATTCTGATTCCCACCACGTCCTCGGCCCACACGGCGGCGAAACGCGCCAAGACGCGCGGCCAGTTCGCGCAATGGGGCGCGGCGATCGAGGCCTTCCGCCAGGAATATGGCGGCTACCCGACCTTCGAAACGAGCGGCGCCGGTCTGAACAAGGTGAACGGCAACACCGCGGGCGGCACAAACCTCACCGCCACGCACCGCTTTTATGAGACGCTCGTCGGGACGCGCCGCGATGGCACCGCCTTGCTCACCACGCTCACCGGCACGCCACCGCCGCCCCAGGCCCAGAACACCCGCCGGATTCAGTTCATCACGTTCACTGAAGCGGACATGGTTTCAGTCGGGACGACGGACACGACCCTTTCGGCCAAGCGCGGTCTCATTCGCGATGCGTTCGACAACACCGACATCGCCGTACTGGTCGACCGAAACCTCGACGGCTCGGTCAAGTTCAGCGGCCAGGGCGGCGACGGCATCGCCAGCCTGCCGCTGGTCAGCCCGCCCGACAACACCGCCATCCGCCTCTCGCCGTCCACGGCGGACTTTCCCACCGCCACCCAGGGCGGCGTGAGAACCGGAGTCGTCTTTTACTGCCTGCCTCCGCACGCCACGGCGAACACCGATTTCATCCTCAGTTGGAAATGACGTTTCGCCCGTCAGCAGTCTTTGGCCGCCCCCGCCAGGCGCCTCTGGATAGGGTTTCCGCCGGCCCGGCTGCGGCAGGTTTCACCCTCGTCGAATTGCTCGTGGTCGTCGGTCTGATCATCGTGCTGCTCGGGGGTGTCGGCCTGGCGCTGAGCGGGCGGGGTGGGGAAGGCGCGGCTCTGGCCAATGCGCAATCGTTGGTGAGCAGTATGGTGGGTGCGACGCGCGCGCAGGCCGCCCTGCACCAGACCACCGCCCGGCTCATCGTCTACGCCCAGCAACCGCCGGGCGCCAATGTGGACTCCTCCAAGTACCTGCGCGCGTTGCAGGTGCTGCGGCTCGAGACGCTCGCGAACGGGACCACGGTGTGGGTCGCGGCGGGAGACCCCGTCACCCTGCCCGAACCGATCTGCGTCGTGCCGCCGGCGCCCGTGCCGACGAATCACCTCCGCAGCGGCGTGACCTGGAACAACAACGTCGCCACCGGCCCCGTTTCCGTGCTCACGACCCTGACCGGCTTCAGCTACCGCGGGCAGAGCGCCGCCACCGTCAACCAGTTCTTCGGCGTGCAGGGGCAGAGCGGGCGTATCCACTATCTGGAGTTTGCGTCGGACGGCACCGTCACCTCCAACACGTCGACCAATCCGACGAAGATCGCCGTCACCACCGCGGTCCTCACCAGCAATGCCTTGCCGGCGTTCGACAACGCCAACGGCGTGCGCGGCCTGTTCGTCCGCAAGTCGGGCGCCATCTCGCTCGTCAACGATTCGACCGGCTTCTGACGATGCGCACACGTATCCCAGCTCCGACCGCTTTCTCCCGTGCCTTCTCGTTGATTGAGGTCGTCGCCGCCTTGGCGGTTTTTGCGCTCGGCATGGTCGCGGTGCTCGGTGTCTTCGCCCCGGTGTCGCGGTCGGTTTCCACCGTTTCCGATGCCGAGGCCGCCGCGCGGATGGTGGACAACGTCCGGGCCCGGCTGCAGTCCCTGCCGTTCAACACCGCGCTCACGCTCATCCAGGAAGTGGCCGACGTTCGAAAAAAGGACGGCGACGGCAATTACAACCCCAACGACGGCACCAAGTATCCCGCTGTAATCTTCGGAAAGCTGTCCGGCGACGTGGGGCTCTACGCGGCGGGAACCAATCGGAACCAGTGGTATGATTCCTCGGTTCCGACGCCGCAGCCGGTGGCCAATGCCGACAAGTTCTTCGAAGTGGATCTCATCCGCAACGACGCCTTGTCCCCGAAGGCGGCGGACGGCACGACCGCGATGGTGGCCTACACGATGCGCGTGCGCTGGCCGGCGTTCCTGCCGTCTCCCGGCGGCGCGGCGGTTCAGGTGGGCGCCAATCCGGCCGGCGGCGGTGCTGTTCCCTTCGACCACAGCAAGAAGCAGGTGCTGTTTTTCACCGGAGCCATCGCGCGATGAGATTTCCCCGCTTCCTTTCCGCACCGAGCAATTCCCGGTCAAACCGCGGCTTCACGCTCGTCGAGGTCCTCGTCGCGGCGAGCATCACGGCGCTGCTCGCGGGCTTCATCGCCGTGATTGTTCGCAACGTCTCGATCGTCTGGTCGCGCACCAGCAACCGGCTCGGCGCCGACGCGCAGGCGCGGCTCGTGCTGGATCAACTGCAACTCGACCTGCAGGGCGCCATGTATCGTGACGATGGCAATACCTGGTTCGCGGTCGACGTGCTCAACAGCCCGAACGGCAACGCGACCGGTCTCTGGCAAATCGCCCCCCGCAATCCGAAGCCGAACACGAATCTCTCTCTGCAGATGAACACGCCGAAACTCTCCGACGCGCGCTTCGGCGCCGCCGGCGTGTGGCTCCGGTTCTTCACTACCAGTCGCGGAGCCAACGTCGCGTCGAGTCCCGGGACCATCTCGGCGCCGGTCGCCGTCGGCTATCAGATTATCCGCCGATTCACGGCGACCAATCCCGCCAATCAGAACGCCGCCTACCTGCTGCACCGCGCCGAAACCCGCCCGGCGACCTTGTCCGGTCGGCCGGGAGTTTTGGAGGCCGGCTACAATATCATTTCGGCGAATTACACGACCAGCACGCTTTCCACGAACAGCGGCGCCATCACTGGCGACCCGCGTAGTGTTCAGGTGCCCGGCAGCGTCCGCAACCTCGACGCGGTCGTCACCGACAACGTCATCGATTTCGGCGTGCGCGCCTATGTGCGCGACCAGACCATCCCGGGTGGCCTGCGGCTGATCTTTCCCGCCACCGCCACCGGCGCGCTTTCCAACTCGGCAACCGTCCGGCTCCGCGGCTCGCTCCCGTCCAACACGCCGTTCAGCCAATGGGGCACCGCCCAGCCGTTTCCCGATGTCGTCGACGTGATGATCCGCGTCCTCACTGATGAAGGCGCCGCGCAGATCGCCAACATCGAAAAGGTCCAGAATCCCGCCCTTGTCGTGCCACAGAAGTACAACAGCAACGCCCAGGAGTGGTGGTGGGGCACCGCCCTGGAAAATTCCCAGGTCTACACGCGTCGCATCGTGATCAACGCCAAACCGCTGTGACCGCCGCCTGCGGCTGAGGACCAAAGACCCGATGGACCAAAGACCAAAAGACCTTCCTAACGATCCCGCCCGGATCGCACGGCGCGCTCACCGCGTCCCTTGGTCCGTGGTCTCTGTTCCCTCGTCATCTGCGCGACCGCGCGGCTTCGCCCTGCTTATCGTCATCACGATGCTCGCGTTCATCGTGCTGCTCCTGATCGGCCTTGCCGTCTACACGCGGGTGGAAACCGCCGTGGCCGGCAATACCCAGCGGCAGGGCCAGGCGCGGGAGAACGCCCTGCTCGGCCTTAACGTCGCGCTCAGCCAGCTGCAACGTCACGCCGGTCCGGATACGCGGATCACCGCGACCGCGCAGAATTTCGGCGGCGCCGCCGGCACCCGCCAGTACACCGGCGTCTGGAGCAGCGACCCGGCGGCGAGCGATTCCGCGGTCACCCCGCTGAGCTGGCTCGTCAGCGGCAACGAGCTCTCCATTCCCGATCCCAGCCCGGACGCCAAGGCCGGCAGCACCGTGCCGGCGCCGCTGGCCATCAAGCCCAATGCCCCCGGCCCCGTGGCGCGCTTGCAGAATCTGGTCGGCGCCAATTCCACCGGCGACCGCACCCGCAGTGCCAATTGGGTCGATGCTCCGCTCGTGGACCTCACGGCCTTCGGCGTCCCGGGCACGCCGCCTGCCGCCGCCTCGGTCATCGGCCGGTACGCGTGGTGGGTCGGGGATCAGGGCGTAAAGGCACCGGTCGCGGTGCCCGACAGTACCAACGCGATCACGTTTGCTCCCTACGATTCGGCGGAACTCCGTTCCCGGATTGCCCAGCAGACGGCGCTCGGTTCCGGAGCGGCCAACGCCGCCGACGGTTCGCCGATTCTTGAGCCGCGCGACGTCAACAACGCCACCCTGGTCGCGAACCAAAAGGTCTCAACCCACAGCCAATTCGCGTTTCTGCGCAGCCCCGCCAACGCCCAGCTCGGTCTGCTCCGCGCCCAGCAGAATTTCCACACCTGGTCGCCCAATAATCTTGCCGTGATTGCCGATACGAAGGCCGGTGGACTGCGGCAAGATCTGTCGCTTTCGCCCGGTCTCCTCGGCAACGCCTTTGCCGCGTGGGTCAACTATCCTGCCTACATGGAAAATTACGTTCCCCCGGTGGTTGATCCGCCCCCGGCGGGCGAGGGCGGGACGCCGGTGGTGACGCCGACACCAACCATTACCGGGCCGGCCATTTCTCCGGCTTACAGCGCGGATCCGCTGCGGCGGCGCTACAAGATGACCCCGCATCAGTTGGATGGAAACGGTTCCCATCAAGTCGGTCCCATTCTGACGTATTTTCTGATCACCTTTAACGTCCGGACGGCCGAAGGCGCCACGAGCGGAAGCCCGCCGCTGGAAGTGCGGGCGAAGTGGATGGCGTCACTGTGGAATCCCTACACAAGCGCGCTCGTGCCCGAACCGCTGGCCATGGAGGTCACCGGCCTTCCGCGCCAAGTCACCGTGGTCAGCGAGAGTGCGACCACCCCGGGCCCGGTGGGACGCTTTTCCCTCAGCTCCGAGGAGATGTACGGCACGACGCTCCTGATCAACATGCCGTGGGACAATACCACCATCCCGGATGGAACTCCTGCGGAAGATCGCCAGTCGTGGTTGCCTGGGCGCGTGTACACGTGGCGCTCGATCGAGGATTCGAGCAAGAGCAGCACGCTTCCTGACGGTGGATTTCCCGCCCGTTTCTATGCGCGCTCGTTCACCGCCGACGGCGAAACCAATCAGGGCGTCATTCGCAATGTGCCGAACAGCCCCAGCGTGCCCGCGAGCGACGATTGCCATCTCGAGGTGGTCGGGTCCGAGCAGATTTTTATTACGCTCTATGTGGTGCGGGACGGAGCGCGGGTCAGGCTGGGGCGCTTCCAGTCCCCGTCCTTCGTCAGCGAATTCACGACGGCGACTCATCCCATCAGTGCGGGGAGCTACCAATTCAGCTATGTTTTTCGTCTGGCCGAGAGCCTCGACACACCGGCCGCGCCGGCCACCTGGCTCACAACGGATGGCCGCGATGTCCGGCGCCGCACACTCCCGGCTGAGGCTTTTGTCGTGGAGGCGAACGGCAACAGCCCCGAGCAGTACGAAAACTACGTCACGATCTCCAAACCGGACCGCCTGCTCGATCGCGCGAGCGATGCGTGGTCGTACAATGAGGATGTGCCGCTGTTCGAACTTCCCCGAAGTCCGTTGTTGTCGCTCGGCGCCCTGCAACACTTCCGGCTGGTGGGGCAGCGGCCGTACATGATCGGTAATCCCTGGGGCGCGAATTTCCTGCTGAACAACATCCCCACGGCGGCGTTCTTCGACCGTTTCTATTTTTCCGGCCTGGTGGATGGCGTCGTCCCCGCCACGACGGCGACGGGCGATCTCATTTTGCCCAATCCGTTGCTGAAACCGCTGCGGAAACCCGATGCCACCAAGGTGACAATCGACGATATTCGCCTGATGGCGACGCCGCCGAGCACCACCAACGCGGACGGCACGGTGACTCCCGGGGCCCCCGGAACCGCCTACTCGTCGAAGTTTTTCCTGCAGGGCGGGGCGTTCAACCTGAACTCGGTCAATGCGGCGGCGTGGGTCGCCGTCCTGCGCGGCGTGCGCTTTCCTGCGCCACAGGCGTTCAGCTATCTCAACGTCTCGAACGCGACAGGTGCGGCCGCAGATACGGATGTTGCGACTGTGTCGTCGACCGACGCCCAGTTTTTCCGGTTCTCCCAGACCGCCCAGGAAACGTACAAGGCGGAGCCGGGCATGGCCGATTCCTCCGCGACGGCGGGAGCAGTCTCGCCGGCGAACACGCACCTGTTCCGACGCGGCATGCGGACGCTGAGCGGTGCACAGGTTTCGGCCCTGGCGGCCAAGATCGTCCAGCTGATCGGCACGAAACAGGCCGCCGAAGGTCCGTTCCGGTCGATGGAGGAGTTTCTCTCGCCGTCGGCGCTCTTTGCCGGAGTCGACGCCGATGGCAATGCCCTCGCGTCGCGCAGTCTGCTGGAGGCGGCCATCGCCGACGCCGGTATCAACGCCGACATCGCCGAGTTCAGCTCGCAATGGCTGACCCAGGCGGACGTGATGACGGCGCTGGCGCCGATCCTCTTCCCTCGTTCCGACACCTTCGTGATCCGCAGCTACGGGGAGGCGGTGAATCCTGCGACCGGCTCGAGGGAGGGCAGCGCGTGGTGCGAGGCCACGGTGCAACGCGTGCCGGAGTATTTCGATCGTACGGACGAACCCGATACGATGGCCCCGGCCTTTGACGCCCCGGGCAATCCGGATGACGCGACGAGCGCGCCGACGCAGGGGCACCAGCTCAACAAGATCTATGGCCGCCGCTTCAAGGTGATCTCTTTCCGATGGCTCACCCGATCGGACATTTGAGGCGCGTCATCTGCTTCGCGCTGCTCAGCCTGGCCGCGGTCCGTCTGACGTGGGGCCAGAACGCACCGGCCTCGGGACCGTCCGTCCGCTTCACGGTATTTTCCGCCAAACCGATCACGGAGCTCACGTATGTTTCCCGAATCGGTGGCCCGCCGCAGAAGGTGGTGTTTCAGCCGACGGCGCGCTCCGCGCGCTATGAATACCGCGGGCCCATGCCCATTCGTTTTGTCGACGCGACGGAGGGCGTGGCGGTGGCGGAGGCGGTGATTCCCGCTGGGATGAACAACGCCCTCCTGCTGTTTTCGCCGCTGGAGAAGGCCCAGGGGGGGATTCGCTATCAGGTCGCGGTGCTGGATGACAGCGCCGCGCGGCAGGGCCCGGGCGGACTCGCCATCATCAATCTTAGCGGGCTCGCGTTGGAGGGGACGGTCAATGAGCACCCGATCACGCTCAAGGCGGGGTTGAATCCTCCGGTGGCAGTCACCCGCGCGGCGATAGTGACGCTGACGACGGTGTTCAAGAACCGCACTTACCAATCATACACGGGCAATGTGACGCTGGGCCGCAACGAGCGGGCGCTGATGATTCTTTTCCCGCCGTTTCGTCCGGGGGCGTTGGAAGTGCAGTCGCGCGTCCTGCTCGATCAGCCGCCCGGGAGCGCGCCCGCACCTGCTCCCGCGCCCGCGGCGCAACCGAAACGGACAACAAAATAGTCTGGGCGGGGAGAGGGAGCGGTATGCCTCACCACTGCGGGTCGCCAGGCTGTGGTTTGAAGGGCGCATCGCCCTTTCTTGCCGACGTTTCGTCGGCGTGACAGACGGCAGTGGCTTGGCGCCCACCGTGGCGCGGATTTCCGGGTGGACGCAATGCGCGGTCTCAGCGCGGCGCCTCGGCTTTGGCTGTCGACAGATAGAGGGCGTTGAACAGGAGCTTGAACGTTCCATGCGTCTGTCCGCGAAACGAGACTTCGCTGCCCATCAGGTAGAGTTTGCCCGGGCCGACTGACGCGGTCGCGACCGTCACGCTGTCCTTCAGGTATTTCTGGCCCCACGCCCAGCCGCTTCGCAATGGCTTGTCCGAATCAAACCAGACGATCGGCTTGATCCCAGCGGCGGCGGCGTTGTCCATGAGCGTGAACGACGCGCTACGCTCAAAAAAAATGTCCGTGCGTTCGCCCATGCCCCAGGCCACCGGATCGGTCGCGTCGACCCGCGCTTCGAGCACGCTGCCGGGAATATAAAATTTTTCGTCGGGCAGCCGGCGCAATTTGCCGTCGGCGCCCTTTTCCGTGAGTGCGCTCTGGAGCGGCAGCGCCAGGTGGTAGGCGAGGTTGGTCGAGGAGCCCATCGTGATGACGGTGCCTCCCGCCTGCAGGAATTCCTTCAACGCTGGCACTGATTTGTCGGGCGTAAGCGTGCCGATTTGACCTTCGTATTCGGAGGGGAGATTGCGCGGCCGGCTCATCGGGGCTGGACGGATGCCATGGGCCGGGATTGCGCCGGTCACGAAGATGATCGCGTCGAAACGTTCGCGCAGATTGCCGGCGTCGATTTGCGCAGGGTAAATCACCTCGAAGGGGAATTCGAACTGTTCGAGCAACCAGCGGGTCCATCCGGACGGAATCGATCCGTTGAAGCGATCCCACAACGCGATGCGCATCGGCTGGAGTCGGAGCAGGTTCTCCGGCGCGGGTTCCGCTGCGACCGTCACGACGTTCAATCCGAGCGCGGCAGCCGAGGATTCGACGACGGCGCGGGCCCCGTCACGGTTGGGGATATAGAGTGCGCCTGGCCCCATCGCGGGCATCTCAGCCGGCGCCTGTTTCAGCCAGAATGACGTGGTTCCGCGCTTCAGAAGGCGGTTCGCCAGGATGGCGGTGTCGTTGGCGCGATGACTGATGAGAAATCCCGCCACGACGCCCTGGCCGGCGATTTTTCCGGGGAGCGGTGACTGCAGCTGGCCATAGGGCAGGCGCTCGAACGGTCCGTCGAAACCGTCGAGGACGCGGTCAAACTTGATTCCCATCTGGAAGGCGAGCGTCCAGCCGGCGACATCGTACGGACGGTTTGGCGGCCCGCCCTCATACTTGAAATCGTTCGGATGGTCCTGGGGCTCGAACATGTCGAGCACGTGCGGCCGGAACGCCTGCGCGCTCTTCACCACGTAGGAACCCGCGGGGTAACGCCGGCCCGCCACCGTGAAGTCGGCCGTGGCACGGTGGATCGTGATGCCGTTCTTCACGAGGGCGTTGATGAATTTCACCGCCGTGGGAAAATCGGGCTGGTCGGCAGGCACGATGAATCCGCGCGGATCGCGCCACTCGGGTTTGCGCAACACGTCCCAGTACTTGGTTGCCAATCGTTGGGTGGCAGTCGCCGGCGCCTCACCGCTGTCGGGGAGATCCTCGGGTTCGATTCCGTTTCGATCCGCGGTTGCCAGCCGTGCGACTTCCTCAAGTCGGCTGGGGCGCGTTGTCCAGTGATCGCGGCTGCCGTGGTCGATGGAGTTCTGCCCCATCCGATAGCTGTTGAAGAGCAGCACCTCCCTTTGGCGGGACGCGTAGTCGAGGACCGCCCAGTTCGCACTCAGTGAATAGTCGATCGATTGCCGGTAATGCCAGACTTGTGGCGCCACTGGCGCGGGAATGTCGTTGGTCGGCAATTGACGACGCGCGACGAGCGGAATGCGAATCGGTGTCGGGCTGCCGACGATTTCGGACAACAATCCGATCATGTTGTGAAAGTAGGTCGTGGTGCGCAGACCACCGTTGAACCACGTCGAGTAATTGGCGCCGCTGCGCGAGGTCGCGCCGGGTTTTCCCTCCTGCAGGAAACGCCCCTGGATCGCGGTACCGAGGGCCTGCACCCCGTTCACCACGAGCGGATCGAAGAAATAATTGAAGGGGTCACGGAACGGCGGCACGAAGATGATCGTGCCGGCCGGCCCGGTCTGGTGATGGTTGTAGACGACCTGTGGAAACCACTCGAGGTAGAGCTGGCGGTTGATGTTCGTGCTCTCCTTCATCGCGGCCAGGTAGAAATCGCGGTTGTTGTCGTGGCCGATGTATTTCTGGTAGAGCCGCGGCGACGTGCTCGTGACGCGCTTGGCGGCCACCGGTTCGCGCATGTACCACTGGCTCACCAGTTCCTGCCCGTCGGGGTTGGCGTGGACGCAGAGCACAATCACGTCCTTGAGAATCCGTAGGCTCTCGGGGTCGGTCGCGCTGGCGAGCCGCCAGGCGGTCTCGATCAATTGGTGAGCTCCGACGGTTTCGGTCGCGTGCAGGCCGCCGTCGATCCACACCACGGCCTTGCCCTCCGCGGCGAGAGCCCGCGCTTCTTCGGGTGTCAGGCCCTCGGCCCGGGCGAGTTTGTGCGCGATGTCTTTGTAACGAGGGAGGGCCGCTTGGTTTTCGGGCGCCGTGATGACCAGCATCCACTGGGTCCGTCCCTCTTCGGTCCGCCCCATGTCGACCAGTCGCACGCGGTCGGACTCGGCGGCAAGTTTTTTGAAATAGGCCTCGGTCTGGGTATAGGTGGCGAGATGGTAGTCGTCGCCAATGGCGAAACCAAAATGTTCCTTGGGCGACGTGATTCTCCCGGAAAGGGACGCGACGAACGCGAGAGCGAGGAGGAGTGCGAGGGCGGCAGGCGACGCGCGGTGCATGAAGGAGAATTTGGGGAAACGCGCCCCCACCTCACGCGGACTGCGTGTCGGATGCAAAGCACTAATTTCCGCCGAAATACTCCGTCACGCCACCGGATTTCGCCAGGCTGGGACGGCAAGTTCGGTCATCAGCCGTACTCCCGGCACCGCGGCGAGCAGGCGTGGGACGATGTTGATCAGGGCGGCGACGGTGGCGTCGTCGCCGGCGACGCCGCCGTTGAGCACGAGATTCAGGTCGGGCCGTCCCTTGATCACGATGGCATCGTGCGGGAGCGAGGCGTCCAGGTACATCTGGAGGTCGAGTTTGATTTTCGTTTCGCCGCCCGAGATCCCGATGCATTTCTGATGGATGCCGAGGCTCCGACCGGGTGCGACGTCGAAGAACTTGGTCACGACGCGGCTTGAGGCGACGACGGGTTCGCAGGTCTCGCGGATTTCGTCGAGTTTCCAGCCCATCGAGTGGGCGAGGAGGGCAACCGACTGCTGGAAGCCGGCGTGGCCCGCCTGCCCGGCGGCGAATTTCCGCCGAAAATCGTCCGGGTCCTGTCCGCTGCCGATCTTGGCCTGCAGTGGCTGGCGGCGGGTCGAGGCGTTGACGACGCGCTCCACATAGATCGATTTCACCTCGCGGCTCACGCCGGTCAGGCAGATGGGCAGGATGTCCATCACGAAGCCCGGATTTACGCCCGTGCCGGCGATGCGGGCGCCGCTGCGCTGGCAAAGGGCGTCGTACTCCTTGGCGAGGTCCGGGGTTTTCAACGCCGGGAAGATCAGCTCCTCGCAGGTCGAGGCGACGCTGATGCCGAGTTCGAGCGCCGGTTTCATCTGGGAAAAGGAGGCGGCGGCGCTTGAGCCCGCGGTGTGGAGGACGACGTCGGGCCGGCCCACGGCGGCGAACAGCGCACCGAGCGACGGATACACGCTGGCGGTGCCGAGGGCGGCGACGCCGGTGAGTTCACCGAGCGTCTTGCCGGTTTTTGCGGGATCGATGTCCACGCCGCCGATGACTTCGAGCCACGTTTGCTCGGCGGCGAGTTTCAACGATTCGATTCCGATGGGCCCGAGCCCGAATTGCACCACTTTGATTTTTTTCATGCGTGAAAGGTTGTTCGTCGCCTTTGCAGATGTAATGCCAGTCAAGTTTTTGTGCGGCGAAAAATCTCAGCGGAACTCCGCCGGATCAATGGCTTGCCGCCTCACTAGCCGGAAATAATGCGAGCGATCCAGCCCGGCCCGGCGCGCTGCCTCCGCCATGTTGCCGCGGGCCTGCTTCAAGGTTTCGCGCACGTAGGCCCGCTCAAAGGCGTCGCGGGCCGTGGCGTAGTCGCCCTGGAGCAGGGCGTCGGGGGCGGCGTTCCCGGGACTGCCGGCGTCGCGCACGATTTTCTCCGGCAGATCGGCCACGTCGATTTCCGGCCGGTCGTGCAGGACGGCGAAGCGCTCCATCAGATGCTCAAGTTCCCGTACGTTGCCGGGCCAGGCGTACTGTTGCATCCGGCGCAACGCCTCCGGGGTCAGTCCGCGCGGAACCGGCCGGCTGCCGCGGAAACGACGCAGAAAATGTTCCGCCAGCATTGGCACGTCGCCCGCCCGTTGGCGCAGCGGCGGCAGGGTGAGCGTGATCACGTGCAACCGATAGAAGAGATCGGCGCGGAACCGGCCCGCCTCGACCTCGCGCTGCAGGTCGCGGTTGGTCGCCGCGATCACCCGGGCACCGGAATGCAGCGTGGCGCTGCCGCCGACGCGGTTGAATTTTCCGCTCTGCAGGACGCGCAGCAGCTTGGACTGCACCGTGAAACTCATCTCCCCGATTTCGTCGAGAAAGAGCGTGCCTTCGTTTGCCTCTTCGAACCGCCCGGTGCGCCGCTCTGTGGCGCCGGTGAACGAACCCCGCTCGTGGCCGAACAGCTCACTTTCCAGCAGATTTTCCGGAATTGCCGCGCAGTTCACCTCGACCAGCGGCTTGGTCCGGCGCGGACTGCTCTCGTGAATCGCCTGCGCGATCAGCTGCTTGCCCGTGCCCGTCTCGCCGAGGATGAGGACGCGGCTGTCGCTGCGGGCCACCGCGCCCACGGTGTCGAGGATTGCCTGCATCGCGGGGTCGGCGCTGATCAGGCCCGACGCGGCGGCGGTTTCCGGGACGGCGCGTGCCTGCCGGGAAAAAATCTTTTCCAGCCGCGCGCGCAACTCGTCGGCGGAAACCGGCTTTTCCAGATAGTCCGAGACCCCGAGCCGCGTCGCCTCGATCGCCGTCTTCTCGTTGCCGAAACCAGTGATCATCACGATCGGTAAATCGCAGCCCTGGCCGCGGACGCGACGGATCACCTCGAAGCCTCCCAGCTCCCGCATCACGAGCGTGGTGATGAGCAGGTCCGGTGGATCGCGGCGGAGCCGCCGCAGGGCGCGCAGCGGACTGGAGCAGATGATCACCTCTGCGCAGTGGTCCTTCAGGAAGCCGCGGATTTCCTGAAGAAAAGAGGGTACGTCGTCGACAATCAGAATCCGGCGACCGGCGAGTGAAGAGGCGTTCATGTTGCTGAAATGGCGACGAGAGTGGACGTTTCGTCAACAGAAGGGCGAGTCGAAATGTTCGTGCCCCGGTGGATCGGCCGTGGCATAACGGGTGCTAAACCGACCAAACCTTTCATGCCCTTGTCGCTCCCTCCCTGGCGGATTCCTCTGTCCGTCGCCCGCTTCGCGTGCAGCGTGCTCTGCACGGCGGGAGTCGTCCGGGCGGCCAGCTTTGACGTGTTGATTCGTGGCGGTCGCGTGCTCGATGGTTCCGGTTCGCCGTGGGTTTATGCCGACCTCGGCATCACAGGCGACCGCATCGAGGCCGTGGGCAAATTGACGGATGCAACGGCGAAGCAGGTGATCGATGCCTATGGGCTCCATGTCGCCCCCGGTTTCATCGACGGCCACGCGCATGCGGGTCCGGCGTTGGCGCGTCGGGAACTGGCCGCGGCCGCGCCGCTGCTGGCGCAGGGGATCACGACGACGTTCGTCAACCACGACGGGAGTGGGCCGGTGGATCTTACGGGGCAGCGCCACAGTCTGGAAACCGCGCGGCCCGGGCTCAACATCGCCCAGTTGATCGGGCATAATTCCGTGCGCACCGAGGTGCTGGGCCTGGAAGATCGCGCGCCGACCGACGCCGAACTGGGGCGAATGGCGGCGCTGGTGCGACGGGGAATGGAGGCGGGGGCATTTGGACTGTCAGCCGGTCCGTTTTACACGCCAGGAAATTTTTCCAAGACCGAGGAGCACGTGGCGCTGGCGCGCGTCGCGGCGGAATTCGACGGATTTTACACCAGCCATGTTCGCGATGAGGGAAATTACACGATCGGCGTCGTGGCGGCCGTCGACGAGGTGATTCGCGTCGCTCGTGAAGCCCGGCTTCCCGGAATCGTCACCCACATCAAGGCGCTTGGACCGGGCGTGTGGGGGCAGTCCGGCGAGATCATCCGCCACATCAACGCGGCGCGCGACGACGGCGTGGAGCTTTTCGCCGACCAATATCCCTACGACGCCTCAGCCACCGGCTTGGCCGCCGCACTCGTGCCGGCCTGGGCACAGGAGGGTGGGGCGGCGGCGTTGCACGGGCGGCTCGCCAACTCCGAGACGTTTGGCCGCGTGCGTCGCGAGATGATCGAAAACCTCGCCCGCCGGGCTGGCGCCGCCAACATCCAGATTCGCATCTTCAAGCCGGACCCGTCGCTCGAAGGCCTGCGGCTCGACGAAATCGCCCGGCGCAAGCTCGTCGAACCGGTCGATGCGGCGATCGAGATGATCCGCGCGGGCGGCGCGTCGATCGTGTCGTTCAACATGAATGAGCGGGATATCCGGGCGTTCATGACGCAGCCGTGGACGATGACGTGTTCTGACGGTGAACTCGTCGCGATGGGGGAGGGCGTGCCGCATCCCCGCTCGTACGGCCCGTTCCCGCGCAAGATCCGACGCTATGTCGTCGAGGAGAAGGTGGTCACGCTGGAGCAGGCCGTTCACTCGATGACGGGTCTTCCGGCGACCGTGTTTCGCGTGCCGGGTCGCGGCGTGATTCGGCCGGGGGCCTACGCCGACGTCGTCGTGTTCGATCTAGCCGCGGTGCGCGACCGCGCCACCTACGAGAAGCCCCACCAGATTTCCGAGGGAATGAAGTGGGTGCTCGTCAATGGGCGACTGGCGTTCGTCGATGGAAAACCAACCGACCTCCGAGCGGGCCGCGTGTTGGCGAGAGGCAAACCATGATGCGCCCGCACCGGTTGCGTTGCTCTTGTCGGTTGAGCGTCCTGCTCCTCGTTCTCGGCGGTGCGATGCGAGCGCCGGCGAGCGAAGCGCCCGACATGCTTTTCGTCAACGGCGTGATCATAACCATGGCGGGCAGTAATCAGGTCGCGGAGGCGGTGGCGGTACGGGCCGGCCGGATACTCGCGGTCGGTTCCAATTCGATCGTGCGCGGGCTTCGCGGAGCGGCGACAAAGACGGTCGACTTGGGCGGGAAGACCGTGTTGCCGGGATTTTACGCCGCCCACGATCATTTCCCCTCGGCCGGGCGCGTGGCGCTGTTCAACGTGGACTTGAACAGCCCGCCCATCGGCGCGATGCGGAACATCGACGACATTGTCGCCGCGTTGCGAGCGAGGGCCGATCAGGCTCCGGCGGGCAACTGGATCCTCGGCCGCGGCTATGACGATACGTTGGTGGCGGAGCGACGCCATCCGACCCGGCACGATCTCGATCGCGCGTCGACGACCCATCCGATCTGGATCGTGCACACTTCCGGCCATCTCGGCGTCGGCAACAGTCGCGCGCTTGAATTGGCGCACATCACGAAGGATACCCCCAACCCGTCCGGCGGCGTGGTGCGCAAGGACGCGGTTACCGGGGAGCCGAACGGAATCATCGAAGAAAGCATTTCTCTCGTCGGTCGTCTCACCCCTGGGCTTACGGCGGCGCAACAGTTGGTCGCGATTCAATGGTGCGACGCCGAGTATCTTTCCAAGGGTGTCACGACGACCATCATCGCCGGTGGCGGAGGCCCCCTCACGCCGGCACTGCTCGAGGCACGGGAGAAAGGCTGGCTTCGCCTGCGCGTCCGCGCCCTGACCGCCAGCACGACCGGTGTACCGCGATCTCTGGCCGAACTTGCGCGACTCAGCCCGGTGCCGGACCAGATTGAGGTCAGCGGGGTGAAACTCCTCCAGGATGGTTCGCTGCAGGGGCTCACCGGGTATCTGACCGTCCCCTACCATCGGCAGCCGGAGGGCGAGAAAAATTTCGCCGGCTATGCGGCGCGCTCGCGAGAGGCGCTGGCGGCATCGGTCCTGAAATATCACCGCGCGGGCTATCAGATCGCGATCCACGCCAACGGCGACGCGGCGATCGACGACGTGATCCACGCGTTCGGCGCGGCCCAGCGGGCGTTTCCCCGGACGGATGCCCGCCACCGGATCGAACATTGCCAGACGCCACGCGAGGACCAACTCGACGCCATCCGGGAACTGGGCCTCACGCCCTCGTTTTTTGTGGGGCACGTCTATTATTGGGGCGATCGGCATCGCGATTTGTTTCTTGGTCCGGAGCGCGCCGCCCGCATCAGCCCGCTCGCGTCGGCCGGGCGCCGGGGCATTCGCTTCACGATTCACAACGACACGCCGGTCACGCCCGTGAATCCCCTGCTGTTGGTGTGGTGCGCCGTCAATCGTCTGACCCGCGATGGCCACGTGCTGGGGGCGGAACAGCGGATTCCGGTGCTCGCGGCGCTACGGGCGGTCACGATCGATGCGGCCTGGCAGAATTTCGAGGAGGCGACCCGTGGTTCGATCGAGCCAGGGAAATTCGCGGATTTTGTCGTGTTGGCGGAGAATCCGCTTACCGTCGATCCGAGACACCTCAAGGACATTCCGGTCGTTGCGACCGTCGTCGGCGGCCGAACCGTTTTTGGGAAATGATCGGACCTTCGCGCTGACAAACCAAACCAGGAACCAGCCCATGAATATTTCGTCGTTCATCTCCCTTACCCTGCGGCTGAGCTGTGTCGGTTTGCCCGTGTTCGTGTTGCTCCCGGCCCAGACGGCACCGAGTCCTTCCGGTGCCGCGGCGTCCAGCCGCTCCCCTGCCACGTCGGAGGTTGAGACCGTCACGATGGAGGCGTTCACCGTCACCGGATCGAACATCCGGCGCATCGATCAGGAAACGACGCTGCCCGTCACCGTCATCGCCACGGACGATCGGGATCTGCGTGGGGTCTCCACCACTGCGGAGCTTTTCGACTCGTTTTCGATCGGCGGCCCGATCGTGCTCGACGAGGGCAACACCGCGGGCGCGGATGCCCGGGGGGACAATAATTCGATCAACCTCCGTGGCCTTGGCACCGGCAACACTCTTGTGCTCCTCAACGGTCGCCGGCTTCCGCCGCACCCCATCAGCATGGCGGAAGACAGCGTGCCCGCGCTCTCCGTCAATGTGAACCAGCTTCCCCTTGCGGCGATCGAGCGGGTCGAGGTGCTGCGCGATGGCGCGTCTGCCGTCTACGGCACGGATGCGGCGGCCGGCGTCGTCAATTCCATCACGCGGCGCAACTACGACGGCCTTTCGTTCCGGGCGCGTGGTAGCGTCACGCAGCACGGTGGCGGCAACGAGTGGAACACTGAGATTACCGAGGGGCGCAATTTCAACGGCGGACGCAGCAACCTCCTGATCACGCTCGATGTCTTCCATCGCGATTTCCTCTGGCTCAACGAGCGGAAATTCTCCCGCAGCCAGGACGTGCGCACGACCCGCAACGTGCCGGCTCCCTGGAACGGGCTGCCGATCACCGACACGGCCGGCGTCGTTTCCCGCGACAACGATTTCGACAACCGTCTCAGCACTGACTCGAGTTATTACGGCGGTTTCGTGCGCGGCAATTATGACGCCACGGGCGCTTTCGTCGGGGCGCGGCCGACCGGCAATCTCGGTATCATCACGACTTCGGGCAGCACATCGGCGACCCTCGCGACCAACGGCACGTTCTACCTCATTCCGCTCGCCGATCGGAACATCGGGTTTCGCCAGACGCTGCCCTCGCACAACATCGACGATTTCACCGTCAACTGGTTTCAGAATCCGAACGACTTCAAACCGATCCTCCCGAAGACCGACCGCTTCAATCTGACGGCGATGCTCCACCACCGGTTGGACGACAAACTCGAACTATTTGGCGAGTTGCTCGCCTACCGCTCGACGTCCGTCACCGGCCGGCTGCCCAACAAGTTTGATGTCTCGACCGACCACAACATCTACATCAGCGCCGACAACCCATTCAATCCCTTCGGTTCGCGGTTCTACGACGTCAGCGGACGGCCGAATGCCGACGGCACCCCACGCCTCACCGGAGCGCCGGCGGCGGTCCAGTTTCTCAGCGGGGTCGGGGTGATCCCGCGCGATTTCCAGCCGCGCCGCATCACGGTGAAATCCGAGGCGATGCGCGTCGTCGGCGGCTTGCGGGGGAAGATGGCGCGCGGCTGGGAGTGGGAGTCGGCCGTCCTCTACGCCCGCAACTCCACCCACGACGAGGAGGAGTTCGCGGTGCGGGAGAGCCGCCTGCGTGTCGCGCTGACATCCTCCGATCCGGCCAAGGCGTACAACCCGTTTAATTACACGTTCAAGCTCGTGCCCCAGCCGGGCAACGCGGCGAATCCGTACCTCCTGATGGTTGACAAGCCGTATAGTAATCCGGCCGCGCTCACGGCGTCGCTCTACGATAATTTCATTCGCGAGGGCCGCACCGAGTTGGCGAGTTGGGACTTCAAGGCGAGCGGCACCTTATTCGAGCGGTTCTGGGGCGGCCCCGTCGGTATGGCGCTGGGCGGGGAGATTCGCTGGGAAAACTACAAGGACTGGCGTCCGGCGTATGCCGGTCTCAACCCGCCGGACGCGCCCTACAGCGGCAATCCCACGGACCCGAACAACCTCTTCTTCGGGCCGCTTGAGAACGACTTCATTGCCCTCAGTCCCAACGTCAACCTGTACGCCGCCCGCACGGTTGCTTCGGTGTTCGCCGAGGTGCTCGTGCCGATCGTGGGCCGCCCCAACGCCAAGCCGCTCGTGAAGCGACTCGAACTTTCCGTCGCGGGCCGCTCCGAGCATTTCTCCGACTTCGGCACGACCACGAAGCCGAAGTTCGGCGTCAACTACCGGACGACCGACTGGCTGATGTTTCGGAGCACGCTCGCCGCGTCGTTTCGCGCGCCAAATCTCGTCCAGACCAACACCACGCCGCTGCAGCGGTCCGGCAGCACCTACAACGACACCTACCGCTCCGACGTCACCGGCCTCGCGCGCGACTCCAATGCGGTGCCCGTCGTCTTTCGCCAGGGCAATGCCGAGCTAAAACCGGAGAGCGCGCGTTCGCTGACCGCGGGTCTGGTGGTGTCGGCGCCTTTCCATCGCAACCTGACGTTCACCGTCGATTACTGGCGGATCCGCCAAAAGGACGTGATTGCCTCTGTCACCGGGGCCACCCAGCTCGCGCTCGACGAAGAACTCCTCGACGGCGCGGTGCAAAAAGCGCTCAAGGCGGGCACGCCGATCAACCAGATCAACCTCGGCAGCGGCACGGCCGGCTACCTCGGAAATCCGAAAATCGTACGCAATCCCGTGGCGCCCGCGGATGTCACCGTGTTCAACACCTTTAATGCCGGCCGCGCCCCCGCCACCCAACGTGCGCCCGTGGGCGGACTCCAGTCGCTCGTCACCGACTACGTCAATCTCTCGGGCCGCGAGGTGCAGGGGCTGGACTTCGGGGCCGAACTCCGTCTGCCCTCCACCAGGTTCGGTCAGGGCACGATCCGTGGCGATGCGTCCTATCTGCTCCAATACGACACGATCTCCGGGGCGGGGCAGCCCAAGATCAACGACATCAATCGCGACGGCCGCACGCGTTTCCGCGGCAATCTCGGTCTGACTTGGCGCCGGGATCGGTGGACCGCGGGGTGGCTGGCAACGTATTACGGACCCTACGTCGACACCGGCACCGCGACGACCAAGGAAATCTACGACGTCCTCGGTCAACCGGATTACATTTCCACCTATGTCGATTCCGGCGGCGTCCGGCGCTACCGGTACCTCGTCACCTCGTCGTCCCTTCACAATGCCTACGTGAACTACGCGTTCCCACGGAAGCGGGGCAGCAACTTCAGCGACCTTTCGCTGCGCTTTGGCGTGAACAACGTCTTTGATGCCGAGCCGCCGCTCGCCGACTCGGATGTCGGCTACCAGCGGGGAGCAGGCACGAATCCCCGTGGCCGAGCCTTCTATGGCCAGATCGCGAAACGTTTCTAGCCGGCGGTTCCTTCGAATGACTCCCAACGTTCCGACTCCGACTCCGTCTCTTTCTCTGCTTTCAACCTGACCGAACTCCATGAACCAAACCTGCCAATACACCCTGCGGGCCGCGCTTGCATTTGCATTCGCGGCTTCCGCCTTCTCGCAGACGGCCCCCAAGCCGGCACCGAACAACGCATCAACGGGTGACACCGTCCAACTGGAAGCCTTCACAGTCACCGGATCGAACATCAAGCGGATCGAAGTCGAACGGGTTCTGCCTGTCACCGTGTTCGAGGCGGCGGCGATCGAAGTGCGCGACGGATCGCAGCCGGCGGACCTGATCACCGCCTTGCCCCAGGTCACGGGTTTGCCCGGCAATGAGACTGCGACGCTGGGCTCGACCGCACGCGGCGACAACGCGACCGTCTCGATGCGCGGCCTCGCCTCGAGTAACACGCTCGTTCTCCTCAATGGCCGTCGGTTGGCTGGTACGCCGATCACGTCGACGGAGGCGGGCACGCCTTCGATTTCCACCAACGTCAATCAGCTGCCCAACCGCGGCATTGAGCGCATCGATGTACTGCGCGACGGGGCCTCGTCGGTTTATGGCACGGATGCGGTGGCGGGAGTTTTAAACTACAACATGCAGCGGCGCTTTCGCGGCACCGAGATTTCGACGCGCATCGGGGAAACCAGCTATCACGATGGGCAGGAGTGGCGCGCCACACTCTTGCACGGACTCGACTTCGCCAAGGGCAGGGGCCGCGCGATGATCACCGCTGACTTTTATCACCGGGCCGCGGTTTTCGCACGATTGCGGGATTTTGCCGCTGACAACGATCACAGCAGTCAGGCGCCCGCGCCCTGGAACAATCCAACCGTCACCACCTTCAACACCCGCTCCGCCACCACCGAATACGGCAATTATTCGACCGGTACGATTGGGGCGGTTGACCAGTATGGCACCATCACGACCTTCACGGCCGCTCGACCGGCCGGGGTGCCGGCAACGCTCGTGGCCACCTCCGGCTTTTGGGTCCTTCAGCCCAATGGTCCCGGCCAGTCGGTCTTCGCGACGGTCACGCCCAGCCGGGGCGGCGTCACCCGCGACTACTATTGGAACAACAACGCGTATCGTGTCATCCAGCCGCAATCCAACCGCACCAACGTTTTCGCCAGCGCCGAATTCGATCTCACGGACCGGATCTCGGTGTTTGCCGACGCGAGCCTTTATCGCGCGGAGTCGATCACCTATCGCGAGCCGGACGGCATCACTGCCAGCACGGACGGCAACATCGTCGTGCCGGTGACGAATCCCTTCAACCCATTCGGCAATCGCTTCTGGTCCACAACGGGAGCGGCCAACACCGACGGCACCCCTCGCCTGACCGGGACTCCTTCCGCCGTCGTAATCACCAACAAGCGCCTGGGCGATCTTCCGACCCGCCGGAGCACCTCGGACGACAGCATTTACCGCGGGGTCGTTGGCTTGCGCGGAAAACTCTTCAGGACGTGGACGTGGGAATCCGCGTTGCTCTACACGACGGCCCGTGTCCTCGACAATGAGGTGGAGACCCGGAAGAGCCTGCTGGTCGCCGCAATCAACCAAAGTGATCCGACGAAGGCGTTCAACCCATTCAGCCGCACGTTTGCAGTGCAGAACGGCACGCTCGCCGTCACCGGCCAATACGCCAATCCCGAGAGCGTCACCTCGACCTTTCGCTCCAGCTTCATCGACAACGGCATCACGAAGATGGGCAGCGGCGACTTTCGCGCGAGTGGCGACGTCTGGCGGATCTGGGGTGGCAACACCATCAGCGGGGCGTTCGGCGGCGAGTTCCGCTACGAAGCCTATGACCGTTTCCGTGCGCCGTTTGCGGGACTCAACCCGGTCGGATCCGGCCTCGACCCGGATTTGAACGACTTTCTCGGTTTCGGTGCGGTATCGGATACGCATGGCAATCGCCACGTCGCCGCGCTCTACGCCGAAACCATCGTTCCCCTCGTGGGAAGGGAATTCAAACTACCGCTCGTGCAGTCGCTCGAAGTTTCCGCTTCGGCGCGCTACGAGAGCTACACTGATTTCGGCCAGACGACGAAACCCAAGTACGGCGTCGCGTGGAAACCGGCCCGGTGGATCATGGTGCGAAGTTCCTACAACGAAGGCTTCCACGCGCCGAATCTCGTTCAGCTCTACTCCGGAGTGCGCAAGAGCACCGCGACGAACAGCACGGACACCTATCGCAGCGCCGTGACGGGTCTCATCATCGACGGCCCGTCGAATCGCCGTCAGATTTCCCAGGGCAATCGCAACCTGCTGCCCGAGACCTCGACTGGAAAATCCGGTGGGTTTGTGATCGACGTCCCGGGGATCAAGGGTCTTTCGGTGTCGGTCGACTACTATGAGATTCGCCAAAAGAATCTCATCGGCGCCAGCGGCACGATTGCCGACGACACCGCCGCGCTGCAGGCGGCGACCCAGGCCGCGCTCGCGAAGGGAACGGCCGTTGGGGCCATCGATCTTGGATCCGGCACCGATCGCTACCAGGGCGACCCGGCGATCCGACGCCTCCCAGTGACGCCTGCCGACGTCGCGGCCTTCGCCGCCTACAACGCCACTCGTGCGCCGGGCAATCAGCGTGCAGTGGTGGGCCAGATCGAGGCTCTGCTCGTGACCTATTTCAACAAGTCGGAGCAGTTCACGAACGGGTTCGATTTCAACATCAGCTACCGGTTTCCCAAGTTCGCGATCGGACAGTTCAAGGTCAGCACCGACTGGACGTACCTGAACGACTTCCACACTTACCTCACGCCCGGCGCGCCGCGCACCAACTATCGCAACGGCAACAGCACGAATGTCGGTGGTGCGCTGCCGATCTGGCGTGGATCGACGACGCTTACCTGGAGTCGGGACAATTGGAGCGCCGGTCTGGGGCACTACTACATCGGCCACTACACCGACGTGAATGCGACCACCACCCGGAGCGATTGGGATGCACTTGGCAATCCGGGATATATCATGCCCGTTTTCAATAACGGCAATTACTCCTACCGCTACGTCGTGCACGACTCGAATTCCTACAACGTTTTCACGTCGTACCGGGTGCCGTCGCAGAACCGTTGGTTCAAGGATACGAGTGTCCGGCTCGGGGTGAACAACCTCTTCAATCTCAAGCCGCCGCTCACTGCCGACTCGCGTGGTTACGAGGTCGGCGTCTACAACCTGATCGCACGCGGGCGCACCTACTCGCTGCAGGTTACGAAAAAGCTCTGATTTAAACCCAACCGGGCCGACCTCGTTCGGCCCTTTTATTATGCAGCATCGCTTCGCCGCGCTTCTCGCGTTTCTCGTCTCTGTCGCCTGTTCTCTCGGAGCCACGCCTGTCGCGGTTGAACCAGTCTCCGCTGCGCACGGCATGGTGGTGGCGGGGCATCCACAGGCCGCGGAGGCGGGGGTCGCGGTCATGCGCGCCGGAGGCAACGCCATCGATGCGGCCGTTGCGGTTTCGCTGTCGCTCGGCGTGGCGGAACCGCAGGGCTCGGGGATGGGGGGAAAGTTGATGCTGATCTATTACGACGCGGCCACCCGGCAGACGTTCGCGGTCGACGGACTGGATGCGGCCGGCCACTCCTTCGACGTCCCGCGCGGGCGCACGCTGACGCGCGACGAACGCCGGCTGGGCTGGACGTCGGTCCTTGTGCCGGGCTTGCCTGCGGGGCTTTGGCTGGCGCACCAGAAATGGGGCGTGCGGCCGTGGGCGGACGACGTCGCGCCCGCGGTCAAACTCGCCCGCGACGGATTCCGGGTGCTCCCGAAAACGCGGGATTTCTTCGCGGAGCAGGAGAAGAAGCTCCGGGGCGGCGATCGCGAGATCGCGAAGTGGTATCTCCCGGGCGGGCAATTGCCCAAGGCCGGCACATTGCTCGCCAACGGGGACCTCGCGCGGACGATGGAGCTTTTTGCCGCGAAGGGCGCCGAGGGGTTTTATCGCGGGCCGGTGGCCGAGGCGATTGCCGCCGGGGCGAAGCAGGGTCGGGGATTCATCACGACCGACGATCTCGCCCGCTATCAGGCGAGAATCACGGCGCCGGTGGCGGCGGATGTTTTTGGACATCATATCGAAGGCGCGCCGCCGCCGACCTCCGGCCTGGCCCTTTATCTCGCGATGCTCAAGACGCTCGAAACTCAAGCTTGGATTTCAGGGGAGCTGCGAGCGCCGGCGAATCTCCACCGGGTGGGCAAGGTCTGGCAGGTGGTGCAACCGCTGGTGTCGGCGCAGGTCGCGGATGTGACCGGTGGGGATATCGCAGTGAAGAAATTCTTGAGTGCGGACTCGATTGACGAGATTCGGCGAAAGGCGGGCGTCAGCTCCAAAGTCGGGCAGGTCTTGGACCTGCCCTTTTCCCGTGGGATCGTGCGCGAGGGTGGGGCTCAGCCCCGTCCCGCCGCATTCGAACCGGACTACGACGAGGAGCCCGCATTCGCCTCCACGACGCATTTCGTCGTGGTCGACGCGAAAGGCAACGTGGTGAGCTGCACGCAGTCGACGAGCCTGCACTTTGGCGCGGGGGTGATTGCGCCGGGAACAGGGGTCGTGATGAACGATTCGTTGAGCAACTTCAGTTTCACAAGTGCGAATTCCCCCAACCTGGTCGCTCCCGGCAAGCGCGCGCGCAGCACGACCTCGCCTTCGATCGTGTTTCGTGAGGGCCGGCCGGTACTAGCGATCGGTATTCCCGGGGCGCAACGGATCCCGATCGCGATGATGCAGGTGATGCTCGACGTGCTGGCGTTCCAGCGCCCGCTGGCCGACGCGATCGGCGACACGCGCTTGCACCTGCTCAACCCCGAGTCGTCGGCCGATCCGAACAATGTGTGGGAGGTCGAGGCCTCCTTTCCCGAGCCCGATGCGAAGGCGTTGCGGGCGCTCGGTTGGACGGTTAACAAGATGGAAAAGGCCGGCACGGGACGCCACTTCGGCGGTTTCACTGCGATCGCGATTGGCAATGACGGGACGCTCACGGGATTCGCCGATCCGCGGCGGACCAATGCGGCGGCTGGCTATTGAACAATGATCTGATTGTTGCGGGAATTTCCCGGAAATTCTGGCCCGGAAATTCTCGGCGCTTGTCGCCGCGCCCCAAGGCACTCAGGTTGTCCTGCTTTGAATAAATCGGTCTTCATCGCCCTCGTCTCGCTCGTGGTTGGCGCGCTGCGCGCGAACGTGCCCGTCACCGTCGTGCCGGTCACGGCCAAGAATGGGATGGTCGTGGCGGCGCATCCCCAGGCGACGGCAGTCGGGGTGGCGGTGCTCAAAGCGGGAGGCAACGCGATTGATGCCGCGGTGGCGACGTCGCTTGCTCTCGGGGTGGCTGAGCCGTACGGCTCCGGTCTCGGCGGGAAGCTCATGCTGCTGTATTTCGAGGCAAAGACCGGGCGGACGTTTGCGGTCGATGCAATGGATGCGGCGGGTTCGGTCGACGTCGCCAGCTACCTGAAGCGGCCGGAAGACGATCGCAGTTATGGTTACGGCTCCGTCTGCGTGCCGGGCCTCGCGGCCGGATTGTGGGCCGCCCACGAAAAATGGGGGAGCCGGCCGTGGGCCGATGACGTGCGGCCGGCGATCGCGCTGGCGCGAAGCGGTGTTACGATCCTGCCGAAGACCCGCGAATTTTTTGTCGAGCAGGAGAAGAAGCTCCGGCGCGGCGATCTGGAAATCGCCCGCCTCTACTTGCCGGGCGGACGGTTGCCGGACGTGGACGAGAGTCTGCGCAACGAAGATCTCGCCCGCACGATGGAAATTCTGGCCGAAAAAGGGCGCGCTGGTTTTTATCGCGGGCCGGTGGCCGCGGCGATTGTGGCGGCATCCGAGCGGGGAGGGGGCGCGCTTACCCTGGACGATTTCGCTCGTTACGAGGCGAGGATCACCGAGCCGGTGTCGATTGCTTTTTGCGGTCACACCCTGATGTGTGCCCCACCACCGGCGAGTGGTGCGGCGCTCATTTTTCCCATCCTGAAGGTGCTCGAGTCAGAGACGTTCGGCGGCGGTCCGCTGCGCACGGCCGTCAATTTGGACAAAATCGGCCGCGTCTGGCGGATCGTATCCCCGGCCGTGAGCCTCACGATCGCCGATGTACCGGAGTCGCGTTTTCTTTTCGAAAAATTGATGGCCCCGGATTCAATCGCGGCAATTCGGGCCAAGGCGTTTGGGCCGCCCGAAAAACAAAAGAAGGTGGCGAAGACGGACGGTGGGCGGATTGTTGAGTTTCCGGGGACGGACGAATCCGAACGCCTCGCTGTGCGTGCGGAGTCGGCGTTCGCGGAAAGTGCGATGGCAGCGACGACCCACTTCATCGTCGTCGATCGTGCGGGCAACATTGTCTGCGCCACCCAATCGCAAAGCCTGCATTTCGGCGCGGGGGTGGTGCCGCCGGGCACTGGGATTGTGATGAATGATTCGATGAGCAATTTCACGTTCATCGATGATAAGAGCATCAATTGCGTGGCGCCGGGAAAACGCTCCCGGAGTACGATCAGTCCCACGATCGTGCTGCGGAACGGCCGGCCCGACTTTGCGATCGGCATCCCCGGCTCGGCCCGGATCCCGACCGCCCTTTTGCAGGTGCTGTTCGATCGGCTGACCCTCCATCGCCCGCTGGCAGAAGCGATTGGGGATACGCGGGTGCACTATTCCCTGCCGTTCAGATCGGACGACAAGGAGGCGTTTGAGGCGGAGATGTCGTTTCCGCATGCCGACTCCGAGGCCTTGCAGAAACTCGGGTGGCGGGTGAATTTGCCCGAGAAGGCGGGCGGCGGGCATCACTTTGGCGGAATAAATGCCGTGCAGTTCAACGCTGATGGTACCCTGATTGGATATGCCGACCCACGGCGCTCAAATGTTGCGGCGGGGTTTTAATGAAACGCCCCGAGCCGTATTTCGCCCGTATCCTTTCCCTCCTGAATTTTTCCACGACCAAGCCCATGAAGAACAACCTCCCGCCCGTCCTGCGTCTTGCGCTTTTGACCACCGCCCTCTGCGGCGTTGCGACTTTCACGCGTGGTCAGACTGCGCCGAAGTCTGACGAATTAATCAAACTCGAGGCGTTTACGGTGACCGGCTCCAACATCAGGCGCGTCGAACAGGAGAAGAATCTTCCTGTGACGGTGATCGATCGGGACGCCATGCAACTGCGCGACGCCTCGACTCCGGTGCAAATGCTCACCGCCATGCCGCAGGTGATTTCGGTTCCGATCAACGAGTCGAACTCCACCGGTGCGCTGGCCCGTGGCGACGTCGCGGCGATCAGCATGCGCGGTCTCGGGTCTGGCAATACGCTCATCCTCCTCAATGGCCGGCGGCTCGCCTCGCACCCCATCACGCAGAATGAAAACGGGGTGCTGGCCACGTCCGTCAACGTGAACCAGATCCCGAATCGCGGGGTCGGTCGCATCGACATGCTGCGCGACGGCGCCTCCTCGATTTATGGTTCGGACGCGGTGGCCGGGGTGGTGAACACGATCATGGATTCCGAATTCCGGGGCGCCGAAGTGAGTGTGCGAACGGCGGCCCCCGAGCACGGCGCCGGTCAGGAGGTCCGCGGTACGCTCACGTATGGCATGGATTTCGCCAATGGCCGCGGCCGCTTCCTGGCGGTGGTCGATGGTTTTCAGCGCCATCAACTCTACCTCGGCGACCGGTCTTTTTCGGCGGATGCGGACAAGACCCCGCGCGCGCCGGCACCGTTCAACTCGACGACGGGTTCATTTTTCGACCGCAACGCCACGGGGCCCTACGCGAGCTTCCGGGTCGGCACATCCACTACGACGCAATACCTCCTGCCGTTGGCCGCCGGGAATGTCGGCTTCACGACAACCGCGCCGGCGCGAACGGGCGTCACTGCGAACTATTATTACAACATCAATTCCGACCAGATGGGGCTGCCGCGAAGCGCGCGCGCCAATCTTTATAGTCGGCTCGAGTACGATGTCTCACCGCGGATTACCTTGTTTGGCGAATTCTCGCTCTACAATTCCGACTCGTGGTTCCGCCGTTCGCCGTTGCCCTACAGCAGCGGATCCGACCGGGCGCTCGTCGTCGCGATTGACAATCCCTACAACCCGTTCGGTTCGCGTTACGTCAGCGCGACCGGTGCGCCCAACGCCGACGGTTCGGCGCGAATCACCGGTACGCCGCAGGCCGTCAGCATCCTGAGCAAGCGCATCATGGACATGGGGCAGGAGAGCGTGCGGATCGATTCCGATGCGCTGCGGCTTCTGGCCGGCGCGCGCGGCCGGCTGGCAGGTTCGTGGACCTGGGAGTCCGCGGCGTACTACACCCGGGCGCGCACGACGGACACGGTGCAAAACGCTTTGCGGGAAACCCGCCTCCTTGCCGCCACGCTGCGGACCGATGCGTCGGCGTTCAATCCGTTTGGCTATTCCTTCAAGGTGCAGGGCGGCGCGGTCGTCGCGGACCAACCCTATCTCAATCCCGCGAGCGTGATGGAGCCGATTTACGACAAGCTGCCGAACATCGGGGAGACGTCGATCGCGAGCGTGGATTTTCGCACCTCCGGTGAGGTTTTCCGTCTCTGGAGCGGCGCGGTCTCGGTCGCGGCTGGCGGAGAATATCGCGAAGAGAAACTGTCCCACACGCGTCCGCCCTTCGCAGGCCTCAATCCCGCCGACTCCGGGCTCGACCCGAGTGACAATGACTTCGTCCAGGCCTCCGCCGCGTCCAACATCGTCGGCAAGCGGACCGTGGGCAGCTTCTACGCCGAAGTGGTCGTTCCGTTGGTTTCTCCCCGCAACCAGATCCCGGTCGTCGACTCCTTCGAACTTTCCGCCGCGGCGCGCTATGAAAACTATTCCGACTTCGGCAACACGACGAAGCCGAAGTACGGCGCCAACTGGCGTCCGGTCAAGTGGGTGATGCTGCGGGGCTCCTACAACGAAGGCTTCCGGGCTCCGAATCTCGCGGTGCTGAACCAGAAGGAACGCCGCATCGTTCAGGCGTACGCGGATATTTTCCGCCAGCCCATCACCGCTTTGCCCACGGATGGCTCGACGAACCGCACCTATGTCAGCTCCGGTAATTTCGGCCTGACCGCCGAGAGCAGCAAGGGCAAGAGCTATGGACTCGTGGTCGACGTCCCGGGCGTGAAGGGCCTGTCGTTTTCGGCCGATATCTGGGAAATCAAGCAGCGCAACGTTATCGATGCCGACACGACCACCGACATTCTCACGAGCGACAACGCGCTGCTGCTTGCCTACACTCAGCAGCAGATCGCGGCGGGGCGGGCGGTCGGCTCGATCGACACCGGCAGTGGCACCGCCAGCTACAAGGGGGACCCGCGGGCCATTCGCTCGAGCACGATTTCGGCCGCGGAACTGGCGTCGTTTGCCGCCTACAACGCCGCGCGGCCGCCGTCCCAGCAGATCGCGCCCTTCGGCGCGCTTGTTTCCCAGCGGCGCGCGTTCAGCAATCGCTCCAATTCGGCGATCTCGGGCGTGGACTTTGCCGTGAATTATCGTCTTCCGGCGCTGCCGATCGGACGGTTCTCCGTCTCGACCGACTGGACGTATCTCGACCAGTCCTACACCACCCTGCCCGGCAACGCGGTGATCGACTCGCGGCTCAATCAGGACGGCGCCGCCCGCTGGCGCGGGAATACCGGCATCACCTGGCGCAAGGATGCGTGGATCGCCGGACTGAGCGGCTACTACATCGGGGCGTTTGCCGACACCGGCGCCTCGACGGATGCGACCACCTTCAACGCGCTCGGCCAGCCCCGCTACATCACTCAGGTCTACGACCAGGGCCGGGTGAACTATTACTACCGCGTCGTCGATTCCCTCAGTTTGAACGCCTTTGTCTCGCACCGAATCGGCGCCAACTTCGGAGCGTTGCTCCAGGGGACAACGGTCCGAATCGGCGTGACGAATCTCACCGACGCGAAGCCCCCGCTCAGTTCGGATCCCTCCGGCTATCAGGCATCGGTTTACAGTTACCTCGCCCTCGGCCGCACGTGGACGTTCGAACTCACGCGGCGCTTCTGAGCGACGGGCGGGCTCTCGACGGTTCGAACGGGGCGTCGTCGTTGGAATTCTGCGCCGTTTCCGTGACGACTCCGAAGGGGCGGGCGGCGCCCGTGGTATTCGATTCGCCGCACAGTGGCTTTGAATTCCCCGCCGACTTCCGACCGGTGGCGACGCGCGCGGAGATTCGAACCACGTGGGATGCGTATGTGGACGAATTGTGTGCCGACGTGACTGCGGCGGGCGCGACCCTGGTGACGGCCCGTTTCCCGCGCGCCTATGTCGATCCCAACCGGGCGGAAAATGACATTGATCCGGAAGTCCTCGCCACGCCCTGGCCGCAACCGGTGGAATTGACCGAGTACGGCCGGCGGGGCATGGGGCTGATTCGCCGCTTCGCCGGTCCGGCCGTGCCGATGTACGATCGGCAGCTCTCAGTGGCGGAAGTGCAGGCGCGCATCGCCAGCTGTCACGTGCCGTATCGTCGGGCGCTGCGTGACGCGATCGAGGCGGCGTGGAGGCAGCATGGTGTCGTGTGGCATTTCAACATGCACTCGATGAAGTCGCGGGGCTTGGGTCGGAGCGGAGGGCCGGATGTGGTGCGTCCGGACGTAGTGGTGGGCGATCGCAACGGAACCACTGCCCCCCGCGTGCTCACCGAGTGGGTGGCGGCGTTTTTTTTGCAGCGCGGATTGAGGGCGACGATTAACGATCCGCACCGGGGCGCCGATATTGTGCGGACCCATGGAGACCCGGCCCGGCAGCGCTACAGTGTGCAGATTGAGATCAACCGCGCGCTCTATCTGGACGAGTCGACCGGGGGCCGAAACGCGGGTTTTGGGGGAATCCGGCGTCACTTGGCGCAGTTTGCGATGGCGGTGCGGGAATTGACGCGCGCCGGTGCCTGAGGGCCGTTGCCGGTCGTTTTTCGGGTGGGATGACCTTCCCGGCGCGCGCTGATTGGGTCCGGGTGTCGCGCCGAATTCTTACGGGATCGTTACGCGTTGCGGGAACTAACACTTGCGTCGCGCTCCGGCGGCTCGTTTTCTCGGCGGTTCAAATCCTGCACGAACCGATGGCTGAGATCACCAAGAGCTACGAACCACGCGATGTGGAAAAAAAATGGTATGCCGCCTGGCAGGCCGCGCATGCCTTCGCGGGCCACGTCGATCCGACGAAGGAGCCTTATACGATTGTCATTCCGCCGCCCAATGTGACGGGCGTCCTCACCATGGGGCACGTGCTCAACAACACGTTGCAGGACATTCTCATCCGCCGGGCCCGGCTGGAGGGCAAATCCGCACTGTGGCTGCCCGGCACGGACCACGCCGGCATCGCCACGCAGACGGTGGTGGAGCGCGAGCTGCGCAAACAAAAGAAAACCCGCCATGACTTTGGTCGGGAAAAATTTTTGGAGAAAGTCTGGGAGTGGCGGCACGAGAAGGGCGGGATCATCCTCGAGCAGCTCCGCCGGCTCGGCGCCTCCTGCGACTGGGATCGCACGCAGTTCACGATGGATCCGCACTACTCGCGCGCGGTCCTGGCCGTTTTTGTCGATCTCTTCCGGAAGGGCAGCATCTACCGCGGCAAACGGATGGTGAACTGGTGCCCCGTCTCGCAGACCGCGCTGAGCGACGAGGAAGTGATCATGAAGCCGGTGAACGGCGCGATTTACCGTGTGCGCTACGAGCGGGTCGATGCGCCCGGTCTGTTTGTCGAGGTCAAGACGACCCGCCCGGAGACGATTCCGGGCGACGTGGCGATTGCGGTCCATCCCGATGATCCGCGTTATGCCGACTGGATCGGGAAAAAGGTCCGCCGCGCCCTCGGGCCTGCCGCGGAGATTCCGATCATCGCCGACGCCGCTGTGGACAAGGAATTCGGCACCGGCGCGCTCAAAATCACCCCGGCGCATGACAAGGCCGACTTCGAAATCGGCGGGCGACACCAGCTGCCAATCATCGATGTGCTCGAGTCGAACGGCATGCTCAACGAATTTGCGGGCCCCGAACTCGCGGGGCTCGATCGTTTCGCCGGCCGGAAGAAAGCCGCGGAGCTGCTCAAGGCCTCGGGAGCGCTCGTCGCCGAGGAGCCCTACGCCAACAACGTCGGCTATTCGGAGCGCGCCGATGTGCCAATCGAACCGCGCCTGACGTGGCAGTGGTGGTTGCGCTATCCGCGGGTCGAGGAGGCGAAGGCCGCCGTGCGCGACGGCCACATCAAGTTTCACCCCGAGCGGTGGAGCAAGGTCTACCTCCACTGGCTGGAAAACATCCAGGACTGGTGCATCAGCCGCCAGCTCTGGTGGGGACATCGAATCCCAGTCTGGTATCGGAAGGGCTTGGACAAGGAGAAGTTGTCCGAGGCCGATTTGCGCGATTCCACCAAGGTGCATGTTTCGCTCGAGGGTCCCGCCGATCCGGAAAACTGGGTGCAGGAGGACGACGTGCTCGATACGTGGGCGTCATCCTGGCTCTGGCCGTTTGCGACCATGGGCTGGCCCGACGAGGCCGCGCAGAAGGCCGCCGGTCTCGATTACTTCTACCCGACGACGACGCTCGTGACCGGGCCGGACATCATCTTCTTCTGGGTGGCGCGCATGATCATGGCGGGCTTGGAGTTCATGCGGCCTGGCGAACCGCTTGCGCGCCGCATTCCCTTCAAGCACGTTTACTTCACGGGCATCATCCGCGATCAGCAGGGCCGCAAGATGTCGAAGTCGCTCGGGAACTCGCCGGACCCTCTGGATCTGATCGACAGGTACGGGGCTGACGGCCTGCGCTTCGGGATCGTGTCGATCGCGCCGCAGGGACAAGATCTTCGCTTCCAAGAGGACCGGATCGAGAGCGGCAAGAATTTCTGCAACAAGCTGTGGAACGCCTGCCGCTTCCGGCAGATGAGCGGTGAAGCCGGCGACAACAGTTCGCTCGCAACCATCGTGAACCGGCTGGATGCCACGAAGTTTGATGCTGATGATCATGCGATTCTCGATCGCCTGCTCGCGACCACGCGGGAGGTGAACCGCTGCTTCTACGATTTCGAGTTCAGCGCGGCGGTGCAGGCGCTCTACGGATTTTTCTGGAACGATTTTTGCGACTGGTACGTCGAGGTCTCGAAGTCGAAGCTCCAAAATCCGGCCACGAAGCCCAATTGCCTCGCGATTCAGGATCTCGTGCTGCGGCAGACGCTGCTGCTGCTGCATCCCTTCATCCCGTTCATCACAGAGGAGCTGTGGCATCAACTCGGCTATGGAAAGGAAGGAAAGTTTATCGAGGACGCCCGCCTCGAAAACGCATCGCAGATTGCCATGACGTCCCACGCGTGCGGCCTCACCCTCGACCGAGATGCGGTGTCGTCCGTCGAAAAGCTCAAGGCGTTCGTGTCGCAGGCGCGTGCGCTCAAGGCGGAGCACAACCTCGCCAGCCGGCGCGACGTGACGCTGTTCGTCATCGCCGGCGACGTCGACTGGGCCACGATCGCGGCCAATCTCGCCAGCCTGAAGCGGATGGCGGGTGCGGCGGAGATTGTGCGCCGTGAAAAAGTCGACGGCGCACCGGCCGTGGTGTCGCCGCTGGGGACGGTTTATCTCGATCTCGCGAGCACCGTCGATGTCGGCGCCGAAAAAATTCGGCTGACCAAGGAGCTCGAGCAAATCACGAAACATGTCGCGGGGACCGAGGCTCGGCTCTCCAACCAGGCGTTTGTGAGCAAGGCGCCGCCCGCGGTGCTCGACGGGGCCCGACGGCAACTTGCCGAACAGCAGGCCAAACGTGCGGAGTTGGAGCGGTTGTTGAAATCGCTCGGTTAGCGGACGAGTGTCCGGAGGCCGGATGTGCCGGCCCCGCACGTATTCGAGATTGTATCCTGCGATGAATCTTCGTCACGGTTTTCGGCAATACCCATGATCACTACCCATTCCTTCGCGGTTCGTCTCGTTTCCGTCGGCCTGCTGTTTGCGGCGTCCGGCGTTTGTGCCCACGCGCAACAGCCTCCCAAGATCAACGCCCCCGCGGCGAGTCCGACCAGTACGTTGAAGCAAAAGGTCGGCTTCACGGAGGTGGAGGTCGTCTACGCGCGCCCCAGCATGCGCGACCGGAAGATCTTCGGCGCGTTTCTGCCCTATGGCGAAGTGTGGCGGACGGGGGCGAACACCGCGACGAAGATCACCTTCAGCACCGCCGTCCGGTTGCAGGGCAAGGAACTCGCCGCGGGTTCCTATGCGCTCTATTCGATTCCGGATGCGAAGGAGTGGACGTTGATCTTCAACAAGGTCACGGGCGAGTGGGGAGCGTACAGTTATAAACAGGAGAACGACGCCCTCCGTATCAAGGTGAAGCCGGTCGCCCTCGCGCAGGCGGTCGAGACCTTTACGATCGATCTCAACGACCTCAAGACCGAGTCGGCGACGCTGAATCTCATTTGGGAAAAGACCCGCGTGCCGGTGAAGTTGGAATTCGACGTGATCAAGGAGGTCGTCGCCCAAATCGACGCGGCGATGACGTCAGGTGCGACGCTCCCGCCGGCCACGTATTTTACCGCCGCGATGTTTTACCACGACAACGGGCTGGATTTGGCGAAGGCCCGCAGCTGGATCGAAAAGGCCACCCAGGGAGACAAGCCGCTGTTTTACATGCTGCACGGCAAGGCGAAGATCCTCGCCAAACTGGGCGACAAGGCGGGTGCGATCGCCGCGGCAAAACAGTCGATGGCCGCGGCCGAAGGCGCACCGCGCGCCGAATACGTCCGCCTGAACGAGGCGCTCATCGCCAGTCTCAAATAGGCCGTCGGCCTCGACGCAAGCGTCCGGGGCTTCATTCGTCCCTCTCCACACGGTTGCGTTTGCGCCAGTGCCCGCCAGTGTCGCCGCGGTTTCAACTTCACCCCGATTAGCTCAATCCCCTGAAAACATCATGACCCGATTCAAATTCATCGCCCTTTTAACTGCTGCGGTGCTCGGTTCGACCGCGCTCTTCGCCCAAGAAAAGAAGGCCAAGAAGGCCCGTCCGAGTCCGCCCGCCACCGTGAGTGCCGATATTGACGGCAACGAAGTCAAAATCGCCTACAGCCGTCCCGGCGCCAAGAATCCCAAGAGCGGAGAGGTCCGCAAAATTTGGGGAGGGCTCGTGCCTTATGGCCAAGTCTGGCGCACCGGAGCCAATGAGGCGACGCTCCTGACGGTCGCGAAGCCCATTGTGATCGGCGGCTACTCGCTCGCAGCGGGCACCTATTCATTGTTCACCGTCCCGCAGGCGGACGGTTCGGCGAAACTGATCATCAACAAGAAGACCGGCCAGTGGGGCATCCCCTACAAGGAGGCGGACGAGAAGGCCAACGAACTCGCCCGCATCGACCTCAAGAAGGGCAAGACCGACGGCAATGTTGATCCCTTCACAATGGCAGTTGAGAAGACGGGCGCGGGTGCCGGCGTGATCAAGATGGCATGGGAGGACACGCAGTATTCGGTCGCTTTTACCAATAAGAAATAAGCCCGATGCACGGCCGGCCCCGCGACTTCGTCAGGCGCATCCGTTGCGGGGTGGCGGCGTGCACGTTTTTCGCCGCGGCGCTCGGAGTCCGTTCCGGTGAAGTGGCCCCGGGCGCCGCGATTCTGCAGGATCTGCGCAGTTTCGCGACGACCGGCACGGTGTTGCACGTGGCGGCTCACCCCGACGACGAGAACACGGCGCTAATCACCTATTTTGCGCGTGGCCGCGGATATCGCACCGCCTATCTGTCGCTGACCCGCGGCGACGGCGGCCAGAACGAAATCGGCTCGGAGTTCGACGAAAAACTCGGCGTGGCCCGGACGCAGGAACTGCTCGCCGCGCGCCAGATTGACAGCGGCCGGCAGTTTTTCACCCGGGCGATTGATTTTGGTTACTCGAAGTCGGTCGACGAGGCGCTGCGGATTTGGGATCGCGCCCAGGTGCTCGGCGACGTCGTTCGTGTCATTCGGCAATTTCGTCCCGACGTCATCGTCACACGTTTTTCCCCGACCGGTGGCGGCACGCACGGGCATCACACCGCCTCAGGTCTGCTGGGTATCGAAGCGTTCAAATTGGCGGGTGATCCCAGCGCCTATCCGGAGCAGCTCGCGCAGGGCCTCACGGTGTGGCAGCCCAAGCGCGTGATGTTGAATGGCGGCGGGCCGGGTCGCGGGGGGGGCGGTGGTGGCCGGAGTGGAGCCGCCGGCGCGCCTTCGATTCAAGTTGAGATTGGCGGTGACGATCCCGTCACGGGCGAGTCGTTTGGCTCCATCGCCAGCCGTAGCCGCGGACGGCACATCACGCAGGGTTTTGGAAATTTCGGCGGACGTGGCGGTGGTGGTTCCAATCTGCAGACGTTTGTACTGATGGGCGGAGAACCCGCCACGGAAGACATCATGGAAGGCGTCGACACAACATGGGCACGCGTGCCGGGCGGGGCGGAAGTGGGTCAACTGGCGGCAAAGGCCATCGCGGGTTTCAACGGAGAGGAGCCGGCGGCGAGTGTACCTGCGCTACTGGCAATTCGCGCGCTGGTGGCGGCGCTTCCGTCCGATCCCTTGGTCGACGACAAGCGCGGTCAACTCGACCGGATCCTGCAATCCTGTCTCGGGCTTTCAGTGGAGACCACGGCGGACAAGGCAGAGGTGTCGCCGGGTGAGACCTTGAAGCTGCGACATGCGGTGCGGGTGACGTCGACGGTTCCGGTCCGGTTGGTGTCGGTGCGCACGCCGATTTTGCCGGGAGAACTCGATGCGACGCGTGCCCTTGTTCAAAACGAAGCGGCGGTCTTGGAGGAGTCGAGGGTGGTTCCGCCCGACACCGTGCTGACCCAGCCGTATTGGCTGCGTGAAGACGGCGCGGCGGGAATCTTCCGGGTCGACGACCCCGGCCTGATTGGTCGTCCGGAAAATCCGCCTTCGTTCCCGGTCGAATACGTGCTCGAGGTGGGTGCCCAGACGATGGTGCTGGCGGGCGAGGCGGTGCGGGTCGAAAAAGGAGCGAAGGGCGAAATGCGCCGTCGCGTCGATGTGGTGTCGCCGGTGTCGCTGCATTTTGGGGCCAACGTCTCGCTGTTCAGACCCGGGTCCACCCAGTCCGTGGCGGTTGACGTGACGGCGGTACGGGCCGGGGCCTCCGGCAAACTCAAGTTGGCGGTACCCGCGGGTTGGACAGTTTCCCCGGCGTCGCACGACTTTCGTCTGGCGAAAAGCGGGGCCAGGACGGGCTTCACGTTTTCCGTGACCTCGCCCGCACAGGCGGCAAAGGGGCGAATCACCGCTTCGGTTGAAATCGACGGGAAGCGCTACTCCAACCTTCGGACCGAGATCCGCTACGATCACATCCCGCGGCAAATTCTCCAGCCGCCGGCCCGGGCGCGGGTCGTGAGTTTCGATTTTGCGATTCGGGGCCGGACGGTCGGCTACGTGCCGGGTGCGGGCGATGACACCGTGGAAAACCTGGAGCAACTCGGCTATCAGGTTAAGACGCTCAGGGGCTCAGATCTGACGCCCGGGCAATTGCAGGGGCTCGATGCCGTGGTAATCGGCGTCCGGGCGTTCAACGAACGGCGGGATCTTGCCGCGAACCTGTCGGCCTTGTTCGCTTATGTCGAACGCGGCGGAACCGTGATTGCACAGTACAACCGGCCCACGGGCTTGAGAGCCGAGCAGTTGGGGCCGTTCCCGATTTCCATTCAGGGCGATCCTCCGAAATGGCGCGTGACCGACGAGAACGCGCCGGTCACGTTTCTGGCGCCCGATCATCCCGCGTTAAACATCCCGAACCGAATCGGGCCCGTGGATTTCGACGGCTGGGTCCAGGAGCGTGGCGCCTATTTTCCGAGCCGTTGGGATGGGAACCGTTATGCGACAATTCTCGCGATGAGTGATCCCGGAGAAGAGCCGCTGTCCAGCGGGGTGTTGATCGCCCAATCCGGGAAAGGCTATTACGTCTACACGGGACTCGCGTTTTTCCGCCAGCTGCCCGCGGGCGTGTCGGGTGCGTACCGCTTGTTTGCCAACCTCGTTTCCCTGGGACGATGAAGCGCGTGCCTCCTCCTGACGACGAGTCGCCCGGCGTGCCCGGTTTCCGCAGCTGGCGGTCGGTGTACTTCTTTGTGTTCGGGGTGTTCCTGCTGACGGTCGTCGCCCTTGCGATCTTTTCGCGCGCTTACGCATGAACCCAATCGATTGGATCGTGCTGCTGGGGACGATGCTGGGAATCGCGGCCTACGGGACCTGGCGCACGCGCCACACCGACAACCTCAACACCTATCTGAAGGGCAACCACACGACGAAGTGGGGGACGATCGGGTTGTCGGTGATGGCGACGCAGGCGAGCACGATCACGTATCTCTCGCTGCCGGGGCAGGCCTACGAGAGCGGAATCGCCTTCATCCAGAATTATTTTGGGCTGCCGCTCGCCTTGATCATTGTGTGCGCCGTGTTCCTGCCGATTTACCGCAAGCTCGGTGTCTACACGGCGTATGAGTACCTCGGAAAACGCTTCGACGCGAAGACCCGCCTGCTCGGAGCGGCGCTGTTCCTCCTGCAACGCGGCATTCAGGCCGGCATCACGATTTACGCGCCGGCCATCATCCTTTCCACTGTGTTGGGATGGCAGCTTGAGCTCACGATCGTGTTCACCGGATTGCTGGCCATCGTGTACACCGTGACCGGGGGAAGTGCGGCGGTAAACCTTACCCAGAAATGGCAGATGGGCGTGATCTTTGGCGGGATGATCACGGCGTTCGGCGTCCTGCTCTGGAAACTGCCGCCGGATGCGGTGCACCTCGCTGGTGCGATGGGCAAGCTCCAGGCCGTGGATTTCACACCGGATCTTGAGCGACGTTACACGTTTTGGAGCGGGATGCTCGGCGGACTGTTTCTGTCGCTTTCGTATTTCGGCACCGATCAGTCGCAGGTGCAGCGTTACATCGGTGGTGCGGCGCTGCGGGAAGGACGTCTCGGCCTGATGTTCAACGCGGTTTTCAAGATCCCGATGCAGTTCTTCATCGTGATCCTCGGGGCGCTGCTCTTCGTCTTCTACACGTTTCAGCCGGCCACGCCGGTCTTTTTCAACCAGACCGAGTGGCGGCGACACGTGGAGGGGCCCGACGCGGCGAAATTTCGCGCCATCGAGGCAAAGCACACCGCGCTGCATGCCCAACGGGCGGCCGCCGCCAAGGCCTGGGCGGATGCCCGCGAGGGCGGCGATCCGTTGATTGAGACCTCGAGTCGCGCCGCGCTGGTGTCGGCGCAGAAGAAAATTGAGGCGGTGCGCAAGGAGGCGAAGGACGCGTTGCTCGCCGCGGACCCGCGGGCCAAGACCAAGGATTCGGACTACGTCTTCATCACGTTCGTCCTGACCCAATTGCCCCACGGAGTGATCGGCCTGCTGATCGCCGTCATGTTTGCCTCGGCGCTCTCATCCAAAGCCGGCGAACTCAACGCCCTCGGCACGACCAGCACCATCGACCTCTGGCGGCATTTCCGGCCGCTGGCGGCGCACGACGAGGCCAGGAATGTACGCAACGCCAAACGCTTCACGGCGCTCTGGGGTGTGTTCGCCATTTGTTTCGCGCTCTTCGTCCGGCTGGCGGAGAACCTGATCGAGTATCTCAACATCGTGGCGTCGATTTTTTATCCAGCCCTGCTTGGCGTTTTCATCGTGGCGTTCTTCCTGAAACACGTCGGGGGCACGGCCGTGTTTTGGGCGGCGGTCGCGGCGCAACTGGTCGTGGTGGGCATCTACCTGTTCGGTAAATTTTATCCGGCGCACGAAATCGGTTACCTCTGGCTCAATCCCATCGGCTGCACCGCCTGCGTGGTGTTCAGCCTGATCCTGCAGACGATGCTCCCGCCGAGAAAGGTGCCGGTGCCCGCATGAGCGCGTCGCCGGTAATTTGTTTCGGCCAGCAGCCGTGCGGATTTTTCCCGCGCCGCTTTCTCTTTGCCAAGTTTGAGACGGCGCGACGACTCCAGTCCGAGATTGGCGGCGAGATCGTCTATTTCTGCCACGACAGCGACCACGATGCGCGCGAGACGCAGACGATTTTGCGCCATCGCAAGACGAACGAGCCCGCGACGCTGAATTTTGCCTTCGAAAACAAGGTGCAGCGGAAGTGGTCGCCGCTGTTTCTCAAACGAATTCCGGCGGGCTGGCAGGCCAACACCGCGCGGCAGCTCGGTGCGTACGTCGAACCCCGCTGGGTCGAGGCGTTCAAGCAGGTCGCAGCCACCAACGCGGCCGATTTCTGCCTCGAGATGTACCGCCGGATGGGGTTGCTCGAGGGCGTGCGCGTCGTGCGGTCGAGCGATCCGGCGGTGCGTCGGGCGGCCTGCGAGGTCGCGGATTTTTTTGTCGACCTGCCGTACGCCGGGGAGGTTGTGCGGGCGCGCTGGCTCGACGGCGGGCCAAAGCTGCACGAGGGTGGCGAGAGTTACCTGTCGCTGCCGACGATGGAATTCGCCAAGGAACAGGTCACTCCCACCCGTGACACGCGCCTCCGCTGGATGCAGACGGTGTTGCAGTGCACGCACTACATCGCGGGAGCAGGCGAACAAGCGTACTTGCGGAAGGAAGACGCGCCTGAGATTACTTTCGTCAACCGTGACCCCATCGACCGTTCCGATGAAGCCTACCACTGACGCCGGGCTGCTGCTCGCGTTTGGCGCGCACCCTGATGACATCGAATTTGGCTGCGGCGGCGTGATCGCGAGGGAAACGCGGAACGGTCGGCGCGTGCACTTCGTGGTCTGCTCGCGTGGCGAGGCGGGCAGCAATGGCACGCCGGCTGGGCGCACCCGCGAGGCGAAGCAAGCCGCGGCGGTGCTGGGCGCCATGATTGAGTTCGTCAATCTCGGGGGCGACGCCCACTTTGAGGTTAAACCGCAGCATGCGATCAAATTGGCGGCCATCATTCGCCGGCTGCGTCCATCGATCGTGCTCACGCCGAGTGTGGTGGAAAACCAGCACCCCGACCACGTGTGTCTCGGCCGATTGGTGCGCGATGCGGCCCGGTTGGCGCGATATGGTGGGCTGAGGGAATTGAAACGCCAGCGTCCCCACGGCATCGGCCAATTGTTTTTTTACGCGGTGTCGCCGGAGGCGGAACCGACCGATCACGGGCGCGTGCTCGTGGATGTATCCGACCCTGAAATCGTCGCGACCTGGACCGCCGCGATGGCGGCGCATGCCTCGCAGATGCGCACGCGCAATTACGGCGAACTTCAGCTCGCGCGCGCGCGGCTGAACGGACTGCGCGCCGGCCTCGGGCATGCCATCCCGCTTTTTCCGGGGGATGCGATTGTCGTCGACTCACTCGTGGCGTTGGAGCGGGCCGCGCGGCGGTTTTGAGCATGCCGGAACCCCGCCCACTGAAAATCGGCATTACCTGCTATCCGTCAGTCGGCGGCAGCGGCATCCTCGCGTCGGCCTTGGGCGAGGATCTGGCACGGCGAGGTCATGAGGTGCACTTTATTGCCTACGAGCGCCCCTTTCGCATGCCGGCGAACGCTCCGCGTCTGCACTTTCACCCGGTCGTGATCAACGACTACGAGTTGTTCCGCTATCCGGATTATACGCTTCCGCTGTCGGTCAAGATGGCCGAGGTCACGCGCGATTACGCCCTCGACGTGCTGCACGTGCATTACGCGGTGCCGCATGCCACGGCGGCCATTCTTGCGCGGTCGATGCTGCCGGAAGGGCGCCAGCCGAAAGTGGTGACCACGCTCCACGGCACCGACACGACGCTGCTGGGCCGCGATGCCGGCTATGGTCCGGCCATCCGCCATGCCCTCAATTGTTCCGATGCCGTGACGGCGGTCTCCGGTTGGCTGAGGGATGAAACGCAGCGGTTGCTGGGCATCGAGCGGCGGATCGATGTCATCCACAATTTTTTCGAGCCAAAGGTGCCGCGGCGATCTCGGGAGGAGGTTCGGGCTGAGCTCGGGTTGCGGGACGAGGCGATGGTGGTGCATCTCTCGAATTTGCGGCCGGTGAAGCGGATCGATCTCTTGCTTGACGCCGTGGCCCGCGTGCGGCCGCGGGACGCCTTCAAACTGGTGATCCTCGCGGGCGGCGATTTTTCCCCGTTCAGCCTGCACCTGCGGCGCCTCGGAATTGCCGACCGGGTTTTGGTGCGGGAAAAAGTGATCGAAGTGGAGGACTATCTGCAGGCGGCGGATCTCGGTTTGTTTGCCTCCGAGTCCGAGAGCTTTTGCCTCAGCATTCTCGAAGGAATGTGGTTTGGCTGCCCGAGTGTCTCGACGGCGGTCGGCGGGATTCCCGAGGTCGTGGTTTCGGGGGAGTCCGGCGTGCTCGTACCGGTCGGAGACGCGGATTCACTCGCGCGGGGCGTGGAATCGCTGCTGCGCGATCCGGTGGAGCGGGCGCGGCTTGGTCAGGCGGCGAAGGGTCGCGCGCGGGAACTCTTCTCGGCGGACGCCATTGTGCCGCGCTACGAGGCGCTTTACCGGCGAGTGTGCGGAGCGTAACGGCGCCGCGGGTTAGGGGCGCGGGCGGAACTGATCGCGATACGCCTTGCCGCGTTCCATCCGGGCGACGACGTCGACGTAGTCACGATTCGCCAGGGCAGCTTGAAACGCGTGCAATTCGTCCTGAAATTTCCCGAGCGCGCGCAGCACCTCGTCACGGTTTTGTTCGAGGATGGTGCGCCAGAGCTGGGCGTCGCTGCCGGCGATTCGCGTGGTGTCCCGGAGACCACCACCGGCGTAGTTGCGCCAGGTCGGATTTTTTTGGGCGAGAAACGCGCAGAGACTTGAGGCGATGACCTGCGGGAGGTGGCTGATGTGCGCGACGATTTCGTCGTGCCGGTCGGGATCGACCGTCACTACCTCGGCCCCGAGCTTGCTCCAGAAGGCGACCACGTCCGCAACCGCGCGGGCGTCGCTCCCGGGCAGCGGCGTGACAAAGCAGGTGCGATTTTCGAAAAGGCCGGCGGCGCCGTGTTCCCAGCCGGTTTTCTCCGAACCAGCCATGGGATGGGCGCCGATGAAATGCGCGTGCGGCGCGAGTGCTGCGCCGCCGAGCCGGGAGATTTCCCCCTTCACGCTGCCGACGTCGGTGACCAAGGCTCCGGGAGGCAGCGCGGGAGCAATTTGCCGGGCGAGTGGCACGATGGCGTCTACCGGGGCCGCGATGACGACGATGCTCGCATTGCGCACCGCTTCCTCGGGCGTATCGGCGATGGCGTCACACCACGGCTGGTCGCGCAACTTGAGCCGGGCCTCCGGCCGGCGGGCCCAGATCACGATTCGCTGCGCCGCGACGTGCACGCGTGCCGCGCGGGCGACTGAGCCGCCGAGCAGGCCGGGTGCGAGGATCGTGAGTTGAGGGTGAGCGGTCACTGCGGGAGGCACGCAAAATCGTCCCGCCGTGTCGAGCGGGGACACGGAATGGACGTCACGACGGTGGTGTTTTTCCCATTTTCACGATGCGGTCGAACTCCGTGCGGGCGACGGGTTGGACAGAAAGCCGGGAAATGCGCAGCAGGGTCATTTTGGCCAGGGTGGGTTCGGCCTTGATTTGGGCTAGGGTGACGGGATGGGGGAGGGCGACGCCCACCTTGATCTCGACGGCCACCCAGCCCGGCTCCTCCGCGGTCGTGTCGGCGAATGCCGCACGGGTGACCTCGGCGGTACCGACCACGGCCTTGGTGGTCATGCTTTCGTAGAAAAGGACGCGGTCGCCGGGACGCATGGCGTTGAGATGCAGTCGGGCTGAATAATTTCGGACGCCAGTCCAGTCGGTGGTGCCGTCGCGGACCAAGTCAGCCCAGGCGTACGCGTCGGGTTCCGATTTCATCAGCCAGTATTGCGTTGTCATGTGTGGGTTCGTTTGGTGCGCTGCACCGAAATGGAACCGACCGATGCTGAAAAGCTAAAAGCCCGGCGCGTGCAGCTTTTGCTCTATGCCCTCATGGCGGTCATGATCGGCGCTCCCGCGGTGATCTTTTTTTTGCGCCTCCCGTAGGTTGAAGAAATCAACGGGAAACTTGTATGAACAAAACCCTTTTGCCGATTAGGCTCGTTTTTGTTGTGCTCTGTGCGGCGGCGGGCTGGCTCGTCTGCTATTCCAGTCCCGACTGGGACATGTATCGTCTGCGTGGCATCTATGTCGGGCTTTCCCTCGGAATTCTGGTTGTTTTGACGGACCTGCTGCTCAAGGGGTTTTCGCTGCGGGCGCTTTCGGCGGTGACGTTTGGTCTCGCCGTGGGATCGCTCATCGCCTTTTTCATCAGTTCGTCGCCATTTTTCGAGAAAGCGGACGAGCAGAACAAGTTTCTCGTGCGGCTGGCGCTGTTCCTCGTCATCACCTATCTGGCCACGGTCATCGCGCTGCGTGGCAAGGACGAGTTCAATCTCGTGATTCCGTACGTGCGGTTTGTACCGCACGATGTCGACGTGCCGTTGGTGGTGGTGGATACGAGCGTGTTGATCGACGGCCGTATCGCCCGGGTGTGTGAGGCCGGATTCTTGAGCACCGCGCTCGTGATCCCGCGCTTCGTTCTGAACGAGCTTCGGGCGGTGGCCGATTCGAGCGACTCGCACAAGCAGGCCCGTGGCCGGCGTGGACTGGATGTTTTGAACGAGCTCCGTCGGATCAAGAATCTGGATATTCGGATCACGGAGAGCGAGGTCACGAAACGGGAGGATGTGGACGCCAAGTTGGTGTTCCTCGCCCAGTCGATGAAGGCCAAGCTACTGACAACGGACTACAATCTCGCCAAGATGGCGGAATTCCACGGGGTACCGTGGCTCAATCTCAATGCCCTCGCGAAGTCACTCCGTCCGGAACTCATGATCGGCGAACGCCTCGAAGTGGAGTTGGTGAAACCGGGCAAGGAGGAAACCCAGGCGGTGGGCTATGTCGAGGATGGCTCAATGGTCGTGGTCAACGGATCGCGCGCCCTCATTGGTCGCCGGGTGCAGGCCGAAATTGTCAGCGTCATGCCGACCGCCGGTGGAAAACTGATTTTTGCCCGATTGGTGAGCGAGGCGGATTAAGCGGGATTCTGTCCTGATTGAGGGGGCGGGGCGAAAGGGAAGGGTTCGGAAAAAATCGACCAACTTTCCCCTTGCCATGCGGAGGTCGGATCTCTGTTTTCGACCGCTCTCTCCATGCAAAAGACCAAGAAGTCCATTGCCAAGCGGTTCAAACTCACCGCCAAGGGCAAGCTCGTGCGACGCACGCCTGGTTTTCGTCACTTGCTTGGCGCGAAGAGCACGAAGCAAAAGCGACGTGCCTCCCGCGACAAGCTGGTGGCTGAAGGCCATGCCAAGCCGCTCAAGCGCGCCCTGCCGTTCGGTCTCTAATTCGTTAGCTGACTGACGCGCATCAACCAAAACTTCGCGGGCGGGTGATTTCCCAAGCCGACCTGCCAGCGACTAACCTAAAAGGATAAATCCAACATGGCTCGTGCAACAAATGGTCCCGCGTCGCGCAAGCGCCGCAAGAAAGTACTGAAATACGCCCGTGGGTATTTCGGCAGTAAATCAAAGCTCTTTCGCTATGCGAAGGAAGCCGTTCAACACGCGTGGCAGTACGCCTACGCCGCCCGCAAGAAGAAGAAGGGCGATTTCCGCGGTCTTTGGATCGTTCGTCTGAATGCCGCCTGCCGCAATGCGGGCATCAGCTACAGCCGCTTCATCGAAGGCCTTAAGGCGGCTAACATCCAGCTCGACCGCAAGGTGCTGAGCGACCTCGCGATTCGCGACGAGGTGGCGTTTGCCGGCTTGGTCAAACAAGCCCAGGACGCGTTGAAGGCCAAGGCGGCCACCGCCAAGAAGGCCTGATTCAGTGGTAACGCGAGCCCGGCGGGCTCGCCTCCCTGTTTCCGTTTTCAGGAAGGACGGGCCTCATCTGAGGTTCCGTCCTTCTTTTTTGGCCGAGGGTGCACGGCACGAACGGAAAATATTTTCGAGAATTCCGCGTGTCTTCCGTGCGTTCCGCGGGCAAAATTCCTCATTCGTATCCATGCAAGACCAACTTTCCGCCCTCCTCGCCAAGGCTGCTGTCGAACTGCCCACGCTCCAAACGCGGCCCGAGTTTGAGGCTGCCAAGGCGCGCTATGTCGGCCCGAACGGCGAACTTACCGCATTGATGAAGCAGATGGGTGCTGTTCCGAAGGAGCAGCGTCCTGTCGTCGGCAAGCTCATCAACGAGACCAAGACCCAGCTGCAATCGCAGCTTGACGCTGCGCTCACCCGCATCGGCGACGCGGAACTCGCGGCGCAACTTGGGCCCGCCGTTGACGCCACGCTGCCGTCCCCTGACTGCGGCCCCGGGACCCATCACCCGCTTACTCTCGTCCGCGAGGAGATGTGCCGGATCCTGCGCAAAGTCGGTTTCACCGTTGCCGACGGACCCGAGGTTGAGACGGAGTACTACTGTTTCGACGCCCTCAACACCCCTTCGGATCATCCGGCGCGCGACGAAAAAGACACGTTTTATTTTCCCGAGTCGGCCCGATTCGGCAACGTCTCCAAGAAAATTCCCGAGGAGAAATACCTGCTGCGCACGCACACCTCGTCGGTGCAGATCCGCTCGATGCTCAAGGGGCCGCCGCCGATCCGGATCGTTTCGCCGGGCCGGGTTTACCGGCGCGATACGACGGACGCCACCCACAGCGCGAATTTTCATCAACTCGAGTGCCTGTACGTCGACAAGAACGTTACCGTTCGCGATCTGAAGGCCCTGCTCGATTACATTTTTGCCTCGCTGCTGGGCAAGGACACGAAGACCCGGTTTCGCCCGCATTACTTTGGCTACACCGAGCCGAGCTTCGAGGTGGACTTGACGGCGACCCACTTGCCGAAGGTAAAGAAACCGTGGATCGAGATCGGTGGGTGCGGAATGGTGGACCCGACGGTGTTCGAGGCGGTGGGTTATGATCCGGAAATTTGGACCGGCTACGCCTTCGGCATGGGCCTCGAACGTCTCGCCATGCTGCTCTACGGCATCGATGACATCCGTTATTTTTATCAGAATGACCTGCGGTTCCTGCGGCAGTTTGCCTGAGGGGAAACCGTTACTCACGATTCGCATCATTAGCACCGCATGAAAATTTCCCTCAACTGGCTCCGCGATTATGTGCAGCTCGACGCCTCGGTCGACGAGATCTCGCGCGCGGTCACCTTCCTTGGCTTCGAGGTCGAAGGCGTTGTCTCCACCGGCGCGCCCAAGCTAGACCATGTCGTGGTGGGCGAGATTCTCACCCGTGCCCGGCATCCGAATGCAGACAAACTTTCTGTCTGCACGGTCGACGTCGGTCCGGCGGGCGGCGTCAAAACCATCGTCTGCGGTGCGCACAACTGCGACGCCGGCAATCGTGTTCTCGTGGCGTTGCCGGGAGCGGTGCTGCCTGGAAATTTCCAGATCAAGCAGTCGAAGATCCGCGGCCAGGCATCGGATGGGATGATGTGCTCGCCCGATGAAATCGGCATGGGCGGCGAACACAGTGGATTGCTGATTCTCGCCGGTCGCCCGGCCCTCGGTATGCCGATGAACGACGCGCTGCCGGCGGGAGACACGGTGTTCGATATTGAGGTCACGCCGAACCGTCCCGACTGCCAGTCGCACCTCGGGATCGCCCGCGAGCTGGCGGCCTGGTTCAAGCTTCCGCTCCTCTACCCACAGGAAAAATTTCGGGGTGCCCCCGGAGATTTGGCGCGTCCTGATCTGCTGAAGGCGGTTCGGGTCGATTCACCAGCGGACTGCCCGCTCTATACGGCCCACATCATCACGGGCATCAAAGTGGGCCCGAGTCCCGCCTGGTTGCAGGAACGACTCACCGCTGTCGGGCTCCGTCCGATCAACAACGTCGTCGACGTTGGCAATTACGTCATGTTGGAGACGGGGCAACCGCTGCATGCGTTTGACGCAAAGAAACTGGGCGGGTTGGAGATTGTAGTCCGGCGCGCGGTTGACGGGGAAAAAATCACCACGCTCGATGGCAAGGAACGCACGCTGAGCAGTCGCATGCTGGTGATTGCCGACGCCCAGCGTCCGGTCGTTGTCGCCGGCATCATGGGCGGGGAAAACTCGGGCGTTTCGGCCGACACGACGGACCTGGTCCTCGAGTGTGCGGTATTCAACCGCCAGTCGGTTCGGTGGACATCGCGCAAACTCGCGCTCTCTTCCGATTCCTCGTATCGGTACGAGCGGGGGGTGGATGCCCACGCCGCCTTAGAGGCGGCCTATCGTGCGGTTGATCTGATTATCGAAACCGCCGGTGGAGCGGTGGTGGGTCCGGTGTTCAAGGTCGGAGGCGACGTGCCGTGGCAGCGCGAAATCGTGGTGACGCATGATTTCATCACCGAGAGGCTCGGTTTCGATATTCCGGCTGAGGCGATGCGCGCGGCGTTTGAGTCGCTGGAACTGACAGTGACGCGTGAAGAAGAGACCGTGCATCCCGCCCGGGGTCCGGCTTGGACGGTGAATATCCCCAGCTGGCGCGATGACCTCGACCGGCCGATCGATTTGGTGGAGGAAGTGCTCAGGCTGTATGGCACGGAAAAAATTCCACCTGCTGTGGTGCAGTCCCCGGGATTGCTCGCTGACGATGATCCGATCGTCGTGTTCAATCGACGCGTGACCAACTATCTTGTGGGGCACGATTTCCACGAATGTGTCACCTATACGCTGCGACCGGCGAAGGAAATCGCGACCTGGGTCTCGCAGGCGGCGGCGCAGGAGCTCGCGTTGGCGAATCCGTTTGTCGAGGATCAGTCCCATTTGCGCCCGACGTTGATCACGGGGTTGCTGGAATCGCTCAAGCTCAACCAGTCGCGCGGGGTGGTGGTGTCTCGCCTGTGTGAGACCGGACGGATTTTTATCGAGCACAACGGGGAGAATCTTGAGTGTGCGGCCGTGGGCTTTGTCATTGCGGAGCCCGTTGGCGAGCGGGTTTGGCTGCCGCGGACGGGTGCTGATTTCTACACGATCAAGCATCATGTCGCTGCGATTGCTGCCGCCGCCGGAGTCGATCTTGGACGACAGCCCGCCGCTCCCGTCACTGGGGCGTATTTTGGCTGGCAGGAAGGCCAGTCGGCTTCGGTGGGAGATATCGCGCACGGTTGGACCGCTCGCTTTGGTTTGTTGAATCTCGGGCTCGTGAAATCGATCGGACTCGAGGGCAAGGTGTATGCCGGCATTTTTGCGATTCTTCCCGCCCGTCTTTCGGGGGATTCGGCCCGACGCCGGTTTAACGAATTCGGACTTTTCCCGGCGGCACTGCGGGATCTGGCGCTTGTGGTGGATGTCGCCAAACCTGCCGGCGACGTGCAGAAGGCGCTCGCGAAGACAGCCCGCGCCGCGGTCGGCAACGCGTTTGCCGTGGAGAGCGTGAGCGTGTTCGACGTTTACCAAGGGAAGGGCCTGCCCGACGACAAGAAGAGCCTCGCATTCAGCCTGGTGTTCCGCGCGGCCGACCGGACGCTCACCGACGCCGAGGTCAACACGGCCTTCGCCCAAATTCAGCAGCTAATTGTCGCGGACGGAACCATCACCGTGCGGGCGTAGCGATCCGACACTGCGCCGCGGGCAGGTGCTTTCGTGGCCTCCCGCTGGCGTGGGAGGTGGACGCGGGATACGCGCAGGTCAATTTCCAGTCGGCAGCACGCGTCGGTAGAAATTCCAGTTTTCGTCGCCCATTTTTTCATAGAGCGACAAGAAGGCATGGGCCACGCCCTGAATCACGCGGTACTCGTGTTCGATTTTCAGTTTGTTCAGCGCGGCGTGAAACCGGGCGTTACGTTCTTGGCGCCATTCGAGGTCGGCCCCACCGATCCAGAGTCGAATCGCCGTGCGGCCGCGAAGCGCGTCGGCGTTCTTCTGCAGCAGATTCCACGGGCTGTTGGCCTGAAAATAGGCTTTGTTCCCACCGTAGACGGATCGGAAGGTGTTTGGATACATTTCGGCGATGCTGCCTTCGTCGTGAATCCCGGGCATCACGCTTGAGATGACCCCGAAAATTTCCGGATGCTTGAGACCCAAGCAAAGCGCTCCGAAACCACCCATCGAGGCGCCTTCGATGACGCGAGCTTCGCGCCGGGCAATGGTACGATGCACCTTGTCCACCGCGGGAATGAGATCGTTCACAATCACGCTTTCCACCGGTACGGAGCCATCCTGCGCGTCGCAGTAAAACCGATCGCGGAGTCCGTTGATCAGGATGACGATCATCGCCGGCGCCGTTCCTGCTTTGATCGCCCGGTCGAGATTTTCGGTGAATGGAACACCACGTCGTTGATCGCCCCCCAAGCCGTGTAGCCAATAAACCACTGGATATCGCCTTTTCGAATCAGACTCATAACCGGGTGGAAAATAAGCCTGGTAGCTCGCGTCCTGCCCCAACGTCGTGCTGAAAAATGTCAGGTATCGCGTTCCAGCCGGCTCATCGCGTTCTGGATCAAGCCACGGTGCAACGGCGCGGGCGTTCGATTTCATGGCCGCCGTCACTGCGTGGGGCGCCGCTTCGATCGCGCGGTCCGCGCAAAGCGACATGGGTGTCATAAATGCGGCATACAGGAGCGCGGCGAGCGAAAGGGTGGGCTTCATCGCAGGGAAGGGATGGGCGAATCGGGTAGATGCCACGAGCGTCAGACTCGGATGAAAATGCGGCGCTGATGGAGAAACCTCATCAATAGCAGCACCAGTGCGAGGCTCACGGCGGCCACGGTGAGCCCTCCGAGGCCTTTTGACAGATGCTCAAGCCCTGCCTTGACGTCGCCACCAACGAGCCGTTCGGCGATTTTGGAAAATCCGACCAATTCGTAGAGCAGGTAGATGGTGATGGGGTTTACGCCGATCCACACCAACGGCCGACACCAGCGTTGCATCTTCCACACGTCCACCACGAGGTAGAACATCGCCAGGAGGAGCGCACTGCAACCGGCCGTCACGAGGCAGAAGGAGGCGGTCCAGAGCTTTTTCACGATGGGCAACTCCAGTCCCCAAAGCCCGCCGAGCAGCACGGCGCCGAGACCGACGCCGGCGAGCCACGCGACTTTCCGATGTGGTGACGGCCGTGGGGCAAGGAGCAATCGGGCCGCGAAAATTCCCGCGAGACAAAGCGTGACCGACGTGAGCGGGCTGAGCAGCCCCTGGTTCTCGTAGAATCCGGCGACCTTTTTTCCCGGAATGTAACGGTAGTCGAGGTAGTTGCTGAGATTGTGCGCTTCCTCGTACGTGCCATGGGTGCGTTGCTTCACGAGGGCTGAGATAGCGGAGGGATCCCGTGAGCCTGCCTGGGCGGCGAGGGTCGCGACGGTCTTCCCTTCCAGTTTGAAATCAGGGAACGGGATCAATCCGAGGATCGCCCAATTCCCTAACAGTAGCGCGGCGGTAATCGTCGCGAGGCCCTTCAGGTTTCGTCCAAAGAAAAGGTAGAGCAGTGCTCCCAGCAGGTAACTCGCGGCGATCATAGCGAGGACTCCGGAAACCACGCGCATGTCGGGCCAGCGATAGGAGAACCCGCCGTTGTAGACGAAGTTCAGGAGGTAGAGCGTGAGCGATCGGCGCAGGATGCGGAACAATGCCGACCTCCGGTCGCCCCGCGCCAAGGCTTTTTCGAGGGACAGGACGATCGAGATGCCGATGAGGAAAAGGAAGAGGGGATAGATCAGATCGTAGAAGTGAAACCCCTCCCATTGCACGTGCTCGAATTGCCCGTCGAGGCACCGGGTCACCGAATTATTGCCCAGACCGTGGAGTGCGTGCACCACCGCCGCACCGCCGACAATCCAGAGCATGTCGAAGCCGCGCAGGGCATCCAGCGACGCGAGGCGCTGCTCCGGAATCGGTGTTGCGGCGAACGTGGCGAAGTCCGCAGTTGAGGTCGGGAAAGGCGCGGGGGCGGGATTCATTCGTTTTCGGCGGAGAAGTGCAGCCTGACTCAATGGAGCCATGATTCGATTCGAATCGGGTTTTGACCGGGGATTTCAGGGCGAGAACGTAGTCGTGACATTGACATTTCACGATCCAGACTCGCGGGCGTTCCGATGCCTGCGTCACTGCGAATTTCATGAGTTGCGACTATGTTGTGTTCGATCTTGAGACGACCGGACTCTCGCCGCGTTTTAATGAGATTATCCAGATTGCGGGAACGCGCCTTCAGAGTGGAGGGGCGGGGACCGGGGAACACTTCGCGACGTTCGTCCGGCCGGACGTTGCGATCCCGTCGTTCATCACGGGCCTGACCGGCATTTCCAACGGGGACGTCGCGAAGGCGCCGTCGATTGGCGAGGCGCTGGCAAGTTTTTCGGATTTTGTGGGCGATGCGGTGCTGATTGCGCACAACGGACACCGATTCGACGCGAAGTTTTTGTGGGAGGCGTGCGCCCGGCAACGACTGAACATGCGGCCGGTTCCTTTGATTGACTCGATCCATTTTTCGAAGCGGCTCTTTGGGACTGCGCGCGGGACGGGGCATGGTCTGGATGCCGTACTTTTCCGTTTGGGGGTGAACCCGCTCGACGGTCGCCGGCACGATGCCCGCGGCGATGTTTCACGACTGGCGCAGGCGGTGGAGCTGATGTGGCGGAAACTTGACCTCGATGCGGCATGCAGCGGCATTCCGCGAACGCAGACAATGCTGCCCCAACGGATCTAAACGCCGAACACTTTCCTGATATAGGCGCGGTCGGGAGCGAGGGCGGCGGTGTTGCCCGGCTTGGGACCGCCCCCTTCCTCGGTTATCAACCAACCGCCCCATCGCGTGCTCTTGATTGCGGCAGCCAGATCGTCGAACTCCCAATCCCCTTGGCCGAGCGGCACCTGCATGGGGCCCTGATAGGTCTTGAGATGACAGCCGAGGATGCGGCCCGAGAATTTGCGCATGAACGCGGCCGGATCGCCGCCGCCGAGGCGCGCGTGGCCGGCATCCATCAGGAAATCCACCGCCTTGGCGTCAGTCGCCTCGGCCAAGGCTTCGATCTCGGCATTGTGATTGGCGAACTCGGGATTGTGGTTGTGATAGGAGAGTCGCAATCCGGCCTGCCGACACTGCCGGCCAAGCGCGTCCAGTTCCTCGGCTTTTTTCAGCGCGGCCCCACGCGGGAAGATACCGTTGGCCGCGAGCCCGTTTCCACTCATTACGATGGCATTGCCGCCGAGGGCCGCGACCTTTTCGAGCCAGCGCGGAAAAACGTCCGGTTTGACCTGCGACATTCCCAGGTGGCTGCCGATGAATGCGACGCCGGTGTCCTCAATGCGCTTTCGCGCCTCCTCCACGCGGGCAAATTCGCCCTCCACGAAGCGGATGTTGCACTCGAAGCCGGTGTAGCCGAGTTCGTGCATTTTCTGCAACGCAGTGATCAATGCGGGAAACTCTCCGGCCTTGAGGGGAAATCCATTCGCCTGGCAGCCGACACGAACCTGGGGGGCGGCGGCCTGCAGCGGACGTCCCCGCCAGACCGCTGCGGTTGTAATAAGAGCAGGAATTGCCGTGATAAATTTACGGCGCGAAAGGAGGGCGGGGTTCATCCCGCCATCGTGGGCGGGCGAGGGACGAGACCGCAAGTCGAGACACAGCCGGTGAGCCGCGGTAAAATGGCAACGGTCATTCGCGCCAAAACGACGACTCGGTGGGGGCCGAATATCGTACGGCCATCTCCGGGGTTTCGATCGCCCGGCCGCGATGGAACGATTCGACGCCGGCCATCGTCATCCCGGAGGTGAGCAGCGTCCGTTCGATCGGATAGGGAGCGCGATTCTCGATCACCATCCGTTCTATATGGCGAACCAGGGGATTGAAAAAATCCGCGGTGGTTGAGCCGTGTCCGGGCATCGGCAGGTACATCTGGCAGGAGATGATCGCACCGGTGGTGCTGTTCAGTCCGGCATAATTCATGTCCCGGATGGGAACCATGAAGAGCGTGGTGCGAAAGCCGTCGCGATGCTCGATGAAGTAGGCCCAGGCCTCGGGAAACGATTGGCGCGCCCAGTCAAACGTGACGGCGGCGGTGAGGTAGGCGTCCTTGACCGGAAGATTGTGGCTGCGGGCAAGCGCGGCGACGAGGAGGCGCTGCGTCGTCTCGCGCTTGGCCGCGTGTTCCCACATCGCCGCGCCGCGCAGCGCGAGCACGCGTTGAATGCCCACTTCGCCGCCTTGGCGGCGCTCGGACATGCATTGCGCGACTTCCAGTCCGTGAAAGTCGTAGCTGTCCATCCCGCCGTAACACACGCAGACACTTTCGGCGAGGGGCGTGCCGAGCGGCATCTCGATCGAGGGCATGCGGCGAGTGACCGGGAGCGACGAGCCGGCGTGGAACGGAAACTTCAGGCGCCGCGAGTCCTCCACCATCTCGACACATTCACGCCAGTTGGTGGAGAGATGTTTGTCGTTAAACACGGGTACGCTCCGGCCGCTCGCCTCGAAGACCTTGACCACTTCCTTGAAGAAGCGATAGCGGGGATAGAGCGTCTGGCCCTGTTCGTTCTTCGGATATTTTCCGTGTTCGCCGATTATGACGACGCCGTCCACCGCCAGCTTGGACGTGCCGAGGGTGAGTGCTTCTGCAATGCTGCCGTAAATCGGTACTCCGTGGCGCTTGGCCGTGGCGCGGGCGAGGTCGTCCTCGGGGAACTGATCGATGTAGAGAGAAACGAGATCCACCTCTGGTTTGTGCCAGCCGCCCTCCCACGTGTAGCCGAGCGTGAGTCGGTCGAGGAAGTGCTGGGCATGCGACAGCGGGCGCACCATCGTGCCGATCAGGGCGACCTTCTTGCGCGGGCGCGCCGCGGCTTGCAGCGGCCGCCAGGCGAACGCGGCAGTGGCGGCGGATGAAACGAGGAATTGTCGGCGGGTGAGAGGGGAGTTCATGGCAGGGGTGATTTTGGTTTTTCCCAAAAGAACCAAAGCGGAATGACGGCGAGCAGGGGAAGAAAGCCTGCCAACACCAGGCCAAGATCGAACGAACCGGTGCGGTCGGCCAACAGACCAAACAGCTTTTGAATCTGCGCCGGCACGAGCCAGGCGGCGACTCCTGCTACGCCGGTGATTTTACCCTGATGATCCGGTGAGATGTCTTGGGTGAAGGCGTGATAGAGCGGAAACACCCCGAGTGCACCGGCACCGGCGAACGACAGCACCATCAGCAACAGCCAGCCGCGCCCCAGCCACGGCACGAGCACGCAGGCGGCACAGAGCAGGGCACAACCGGCGAACACCAGCACACGGGACGCGTGCACCGAGAGATGCCGCCGCGCCAGCCAGACCGCCAGCGCACCCGCCGCGAGGCAGCCGAGGTCGGTCGCGATGAACCAAACGGAGTTGAAGTTGAGGGCTTGGGCCTCCGAATAGCCGCGACCTTCCTGTAGAAATTTCGGCATCCACGCGCGAAGGATCTGCCACGTCGTGTTGATGCAGGCGATGACGACGAACACCACCAGCATGCGGCGGCTGAAAATTACACTGGCAAAGCCGGCGCCGGGAATTCGCGCCGAGGAAGCGGAGGCCACCGGATGGAGATCGTTTCCTTTCAGGAGGAGAACCCAGGGCAGAATCCAGAGCAGCCCCACGCCGCCGACCACGATGAAGGGCAGCCGCCAGCTGCCGAGATCCGACGTCATCAACAGTTGCATGATGACAGGAGTGATGACGGCGCCGAGAGACGCGCCGCTCTGCAGGAGGCCGTTGCCCATCGAGCGTTCGCTTGGGTTGAGCAACATCTGGGTGGTGCGAATGGCGCAGGGCCAATGACCGGCCTCAAAAAAACCCAGCAGCATCCGACACAGCAGGAGTTCGTCGTAGGTCTTGACGAAGCCCGTCACGAGTCCGGCTAACGACCAGAGTCCGAGGACCGCGGCGTAAAGCCACCGCAGCGCCAGACGGTCCGCCAGCCATCCGAAGACGAGGGAGCCCGCGGCAAAGGCGTAACCAAACACGGCCTCAACGTTTCCGTACTGCGCCTGCGTCAAACTGAATTCCCGGCTGATTCGCACGGAGGCGTTCGCCAGCGTCTGGCGATCCATGTAGTTGATCGCGGATGCCAGCAGCAGCAGACCGCACACGATCCATTTCCACTTGGGATCGCTCGCGCCTTGGCCGGGAGGGGAGGCGGTCACGTTGACCTTATCCGTTCCAAGACTTGCCGTCCCAGCGAACCACGCGTTCCAGCATCGCGACGACATCGGCGGAAAACGCGCTGAACAGGCGCTCACCCTTTTCGGCGCTTGCCAGGTGCGGCGATCCAATGTGGCCCGGTTCCGATCGCTCGCGGGTGATCCACGCGCGGTTCGCGGGGGTAAACGGCGTGCCCGGATCCACGGCGGCGGTCGCACGAAGGTCGCCCACCAGCTGCGGGGCGAGCCGGAGCATCATCGACGTCTCCCATTCGCAGGCGTGCCCCATCGTCTTTTGATGCAGGGTCGGGTCGGATTCCGCCGGCTTGGCTCCGAGGCTCCAGTACGTCGCAAAGAGAAACAGCAGATCATCGCGGTGCCGGTGGCGCTGGCGGAGTTCAAACACCGCCTGTCGGCCGGGGACGTCGTTGCCGCCATGACCGTTGACGAACACCAGCCGGCGAAAACCGTGCTGTACGAAGTTTTCCGCGAGCCCGTTGAGGAGGTCCAGATAGGTGCGCGGCGGCGCCGAGAGCGTGCCTGCGAAATCGAGATGGTGGTCCGAATTTCCGATCCAAGTGAGCGGAGCGAAGAGCGCGCGAGAAGCGAGGGGCTCCTTGGCGCGGCGGAGAACCTCCCCGAGCAGAAGGCTGTCGGTGAAGAGAGGGAGGTGGTGTCCATGTTGTTCGAGCGCGGCGATGGGGAAAACGACGGGGGTGTCCTTCGAAAGCGCTGCGACGGCCGGCCAGGGGAGTTCGATGAGTTCCATGGGATGGTGCGGTTATGCAGAGAACCGACCGCACGTCAAAAGCGCGTGGTGAGACTTGAGAAAAAATCCTCCGGATTGCCGGCCTTTTTTCAGTAGCACGTAATCTCCTGCAGCGTTCGCTGCCGCCGCCAGCCGGCCCCGTCATTCAATTGCGACAATTCTATGGGACACGGGGGCACCCCGGCCGGTTGACGCCACGACGTCTCCGACGCGCCGACCGAGCAATTGTCGGCCGAGGGGGGATTGGGGCGTCAGGACCAAGATGTCCCGGCCGGCCAAGCTGATCTCGAGGCCACCGGCACGCGGGCCAAGGAAATAGGTGGAGCGGTTTGATTTTGCGCCGGTGCGGCTCTCGACCTCCACCACGGCGCCAATCGCAACTGGGTCGTCCGCGCCAAATTCCGGCAGCGGTAATGTGCCATAAAGCTCGATGCTCGTGCCAATTTCGCCGGCGAGCTTGGCCTGACCCTCTGCCAGGTAGGCTGCTTCCTGACTGTGGGTGTCCCACTTGTTTTCCGCGCGACTCTCCTCGCTGATCGCCTCGTCGCGGGACGTCTCGGCAGCCGTCGCCTGCCGCGTCAGCTCCTGGCGCAGTTGTTGGAGGATGGCATCTCGGAGTGCGGGCTTGTTCACAGTTGGGAAATATTGGTAAATCCACGCCATCCTGTTTTTGTCTGGCACAGCGGATGGCAGGTGCGCATGTTCACGCGCTACCTGTCCGGCTTGTCAACGGCATCACGCATGGCGCGAAAAATCAGCTTCATCAACTACAAGGGCGGAGTCGGAAAAACCTCCCTCATCGTCAACACAGCGGCGGCACTCGCCAAGCTGGGCAAACGTGTCCTGCTGTTTGACTTCGACACGCAGTCGAATGCCAGCATCTGGCTCCTGAAGCTCGATCGTTGGAACAAGATCAATGCGACCGGGGAGGGTGCGATCTTTTCGATCTTTGAACCGGGCCGGGCGCAGGTGAAGGACATGATCATCAAGGACGTGGTTGAGGGAAAAACGGGCGAGAAGCTGCTGCCCGGCCTCGACCTGGTTCCGACCACGTTCAATCTGGTTGATCTGGAAAATGAGTACAATGGCGACCCGAAGCGGCCGCCGTACCTGGTGTTTTACGAGCAACTCGCGGCCGTCGAGGCGAATTACGATTTCATCCTCTTCGATTGTCCCCCGAATATTCTGCGCGCGTCCCAATGCGGGGTGTTTTCCTCGAATGAAATTTACGTGCCCGCCAATCCCGACGCCCTGAGCCTGATCGGCTTCACCCTGCTCGTGGAGAAGCTGCACAAATTCCACCAGCTGTCCGCGAGCTTCCGCAAATCGGCGATGGGACTCCCGGCGCAGGTGCACGGCATCATCTTCAATTCGATTAAGAGCGGGGTGGACATCGAGGTCCCCAAGATGCGGATGCAACTTCGGCTCAACCAATTCAAAACGGCAAAACGGGCGGCGCCGGTGGCGAAGATTTTTGACACCCAGATTCGCGACGCGATGGTGGTCCGCCGGGCGGTGGCGCTTGGTTTGCCGGTGGCGCTCGTGAGTGCTGAGGCGACGGATGCGGGGCCGGCCGGAGATAACGTGATCAGCGACTACCGCAAACTCGCCGGAGAAATCATCCAGCAAGTGCCCGCCTAAACGGCGGCGTGGTCGCCGCCTGCATCCGAAGGGAGCGGGCGCGGCAGCGCGGCGCTTCCGTCAAATTTATCCTCCCCCTGATGAAATCCACCGCTAAAGACTGGGACGAAGTGCGCGGCGCCTTTGCCTCTTCGATCATGGTCGATACCTCGCTCAACAGCCTTGCCCAGAATCTTGACGGGCCCGAGTGGCCGATCAAGGGAAAGGAAGAGACTCCGGCCAAGTACATCGATCTTTCTTTCGACGAAGTGATCGAGATGCTGCAGCTCAAGGGGCAGAAACCCGAGCGGGTGGACCAGTTGATTGGGTTGCTCAAGGAGACACTGGCGTTCGACAGCCCGTTTGGCGACATGGTCGAGCAGACGCAGGCGGCGTCGGAAAAAGACAATCCGCTGTTGAAGAATCTGGCGAAGCTCGGGATCGCGGAAAATTTCCCGATCCGGTTGACCGCCCTCGATGCCGGCACGCTGGAGTTCTGCAAATTAGAGGGGTTGATCACCCTCGGTGAATTTGCGATTCGGGCGCAGGAGATGTCGCAAAAAACGATTGTCGGCGGTGATTTTAAGAAACTGCTCAATGCGCTTTCACACGTCGATGAAGCGGCGCTGGCGGAAGTCCTGCCGTTCCGGCGTGGGCACAAGGGGCTGCACCTTGTCGAATCGTTGGCCCAGGCGGCCCGCCTGCCAGACGGTGCCGCGCGCGCGGAGTTCGCGACCACCTGGTTTCGCGACGAACTCTCGGCCCTCGAAAAGGAGCTTGTGGCCGGTGGTTCTCTCAGTCGCGTCTTCGTCTCGCTGGGAAACTCGGAATTGGAGCGCAAGGCGGCTGATTTGCTGCGGCCTCATCTGCGAGTTGCCGTACCCAAGAAGGAGCCGGCGCCGGCGGGTGAAAAGAAGAAGGGTGGCCTCTTCGGTTGGTTCTCGAGAAAGTAATCCGCATGCCCGAGCCCGTTGCGATCAAGTTCCCTGTGGCCCGACCTGGCGCTCCCGCCACGCTGTCGCTGCGCCGGCGCGCCGCGCTCACACGATCTCCGTTCGAGATTTCCGAGGCCTCGGCCGCCGCGCGGGAGTCAATCAAGGCCATCGTTTCGGCGACGCGCGCGCCATTTTCCGTCGCCGGTGCCGCCGAGTCGGTCAAAATTGCGGAGTTGGAGAAATCGTTGCGGCAACTCGAACTCACCCTGGCTGAGCGAGAGCGGGCGATCTCCGAAAACGAGGCGCGGCAGGCTGACCATGAACGAGATTTGGCCGAGATGGAGGCGCTGATCGTGGCGCGGGAAAAACTGCTGGCCGTCTCTCGCAAACCGGCGCCACCGCAGACGGTGGTGTCCCCGGAGGAAAGGATCGCGCTCGATCAACTCCGCGCGGAATTGGAACGACAGGAGGCGAGCGTGAGGGAGGCGAAGCAGGCTCTGCGTGAGCGCGAGCAGTTTCTGGACGAGTCGGAGACGAAGCTTTTCGAGAAGGTGCAGGCCCAGCAGGAGAAGGAAATCGAGCTTGAACAGCGCGAGGAGGATTTGCGCGCGCGTGATCGCCGGGTGCGGGAACGCGAGGCGGCGATCGATCCGCAGGCCGCCGCGGCGCTGAAGGCGGCGGACGAGAGGGCCAAACAGCGGGACGAATTTAACGAGTGACGGAGCCGCGCCCGGTCCGTCCCCATCCGGCCTTACAACAGGGATTGGGCGATGGCTTGTACAGTCTCAGACCTCCTGACCTGCACGTGAAGTGGAGTGGTGGAGAGTGGAACGAAAAAGAGACCGGAACGTGAGTTTGGTATGGCCGGGATTGAAGGCCGGGACCGGACGTGGCACTGAAGAGGGATGCCGCAAATTCAACTGCCGATGTTTC
>CANJIU010000026.1 GCA_947474365.1 Opitutia bacterium | reverse complement strand
CGGTCAACAAGGCCAACCTGGAGGCAGCCTCCAGTCGGATTACGGATGTGGATGTCGCCGAGGAATCAACCCAGCTTGCTCGCTGGAACATCCTCGTGCAGTCCGGCACCGCAATGCTGTCTCAGGCAAATCAAAGCGCCCAGAGCGCGATGCGCCTAATCCAGTAACCTAACCTCGCTCAGGGATTGTCCTGATTCGCCCAATCCTGGCCGCCGTCAAAGGCGGCCAGGCTAAGCGAACCAGTCCAAATCTCCCTGCGGAGGCCCCGAAGGATAGTGAATGGTGTTGGTAGTGCTACAAGGCCCCGGTTCACACCCGGGGCCTTCGCATTTTTGGGGGTTGAAGCTTCGCCCACCGGCTACCCCGACGCCTGACATCACGCCTCAATCCGGCGTGAATCGGGACGATAGTCTCCTGATGACTCCCCCCTTCCCGCGCCAATCATCCAGTGCGCCCGTGATTGCCCTCCTCGAAACCGGCGTCGCTCATCATCGTGCCGGCGACCTCGCCGCCGCCACCGCAGTGTACGCCCAGGTCTTGCGCCTAAATCCCGGCAATTCCGAGGCGCTGCGACTGCAGGGTTCCCTGCTCATCGCCGAGGGCGACTACGCCGGCGCCGTCGCGGCACTTGAACATGCCATCCGTTCACAGCCCAAGTCGGCCGAAGCGCACTACAGCCTAGGCAACGCCCTGTTCGCCCAACAACGTTTTCCCGAAGCTGTCGCCAATTACCGTCAGGCGTGCAAACTCCGGCCGAAGTTTGCGGAAGCCCTCTGCAACCTGGGCAACACTTACGCCGCTCAGGAAAAATGGTCCGAGGCCGCCGCCACCTACCGCGATGCGGTGAAACAGAATCCGCGAAATGTGACTGTTCTGATCAATCTCGGCATCTCCTACCGTCAGCTTGGGGAACCAGATCGCGCGCTCGCCGCGGCGAAACGAGCCTCGATCGCAGACCCGCGCCACGCCGATGCCACCTATGAGACCGCGCTCTGTTATGTCGCCCTGGGTCAACGCGCGGACGCGATCACCGCCCTCCGCCAAACGGTCGGCCTCAATCGGTTTCATTCCGAGGCGTTTTTTCAACTCGGCTGGCTCCTTCACCTCGACGGACAAGACGATGATGCGGTTCGCGCCTATCGCAGCGTCCTCGTCCTGGAGCCCCGCCACGAGAACGCTCTCCGCGAGCTTGGCATTTCGCTTGAAGCGCTCGAACGCTGGGACGAGGCCCGCGAGGCCCACCAGCGCCATCAGTCTCTTCATCCCGCATCGTCGGAAGCATAATTCAGAGCCAACGGATATTTCCTGCGGCCACCGCCCACTTCCATCGATGCCCGGTTTTCTATTTGAAAAGCCCTTTCCCGGAGCGACATCCGGCATCGTCATTGGCCCACTGACGGCGGCCGACCTTGCGCCACTTATCCGGCTCCGTCACCTCCAATGGTGGGTCGACGGCGATGGACTGGGCAGGCGTCCCAATGCCTTTGACCGGCACGGCAATGTCGAAACCGTCCGGATTGATCAGCTGCCGGCGACGGAGCTCCGCGCAAAAATCGAACGCTTTCTCGGACGCGATCCCCGCCATCTTCCTTCGGTCTTTGTGACCACCGACACTCAGGACGAAAACCGTGCCGACTACGCAACTGGGATCGAGCAGATCACCGCCGTGCTCTCCAGCAATCACGTCGCCCGGGAGACCCGTCAAAAAGACGGTTTCACCTGGCAAAAACACGTGCTGCAAAACATCCCCGCCCTCGTCCACCGGCGCCTGCCTTCGGCATGGAGGGATGCCTTTCGCGGACAACCGGCCTTTGTCTGCGGAGCGGGCCCGTCCCTCGACGTTACCGCCCCGCTTCTCTCCCGGGTGGCAAATCGGGGAGTGGTTCTCGCCGCAGATTCCGCCCAGCGCGCCCTCACCCGCCATGGTGTAAAGGTTGATTTCACGGTATCCGTAGATGCGGCCAAACACCCCGAAAAATGCCTGCCCGCGGACTCGTTGCCCGGCAACGTTGTCCTGTCCTCCGTCAGCCCACCCGCCTGGCGCGATGCGTTGCCAGTCGAGCGGTGCTTTTTTCTGTCCGCCCCTCAAGTAACGGAGGGTTGGCTGTCGTCCCATGGAATCACACCAGCCGCGGTTGCCGTCAGGGAGAATTGCGGTGGAACTGCACTGGAACTCGCGCGCTTCCTGGGCTGCGCGCCGATCTACCTCTTCGGGCTCGACCTCGCGGTAGATACCTCAAATCCGTCGCTCCGGCACAACGCTGCCGTCGACGCGACGATCTACACTCACTCCGGTTTCAATCCCACCCAGCCGTTGCCCACCGTTCCCGGCAACTACAGCGACCGGGTACCCACGTTTGCCGCGGCTGACTGGCGTGCGCTCGATGAGCGGATCGCCGGATGGCCCTCGGATTTGGTCTACAACATCAACGACCGCGGGGCGCGCTTCCGCAACACCCTGCTCGTCCATCCGAAGGACTTCACCCTCGTAAGCATGGCATCAGACGAAACGGCCGTTACCGTTGATCTGTCCGGACCGGAAGCCCCCGATCGCTCTGCACTCAACACGATCGGCGCGGAGTTGATGATGACGGCCGAGCAGGCAAGTCGACAGGTTGCGCCGATGCACGCCGCACTATCTGCCCACGGCTCAGCCGGAGTCGCCCCTCTTTTCCGACAATTTCTCACCGACCGGAATAACGCCCAAATCTTCGGCGCCTTCTCCTTCAAACTCATGCCCCATCTACTGCCCCCGGCAGAGGGCGACGATGTCTTCTGGCGGACCTGCATCGAAGAGTTCGATCAACTCGCCCAAATCGCTACCGCTTCCGCCAAGGGGCTGCTCGAACACGCTCCCAGCGAAAGTGTCGGATAACGGGCGGGGCGCTTCTACCGATTCATCGCCCCGCGCAGACCGCGGACTATGACGCAGCACGACGGTCGTGCCACCGGGACGCGGCTCAAACTCGCTCCCGCCATTCTCGCGGCGACGCTCGACGACAGGCCGCAGCTACCGGCTGGCTGCGAACCGGCCACTCGCAAAACCGACCGGGGTGGTCGCTAAACAAAAAATCCTAGGATCCGGACGATTCGCGGAGGGAAATCGCGCACACTTCAGCCGCCAAAGATTCGATTTTCTTCACCGCATTCGCCACGCTGAAAGCGGTCGCCCTCGCCTGCCCATTGCGTTGCAGTTTCGCCATCAATCCGGAACTGCGGGCCAGGAGCGCGAGCTTGTTCGCAAGTTCGGCATCGTCACCCGCGGCAAACAACAAACCGTCGGATTTGTCCCGGATAATTTCCTTCGCGCCGCCCGTGCCGCTTGAAACCACCACGAGCCCGGCGGCGAGCGCCTCCACCTGCGAAATCCCAAACGGCTCCTCAAACCGGCTCGGAAATACCAAGACATTGCAGCGGGCAAAAAGGGCCGAAAGCCCATTCCGATCGAGAAAGCCCGGGAACTGCACCTTGTGCGCCATTCCCTTCGCTTGAACGATCGCGTGTAACTCCGCGATAAATGCCGGATCCGGCGCGTCACCCGCAATCTCGGCGGAAAATTCGACGCCAGCATCATGCAGGCGACCGAGAGCCTGCACCAAGGTTCCAGCCCCTTTGTAAGGCAGCACCAAGCTAGCATAGCAGATACGCAGCCGCTGCGTATCCGGCAAGAACAGCCGGAAAAACCGATTGATGGGCGCACCGGGATACAACGTTTCCACCCGCGCCGGAGCGTAGCCCGCCGCCTTGAACACCCCGCCATTCCAGTCACTGCAAGGCGCGACCCAATAGTGGGCCTCGCGCGGTTGCTCCCCCAACGAATAACCCGGATTCGCATTGGCCAACGTATGGAGCACGGGAATCTTCCGGCCCAACGCGGGATGGAGAATCGACGCGCCGAGCAAATCGAGGTTTCCCGCCAGCACCAGGTCGGCGTTCAACTTCGTCACCGCCGTTCTCAACCGTGCATGATTGTCGCGCAACCGCCGCATGACTTCCCTCCGATCCGAAAGGAGCGAACAACGACCTCCGGCCCATGTTCCGACGAGGGCCAGAGTACGGTGGACGTGTCGCTCCATTTCCGCCTCTGCCGGAGTCGGCTCCTTGCCAAATTCCGTCGCTTCGGACGTAAGAACAGTTACCGAATGCCCGCGGGCAATCAGGCCATGGGCAAATTCCCACATCATTCGCCCGTAACCGCCGAGTTCCTGCGGCGGAAAAAGATTGGTTACCAGAACGATGCGGCGCGTTCGTTCCGCCGGGCCCTCTCCAACCCGCCCTACCGCGCGCAGGTAGTTTTCAAACTCCGGTTCGCTGTTCGCATTCGTGAGCAGGCGCTCATGTAGCGGACGTGCCTCATCCATCAGCAGACCCGCCCGGTCCGCCTCTTCCAACAGCGCAAACGCCAAGGCCGAATCTGATTCCTCCAACGCAATCGAGGCGAGCACGTGCAGCGCGGTCTGGCAGTTGCGATCGAGGGCGATCGCGCGCTCCAGACACTTCTTTTGCAGTTCTCGGTTCCCCGCAACGTCCGCCCGAGCGGCGGCGGCAAGGCAGGCCTCCGCCGATTCCGCAACTGACAATGCTATCGAAATTTCATCTCCGGAGACGGTCGTGACCGGCTCAGCCAAGGTAGACCCGGAAAAACTCATGCCCGCAGACCTAGCAACGCACGTGCCGCGAGCGCTCCGTCGCGCCGTACGCGTTGCCTTGCATTATTTTATAGAACTACATTCGTAAATTCGTAATCCTAGGTCTGGGAGGGCGGCATTTTTTTCCGGGCGTCAACGTGCGCGCCGCGGACAATTGAGGGATATTTTCGGCGACGACCGCTATCGTCTGCCAAACAATTGCTTAGCGCCGGCCGGTACAGTTTGGCACCGCACGTGCAATTCCGACCCGATGCCCAGTCCAAACGATTCCGACCCGAATCTGGATCACACGTTCGCTCCGGCGGAAGCCCCCCGCCAAATACTCGTGTACGCGCCGCTTGCGTATTCGACACCTCATTTTGAAACCGATCTGGAAATCGCACAGCGTCACACCGATTTAGGAGATGTCGTCGATCTGGTGCTTTGCCACGGCGACCTTCCCTCATGCCAGTTGAATCCGCTCCACGAACCGCGACGCTGCCTCCAGTGCGTGAGCCGGAGTCTGCAGGGGGCAGCCCAACTTTCCCGGAAACTACCCACGCTCGACCTGAGTTCGTTTCTCCGACCAGAAGATCACCAACGACTCGCCGAACTTCCGCCCCAATTCGCGAGCCAGCAAAGTTTGCGCAATTTTCGTTTCGAGTCATTTGACGCCGGAATGGCGACGTTGTCGTCGATCATCGATTTTGCCCGCTCACTTCACATCGATACCCGCCGAAATTCCACGGTCATCCATGCGACCCTTTATGCCGCCGTGCTGAGTTACCTCGGGATGAAGCGGATTCTGGGCGAGAAAACCTACGAACGCGTCTACATTTACAACGGTCGGTGGAGCATGATGCGTTCCGCCGTGCGCGCGTGCGAAGCGCTCGGAGTTCCCTATTACACCCACGAACGCGGATCGGATTTCAAAAAATTCGCCCTCAACCAAAACACTCTGCCTCACGACAAGGACTACTACCGGAAACGGGTTCAGGCCACCTGGGAAACCGCCAGAGCTGCGCCCGAAACGATCGCGCTGGCCGAGGCTTTTTTCCATGACCGGCGGCGACATGTGGAGAAGAAATGGTTTTGTCACACCAAGCTTCAGGAGTCGGGACGCGTACCCGCCGATTGGCAGCGGACCGCACAGCGAATCGTTTTTTTCACCTCCTCCGAGTTCGAATTTGCCGCGATCGGCGACGGCGTCACCGGAAGGATCTATCCCGGGCAAATGCAAGCGACGAAACGCATTTCGCGACTTCTCGTTGCGGCTGCCCCGGACCGCCATCTTTGGATACGGGTCCATCCCAATGACAAAACCTCGGGCGGCGATTGGAAGGAAGCGGTCGCGGGACTCGGAAACGTCACGCTGATTCAGCCTGAGGCTACGACCGACTCTAACGCCCTCTTGGATGGAGCCGACCGCGTGCTTACCTTCGGCTCGACGATGGGAATCGAAGCGACCTTTTGGGGCAAACCGGCGATTTGCGCCGACTACAGTTTCTATGACGGACTTGACGCCCAGTACGAACCCGCCACCGAGCAGGAATTGCTTCATCTCCTCACCTGTCGCGACCTGCCGCCGAAACCGAGGGCGCATGCCTTGGCATATGGATACTACATCAACACCTACGGCGAAACGTTCCGGCATTTCACCACCGACCAGATCTCAGATTACGAATTCAAGAGCCCCTTCCGCGGGCGCTGCCTGAAACCCGACCACCACGATCTCCGCCAACGCCTCATCACACTCTATCACGGAGGCGATCTCCGCCGCGTCGCGACGATTGCCGGCATCTTGTCAGAGGTACTGCCTGACGATGGCCTCGTTCACTCGATGGGGATTCTCAGCCTGCTCAAGCTCGACGCGGTCCCCGCAGCCATCGACGCGCTGGAAGTCGCAGCTGAAAAAGCCGCTCCGGCGCAGCTTGAAGTCGTCCTAAAAAACACCGCCAAAGTGCTGATCGACACCTCGAAGCAAACCGCGCAACGCGGCTCGCCTGCGACCTTCCAAGACGTGACCCGAAGAATCGGCGCGGTCATGTTGCGCGTCGCGGCCTTCGCCGCCATCGGGCAAAAGCTGATCGAAATGGCAGGCCGAGGCGGAGTCGCCCGCCCCGAACCTGAAGCCACGAACGAGGCATTGGTCGCAAAATAGCTCAGAACCACGAAACGCCACGCCCAGCAAACTCGCGCCACCTGAAGCCGCACGGCGCGCTTTCCACCGCTGCCGTTCGTTAAACCCCCAACGCCGCCAGCGCCTCTTCAAGGCGATGGAAACGCTTGCCGATGATCTGGTAGTGCGGCGACTGGGCCTCGCAGGTATCGAAAGTCACATAGGATCGCTCATGCGCCCAGCTGTTGAAACAAATTCGAACCTGCAGGCCGGCGGTCCGCCCAAGCATTTCCGGCAATTCGAGGAAGAAGCGGCGGTACGACGCCACGTGGCGGCTCTCGCATAGGTAGGCTTTCCGAAATCCCATCGCCACGAGATGCAGCAGCGGCTGGTCGCGCAGGTAGTCAAACATCGCATGCGTGCAGCACGCCGAGTTCATGTTGAAAATATCATCGAGCACAATCAGTCCGCCGCCCGTGACATAGCGGCGTGCCAGATCGAGATCGGAATAGACGGCATCGTAACTATGCTCCCCGTCAATGTGCGCGAATCGGAGCAACGGAACATCAGGGGAAAGGACGCGTTCCCGCCACTTGTTGACGGCAATCGAGTCGAGCACGTGGAACGTGAGTTGCTCCGGCTGAACGTGGGAAAATCCTTCAATCGTCTGCCGGTTACGGTCCGCATCCTGGGTCGGATCGATCAGAAAAAGACGTTCGTTCTCCTGCAAACAGGCAGCCAGCAAGGCGGCGGTCCCCGCACGAAATACCCCGATTTCCATCATGTCACCGCCGATCCCCTCCCTCGCCTGCCGCTCCAGGAGCTGCGCAAAAACATGGATGCTCGGTTCGACCAGCTCCGTGATTTCACCCAGTTCCGACCGGTAGCGGGCAACGATTTCAAGCGCCCGGGCGGGCGCCTTGGACTTTACGGAGGTGGTCATAACGGACATCGTATTTTTTGGTTAGCAGAGCTCCCGGATACAGCAAAACGCCTCGGCGGCCTGCACGCCGACGGTCGCCCCCCAACGCCGGGCGTTGGCCCGCAGCGCCTCGGGTGAACGTGGATGCGGGAACAGGCGCGCCTCGCTCTCGTAAATCTCCATCGCGGCAATCTTTGTTTCCAGCTGCGAGGTGATGTCGAAAAACGCCTGCGCCTGGAATCGCGGCTCGAATTGCTGGAAGGCCCACTCCGTGGACGAGCCCACCTCATAGGCGTACACCCGCCGCACCGGACAATTCGACATCGGCCGGGTGGCCGTGAGCGTAGCGCGAAAGGTGACGACATGGTCCACATTCAGGTCTCCGCCGTGCTGGGTGAAAACGATCTCGGGGCGTACCCGCGCAATCTCCCGCTCGATCGCCTGTGTAACGTCGAGCAGCGGGACCGTGTCCATCCGATTGTCGGGAAAACCCGTTAACCGCACTTCCTTTGCCCCGAGTAGAGCGCCGGCACGCCATGCCCGCTCCTGATGCACTTTCAGTGCCCCGGCATCGCGCACCGGATCGAACCCGACCCGCGACGTCAAACCTTCCGCCAGAATAAGAATTGAAACGGCATCACCTCCGGCCGCCAGTCGGGCAATGGTTCCACCACAACCGAGGACTTCGTCGTCAGGGTGAGCGGCGATGACGAGGACGTTCATACCGGAACAGCGACCGTGCCCTGAAGAATCGAACCGCTCGAGGGCCCGCATTGAAACAGCAAATCCACCACCGACATATACGGCTCGAACCCGGGAAACGTCTGCTCATAGGTGGGATGAGGATAGTCGTGAAACACCAACTGAATCCCGGCAGCGGCGAAGTCATCGGCGTTCAGATAGTCGCGACCAAAGGGCCCCGAAAGATACGCTGTGGCCCCGACCGTCCGGCAAAGGTTGAGAATCAATTCGGCCTTCTCACCGGGCACGCCCATCGCGGAGCTGCGCAGCGTCGGGCATTTAGCACCGACGGCAGTTCGCAAATACTGCGTCGTGAAATCGGTGAGTTCGCAGAGCTTGGCCCAGTCGCGGGAGTACACGCCTTCAAAAAAAGCCTGATGCTCGGCAAAGTACGCACTCCTCGAATAACACGCTCTGAGTGTCCCCCAGTGTTTCTGCCGCCAACCGGAATCCGACGAAATTTCGACCTCATTCAGGAGCATATTGCCATGGCGCCCCTTCGACTGAAGCGGGACCGTCAACCAACACCAGCCATCCGCCGTGCGGACTTTGTTGCGGTTGGCAAACTTGGTCTTGCTGCTCGCATCGATGTTCACGTGATCGAGCACGATGTGAAGGTCGCTCTTCAGAAGGCGGTCGAAATAGCCCAGCCACGGCAGATAGGCAGGTTGGCTGATTGATACGATCATACGGAAACGAGTTCGCTGGTGGCGCCGAGTCGGTTCCCGGGCCGCAACCCGGCGCTGCCAAACGCTTCCTCCACTTCGTAGCGCCCAATCACCAGACCAGCATCACGGCACGCCACGACCATAGTTTGGCCGTCGGCGGAAATATCCAGTACTTCACCTGGCGCCGGCACTGCCCCGGGCGAAAACAATTGAATTCCCGACGCCCGCCAAATCCGCAACCGCGACTGGTTCCATGGGCAAAAGGCCCCCGGGTAAGGTGCAGCCACTGCTCGAATCAGGTTCCAAACCTCCCGGGCCGGCGCCGACCAATCGATCAGTCCGTCCGCTGGCGTCCTTCGGGGAAATTCGGTCGCCTGCGTGTGGTCCTGCGCCCGGCGCGGGACGTTACCGTGGCAAAAGCCCGTCAATACCTCGGCAGCGACAGATTCATAGAGCGGATAAAGCTTGTCCAAGGCATCGCCCACATCCTCCGCCTGGGTGAGTCCGAACCGCCGTACCGCAATGATATCTCCGGTGTCCATCCCCGCATCCACAAAATGCGCCGTCAGGCCAAATTCCGTCTCACCCCGCAGAATCGCCCAGTTCACCACGGCGCGGCCGCGATACTTGGGCAGCAGGCTTGGATGGAGATTGACCGCACCCCGCGGCGCGAGAGCAAGAATCCGTTCGGGCAGCAGGTACCGATAGTCGGTAATCCAAAGGAGGTCGGGTGAACATTTTCGGACGAAGCCCTCGAGCTCCGGTCGCTTCCCCTGTATCCGGATAGTTGGCACCTCAAGGCGACGGGCCTCGGAAAATACCGATTCGTACCGTACTCCGTCCTCGGGATCCTCCGGATGCGCCACCACCCCAACCAAGGTCGCCAGGCGACGAATAACCCCGAGCACCCTTACGCCGAGGGTATGGTTGCCGAGAAAGACGATGCGGGGCGAATTCGTCATGCGGCGAGATCCTGCCAGGAAAACATCGTCCCACGCGCAAGAGCGCGCGCAAGCGTCCTGCCCTTGATCGCCTCCGCCTGGGAGGGCGGCAATCCGGACGCGGGACGGTGAAACGCAATATCGCGTTCTGTCACCACGTGACCGACGGGCAGGTCCCGGGCCGCGATGCACGAGAGACGAAATTCCTCCCGGGATCGCAGCTCAGCATCGGCAGGACGGAGTTCCGCTCGTCCGAGCATCACTTCCGTCCTGCGCACGCGACGGACAAGTTCCGCAAACTCGGCCGGGTCCGACGAAAACCACTGGTCGGGACCGGGCAGGCCTCGGTCGCTCGTGAAGTGTTTTTCGATCATACAAGCTCCAAGGCACACCGAAGCGACCGCCGCTTCCCACCCGGCCGTGTGGTCGCTGAATCCGGCCGCACATCCAAATCGCCGAGCAAGCTCAGGAATACGAAGGAGGTGGGCGTCTTCCGCCGGCGTCGGGTAGGCGGAAGTGCAGGCAAGGAGGATCAGTTCACGCCCACCGGCCCCACGGAACGCCTCCACCGCTTCGGCAATTTCCCGTTCGTTGGCCATGCCCGTCGAAAGGATCGTCGCGACACCGCTACGCGCCATGTAACGGATGAGGGGAAGATGCCCGAGGCAATCCGAGCCGTTTTTCAGATACGACGTCCCGACGCTTAACAACTCATCAACCCCTTCAACTCCCATCGGGGTGCTGAAGAAATCAATTTCATGATCGTCACAGCAGTGACGCAACCGCGCGAGATCCGATACTGACAACTCGCACCGCTTGAACATCGCATACTGCGATTCAGTGACTTCCCGCCCCTGGCAACGATAGGTGTAAGTGAGCGTGTGATCGGTGAGAAATTCGTCGGTATGATAGTTCTGAAACTTGACCGCGTCGGCCCCGGCTTCCTTGGCGGCGCGCACCATTTTTTCCGCCAGCGCCATGTCGCCGTTGTGGTTGATTCCGATTTCAGCAACGAGCAGCGTCCGCGTGAATTTCATACAGGAGAAAGCAGCTTCCGGTTTTGAGCGCCGACCGTTTGCAACCAATCGACAACCCGGACTGAACCTTGGGCATCGAAGCCCGTGAGGTGGACACCCGTTGCGACTGGCTGACGATCCAGTTCCCCAGCAAGATCACGCGTGAGAAGTTCCTCGATCGGCCAGGCGCGGAAAATCGGAATTTTTCCCAATGCCTTGAGGCCCACGAGTTGGTTCTCCTCGAATCCGCCAATCAGCGCCGGGACATTCATGCCCGCCAATTCCCAGACGGTGGAGCCAGCCGCGGTGATGGCGACATCCGCCCAGTTCATCACTGCGGCGACATTTTCAGCGTTCACCTGGATCATGCACGAAAATGCCGCAGTCGACGCCAACTGGCGAAGCGCAAACACGTTTGGATTGGCGGCACCGGCGAGGACCACGACCTCAAAATCCTTCCGTCCGCTCCGGATGAGGTTTCGCAGGATTTCGCCGGTGAAATTCACCACGTCGCCACCGCCAAAACTCACCAGCACGCGGCGCGGTGAACCGGCAGTCGATCTGATACGCCGCGCAGCCACCCGAAATTCACGACGCAACAGACTGTAGGATGGGCCAAGTAGCAACTTGGTGTCATCCTCCACCCGCCCGCTGTACGCGGATGCCGTCGCGCTGAGATTTTGATTAAGCACGACGTCAACCGGGTAGCGCTCCAAGTGAGCCATGTCGTCCAAGGCCAGAACCTTGAATCCGGACTCGCGCAGGTGCTCGTAATAGGAAGAGGGAAATCGGTAACCATCGACTACCACCCACTCCGAGCCCACCCGACGCACGATCTCGGCGGTCTGGCTGGCGTCGCCAGTACTTCCGACAGTCGCACGCACCTGCTCGAACAAAATCTGCTCCCGTTCCAACCGGGCAACCAACGGCAGTGGCAGGTCCACCGCGGCAAACACCACTTCTCCTTCCGTGTCTTGCCACGCCTGCGCCAACGCGAGACAGCGCATGACATGCCCGGTCCCGATTTCTGGGTCGGCGTCAGCTCGGAAGATGAGGGTGCGTTTCATGCTGGGACCAGCGTTGGTGTTACGCCTTCTTCTCAAATAGAAACCAGGTCAGGTCGTCCTGCCTCTCACGGGCATCCCGATGGTAGCTGAAACCGTAATCCACGCAGGAAAATTCCTGACAGGCGTCCATGAACTCCCCGCCGAAGTCGCGGCGAAACAACCGGGCCGTGTGCCCCCGATAGGTGACCTCATCGGGACGGCGATTATAGTACTCCGCGATCAGTACGTGCCGGGACGAACATTCGGCCAGCTTCCGATACACCTGCGGAAGCATTTCGGGATTGAGATGAATCATGACCCCCTTGATGAGGGCGAGGTCATGACGTCGCGTCGGCGTGAAATTCAGAATTGAATCATGCACCACCTCATCGGCCACCCGGTCGCGCCGCAGTCGCTCCACCGCCTGATCGTTGATTTCGACCGCGGTCTGTTTCGTCCCAGGAAAAAGCAGCCTTAACGCCCGCAGATTCAGCCCAATGTTCGCTCCGAGTTCGATGATCGACTCCGGTGTCCGCCGCATTGCCTTCAGAGCCCCGGTGAAGAAGAAAAGATCGGCTGCGAGGGCCTCCGGAGTGCATTCATTGCGAGCGATATAGTCGTTGCCGAAATCTCCCGCCCAAAACTGCTCCTGCTCGGTTTCAAATGGCGTTTCGATCAGGTTCATGGATATTGTGGAGGATCGTACGTGGACTTCGGCACACTGCGCGCTCACGCTGCGGAGAAGTTTTTCACAGACATTTTCGTCGCATAGAACTCGGCCAGCGCGAGGTCATCAGGGTAATCAAGATCGACCGACTTCCACCGCGGCATCTCGTAACCGCGCATCCGCGGGCCAAGAAAAGTCCGTTCCGCTCGGAATGCCGGTACCGTCGCCGCATAGGTGCTGCCATTGCCGCAGACCAACGTCGGCAATTCAGAGCTACGGAGATCGGCGACTTCGGGCCACATTGGAAAAAGAAACGCTCCGGCCTGTAGCTGCAGCGCCTGATGCGCATAATGCTCATAGCGGCAGACCGCTTGCGCAAAGTCGCAGGTGCCCGGGGAAAGTAATTCGCAGGTCGCGCGGATATCGGCGGCGTCCCGGAGCACTGCCGTGGCATACAAGACGCAGATCGCCTCGTAGCAGCGTCCCGCCGCCTCCTCCCGATCGAGCAATTCGAGGGCAACCTCGGCAATTGTCGCTGCGTCAGTGGATAGTCGGGAAGGTCGGCGATCGATCTCCGCGCCGGCGTTGCGCGCGACCGCCCGTATTTCCTCGTCTTCGGTCGACACCACCCAGCGGGTAAAGACCCCGCTTTCCCGAGCCGCGTCAATGGTCGCGACGATGGCGGGGCGACCAAGAAACGGCACGATGTTCTTGCGTGGAAACCGCTTCGATCCACCGCGGGCGGGAATGACGCCGAGGATGCGCATGGCCGACGTTAAACCATCTCCCACGAAAGTTGCTGATCGACCGAAATCCGGCGCCTCGCGGTCCGGCCCGCGATCACGTGAGCCAAGTCGGGATGCAAGCCCGTGCCTGGTCGCTTGCACACCAAATCCGACCTTTGAATCGTCTCACCTTCGGCGATCTCGCGGGCCGCCGTCAGACTGACAAAAAACGGAGTGCGCAGCCGCAAATCCTCCCGCGATGGCTTCACCCGGTAATCGCCGCGCTGCGTTTCCGCCCGGCGAATTTTTTTCACCCATTCCTTCAATTCAGCCGGCTCCAGCGCCTTGTTGTGGTGGTGTCCGAAGAAGCCGGCATCGAGCGTCGCCCGCTTTTCGATCATGCACGCACCAAGCCCGACCGCGACCAGATCGGGCACGTCATCGCGCGTATCGGCCGAATAGCCGACGGGAAAGCCAAAGGTATTCGCGAGATAGGGGACGCTCCGGAGATTCACTTCGTCGTCGGTCTGGCTGTGAGTGCAGTGGAGCAGAATCACCTGATCATTTTTCTCCTCCGCGATCACCTCCAGCGCCCGATCGATCTCCGAAAGATGCGCTGGGCCAAGATCGAGCACGAGCGGCTTGCCGGTGGCAGCCGCGGCGCGCAAAAGTGGAATTGCGCGGATGTCCCAGGAGCCGATCTTGATCGCCACCATGCCGGTGCTCACCGCCACCTTCATGCCGTCGAGGTAGTCGACCGTCGCAAACAACGGTAGGTTGTGCGTCCGGCAATGCTCGCTGATGCGATGCCATTCGTCATCCCGGAAGCGAAGCTTCTGCAGCATCTCGAACATGTTCTCCTCCGCCCGTTGGCCATTCCCCCAGTCGTAGGAATAGGTGACCGAACGATCGCTCATAAAGGCCTCCGGATTGATCATCTGGAATTTGATCGCGTCCATGCCGGCATCCGCAACGGCATCGATCAGCCGGAGCGTAGTCGGCATATCGCCGTTGCTGGTGGTGCCCGTCTCGGCCACGAGAAAGACTGGACCATCCTGAACGATTGACCGGCCTGCGATGGAGACTGAACGCTTGCTGTTGTTCATAGGTATTTTTTTTAAAAAATCATGCAGCGGACCTGGTGGGTTGTTGCCCGATCCGGACCCGACGGACCCGCTCAATTACGTTCGCGACGTCGGCATCGCCCATCTCCGGGAAAATCGGAAGACTGACCGCCCGCCCATAAAACTCCTCGGCCTCCGGGCAGAGCCCACGCCGATACCCGAGCTGCTCGTAATACGGATGCCAGTAGACCGGGATGTAGTGAACCTGCACCCCAAGTCCGGCCGCGTGGAGTTGTTCGTAAAACACCCGGCGTAAAGCAGCCTCAGCCACACGTACGACATAGAGATGCCAGGCCGATTCGGCGCCTGGCCGGACCGACGGCAGGGTTAGCCCCAGTCCCGTCAACCCCGCGTGATAGGCGTCTGCAATTTCCCGTCGACGGGAAGTGAATCGGGACAGCTTGCGCAGCTGGCTCGCGCCGAGGGCGCATTGCAGGTCGCAAAGCCGGTAATTGAAGCCCAAATCCCGCATCGCATAAAACCAACCTCCACGTTCGGCCTGCTCCACCGGATTCCGCTCGATGCCATGGGTGCGAAAACGGGCCACCCGGGCGGCGAAGTCGCCGTCGTCGGTCGCAACCGCTCCCCCCTCACCTGTAGTGATCGGCTTCACGGGATGAAAGCTGAAGCAGGAGGCGTCCGCCAACGTGCCCACCGGCCGGCCGGCCTGGGTTGCACCCAACGAGTGGCACGCGTCGGCAATCAAGGTGAAGTCGAACCGCGATTGCAGCACTCGCAGCGCGGCGTAGTCACAGGGATGTCCGGCGTAGTCGACCGCGGTTACGACGCGTACTCGCTCGTCGAGCAACGCCGCAACGGACTTAGGGTCGAGGCAGCCAGTAGCAGGATCGATGTCAGCAAACACAACTTCAGCGCCCAAATAGAGGGCCGCGTTCGCCGTCGCCGCGAAGGTCAACGGCGAAGTGATTAGTTTTTTTCCAGGACCGAGGCCCGCTGCAAAGTAAGCAGCGTGCAACGCCGCCGTGCCCGAGTTCAAGACGGACACATGCTTCGCCCCGGTGACCGTGGCCAAGCCTTTCTCGAAGCGTTCTACCGATGGTCCCGTCGTCAGGTACTCACCACGCAGGGCTGCCACCACCGCCTCGACATCGTCGTCATCAACCGACTGCCGCCCGTAGGGTATGGTTTTCGCGGTTCGCATGAAATTCGAGTTCACTTTCCCGGAGCCACTCGCGTGCCTCGGGCAGATCCAGACCTGCAATCAGACGGAACAAACCGTCGTCGGAGAGCCAGTCGTCATTGGTGTCGCTGCTGTAGCTGAAGCCTCGCGGCATGAACAGCCCACCGATTGACCGGTAGTATTCCTCGACTGGGGTCGGAAAATCCGGGAGGAGCACAAAATGATCGTCAAACGCAATCGCCCGATGGCCGGCATCGCGTGGAATCATCGTCTCGTGCAGTTTCTCTCCAGGGCGGACCCCCACCTCGCGCAACTCGCAGTTGGCGGCGATCGTGCGAGCGAGATCCGTCATCCGCATGCTCGGGATCCGCGGCACATAAGTTTCCTGTCCCTGCATTTCGCGCAGCGCGTTGAGCACCATCGCGGCCCCCTGCTCAATCGTGATCCAAAAGCGGGTCATGCGAAAATCGGTGATCGGCAAAAAGCCGCGCTTCCGGTGTTCGAGAAAGAAGGGAACCACACTGCCGCGACTGCCAACGACGTTGCCATAACGCACCACGGCCATGCGCGTACCAGAGCCGCTCGCGTAGGCGCTACCGGCGATGAATAATTTGTCCGAGCAAAGTTTGGTCGCACCGTAAAAATTGATCGGTTCCGAAGCCTTGTCGGTGCTGAGCGCGACAACCTTCTTCACCTTGCGATCAATCGCGGCGCAAATGACGTTCTGCCCGCCCATGATGTTCGTTTTCACGAACTCGAAGGGATTGTACTCGGCGGCGGGGACCTGTTTCAGCGCCGCTGCGTGGATCACATAGTCGACTCCCTTCAATGCCCGATACAATCGCTCCTTGTCCCGCACGTCGCCAATCATGAACCGCACGCGCTGTTGATGCTCGGGCATAAGCGTCTGCTGCATCTGATACTGCTTGAATTCGTCGCGACTGAAAACCACGACCACGGTCGACTGGCAGCCGGTGAGCAAGGTCTGGGTAAGTTTCCGGCCGAGCGATCCGGTGCCTCCCGTGATAAGAATACGGCTGCCTTCCAGAAAATCGATGGAGTCGAGTGTGATCATTGGGAGTTCGCGTTCGTGTAACCGGGATGTGCTTTGCCGATTTCCATGTTCGCAGATTCGGTTCCAGCGCCGACGCCGCACTGGTAACTCATTTTCCTCCAGCAACAAAAAACGTGTTTTTAATCCTGACACATCTGGAAGGAGAGCCCTCCGGCAATTATTGCCCAGGCCCGCCCGACTGTTCATCGCGGAGCGTGGGGCGTTGCGACCGCACGCTCACGCGCAGACGCTCGCATCGCCAGATCGGAAAGTGAATTTACCCGCGCTCGCACCACGTCCGCCAACACGACCGTACCGCGACGCCAAATCGTGTCGCCTGTCCGGCCCCATCCCTCAGTGCCGACGCTCGGAACTCATCCCGCAGCTTTTTCCGATCGCGTCCGCCCCCACCCGTCTCTGCCGCCAGTCGCGTGGCGATGGTTAGATATTCGGCCGAGTCCCGCGCGATCCACTCCGGATGCCCGATCGCCGTAAGCAACGATGCTCCCACCCGCGAGGCATGGCGATCGCCCAAGAGCGTGACGACCGGCACCCCCATCCACAACGCCTCGCACGTGGTGGTCGTGCCTTGGTAGGGAAACGGGTCCAACGCGACGTCAATTTGCGCGTAACACGCCAGATGTTCGGCGACCGTCAAACAATATGGCAGCAGACGAACCTGCTGGGCTGAGATTCCGTGCCCGGCGAGACGACGCAGCCAGCGGGCCGGTTCAAGACCGCCGCTTTTCAGTACCAGTCGCGAATTAGGGTTAGCACGAAGCACCTCACTCCAGAGCTGCAAAGTGGAGTTGGAAAGTTTGGAGAGCGCGTTGAACGAGCCAAACGCAACTGTGCTATCCGTGTCGCGGACTCCAGGTTGGCCCTCGAAGTCGGGAAAGTCTCCCGGTGGTTCATAAGTCCAGGCGGTGGGCGCGAACCGCACGAGCCGCTCCGTATGCAACGTATCCGCCCCCCCCGGCGGATCGGCAATCTCGTCCGTAAAGCGATAGTCCATGGCCTTCAGGCCCGTGGTGTTCGGATAACCCAAGTAGCTAATCTGGACCGGAGCCAGCCGCCGGGCGAAAAGAGCCAGCCGGTTGTGGCCCGTATGACCCGCCAGATCAAAGAGCACATCAATCTGGTCCCGCCGGATCACACCTTCGACGACGTCCGCCGACTGGCCGGCAAAATGACGCCAGCCATCCGCCTGCGCGCGAAAGCGATGACTCACGTCATCAATCGCAGGATGATCGTGGTAGAGATGGACTTCAAATTGCGCCCGGTCGAGTTCGCGCAGCAGCGGCTCCATGAAGCAAGCAACGGAGTGCCGGCGGAAGTCAGGCGACAGAAATCCGATCCGCAACCGGCGGGTGGGGTCAGCCTGATTCGGAAACGATGGAGGAGGCCTCACCTCCGTCGCCTCTACCTTCTGTCCATAGCTGCGATGCTCATCGAAGAGTTGCTCGCGGGTGAACGCATCGAGATAATTTAATACAAAGAGCCGGTAGCTGCGGGATTCGTGATGTCCAGGAAACCGGCTCAACTGGGCGTCAAAATCCGCCAACGCCAGTTCCGGTTGCTGACAGGCGAGCAGGGCTTGCGCCCGGTGGAAACGGGCGCGCGGATGCAGGGGCTCCAACTCGATCGCGCGGGTGTGCGGCGCCACGGCCTCGCCTCCCCGTCCTGCCAGAAGCAGTGTGCTTCCCAACCCGACCCAACCCACCGCCGCGGCCGGCTTCAATTCAATCGCCCGTCGGTAACAGGCAATCGCCTCGTCGAAACGGTTGAGCACCGCCAGCACCGCACCGAGGTTGCCCCACGTTTCCGCGGACTCGGGCGCGAGCCGAATGGCGTCGCGCAGTGCAGCCTCGGCGTCGTCCTGCCGCCCCATCGCGCTCCAGGCGAGCCCAAGACACATCGCGGTGGATGCCGACTGACGATTGATTTGTCGCGCCGCGACAAGCGCTTCGGCCGCCTCCTGGGCTCGACCATCCTGGAGGGAAATGAGTCCCGACAGATGAAGGACACCAAAATCACGCGGGGCGGCCGCCCGCAATTGGGTGCAAAGACGCGCGGCGGGCACGAGCCGCCCGGCCTGCAGATGAGTCACGGCCTCGGACCATAGATGCTGGAATTTTGCGCGCTGCACTGAGTGCCACCTTGCTTCGACACACGGCCGCGGCGCCTTGAGCAGAATCCGCACCCGGCCCCACCCAATTTCATCGAATGATTTTCCGCCCCTCCACCAGCGCTCAATGGCATCTCTCCACCTCAGCAGTCGCAGGGACCAACGCAACCCTCACGGGCGCGCACCAGTTCCGCCAACAGTCACGCAGGCATTCACCAAAGCGGGCCGACTGCACCGCGTGATCCAACAACGGCCCTCGACGAAGGTCGTTCCGCAGCGCCGCACGCACCCCAACCAACCGCTCCGGATCTCCCGCCAACTCCGTCGCAATCCGCACATAGGCGGCCTCGTCCGCCACAGCCCATTCCGGGTGGCCGGCGGCGTTCAGCAGGCTCACTCCGACTCGTGACATGTGATGTGCGCCAAACAACGAAACCACCGGAACCCCCATCCAGAGCGCTTCACAGGTCGTGGTCGTCCCGTGGTACGGAAACGTGTCCAAGGCGACGTCCACCCGCCCATAAAGCGCGAGATGCGCGTTCGTTTCCGCCGTGCGCCCGACAAGGTCCACCCGGTCGACTGGCAGACCACATCGCGCTAATCGCTCCTGATAGCGCGCCACCACCCCGGGCGTCTCCAGTCCACGCCCCTTCACCACGAGTCGCGCGTTTGGCACCGCCTGGAGCACCCGCCCCCAGAGTGCCAGCACGCGGTCGGTGATCTTGCCCAAGGTGTTGAAACTACCGAACGTGACATGGCCGCATCGGGTGCAGGGCGGGGGCTCCACCTCGGGAGAATTCGGTGGTGGCTCGTAGGCCCAGGCGGTCGGGGCGAAACGCAGCAGCTTTTCCGTGGCAAACGCATCCGCCTCCCCCGGCGGATCCGCCAGCGCGTCCGTCAAACGATAGTCCATGGCAGGCACGCCCGTGGTGTCGGGATATCCCAGATACGTGATCTGAACGGGAGCGAGCCGCCGGGCGAAGAGCGGCAGACGGCTGGTCATTCCCACGTGCCCGGAAAGATCGATGAGAATATCAGGCGCGTCGTCGCGAATCACCTTCTCTACCGCAGGTCCGGGCTGACTCACAAAATTCCGCCAGACCGTCGCCATCTTGCGCAACCGGGCGGTCATCGCGTCTTCCAGGAAGTGATCGTGGTAGAGGTAGAGATCGAATTGCCCGCGATCGAGATGCCGGAGCAGCGGGGCGATGAAATAGGCGCACGAGTGGCTGCGAAAATCCGGCGAGAGAATGGCAAGCCGCAGTTTTCGTTCCGGTTCGGGCTCGTTGGCAAATTCGACGGTGGGGGCAGCACCGACCGCCCGGCCGTAAGCCACATGTTCGGCAAACAACGCCTCCCGCTCGATCCCGTCCACGTGATGCAACGCAAACAGCCGGTAGCTACGGGCCTCTGGCTGGTTCGGCACCAGTTGAATGAAACGGGCATACTCGTCGAGCGCCTCCGGAATACGTTCAGCCTGGTGCAATGCCTGGGCGCGGCCAAAACGCGCGAAGTGGTAGTTGGGGTCCGCCGCGAGCGCCCGATCGTGGCAGTCCAAGGCGTCAACGAATCGTCCTGCGAGACTGAGCGTGAGCCCGTAATTGTACCATCCAACTGCGTAATCAGGTTTCACGGCGACGACCCGGGCATGACAACCGACCGCTTCGTCCAAGCGGTTCTGCAGTTTCAAACAATAGGCGAGGTGGTCCCAACCCTCGTGCAGGCCCGGCTTTACCTTCACTGCATTCCGGAGATGTTTTTCCGCCTCATCGGTCCGCTTGGCGGCGAGCAGCGCAAGGCCAAACCGCATTTCGCCGACCGCATGCCGGGGATCCAGCCGATGCGCATGACCGAGCCACTCGACCGCGTCCGCAACGCGACCCAGTTGGTAGGCGATCAAGCCAGAGAGCTGCCATCCATCGAAATTTTTCGGCGCGGCGGCCCGAGCCTGTCGATAGGAGAGCTCCGCCTCGGCCAATCGGCCGGCGCGATGGTGCGCAATTCCGTTTTGCAGGAGCAACTGGAGTTTTGCGGGCGACAAGCGGTGGTTCCCTGCTTTTTCGGACTTCTGCGTCCAAACTTTAGCAGTTTCCACTCAAGCCGGCCCCCAAAATGCCGATGTGCGGCACATAGCTCCCTTACCACGTATGCTCACCGCCACCACCGCGTCCCCTCCCATACGGGCGACGCCCTATTCGGAAGAGGAAATTGTTCGACGGGTCAACGCGTGCCCCAAGCTCGCGTCGTTGCAGAGCGTAAATCGCGCGCTCAGCGACCTGGTGCGCTCCGATGCGAGCCTCAGCTCCCAGATCGCCGAGGTGATTCGCCGCGATCCCTCGCTGTCCGCCCGGCTGCTGCGCATGGTGAACTCGGTGTACTTCGGGCTCTCCACCCGCGTGAACAACATCGAAGAGGCGGTCTTTTTCCTTGGCTTGCGCCAAATCCGGGAACTCTCCCTCGCGACGCCCGTCATCGAGGAGTTGGAGCAACTTCAGCAGAACACGTCGGCGACCCTGCCCTGGAAGGATCTCTGGACCCACAGTCTCGCAACCGCAATTCTGACCCGCGAGATCATGGCATCGACGGCGCTGCAGATCGACGACGACACCGACTATCTCATTGGATTGCTCCACAACGTCGGCAAGGTGGTCATGGCGTACGCCTTTCCCGACGAACTTCGCATGCTGATGGCAACGCCTTGCCGCACGCCGGCAGAATTTTGCATCCAGGAGCGCGAACTCATCGGCTGGGACCACGGGAAAATCGGGGCACACTATATTACCCGTCACCACCTTTCAGAGGAGATTGTGTTTGCGCTTCACTATCACAACGATCCTGACCGCGCGCCGCGCCACCGACTCTTCGCCGCCGCCGTGCAAATCGCCGACCATCTCGTCCGCCATGCGGGAATCACCGGAGGATTCGAGCCGGTCGATCCCGTCGCGGCCGATGCGTGGCTGGAACTTCCAGGTTGGAAGATCCTTTACGGCGCCGACGGTGCGGAATCGATGCTCGCGCGCGCCTCCCTCGCGAATTCGCTCCAACGCCTGCCCTCGATGCTGCAAGGGCTGCTGTGAGGGAGCGGTCCGATCAATACCCATTCGCTCCGTTGACGTGAAGACTGCCCCGGCCACCGAAAGAGATTGTGGCGTCCGTCCTCAAGCCGCTCCGTTTTGTTCCGATTCCTACCATCATGTCCGTCGTCCTTAGCGAACCGGTTACCGGAATCGGCGCCAAATCGCCGGTGGAAATGTGGCTCGGGGCCTGGGAAACCAGCGCCGACACCGCGTATTGTCGCGATCTGGAGGGCCGCATCCTCGCGGCCAATGTTTCGTTCGCCCGAAAATTCGGGCGCGTCACGGCGCAACTCACAGACGCGCGCATCGCCGACTTTCTTCATGCCGACGACATCGCCGCCCTGGAGGCCACCAAGGTCGAACTGGCCCGCCCGCCTCATCGGGCCGTAGCGGAACACCGCTGGCTCACCCCGCAGGGAATCCGCTGGTTTTCATGGGAGGAAACCGCGCTCCGTGACGACAGCGGGTCCATCGTGGCGGTGCGCGCAGTCGGTCGCGACATTACCCGGCAACGCCTCGCCGAGGAACAATTCTACCGGCTCTCCCGCGCAGTCGAACAATCACCAGTCTCAATCGTCATCACCGATCTCGACGGACGGGCCCAGTACGTAAATTCTAAGTTCATCGCAGTCAGCGGACACACGCTGGAGGACATTCTCGACCAGAACATCGAGGTTCTCCGCGACGGACATCCAGACCAGCATTCCTTTGACAATTTCTGGACCACCGTCCGGGCGGGCGGCGAATGGCGCGGGGAACTCACGACCACCCGAAGCGATGGGTCCACCGTCTGGGAATCCGTCAAGGTCTCCTGCCTCCGCAGTCCGGCCGGGGAAATCACGAATCTCCTCTGTCTGCGGGAAGATGTGACGGAGCGCAAGCGGCTCGAGCATGAACTGCGGCAGGCGCAGAAGATGGAGAGCCTCGGGACACTCGCCGGAGGCATCGCGCACGACTTCAACAATCTTCTGGCGATCATCAACGGCTACTCGGAATTTTGTCAGCAGAGTCCGCAGGACCCCGCCATCCTCCAAAAGGGACTGCGCGAGATCCACCGGGCGGCCCAGCGCGCCAGTGGCCTGGTCCGGCAGATTCTCACGTTCAGCCGCAAGACCGAGGTGCGTTTTTCACCCGTGGATCTCAATCAGGTGAGCCGCGATCTCGTTTCGCTCCTTTCCGAGACGTTTCCGCGCACCGTGACCATTCAACTTGATCTGCAGGACCGCCTGCCGCCGTTGCTCGCCGATCAGAACCAGGTCCAGCAGATCGTGCTCAACCTGTGCGTCAACGCGCGCGACGCCATGCCCGCGGGCGGGTCGATCACGCTCTCGACGCAAAGGCACTCGGGCGCCTCACTCCGAAAGCTCGGTGCCGATTCCGGGCGGGACTACGCCTGTCTCGCAGTGACCGACACGGGCATCGGCATGACGCCCCAGGTCCGGCAGCGCATTTTTGAACCGTTTTTCACGACCAAACAGGGAAACCAGGGAACTGGCTTAGGCTTGGCGGTCGTCTATGGAATCGTGGTGGCGCATCACGGATTGATCGACGTCGAAAGCAATCTGGGCGCCGGCAGTTCATTTCGCGTCTACCTGCCGCTCTCGGAATCGGCCCATGCCGCGCCAGCCGTGGTCAGCCAGAGTGAATTCCCTGGCGGCACGGAATCGGTGCTGATCGTGGATGATGAGGAATCGCTCCGTTCGTTGCTGGCGACCGCACTCACCCACAAGGGTTACCGCACTACCACCGCGGCATCGGGCCTCGAGGCGATTGAAATGATGGGGGATCCGAATCGTCGCTTCGATGCCGTGCTGCTCGACCTCAACATGCCGGGCGCGAGTGGCGTCGATGTGATGAAGGTCATTCGAATTTGTCGGAGCACCCTGAAGGTGATCGTGATCAGCGGCCACCTTACGAACGAAGCGCGCGGTGAGTTCGAGCAACTCGGGCACCGGCGTTTCGTGCAAAAGCCCTACAAGCTCGACGATCTCGGGAAGCAGCTGCGCACCCTGCTGGACGCGGCTCCGGTCGCGCTGGCCGACTGACTTCGCTCAATCGAGTCGCTTCCGGCTGTCTGCCGGCGATTTCGGCAATATCCCGGCGGCGGATCACATTTCCCGCGGGAATTCATTTCAGAACGCGACGGAGTGCGCCGATAGGGATACCGGGCACAATCAGACAATCCATCCACATGGACAGTCTTATACGAAATGAATCACCGCGAACCACCGCCTCTGTCGGCGGGCACGCGCCGGGCATTACATTGTCTCTCGCTTATTCTACTGCCGGCCCTGGCAACAGATGGCGTGCAGGCTCTGCCGCATCCCGGTCAATCGGAGTCCGGCCGCAGCCGCCACGCTGCGCCAATTCCCTACCTTCCCGTGATGGGTGCCCCACCATTGCGATTTCAGGAAGTTCTACCTCCGCCCGACCCTGTGACACGGCCGGTCGCTGCGGCCCCACCCGTGCCAGCCCTCACGCCCACCGAATCCTCCGTGGCGCTTGCCAACGCCGCCGCCGCCCGTTCGGCGACCATCGTGGAGGCGAGCGATGCGGTTCCCGTGAAAACGGAAACGGTCTCCGCCGCATCCAAGCCCGTCGCACCGGCAAAGCTTCCACCCGCCATCCTGCCCGACAGTATTCGACCGACGGTTCGGCCGGAAGATTTCCTGCCGTATTTCCAAGTTCCGGGCATGCCTCAGGCGTCGGGTGACATCATGCCATCTGCTCCAAAATCCGTCCCGGAACCCGCACGACTGCCACCCAGCGCTGCCACCTATCGTCAATCTCCCAAATGACCCGACCCCGTCGTCCGCCGCTTCCTTTCGCGCCCGCCACAGCGTGGCTCGTCCTCGCTTTGGTGGCGGCGGCGGCGACGCGGGGACAAGAGAAGGAGACGCATTCCGACGCTCCCGCTGCGCCCGTTCCCAAATCGGCGGCAAAGACAGATCCGCCCCCCGTGGGGCGGCCGATGGTGCCGGAAAAAGCAGCGGTTCACGCAACTGAAGCACCGCACGATGCCGCGACTCGCACACCGGAAAAGGTTCCGCATTCCGAGGCTCCCGCGGCGCTCGCTTCCAAACCGGCGGCCAAGACGGATCAGCTATCCGCGGGACAACGGCCTGGGACGAAAAAGGCGACGGAGCCCGCGACCGAAACAGCGCACGCCGATCCCGAGAAACCACGGCAGCCCGGGCCGAAGAAGGCGTCCCAGGCAACGCCAAAGGCTCCCGCTGTCGCTCCGGCCGAAAAGCAGACTCACGCCGTCGCTGACAAGCCGACAACCGCTCCCAAGGCGACGCCCGCAAAGGTCGCTCCGGCGCCGCATGCCGCCGCGGAGAATTCGGAGCACGCGGTCGCGGCCAAGCCCCCCCAGCCATCCGCTGAAGAGTCATCACACACTGCACCCGACAACGTGGCGCACGCCACGGCGGAGACGACCGCACCTTCGGCGAAGGACAAAGCTCCGCACGCGACGCCGGCGATCTCGCCCCACACGACCGCGGACCTCCGCGGGCTCCTCAAGCTGGGGGTGGCGCTGACCGAACGGGGGGATTACGAATCGGCGGAGATCGCCTTCCGGCAGGTGTTGAAAACCCCCAAGGCGCTTGAGCCCGAGATAAAATCGGCTCTGATCGGCCTCGCGCGCATGCACCGAAAGCAGGGGGCTCTCACCAAGGCCGTGGCAATCTTCGAACGTTTTCTGAAGGACTATCCTGGTGATGATCTGACGCCCGACGCCCTGCTCGAACTCGGCCGTTCGCTCCGAAGCCTCGGGGTCTACAAACTCGCGATCGCCCGCTTTTACAGCGTAATCAACTCGACCCTGAAGCTCCCGGGCGAGGGATTTGATCGCTACCAACTCCTGGCAAAAACCGCGCAGTTTGAAATCGCCGAAACCCATTTCCAAGCCGGTGACTTTGCGGAGGCCGGGAAGTACTATACCCGGCTGCGATTGCTAGACCTTGCGCCCGCCGATCGGGCGCGCGCACATTTCAAGGCGGCTTATGCCCTTCGCCTCCAGGGCAACCGGGAGGAAGCAGCCACCACCCTGCGGGCCTATCTGGAGCAATGGCCGGAGGACGAAAATGTTCCCGAGGCGCGGTATCTGCTGGCCATCACTCTGCGTGAACTCAATCGACCCCAGGAGGCGTTTGCCGCCACCTTGGAGCTGTTGCGCTCGGAAAAAATGCAGGTGGGCAGCGACCCGAAGCGTTGGGCCTACTGGCAGCGCAAAACGGGCAATCAGCTGGCCAATGATTTTTTCGAAACTGGAGACACGATCAACGCCCGTGCCATCTACGCCGGACTCCTCGAACTTTCACCCGACCTCTCGTGGCGCCTGCCGATCACCTACCAGGTCGCACTCTGTGATGAACGGCTCGGCACCAACGACCGTGCCCGGCTCTCGTATCAGGTGATTATACAAGCCGTCGGCGAGAAGCCCGCGCCGGAGTTCCTCGAACTCGCCACCATGGCGAAATGGCGCCTGGAGCATCTCGACTGGCGCGACCGAGTCGGCCGGCAAATCTCCGATTTCTTCGAATCCACCGATCGCAAACAAGCGAGCGCCGCCGCAGAATCGCCCGTCCCTAACAAGACCGCATCCATCCCATGACCCAGCAGGAAACCATTCTTGAGCATCACAAACTCTGCGACGAGATCCACCAATGCGTGCTCGATGAAAATCGTTTCCTGCGTCAGCAGATGCGAGCCCCCGACGCGGCCCTGCTTGACCGCAAGCGCGCGCTGCTGGCCAGGCTTGATATCACGCTCGCGGCGTTGCGCGGCGTCCCGGCCGCCTCCGCCCGCCATCCGGACGTGAGGGATCAGCTGGAAAAAACGCGCGCACGCATCCTGCAGATCCTCCAACTTGATCGCGAAAACGAACAACTCCTGCTGCGCTGCAGTCTGTCCGTCAACCGTGCCCCGGGGACGGCGTTGCCGGTCGCGGCTTCGGTGTCTATGTTGCAGAAGATCTACGCCCGTTGCTCGTGAGCCGGCGGATTTCCTTCGAACCACATCCCCTCGCCGTTCCCGAGCCGCCGGGGTGTGCCCCGAGGCTCCACCTCCTCACCCCCGCCAACTTTGCGCGGGAAATTGTTGGCGATTAATGTTTGCCCCGTCGACGGAAACGTCGAGCAACGAACTGACCGCAGCGAGACGGTTCGCGGTTTCCTCGGCCATCTCAATCAACGCCGTCGGCCCCAATCCCAGCGGCAGCATCTGCACCGGCTCGGGAAAGGGCGGGCGGGCCTCAATCGTCGGAGCACAGATCGCCGAACGAATCCACTTGGCCGCGTAGAGCAGGCAAGCCATCCGACTGTGCCCGGCGGACGCCCGGGGCGCATACTGCCATCGAACCGGGTCGGCCATCGTTTGGGGAAAATCCCAGTGCTTCAACAATGCGGCCCCCGCTTCGGCCTGGGTGAATCCAAGGGTGACGCGTTCGGCCTCGTTGGCCTCACGCGGGAAGCCGACCGTGCGAAAAAAGAGCTTCCGCCCGCCACGGGTGGCCCACTCGTCGAGTGCCACCATGCCCACGCAGTGCAAAAGCCCTATCGTGTAGGCCACATTGCGGTCCTGTCCGGTCCGCTCGGCCAAAATCTCGGCGGCGAAGGCACAGCCCACGGACATCTTCCAAAGTTCGTCAGCATCAATTCCGTAAATATCCAGCGGGCGAATCAGCACCTGCGACGCCACTGCATACGAAACGAGTTCGTAGATCTGATCGTAGCCAACCCGGTTCACCGCCTCGTCAACTGTCGTGCAGCGGGTGCCACCCCGGAAATAGGCGCTGTTCGCGGTCTGCAGCACGCGGGCGGCGATTCCGGGATCAAGTCTTACCAACGTCACGATTTCCTGCATCGCCGAGTTGCCGTCACTCAAAAGCTGTTTCAGTCGGGGAAGTACCTTCGGTGCGGAAGGCAGGTGCTTCACTTCTCGGACGATGTCTTCGGCGGAGAGCGCGTTGCACTGGGAAAATGACAAGTCTGCGATCATGGGGGTTAGCCATCTATCGGCGTATATTACCCAGACTTTCACAAAAAATTACCAACCCATCGCCGAATCAACAGTGGCATGCGCAACGACCGCTACGCGTTTCCCGGCGGCGACACGGGGAGGAACTCGCTTAACGTTACCGTTTGAAAATTGGTCAGACTCCATGGGGGCGGTTCCAACTCGATGGTGAACCGACGGTGGAGAAAGACCAACCACAGCTCCAAACCAAAACCAACAGCCCCATCTCCACACCCGATGGCCCCTCTCCCGCCCCGAATCCTTCTCATTGACGACGACCGTGCTCTCCGCGACGTGGTGGCCAAATCACTCGTTTACGCGGGCCACACCGTCACTCATGCCGAGGATGGACTGCAGGGCATCGAACTCGCCCGCGCCGCCCCATTTGACTTGGTGGTCACTGACCTGGTCATGCCCGTCAAGGAAGGCTTGGAAACCATTCTCGCGTTACGTCAGGAATTTCCTGCGGTACCGGTGATTGCCATTTCCGGCGGGGTGAACAATTCGACCATCTATCTGGATGTCGCCGCCAAGATTGGGGCGAAGCGTATCCTCGAAAAACCTTTCACTCCGGGAGAACTCATCAACCTAATCGCGCAAGTCCTCCGAGAAACCGACCGGGGCGAGCCGGCGCGGGAATGAACGAAACCACTATGGGCGAGGAACGGTTCAGTTCTTCGGTTCCGCGGACGGGTTGGTCGTCGGCGTCGCGGGCGTCGACATGCCCTTGCGGATAAAATCAACCCCTGGGCCATCCGCCCGTACCTTTACGACCTTCTGGCTGGATGAATCCTGCCCGATGTAGTCCACCGTCGCCGAAGCCATGATCGGGAGATATTTTCGCAGGTCCTTGCTCTCGTCTTCCGCGCTGGCGTGGATGCTCCAGAGTTCACTGGGCGGCCGGCCTTCGGTCGCCGCCTTGTTTTCGCGCGCGGTGATTTTAAGGTATTTTTCGTAGATCGTGACCATGCGCGGCATGTCATCGTACCCGACCAATTCGCTCTTGGGCGGGTCATAGACTGCGACGGTGCGATAGCTCGTGTTTCCTTTGGAGTCCGTAACAGGAACCGAGTCATAGCGAACGCCGCCGCCAACCTGAGCATAAACCGGGGTGCTCACCCGCTCAATCTTGGATCGCGGCGCCTCCATGCCGTAGTCGAGTTCAACGATCATGTCGGCTTTCTCCTCGGACGGCGCCTCGTAGAGCCCCTTGCCGGAAAGAGCCGTCTTCACAAAATCGGACGCTTCCCGATAACGCAGATTTTCCTCTCCCAGCCTCGGGTCCTTGCTCTTGATCTTGAACGACTGCGCCGTCGCCGGGGTGGGCTTCGTGATCGCGTCAACTTTCACCCGATAGGTCGGTGACGAAGAGCACCCACCAGCGAGAATGATCAGGGCAAGCACCATGCCCGCTCGGCCGGCAATGGAGATGCCCAAGGGGGTCATTCGCGAGGCGTGGGAAATTACCTTCATTCAAAATCGATCGCCCGCGAACGAAGCATGTTTTCTACCACAGTTCACTGACTGGGCCGAACGACCGTCGTCGTGGGCGCCGGATCGGTCTTTTTAGCCGCACCCTCGTCTCCCTTCAACCGTGCAAGTTCCTCCTCCAAACGGGCGATTTCGGCTTCGGTCGAAAGTGTCTTCTCGTGCGCGTCGTCGAGTTCCTTTTTCTTCGCGAGGGCCGCCGAGCGTTCATCACGCAGTTTTTTCAGACGGTCGCTGGCCAGATCCAGCTTCTTCTTCGCGTCGTTCAATTCGAGATCCGAAATCCGAAAACCTTCCGCGATGGCGAGCTCCTCGTCCATTGCCGCCTTGAGTTTGGCCTCTTCCGCGCGCTTCTTGGCCAACTCCTGCTGGTAGGCCCGCTCCTGCGCAAGGCGATCCTGCTCCTTCCGATCTTTGGCATCCTGGACCATGCCGACAATGCCGCCAATGAGCGCGCCTGCCGCCGCGCCACCGACCAAACCGGTCCCCGTGCCCATGCTGCTGTTGTTGCCGACGATGGCGCCACCCGCGCCGCCAATCAATGCTCCGGTCCCGGCACCGCTTGCGGTCTTGGACGGAGCGACACCCGACGAACAGCCCGAGACGCCGGCAAGCGCGAGCGCCGTTCCGAAGCAAATCAACTGGCGACGAAAGGGTGTGGGCCGGACTTTGGTGGGGAATGTCTCCATGGGATCAATCTGGAACTTTGAACAACAAAACGCGACAACGGATTAGACTCGTTTTACCTAACAAAGGTTCGTTTTTAAATCAACCGAACGTAAGTAAATTGTTACGTAACGCCGATCATCGCGTTTGAAAATTAGAAAAATCGGCGCATTAAGAATACTTTCCCGCCCCGACCACGTCTGTTTTCCTTCATTAACATGATCTCCCGCAACAAGGGAATTTTTTCCCTCGAGTTCCTCGTTCCGGTGTTCGGCTTCATATTTGCGGTGCTGACGGTTGAAATGGCCTACCATAGCGTCGTCACGCCTGCGGCCAATGAGTTCATGGTCAAGCGCCGGGTCATTGCGGCCCGTGGCGCCGAAGGCGACTCCAGCGAGATGAGAGAGCGCCCGATTTACGCCGTGATCAAAGACATGGAGCCGAAGTGGGAAATCATCTTCTGCTTCTGGGGCATGATCATCCTGGGCTACAAGCTGGTCCACGTCACCCTTGAGCGCCGCCTTTTCAAACACGATTTTGTCCGTGTGCAGCCGGGTGAGCGCATCATTCCGGACGACGCGCTCGATCGCTACAAGGAATTGCGCAGCGCCATCGAGCGGGAACCGCGCTGGCGCGAACGTCTGTTGCCGGAATGCATCATCGCCTCCCTCCACCGTTTCCACGCGACCAGCTCCGTGCAGGATGCAGCCAACGCGGTGCGCGAAAGGGCGGAACTGGCCGGCGATGAACTCGACTCGTCCTTGGGATTGGTGCGCTACATTGCGTGGGCCATTCCCGCCATCGGATTCATCGGCACCGTTCGCGGCATCGGCGATGCGCTCAATTTCGCGGAACAGGCTATTCACGGCGACATCTCTTCGGTAACCACAGGCCTGGGCCTGGCATTCAATTCCACGTTTGTCGGACTCTCGCTCTGTATCGTGTTGATGTTTTTCCTGCATCTGGTGCAAGGCCGGCAGGAGGCGTTCATCATCGAGACCCAGGCCTTTCTGCGCGACAAGCTGATAGACGTGATGAAGGTGCCGACTAAGGAAGAGGCCGGCACCGTTTATTCCTAATTCATTCCGCCCCATGCCCACCTTAGGAATTGAATTATGTGATGCCGCCTTTCAGGCCGCCACCTGCACCAATCAAGAGACAAAACCACTCGCGATCGCCGACCATGACGGGGTGGTTGACTGGCCCGGTTTCGCATACTTTGACGGCCAGAAATTCACGTATGGGCGTTCGGCAGAGAACCAGTGGTTTGTCCATCCGCGCCGGGTGGCGCACACCTTCTGGTCCCGCCTCACCCACGAACCGTCCACGCTTGGGCCCGCCGGCAAGCCAGCCCCTTTCTCCCAGCTCGCCTTTCATTTTTTCCAGGAGTTCGTCCAACAGATAACCGCCGCCGGTCCGGCCGAGAAAATCATGCTGGCCGTCCCAGGGGCCTACCTTAAGGATCCCGCTACCGAGGAGGAACGAATCGGACTGCTGCTCGGGATGGCCGGCGAGCTGAAACTTCCGCTGGCTGGTATCGTCGACATGGCGTGTGCCGCCCTCTGCGATCCGAGAGGGCCCGGCTTTAATCCCGCCCTGCCGATTGTAGTAGTCGACGTGCATCTTGAAGGTTCGGATCTGACGTTTCTCACGGCGGAAGAGCACTTGGAACGTTCGGACTTCATTCACCTGCCGCAGTCCGGCCTCGCGCATTTGCTCAAACACCTGACCGGGACGATGGGAAATCGTTTCCTGCGCCACACCGCGTTCGATATCCTTGAGGACGGGCGCATCGAACAGACCTTTTTTCGGCAAACGAAGGAGTTTCTGGTCAGCGGGGCGCCAGAACACCGCTTCCAGATCAACACCGCAACCCGCGCCTACGAGATGATCGCCAAGCGGGAGCAACTCGCAGCGGACAGCCAGGCGTTTGTGAATACATTGGTGCAGGGGGTGCAGACCTTTCTGCGCAATTCGGAGCATTCCGGCGAACCCTGTACGATTGCCCTCATGGACCGGGCGGCCCGCCTCCCCGGCCTTGACTCGCGGTTGCGGGCATCCGGCTTCCATCGCATCCTGCGCCTAGCGCCGGGCGCAGCAGGTTGCGGGGCCGCGCGCATCGGCGAGAGCCGTCTGAAGCCGGCGCCGGATCTTGCCGATGTCCCGGTCGAAACCGCCGTTCCGGTTGCCCTGGCGAAACGCACCGCCGCCGCATCGTGGGAGGTGCGGATACAGAAACAGCGATCCCACGGAACTCCCCGGCCTTCTCCGACCCACGTCATACTCGAAGGCCTCGGACATGCTCTCGGTAGCGGGCGCTGCACCATTGGAGTCGCAGGTATCGGCGCTGATGTGACGCTGCCCGACACCTTCAGCGCAGCCGAGGATTGCGCCATTCCGCTCGTCCACGAGAGTGGCCGGCTTTGGCTGGTTGACAGCACCTTGCCGCGCGTCGCGGGTTCCGCTCCCGGAGCGCGGACCCTGCTCGAGTCGGGCGACCGACTGACGATCCAATGCGGTACGGCAACCGCCGACGTCTTGTTTGCGCATTGCGCAACGGCGAACACCTCGCGGGCGCACGATTGACCGCCACCCGAGCGTTCGTACCTCCCGACCATGTCGATCGCCAACAAACGACGGGAAACCGAGGTGTTCAGCCTCGCGTTTCTCGACTGCATTTGTTGCGGGTTTGGCGCGGTCATCCTGGTTTTCATCCTGACGGTTTCGCAGAAGAAGGACGTCGACAAGGCGGAGGTTGAAAAGGCCCGGGCCCGCCTGCAGAGCGTTCAAAGCACGGTGGCAATGACCCAAGAGGAAATCGACCGGCTGGCGCGCGTGCTCGCCGCCGCCCAACTGGAATTGCAGGACATCAACGCCAAGAGCACGCAGGATCAGTTGAAGCTCACCGACCGCAAACGCGACCTGCTGCTGATGCTGCAGCAAACGGGTGCCCTGAAGGACGCGCTGCACACGCTGCTTGGCGAGAAGAAGGCGTTGCCCACCGAGGATGTCGCGCCGCCCGTCCCCATTCCCAACGTCGACCGGCGGCAATATCTGACCGGGGTGAAGCTGCATGGTGAATTCGTAGTGTTTCTGGTCCGCACCTCGGGCTCGATGCTGGACGACACCATCGACGCGGCGGCGGCACGTCTCGGCGACACGGACGACAAGAAACGGGAGGCTCCGAAATGGCAGCGCGTCATCCAGTCGCTCGAATGGATGTTGGCGTCGCTCAGCCCCGAGACGCGGTTTCAAATCCTGTTTTTCGCCGAGGAAACCACTCCCATCATCCCCACCCGGGGCGAAGAGTGGTTCAGCACGAAAGATCGGCCGACGATGACCGAGGTGATCAGCCGGCTAAACAAACTTGTGCCCAAGGGCGGCGCGAATCTGGAGCGGGCCTTTACCGCCGTGCGCTTTCTTCCGCGGCTTCCCGACAGCATCGTCTTGATTACTGACGGACTCCCCACGCGCAGCGACTCCCTGCCGATGGAGGGCGATGTCGAAGAGGGACATCGTATCCGCTTTTTCGAGATCGCGGTCAAACAGCTCCCCCCGCGCATTCCCGTCAGCACCATTCTCTTTCCCATGCTCACCGGCGACCCCGGCGCCCCAGGCTTGTATTGGGAACTGGCCAACGCCACCCGCGGAGCACTCGTCAGCCCCGCCAAATCCTGGCCCGACACATGATTCGCCGCCGCCAAACCCAGGTGTTCAGCCTGGCCTTTCTCGATTGCATTTGCTGCGGCTTCGGCGCGGTCATTCTGATCTTCGTGCTGAGTGTCGACTCGAACGAAAAGGTGAAGCTGCAGGTCCTGGTCGACGTGAACAAGGCCCTCGCCGAACAGGCCGCCGCCCTGACCAAGCTCAAGGTCAGCAAGGAGGATTTGGAGAAGAGCAACGCCCGCATCACCACCCTCGTCACCGATGCACGCCTGCGGAACGATTCCGTTCACGCCTTGATCGACGAACTCGAGAAAGGCCTGCAGCGGGAAAAGCGCGGCCAGGAGGCGCTCCTGGTTGACATCGACGACCTGAAAAAGGAAATCGCCGCACGGCAGAAGAAACCGGACTACGAAATGGTGCTGCCCGACGTGAAGCCGGCGCCCGTCGGCCTGCCGGTGGGAAACAATTACATCGCGTTCGTCATCGACACGTCGGGTTCGATGCGCGACCCCAACAACGGCGGACTCTGGCCGATCGCCATCCGCACAATCGAGGCGGTGCTCGACGTCTACCCGAATGTCGACGGAATTCAGCTCCTCGATGGCGACGGCCGCTTTGTCCTCGGGCGCCGCGGAACCGGTTCCGGTGGCTGGTTGCCTGATAACCGCGATACGCGAGATTCAATCAGGCGAATCCTCCGCCGTTACGATCAGGATACCGTCAGCAATCCCGTGCCGGGAATTTACAACGCGATGCGGTTTCTCTACGACAAGGACAATCCCAAGATGAGAATGGGCATTTTTGTTTTCGGGGATGAATTCAACTCAAGCGATTCCGCCGATGTGGTGATGCGTCGACTCGAGGAGCTGAATCCCGCCGACGAAAACGGTAGCCGAAGGGTGACCATCAACGCCGTCGGATTCCCCACCACGATTCGCTATCAATTCTCGATGGGGAACACCGGCCTGCGCTTCGCGAACCTGATGCGCACAGTGTGCTATCTCCACGGCGGCGCGTTCATCGCGCTGCAGGACCTGTAGGCGAACACACCGATTACCTACCGCTCTTTTTCCCGGGCAGGACCGTGCGAAATATCGGCACCACTCTCGGCGCGGACGGTTGCCCCCCGGTGTCTTCAAAGCGGGTCCATCCGGCATTGCCGACGCAAAAAAAATCACCGCCGGTCGCGATGCAGCCAAGCGACGGAGCCGCCATCGTGATGTGGCCGGATTCCAGAACGGTCACCGCCAAAATGGTCTCGCCGGCAGCGTCAACCTCGATTCGAAGCACACGGTTCGGCCTCAGACCGTTTTGCACCGCGATCACACTGCCGTCGCCCGCCAACGTCATCCCATCGAGACCGATCAAGGTGGTGTTCGTCGGCGCCTCCAATCGTCGCACCTCATGGCTCACCAAATCGACCCGCAGCAGTCCGTTGGCGTGATCAGAGAGCAACGCAACACCTGCGGGCAGAAGCCCAATTCCCTGGAGAGAGAGAAACTCACCGCTTTCGACAAATGACTCGAGCGCACTTCCACCCGGCGGTAGCCGCCACAACACCGGTCCGCCACTGTCGGGCACAAACACGCTGCCGTCCGCCGCGAGCGCGAGATCCCCGAGCACGTGCGACTGCTGATCACCCACACGCCGCACCACCGGAATCGTCCGGCGAACAGCACCCGTTTCCAGATCGATTTCGGCCAGCGCCGCCGTGCCATCCTGATCCGGAGTAAAGCCCCGCATGGCCGGTACCGCCGACGTCGCCGCCCAAAGCGCCCCGGCCGCCTCGTCGACCACGAGGCCGAAAACTCCGAGGAGTTCATCTCCCTCCGGAGTGAATCGCCGCAAAGTTCCATCCTTGGCCTGCCGCACCCACACCGCGCGTCCATTGACATCACCAAAAAAGAACTGCCCGTTCTTCTCCCGCCACGCGATGCCCTCAATCAGACCCGTGACCTCACGAAGGGAAAAGGCCACTTCGCCCGCGCCCTTCGGATGAAGATTCGCGGCGAGTTTCTTGACGACCGCTTGAAACTCACGGCGCGCACGCAATGCCACGAAGTCCTCCGACTTTTCGACTGGCGAACTCACTCCCAGCGCCGCAAGCCGCTCCAGCGTCGCAATCGACTCGTCAGGGCGCTCGGACGCAAGCTGCGCGGCGGCCAGATTCACCAGGATCCTCGGAAAGTCCGGTCGCAGCGCCGCCGCAGCTTCCATCTTCGCGAGGTACGTTGCCGTGTCCTTCAACTCAGCGGCCGCCGCCCCTTCCCGGGCCAGTTGCATCGCCTGAGTTGCCGAAGAATTCTCCGCCGCAATCACACCGGCCGGCAACATCAAGATCACTGCCAGCACCGCGGCAAACCTGGCCCCGGAGATTCGAACGCACAGGGCGCAAGCAGCGCAGCTGCCCGGGCCGCTGGCCGTCACTCTATCCATCAGATTCCAAGAATCATCTTCAAAAGGGCGCTCATGAGGGAAAGCGGATTACCGCCGCCGCCACTGCTGCTTGAAGACGACCCCGATTGTCCGCCAGACGAACCGGACTGCCCACCTTGCTGGCCACCCTGCTGCCCAGACTGTCCGCCCTGTTGACCCGATTGTCCGCCTTGCTGCCCGCCTTGCTGGCCGCCCTGCTGACCAGACTGCCCACCTTGTTGACCCGATGAACCGCCTTGTTGGCCACCCTGCGAACCACGTTGATTCGAGGCCACCTGTCGTTGGCCACCACGCTGGTTCCCGCCAGCTTGTTGATTGGAGCCATCGCCGCCTCCGCCTTGGCCATCCTGGCCTCCGTCGCTTCCGGCATCGGCGCCGCCATTACCTCCGCGACCGTCTTTGCCCTTGGCCGTCGCATCCGCGATCGCACCACTTTGGTCGCCACCTTGGCCCTTCCCGTCCTTACCACCACCGCCCTTTCCCGTTCCGTCCTTGCCGCTGCCATCCTTGCCATCGCCGCCGTCGCCCGCCAATGGCAACCCTAGCTCCGAGCGAATCTTATCGTCCATCTTGCCGAACGAATAGTCATCCTTGTCGTTGGGAATCCCATCGCCGTCGATGTCGTCATCCTTGTCGTTGGGAATTCCATCGCCGTCCATGTCGTCGTCCAACGCATTCGGAATTCCGTCTCCGTCGAGATCACCATCGGGACCGCTCTTGCCGTCCGCCGAGATTCGGCCCATCCCACCCGTACCTCCCCCTCCGCCACCCTGGCCACGTTTCCCCATCACGCCGGAAAACGTAAACCGGACAAAATCAACTTGGCTGCTGGCGAGCGTCGCGCGGTTGCGAATGGCGGCGTCGCGCACCGTTTCCATTTCCCACTTCCGTTTCCGCGCATCCTCCCGCTCCGCCAACGGCCCGAACAGACACGTGAGGTTCTCGTGCCGATACCGCACATACCAGCCTTCGTCACTCGGCCCGAGTCCCGTAATATTGATTCCCGCGTACTTCGCCCGGAATTCCTCGGCGGGTAGCGTCATCAAGTCATCGATGGCATCGACCGGATAGATGATTGTTGAGGCCGACGCCGTCAGCGCCGAAGCCGCAAACGCCAAGACCGGCAGGATGACACGGAAATAGTTCACAGGAGCAGCGGTTCAACGATTACAGACCCGACGGGATGGCCCGTCCCTTTTCCACGCGATTGCCGCCAGCAGCACCTCCCGGTCCCTTGCCTCCCGAGCCCGTGCCTTTTTCGTGTTGCTGGGTTGCCCCGGCCACCTGCTGTTGCTGCGCACCGACGACACCCGGGGCGGTCGCCGACTGTTCAATTTTCATCGCGGAGTCGCCGAGCGCGACCTGCTTGGGCTTCTCGCCAAGGCCTGCATCGCCCTGCGCGCCGCCGCCCGAGGCCTCGCCACCCAATGAGGCAACCTGCATTCCCTTGGGCTGTGCGCCCTGGTCTCCGCCGCCGGCCACCGCTTTCCCCGCTGCATCGGGATTCTGGGGACCACCCGCCTCGGCACCTCCGCCGGCCGCCTGCGCGCCCGCTTGCGACTGAGTACCGGCTTGCGCCCCACCCTGGGCCCCACCTTGCTGTTGATTCGCCTGCTGATCCTGCGCGCCACCCGCACCCTGCGGCATTCCCATCGGAGAATTCTTCCCCTGCTCCCCGGCCGCACCCTGGTTCTGCTTTTGCGGACCGCCCACCTTGCCACTCTTGGCGTTGTCATCACCGGGAAGTTCAAAATCCCCAATCATCCCGGTCTCCGACTTCTTCTCCGCCTGGACGGTCGACCCATCGAGCAGAGCCGGGTCTGGCAACGGACCTTTTCCCCCACCCGCCCGCGACGGAGTGCCCCGTTGCCCGGACGGCACCGTCGTCGTTCGCGTCGAATTCGAACCCGCGCGCGGGTCATCCGCACTCCAGGCTACACTCGACATCATGAAGGCAACGACGGCCAGCCGCCGCCCGGCGCGAATAAAACAATAATTTGTCATGGGGTTAACTGCGGTCGGACGAGACACTGCACGTCACCGTGACAGTCGGGGGAGGCGTTCCGTTCCGCACTTGCAGGAGCATATTCACGTCGCGATACCCCTTGCGGCGCCCGATCACCTCGTAGTCGCCCGGGAGAATCTTGATCACCGAATTCTCAAATTTGCTCGGCGTCCGGAAGTTCGTGATGGAAACCCACGTGTTGCCGTCCGACTTGAACGTTACATCCACCGGCTTGCTCTGTTGTTGGAGCAAATTCCGCAATTGCAGCACGCGGTCCCCGGACTCGAGGTAACTCGGCTTGACCGCCATCGCCTCGTTGAACCGCCGCAGCGCCGCCTGGAACTCCGCCTTGTTGGCGAGCTGTTCCGCCGCCTCGATGAACTTCTCATATTGCAGCAGCGCCCGAATCACCGTCCCAGCCCGGGTGTAACCTTCCTTCGCGTCGGACTGATCGGGCTCCAGTTGCAGCGTCTCATGGTAGGCATCGCGCGCCTCGCGCCATTGGTACGCCTTTTCGTAGGCAAAACCCTTGGCCAGCGCCTTCTGCACCGCTTCCTTATGCGCGTTTTCGCGGGCCGATTTCAGCATCGCCTGCACGTCAGTCTTTTGCGGATAGACCTTCAGCGCTCCCTGCAGCTCGGTGATGGCTTTCGGCCAATCCTTCGCCTTGATCGCCGCGTCCGCCGCCGCCCGCGCCACCGCGAATTTCGTTTCCTTCTCCAGCCGGGCGGCCCGGGACTGTCCTTCCTGCGCGGCCGCGGAAAACGCATCGAGCGCAAATGCCTTTTTGTAGGACTCCGCCGCCTCGGCATACTGGGCCTCTTTTTCCAAACGCTCGCCCTGCTGCAGCAACGCATAGACCCGGTCGATGTTCTCAGCCCGCTTCAGCCCCTGGGTGGCGGCTTCATTGCCGGGCGACTTCTCCAGCGCGGCTTGAAACGCCTTCTTGGCGCTCTCCTTGTCACCCTTCGACAGCGCCTTGGCTCCCGCCACCAGGTTCTCCTTCACATGATCGGCGAGCACCAACTCCGCCTTCTTGAGCTGCGCGAATCCCTGATCAAACACCTTCTTCGCGCCGGTAAAATTCCCGTCGGTCAGCAATTGCCGGCCCTGACCCGCCGCCTCAAACGCCGCCTCCAGGCTCCCCGGCGACAGCGTACGCGCCAGCTCAAGATCCTTAATCCGCAGCAGAATCGCATCGTACGACTGCCGCGCCTCGCCCTTGGCTTTCACGTTTTTGACAAACGCGTCCATGTCCTTGTTGAGTCCTTCGAAGATCACGAACGATTGGCTGTACTCATGCTTCTTCAGCAGGATTTCGCCTTCCTGAAAATTTTTCTCCATCATGATCATCTGCTCCAGCTGCACCGGATGGTCCGTGGGCATGCGCCGCACCTCGCGAATCGCCTTCGCCGCCATTTCGTGCGCCTGCTCCGCTTTCGAGACACTGACAAAGGCCGTATTCGCGTCTTCCACCGTCTGCCCCGGCGCCGCCACCACCGCCGGCTTGGGCTGAAAAACATCCGGCCCCATCACCAGCTTGATCCCGCGTATCACCAACCCGGCGGCAATCAGCAGCCCAAACGTGCCGCCCACGCCCCAGCCCAAGATGCGTTTCCACGTCCAACGGCGGCGCACCTGTTCACGCCCCGCCTCCGGATTCCAATGGATCACGCGACGTTTCTTCGTTGATCCAGACTCAAGTTCCTCAGCCATGGTTTTTCAGGGAAGACGTTTTTAACACGAAACAGTTAGACGAACAAATGCGTTGGTTGTTCATTCGGTGAACCAGGGGCGATTCCCGAACCGGGCCCACAATGCGAGGATCGTGCCAAAATGCAAAGGGCATTCCCTTCTTCCCAGACCTTTTTGGTAACGATTTGGTCGGAGGACGAGTCTCGCTCCTGTGCCTCCGGAAGGTGAAATCTTGATTCCCAACCACTCCCTCGCCACACGCTTTGTCATGCACGCCTCCCGCCGTTTCCTCGTCGTTTCCCTCCTCGGCCTGCTGCTCGCCGGATGCTACGAAGTCCCGGTCACCGGCCGCAAAGCCATGAACCTCGTCGACGACAAGGAGGTCACCAAGATGAGCATCACGATGTTCGACGACATGAAACGCCGCCATCGGGTGTCGCGCGACAAGGACCGCAACGACCAACTCCGTCGCGTGGGCGATCGCATCTCCAAGGTGGTGTTCTGGGACATGCCTGACGCCGATTGGGAATTCGTCGTGTTCGACGTCCCCCAGATCAACGCCTTCGCGATGGCCGGCGGAAAGGTCGGCGTCTTCACCGGGCTCTTCAAGATCGTGAAAAACGACGATCAGCTCGCATCCGTCATCGCCCACGAAATCGCCCACGTGACAGCGAAGCATGTCCATGAAAAACTCTCCCGGGAACTCGCCGTCTCCACCGTCGGCACCGTGGGCATGCTCGGCGGCATGGCGGCCGGCGCTCCCCTGCTGACCGTGGACGCCCTGAGCGCGGCCTACGGACTCACGACAGGTATAAGCGGCTTTGCGTTTGATCGCGCCAAGGAAAAGGAGGCCGACTACGTCGGGCTCATGTACATGGCCCGTGCCGGCTACGACCCGAGGGAATCCGTCAAGGTCCTCGAGGCGCTGGAACTGGAAACCGCCAATGACCCGATCCAACCCGGATTCCTCTCCACCCACCCGTCGCACCCCGAACGGATTCTCCAGCTGATGGATGCGATGCCCAAGGCCCTCGCGGAGCAGGAAAAGAGCGCGGTCAAGACCGGCCCGATCATCCTGAAATAGCGGGCCGCCTTTCCTCCCGACCTCCGAATCCAGCACCTGCTGCTTGAGCGCGTTCGCCATCTCGCCGCGCGCACAATCCAACTACAATCCAGGTCGATCACCACCTCCTTGGCGTGCTGCGCCGGGCAACGCGCGGCCATCTCCAACAGACACGCCGCCAACTTGGCCGGATCGTGCGGCAGCTTGTGACACCGCGTCACCTTGTTGTTGGACAACTCCGCCGGTTCAACCTCGCGGGCACGGCGAGGGGGATGCCACGATTCTCTGGGTTGAACCGGTCCACGCCCAGCGGATCGGCCTTGTCGCACGCCGTCGCCAGCACCGGGTTGCGCCGCAATTGCTCGTGATCGTTGAAGTCTTCATAACCCAGCGCCAGCCCGTGAATCCGCTGCGCCCGCAATTGCGGCATCGCATGATCGGCAAAACACCGATCGCGCCGGTCGCGGAAGCAACTCGCCAGCCGCCCCCTTAAACCCAGTCCGGCGTCGATCTGGCGCAGCAGCAGTGCCCCACCGTCGCTCGACAGCGTCCCTCTGGAAAAATCGACCACGCCTTTTCGGACACCGAGGTCTTGAAACTGGATGGACCGAAGCCTGCTGAAAGTCTGCCGAAGACCGGGCGTCGGTTGCTTCTGTCGTTGGATTGTTCATACAAAAAACTTGAGCGGAAATCACATCCAGTCTTCATCCCACGGATGAAATATCCGGGCGACCCCGTCCGTGCCCCAACCGACCATCAACTCGAATTGCAATTGGCCGCGGTAAAACATCCCCTCTCCCCTTACAGATGGCAGAAACAAACGGACCAGTCCCAATTCCCCCTCCGCTTTCGAGTGTATTTAGGACACAGCGCCCCTTTGTTTCTCGCGCGTCACCTCGACGGGAATACTACCCGTTCGGCCATTGATGGCCGCGGGAGTGGTGGGTTGTTGCTGGGCGCTTGCTATCCGCTTGCTGTGGGCTTGCTGTCCGCTTGCTGCAGCGTTGCTGCCGGCTTGCTGCCCGCTCCCTGTGTTGTTGCTGTCCGCTACCTGCTGACAGGCAGCTGACCGGTAACTGCCGGGCAGCAGCCTTGCTGCAGCTGAAGACGGGTTCAGGCGTCCGGCCGGGTTTTGCCCCCCTGTTCTGGCCGAACCGCCGCACGGCGAGTACGGATAGCCCCGCAACCGGTCACGGGGCCGAGTCTGCCTGTTGAACGAAACCGCATTCCGCGGATTGCCCCCGTCCGCCTCGCATTCAGCGGACCGATCCGGTCAGGACGGTCCAGATTGGGACGACTTCGGCGCCATTCTCTAGGGGATTTACCCGGTGCGGTTTTTTCATGACGCGGCCCCTCCTTTCGCCCCCAGACCAACTGGAATCGACGGGGCGCGACCGTCCTGCCGGCTCCCAGCTATGTCTATGCTATGTCTATGCTATGTCTATGCTGCGTCCCTTGATGGCGTTTTCCACCTGCCGGTAGGGTTTCGGGCGCTCCCGTTCTTGCCGAAGAGCCGGACGGCGAGTGCGACCAGCCCGGCGAAGGTCGACCTCCTTGGCCATTACTTATCACTTCACTCCGAAGTGCGCGTTTCACCACTGAAAATGAAGCCACTGAAGGGTGGAGCGAGTTGACTACAACTCGCTTTGATCCGGTTGCTCTCACGCAGAGCGGCTCGAGGTCAAGCCGCTCCACCTCGACTGATTCTCTGGGCTGAGAGACAGCTCCGAATTCGCAGCCCCGGCTTCCGTCGGAAGCCTGCTGCCCCGGGCCGGGAGCCGGCGCGACAGGTCTCTCGGCGCAGGTTCTTTGGGTTCCCACGCCTGCACCGTTGACAGGCCCGGCATCGATTCTATTGCCTCTCGCCTTTCGCGCGCCCGCGCTTCGTTCGTCTTTCAACTCAAACACCCTCCATGGCCGCCAAATCCAAAGCCAAGAAACCAGCCGCGAAGGCCAAAGCCTCGCCTGCCAAGAATTCCGCCTCCAAGGGCACCAAATACGTCTACACCTGGGGCGCCGGTCGCGCCGATGGTGACGGCTCGATGAAACCGCTGCTCGGCGGCAAGGGCGCCAATCTCGCGGAGATGACGCGCATCGGTCTCCCGGTTCCTCCGGGCTTCACGATCACGACCGAGGTCTGCACCTATTACTACGCCAACAAGCGCACCTATCCGGCCTCCCTGCAGGCGCAGATGGAAGCGGGCGTCGTCAACATGGAGAAGATCATGGGGACGAAGTTCGGCGCCACCGAAGGCATGCCGCTCCTCGTCGCCGTCCGCTCGGGCGCCCGCGACTCGATGCCCGGCATGATGGACACGATTCTCAACCTCGGCCTCAACGACCACAGCGTGCTCGCCCTCGTCAAGGCGACGCAGAACGAGCGTTTCGCGTGGGACTGCTACCGCCGGTTCATCCAGATGTACGGCGACGTCGTCATGGGCGTGCAGAAGAAGGAAGGCGAGGATCACGAGCCGTTCGAGACGGTCATCCATACCTTCAAGCACGAAAAATATCACGCCGACATCGAGGACTCCAAGCTCACCGCCCAGGACCAGCAGGAGCTCGTCGTCCGTTTCAAGGCGCTGGTCAAGGAGCGCACCGGCAAATCCTTCCCGAACGATCCGTGGGACCAGCTGCGCGGCGCGGCCGGCGCGGTCTTCGGTTCCTGGATGAACGACCGGGCGATCGTCTACCGCCGCAAGTACAACATCCCCACCGAATGGGGCACCGCGGTCAACGTGCAGGCGATGGTGTTCGGCAACACGGGCGACACGTCCGGGTCCGGCGTCGCGTTCACACGCAATCCCGCCAACGGCGTCAACGAGTTCTACGGTGAGTTCCTCATCAACGCGCAGGGCGAGGACGTCGTCGCCGGCGTCCGCACCCCCGAGCCCGTCCTCAAGCTCAAGGACCAGATGCCGAAGTCGTATGCCGAACTCCTCAAGGTTCGCGCCACGCTCGAGAAGCACTTCAAGGACGTTCAGGACATCGAGTTCACGATCCAGGAAGGCAAGCTGTTCATGCTCCAGACGCGCAACGGCAAGCGCACCGCCGCCGCCGCGCTGAAATTCTCCATCGATATGGTGAAGGAGAAGCTGATCACCTGGGAGACCGCCATCATGCGCAACCCGGCCGATCAGCTCGAGCAATTGCTCGCGCCGATCTTCGACCTCAGCGAGGTCAAGAAGGCCACCGTGATCGCCACCGGCCTTCCCGCCGGCCCCGGAGCCGCCACCGGCAAGATCTATTTCAACGCCGAGCGTTCGGTCGCCGCCGCTGACCGGGGCGAAAAGGTTCTTCTCGTCCGCGTCGAGACCTCGCCGGAAGATCTCCGCGGCATGATCGCCGCCGAGGGCATTCTCACCGCACGCGGGGGCGTCTCCTCGCACGCCGCACTCGTTGCCCGCCAGATGGGCAAGGTCTGCGTGTGCGGCGCCGCCGGCGTCTCGATCGACTACGACAAGAAGACCGCCACCATCGCGGGCCAGACCTTCAACGAGGGCGACTTCCTCTCGATCGACGGGACGTCGGGCACGGTGTACGCCGGCCAGATCAAGACCGCTCCGTCCGAAATCATCGCCGGCCTGCTCCACAACGACAAGGCCGCGCAGGCGACCGAGAAGTTCAAGAGCTACGCCCAGCTGATGAAGTGGTGCGAAAAGGCCACCAAGCTGAGCGTCCGCACCAACGCCGACACTCCCGAGCAGACGCAGAACGCCATCGCGTTCGGCGCCGTCGGTATCGGCCTCACCCGCACGGAGCACATGTTCTTCGAAGGCAACCGCATCGACGCGATGCGCGAGATGATCCTCGCCGACTCGCTCGAGGCGCGCCAGACCGCCCTCGCGAAGCTCCTCCCCTACCAGCGCGACGATTTCTTCGGAATCTTCAAGGCGCTCAAGGGCTACCCGGCGACGATTCGTTTCCTCGATCCGCCGTTGCACGAGTTCCTCCCGCACGCGAAGGAGCAGCAGGTTGATCTCGCACAAAAACTCGGCATCCCGGTCGACAAGATCATGAAGCGCGTCCACGAGCTGCATGAGTTCAATCCGATGCTCGGTTTCCGCGGCTGCCGCCTCGGTATCCGTTATCCGGAGATCACCGCGATGCAGGCCCGCGCCGTGTTCGAGGCCGCCGCTGACGCCAACAAGGCCGGCTTCAAGGCGAAGCCCGAAATCATGATCCCGCTCGTCGGCTTCAAGAAGGAACTCGATCTCCAGGTCGAGCTCGTTCACGAGGTCGCCAAGGCCGTCCAGGCCGAGAAGAAGACCAAGATCGCCTACAGCGTCGGCACGATGATCGAAGTCCCGCGCGGTGCCCTCACCGCCGACGAGATCGCCGAGACGGCGGAGTTCTTCAGCTTCGGCACGAACGACCTGACGCAGACCTGCCTCGGCATGTCCCGCGACGACTCGGGCTCGTTCCTCCCGGCCTACGCCGAGAGCGAAATCGTGAAGAAGAATCCGTTCGCCTCGATCGACCAGACCGGCGTCGGCCAGTTGATGCAGATCGCGATCGCCAAGGGCCGCAGCAAGCGGCCTGACATCAAGCTCGGCATCTGCGGCGAGCACGGCGGTGATCCGGATTCGGTGAAGTTCTGCCACAAGATCGGGCTCACCTACGTCTCCTGCTCGCCCTATCGCGTGCCGGTCGCCCGCCTCGCGGCGGCGCAGGCCGCGGTGGCCGACGCGAAGAAGTAAGCTCGGCCGGCGGCGATCCAGATCGCTCTCCTCCTTCAGCCCCGCGCCATTCCGGCGCGGGGCTTTTTCTTGCGCGCTGCACCCTTACTTGACCAAGTTGGCGACCAGCCTAAGTCTCTCGCAGTGCTCAAAATCAACATCCACGAGGCCAAGACCCATCTTTCCCGCTACGCGAAACGCGTGAAAGCCGGCGAGACCCTGCTGCTGTGCGATCGGAACAAGCCGTTTGCTGAAATACGTCCCTTGGCCAAAGCCAAAGCGAAGGCCGTGCGCCAACGCCGCATGGGACAGGATGTCGGCCGGGTGCTTTGGCGTGACGATTGGGACTCGCCAGCAACCAATGCCTCCATTGCCGCGCTCTTCGGCGTGGATACCAAGCAGCCGGAATGAGGGCACTCCTCGACACGAACGTTGCCCTTTTCATGTGGGGCGATCCGGGACGACTTTCCCCGGTGGTGCGCAATCTCCTCAAGTCCACCGATCACCAGTTCCTGTTCAGCCAAGTTTCGACCTGGGAGATCTGTCTCAAATACCGGACGGGAAAGCTCCCGCTCAATGGCGAATCACCCCGCGATTTCCTGCACAAACGCATCCGCCAATCGGAACTCACCTACGATGCAATCTCGGACGCAGCACTCTTTCGCAGTGCCGATTTGCCATCGCACCATCAGGATCCGTTTGACCGCCTGCTCATCGCCACAGCTCAAATCCTGGACATTCCCATTCTGACCTCCGACGCCGCTTTCCATCGCTACAAAGTAGAGGTAATTTGGTAATCCCCTCGCTGCGTCTCGGCCAAAAACCAGACCTGCTTCCCCTTCCTCTTGCCGCATTCATACCCCTTAACTCCCTCCCGATGAACAAACTCCTCCTCATCTTTCTGACCGTCGCGACCGTCGGCGCATTGCGCGCCGAACTCGTCAAAGACATCGAATACGGACAGGCCGCCGGTGTCAGCCTCCGACTCGATGCCTCCGTGCCCAGCGGCAAGGGGCCGTTTCCCGCGGTGATTTTGGTTCACGGCGGCGGCTGGACCAACGGCGACAAGGACGGCGGTCCCAAGAAAGGCTACATGGCTCCCCTGCACGAGCCGCTGTCCGCCGCCGGGTTTGCCTGGTTTTCGATCAACTACCGTCTCGCGCCCAAATTCAACCATCCCGCGCAGGTCGAGGATGTCGAGACCGCCATCCGCTGGGTGAAGGCGCACGCCGCGGAATATCACGTCGATCCCAAGCGCATCGCCTTGTCGGGCGAGTCGGCGGGCGGACACCTCGTGGCATTGGCAGCGGTGCGGGCCGACGCATCAACGCGTCTCGCGGCCATTGTGCCGTTCTACGGAGTGTTCGATTTCGCGGCCGAAGCCAAACGCCGCGCAGGCGTCACTCCGTCCTTCAACAAACTTTTCGGCCGGGAAACGCAGGACGACACGATGGTGAAACTGATGTACGATGCCTCGCCGATGAATTTTGTGAAGCGCGGCCTACCGCCCTTTCTCCTCGTGCATGGCACGGCCGACCAGAGCGTCGCGTACCAGCAGTCGGTCGACATGCTCTCCCGTTTGCGCGCCGCTGGAGTGCCCGCCGAATTGCTCACGATCAAGGACGGCCCGCACGGCATGTTGCCCTGGCCGCCGCTCGCACCGGACTTCAAGGACAAGGTCGTGACCTGGCTGCAGAAGACGATGCGCCCCTGAGTCGGGACGCTGCTATCGCGATGGCAGCGTGATGCCGTGTTCGGAAAAAATCCCCGCTCCGACAAACCGGGCGCGCGCGCCGAGGTGCTGGTGAATGCGGAGCACCTCGTTCCACTTGGCCATCCGTTCGCTGCGACTGAACGAGCCCACCTTGAGCTGACCGGCGTTGGTGGCCACCGCGAGATGCGCAATGAACGCGTCCTCCGTTTCACCCGACCGGGCCGATACGACCGGCAGCCAGCCTGCCGCCTGGGTGCGTCGGATGGCGCGAAGGGTCTCGGTCACCGTGCCGATTTGGTTGAGCTTGATCAAAACCGCGTTGGCCGTGCCGGCGGCGATGCCGCGATCGATGCGCGCCAGATTCGTGGTGAAATGGTCGTCTCCGATGAGCTGGCAGCGGCGGCCAATCGCGACGTTCATCCGGCGCCAGCCGTCCCAATCATCCTCCGCCATCGGATCCTCAATCGAAACGATGGGGTATTTCTCCATCCAGCCCAGCAGCAGCGCAGAAAACTGCTCCGAGGTGAAGCGCCGCTTTTCCCGGCCCAACTCATAATGCCCCTCGCGGAATAGATCCGTCGCCGCGATGTCGAGCGACAGCCCGACCTCCCGGCCGGGCGTGTATCCAGCCTGGACGATCGCGGCGAGCAGCGCCTCGAACACGTCTTCGTTGCGATCAAAGTTGGGCCAGTACCCGCCCTCGTCGGCCACCCCGGCAAGGCCACCCCGCCCGCGCATGACATCCGCGGCGGCGTGATACACATTGAACGTCACTTCCAACGCCTCCTCGTAGGTCCGGGCCCGCAGCGCCATCACCATGAAGTCCTGAATGTCGATCCGGCCATGGGCGTGTTTCCCGCCGCCGAAAATCTGAATCTCGGGCAGAGGCAGCAACGTCCCCGCGCCGCCACCGAGAGATTCGTAGAGAGGAACGGCCCGCGCCGCTGCCGTAGCCTGGGCGACCGCCATCGAAACCCCCAGGAGGGCGTTGGCGCCGAGGCGCGATTTGTCGGACGTGCCGTCGAGCCGGACCAATCGGTCGTCGATTGCCGCCTGGTCGAAAGCATCGCGACCGACGACCGCGCGGGCGATCTCACCGTCGACGTGCGCGACGGCCCGGAAAACCGATTTGCCGCGAAAGCGCGCCGGATCGCCGTCGCGCAATTCGATCGCCTCATGGCTCCCCGTTGATGCGCCGGACGGAACCAGTCCGCGGCCACGTACGCCGTTTTCGAGTTCGACGATCGCTTCCACCGTGGGATGCCCCCGACTGTCAAAGATCTGCAACGCGTGAACGGATTGAATCTTCATAGTCGGAAAAGAGCGGTCCGCCAGGCACGGACCAGATCGGGCAGAGTCGACGGCGGATTCGCCAGGTGCTCGAGCACGAATCGGGTGACGAATTCCTGCGGCTTCGCCGCCAGGTATTCGACCGGTGATTTTCCATGCACGCGCGCCAGCATCAAGCAGAGCAGCAGTCGCACGAAACGACGTTCGAGTTCGGCATCCGCATTTGCGCCAAGGGCGGCTCCATAAGCCGACCAAAATGTTGGCACGAGTTCGAGCAGCGGCTCAGGCTGCCGATGGTGGAGGAGCGACTTCAGCAGCAGGTGATTCAGGATGAACGCCAGATCGAACGCGGGATCGCCGAACCAGGCCACCTCAGCGTCGAGCACGACCACCCGGTCGGCAGAAACGAGCAGGTTTTTCGGCGAATAGTCCCCGTGTACGAGCGCGAGGGACGTGCCCGCGAGCCGCTCGGCCTCCGTCGTGAGAAAGGCGGTCGCCGCCGGTACGCGGCGGGCGGTGGTCAGCAGGTAGGGCTCTATCCGCAAGGCGTGGAAATTTCCCAAGGTGGCGAACTGCGCCCGCGCCACCGGATCTCCCCACGACGCACGATGCAGCCGTCCGAGCACGTCGCCCGCGCGCTGCGCCGGGAGTAGCGAAGCATCGCCCTGGAGGAGCGATTGTTTCCAGTTGGAAAAGCCATCGCCCAAATACTCCATCGCAAACCAACCCGACGCCGGTTCGGCGGCCAGCACCCGCGGCACCGCGCCGGGCACGACGCCCGCGGCATAGGACAAATACGCCTGCTCGACGCCGTTGCGCGAGACGTCGGCAAACCACTCGTCGCGAACCCGCAGACGCGCCAGCGCAGATTTGACGACGCATCGCCCCACGGCGGACTCGACCAGCCAGATATCGCTCGAAACGCCGCCGGTGAGCGGGGAGAGACGGACGTCATCGCTTCCAATCAGTCCGGCGGAGCGAAGCTGAACGATGAGATCGGTAGGGTTCACAGTTCGAAGGAGCGCATCCCGCTTTTTGGCCCGGCGAGACATGCATCGATGACCATCGTGCAACTGCTGGAGCCGCGACGCCCCGGTCGCGGTTTCGAACCACGCGACGGGGGCGTCGCGTCCCCAGGGTCCAGAAATTGAAATGCGCCCATTCCGAAGGCTGCAGGGAGAATTGCATCGCTTGAAGTTCATATTGCGGGAAATATCGATGAGCTGATCCGCCTCCCGTCTGCGCTTGTAAAGGTATGTACTTCTCCCTCCCGTCATCTGCCCCAAGCCATTCAGCCCCTCCGTCTGCGTGCCGCCGTGCGAGACGTTTCCTCGCGATCGCCTTCGCTTTCACCGGCGCACTGCTCCGCGCCCAGTCCCCCGCCACGCCGGCCGTCGCGACGATCATCAACGACGCCGCCTGGAACGGTTCAACCACCGTCGATTTTTCCCGCGCACGCCTGACGGCCCGCACCGCCCGCCTCACCAATGTTTCCATCCGGGCCAAGGCCGGCAGCGGCGCGAACACGCTGATTGCCGGCGCCGTCGTTCAGGGTTCCGGCACCCTTCCGATGCTCGTGCGCGCCGTCGGCCCCGGTCTCACGCGCTTTGGCGTCACCAACGCCCTGCGTGACCCGAAGCTTGAGATTTTCCGCAGCGAATCACTCGCCGCCCAAACCACGACCGGCACTGCACCCACCGCCGCCTCGGCCTACGTCGGCGCGTTTCCGCTCACGACTGCCAGCCAGGGCACTCCCGGGGACGCCGCGCTCCTCGGCGAAGCGACCGCCGGGACGTTTACCGCCCATTGCACCTCGACTGCCAACACCTCGGGTGTCGCATTGCTCGAATTCTACGACGCCGCCTCCGCGCCGGCGTCCACCGATGCGCGCTTCGTCAATTTGTCGTCGCGCGCCATCGTGGAATCCGGGGAAGGATTGATGGTCGTCGGCTTCGTCGTCGCCGGCGAAGGCAACGTGACCCTGCTGCTCCGCGGCATCGGTGCGACCCTGGCGCAATTCGGCGTCGCGGGAACGTTGCGCGATCCGACGATTGAACTCTACTCGGGCAACACCCGCATCGCCGCCAACGACGACTGGCAGGCCGGCGGCGCCGAGGCGGCCGGTCGCGTGCAAGACGCCCAGTTCGCCGTCGGGGCCTTTGCGCTCACGAGCCCGAGCGACGCCGCGATGGTGGTGACGCTTCCCGCCGGTTCGTACACGCTGCAAGTCCGCGGTGCCGCCGGCCAAAGCGGCGCGGCGCTGGCGGAAATCAGCGAGGTCTTGCAGGGTGATTTCGACGCTGCTCAGGCGACCAACAGCCTCGGGCTCGATCTTTTCCGCGAGCTGTCCAAAGCCACGGTCGGCAAGAACCTGATCATCTCGCCCTATTCGATCGAGAGCGCCTTCGCGATGGCTTACGCGGGTGCCGAGGGCGGAACGCGCGAGGAGATGGGCCGGGTGCTGCGGCTTCCCGCCGATACCACGCCGGTGCAGCTGGGTTTCGCCGCGTTACGCCGCGGACTGGAGCAAATCGCGGTCGACTCCAAACCACTCGCGGATGCGCGGACGCGGGCCGGCACCAAGACCGATCCGATTGAGTGGAACGCGGCCAACCGACTGTTCGGCCAGCCCAACTATCCGTTTCGCGACTCGTTTCTCACTCTGATGCGTGACGGTTTCGATGCTCCGCTCCAAGCCGTGAACTTCGCGAACGACCCGGAGCGCGCACGTGTCACCATCAACACCTGGGTTGAAGATCAAACGCGGCAGAAGATTCAAAATCTCATACCCACAGGCGGAGTGACCGAAGATACCCGGCTCGTGCTCGTCAATGCGCTGTACCTGAAGGCGCCGTGGAATACGCCGTTTCCCAAGTCCGGCACGGCGCCGCGCGCCTTTCATCCGACGCCGACAAGCAGTCCGGAGGTTTCGACGATGCAATTGACGGGGTTGCTCGGCTACGCAGTCGAGGACGGAATGACCGTCGTCACACTCGACTACCTCGGTCGCGGGCTCCAACTCGTCATCGCACTGCCCGACGAGGGAGTGAACATCGATGCCACCGCCGCACGACTGACATCGGGCCATTTCGCCCGCTGGGCCAAACTGGGCGACACCGCACGCCGCGACGTCGTGCTTTATTTGCCGAAGTTCAAGACCGACGCCACCACGATGTCCCTCGCCGACACATTCCGAGCCCTCGGGATGAACCAGGCCTTCGACCAGCCGATGGGCAGTGCAAATTTTGACCGGATGGCACCGCGCCGGCCCGACGACTACCTCGCGATTTCCAAGGTGTTTCACCAGACCTTTGTCGCCCTCGACGAGGAAGGGACCGAGGCTGCCGCGGCCACCGCGATTGGCATTGTGGCGGTGACCTCAATCGCCGTTCCGGTCGCCATCCAACCCGTCGTGGTCCGCGTTGACCGGCCGTTTCTCTTCGCCATCCAGCACCGCGCCAGCGGGACGTGCCTGTTCTTCGGACGGATCAACGACCCGCGGTAAACAGCGCGAACGGATTGCCTCGCTCCGGGACGGCGGCACGCTGGCTCCATGCCGTCCCGCTTCCTTTTCTGCTGCGCCGTCGTTGCGTTCGTCCTTGCACCCCAGTTTGGCCACGCGAAATCCCGGGCGCGCGAGGTCGGCGTACCTTTCGAAGGGACTCCGGGACCACTCAACGCGATCACGGACGTCGCCGGCGTGGAGGTGGGCCACGTTACCCTCATTTCCGGCGATGGGAAACTGGCGGTTGGTCGCGGTCCCGTGCGCACGGGCGTCACCGCAATCCTGCCCCGCGGCAAGAACCCAGGCGCCCCGCCGGTTTTCGCCGCGACCTTCTCCCTCAACGGCAACGGGGAGATGACCGGCACCGCGTGGATTGAGGAGTCAGGTTTTCTCGAAGGGCCAATGATGTTCACCAACACGCACAGCGTAGGCGTCGTCCGCGACGCCGTGATCGCGTGGCGCAATCAAAAATCAGGCCGCGACCTGGGAGACGTCTCGTGGTCCCTGCCGGTGGTCGCAGAAACGTGGGACGGCTGGCTGAGCGACATCAACGGTTTCCACGTGAAGCCCGAGCATGTGTTTCGCGCCATCGACGAGGCCCGGAGCGGCCCGGTCGCCGAGGGCGGCGTGGGCGGGGGCACCGGCATGGTGAGCTATGAATTCAAGGGCGGCATTGGCACGGCTTCGCGCCGACTCGGAGCCGATCTCGGCGGCTACACGCTCGGCGTGCTCGTGCAGGCCAACCACGGCGTGCGCCGTCAGTTGACCATCGCCGGCGTGCCCGTGGGTCGTGAAATCGGCGGCGGACATCGCCGTTTTGCCGGAAGTGATTCGACCAATCTCGCCGCGGTCAGCGTCGGTGAAACCGGTTCAATCCTCATCGCCCTCGCCACCGACGCGCCCTTGCTCCCGCATCAATTGAAACGACTGGCGCGGCGCGCATCCCTCGGCCTCGCCCGCACCGGGGCCGTCTCCGGCAACGGCTCCGGCGACCTTTTCATCGCGTTTTCCACGGCCAATGCCAGCGGGGCCGCCCGGGAGACCGCGTCAGGTGAAATCGGATTCGCGCCTTCCACCTTCCAGGCGCTGACCAACGAAGCGATGAGCCCGCTCTTCGAAAGCACGGTCGAGGCAGTCGAGGAGGCCATCGTCAACGCCCTCGTCGCCGGAGAAAAAATGACGGGCCGCGATGACCATGTCGTCGACGCCCTGCCCATTCCGCGCCTGCGGGAGATCCTCGAAAAGTATCACCGCCTGGCGCCGGATGCGGCGCGCTGACCGGCGCCGCTCAATAGTCCGCCGAAAACGTCAGTTTCCAACTGCGCGGTTCGCGCAGATAGATGCGACGTGCGCCGGAGAAGTCAGCGTTGTAACGCGCGAGGCTGTCGCGGTCGGAGTTGAAGATATTCCGCCCGTTGACCTGCACGCCCACCGGCATCTTGTGCCACGGCAGTTTGAATCGATATCCGACGAACGCGTCTGTGAAGAGCGTGGCTTTCGTGAAGTAGTCCTTGCCCGTTCCGCCGGCGCTCGCCGCGCGCGTGTCGGTCTGGCTGAACGTGCCCGACTGGAAACGCACCCCGCTGCCGACGTAAAGTCCCTTGAGCTGATCGCCCATGAAGCCGCCGCTGTCAAATTTGTAGCGAGTCGTCATGGTCGCCTTGTGGGGAATCGAACCGAAGCCCTGCTCCTGCGCGACCGCGCGACCGTCGAGTTCGTTTTGTTGAATCTGGGTCATCTGCGCCTCGATGGTGGCAAGCAGCGCCGCGTTGCCCTGCGCGAGGCCACGCCATTCGGGGAATTTTTTCGCGTAATAGGCATAGCCCTCGGCGAAAAAGTTCTCCCGGTCACGTGACGAGTGCGAATAGTTCGCGCGCACCGTCCAATTGCGGGAGGGATTCGCGATCAACTCGAGTTCGACGCCCTTGCTGGCGGTGTCGATGGTCGCCGCGTTCCAGTTGAACGTGCCGGCATCGTATTGGGCCGATGTGATCCGACCCGCATCCCGCAACGCCGCGAGGATCGTCTTGACCTGCGAGCGACCGAGCGCGGCGGCATCGAGCACCGCTCCGCTCGGCGACACCGCGGCGTCCCCGATTTGCGCGGTCTCAAAGTACGTGATGCGCGCGAAATAGCGGTCGTCGCCCAGCAGATCGATCATCACGCCGAAATCCTTGCCCTCGCCCTTCGGCGTGCCGGGAATCTCGCCGTTCGGCAGCAGACTGCGGTTGAAGCGCGGCGCGCCCACGTTGGTCGAATGGTTGTAGAAAACGGAGAACCGCTTCGTCACGTGGATTACTCCGCCGGCGGTGAGCGTGTGCGGATGAACGACGTGGCGGTCAAACGTCGGCACCGCCGCCAGCTCGTTGAGCACGTTCTGCCCCGACGTAATTCGTGGGTCGGCGGCATTGGTGATCCGCTCCGCCGTGTTGTCCAGGTAAACGATGTCGTCCTTGCGATAGCCCAACGTGGTCGCCAGGCGATTATCGAGCCAGGATGTCTGGAGCGCATACATCCAGCTCTTCGTGTCCTTGACCGAGTCCTGCGCGCCCGTGTTGATGAGGCGCGGGCTGAGCGTGAGGCCATTGTAGCTGAACGGCGCGATCGGCGTGTAGAGCCCGGTGAGCGCGTAGGTGGAAAAATCGCCCTCTGTGATATAAGTCCGGCGGTAGAGCAGATTCTGGGCGTTGGCCGGATCAGCGACATTGGCCACGGGGCGGTTGTTCTGGTCGACGAGGATTTCTCGGCGTGCCTGCGTGTGCGTGTTCTTCACTGCGTTCTCGTAGAGGCCTGCCATCCGGTGGTTGCCAAACCACTTTCCCAACTTGAGCTCGTACGCGACGGTGACGCGCTTGATTTCGTTCTCCGTGAAGGTCCGGTCGTCGAGCTGGTTGCTCTCAAGGTAGAGCTGCTTCGCGCGCGGATTCGCCACCGTGCCCGTACCGTTTTGGGCGGGAATCGTGAGATTCGGGTCGCCCAGGAAATCCATCGTGTTTCCGTTGTAGACAAAGGACCGCGCCCGGGCGTCGGTCGTGTTCTTGAGGTAGACGCCCTGGATCGTCAGCGTGTCCGACAGCCGCTGCTCGATCGAAAGTTGGTAGTTGTCGAAGTCGCGCCAGAGTTTCGTGTTCGGGCCGGCCCAGTTGACGCTGTAGGGGAAAATAGACTGCGGCAGCAGCGTGTCGGCGGTGCCAGGGGCAATGTTGGTACGATTCTCGTTCCGCAGATTGGAGACGACTCCGTCCTGCGTGAAATAGGTGAACCGCTGATTCGCGCCGAGATTGGAAATGCCCAGAGCGGTGTTGGCGGCAGTCGCGTCGGTCACAGGACGACCGGCCGCAATCCAACGGGTGACCTGATCCGTCGTGTTCCATTTCAGGCCGACGCTGTTTTCGGTCAGCCCCTTCTCGTAGTTGAACGAGACGGACGTGTTCCGAAACGGCTTGTAGGTCACGGAGCCCGCAGCGCGCTTGGCATCGTTGAATTCATAGGTCCGCCAGCTCTTCGCATTCTGGTAAAGACCGTTAAAGCGCACCGCCAGCGTCTTCGGGATCAGGACGTAATTGAGATCGGCCGAATAACGCTGATAGGCGCCGGATCCGAACACCGCCTGGCCGGAGAACTTATTCCGTGAGACACCGGCTTTTTTCGAGGTGAGTGAGACGAGTCCTCCGGCATCACCGGAACCGAAGAGGATGGAATTGGGTCCGCTCGCGACTTCGGCCCGCTCGATGTTGTAGAGATCCTGGGGTGAGGCGTTCTCGACGTAGTCCGTCGACACGCCACCCGGAATGCCACGGATGCGAAACGGCTCGCCACCGGCGGAGCTAAAGTCGCGCGGGTTGTTGAAACCGGATCCCTCGGAGTCTCCTGCATTCAGCTCGGCATTCGCGGCGTAGGCCAGCATGTCCTGGACGTTGGTCGCGGCGATGTCGGAAAGAAACTCGGGCGTGAAAGGCGAAATCGAAGCCGCCGTGTCCTTCAGGCTCGTCGCCAGCCGACTGCCCGAGGTCGTGTTCATCGCCTGGTACCCGCTGTCGTCCTCGGCGCGCACCTCAAACGGAGAGAGCGTGACCGTTTCGCCCGTCGTCGGCAAAACCGGCGACTTCGACGGAGGCGCCACGGCCTGGGCAAACAAGTCGGAAGAAAACAACACCGCGGCCACTATCAACGCAGCGTGGACGGAGCCGCGGAAACGAAAAAGGGATTTCATAGAGCATCGTCAGGACAGGTCCGTACGAGGTCAAACGCGCAGCCCCGGAATTAATCGTGGTCTCCCGGGTCAAGAAACCGACACCGTTTAGCCACCGAACTCCACGGTCCGGGAGATCTCCTGCTTGGAATCGATCATCCGCACCGTCGCGGTTGCCGTGTGCCTCCTGCGCGCTTCATCGGCGGAGAGCGAATAATGATGATGGTGCTCCTCGAACAATCCGTTAGGGCGTTTTCGCGACTCCAACACTGGCGCGACCTCGCGACCGTCCAGCGTCAATTTCACCAACTCCGAGATCGGCGTCTTGAGGAGCCCTTGAGGCGTATTCTCCCAGGCGCAACGCACCCGCAATTTGATCCCGGTCTCGGGCCGGCCGGCCTCGAATTCATCCGCGGCGGTCAACGGCACGATTGAGACCATCGGACGGGAGATCGCCGGATTGTCCCACCAGCGCCACTCGCGCTCCCGCGCGCGCACCAGATCGCGCACCTCGTCGGAACCGCTGTGCATCCAGGTCCGGCCCTTGGTCCACCCATCGCGACGTACCGCCACGGTCCAATTCTGTTTCAACGCGTTCAACCACCCCGCCCACGTCGGCTCCGTCGCGAGAAACAGGGTCCGAAAGCCCGTCGTCTGATCCGAAAACCACCAGGATTCCGGGCCATGTGAATCCTGCAGTCCGATAAACGGAATCCGCCCACGCCAGCGGTTGAGAAACGGCTCCGTGTTCATGAAGTCCGGATTTCCGAAATGGTACGTACTGATCATGGCGAAACCGCCGCGTTCCACCGAATCGTCGAGCAACATGCGAACGAGTTCCTCGTTTTCCCCGAATTGCCAGAGCAACCTGCCCTGCCCCTTCTGCAACGCATCAAGGCGACGTGTCCGAAAATCCTGCCACGAAACCGGCGGCGAGGATTCACCGCGCACGCCGAGCGGCGGGCCGATGTCGGTATCACCCGGCGCCACGAGGTCGCTCGTATGACTGTAGGTGCCGAGTCCGGGCACATCGACCCACGTGCCATATTCTTCGTTGGCCGGAAAAAACGTCACCGGGACGCGCTGCTGCGTGGCGATGGCCCTCGCGCGCGGGACCCATCCGGGCTTGGCATTTTTCGTCCCCCACAGATCGATTTTCAGACTGCGCGCAAGATCCACCGCCTCAGCGGGGCTGCCCGTGCCGTGCGATTCGATCTGGATGGTGAAGATCTTGAGATCCGAGGGCAGCTTCGCCCGCGGCCGCAGTGGCCGGCGCTTCACGGCACCCAGCGTATCGAGCGCCCCCAGCAAGTCCAAGGCGTCGAGTGCGTAGAACGTTGCCGTCGCGTTGCTCAGCCAGCCGGGCCGGTCACTGAAGCCGCCGTCCGCATTGGCCAGCGAATGAAGGTACGAGATGCACGCATCTCGTTTCCCCGGACCCGTCCCCAAAAGTTTCAACGCCCGCAGGGCGGCGCGCACGTAGACGACGTCATCCACCCCCGCAAATTCCGGCTTCGGCGCAAAGGTGAAGCCGCCATTCGCCAACTGACAGCCCTGCAGCCATGCCACGAGCTCGTCCGGCCGAGGGATTGCACGTCCAAGGACCTGTGACGCCTGCAAGCCCCACAGCGTGTTCATCACGTGGCCATCGCCGCCGTCGGACGCGGGCGTGTTGTTGAAACTGCCGTTGGCACGGCGCCGCGCCGCAAGGTACGAACCAAACGCATCTGCGATTCCCTCCGTTGGCAGGCCAAGCAGCGCATGCGACATCACGACGCCAAGCTCGGACTGAAAGATCGGATAGCCGTGCTGTTCGTACTGCTTCAGGTAGCCGAGCGGCTTGGTGAATGCTGCAATTCTCGGTCGGAACTCGCTGACATCCGCCCCGAGCCACGCGAGCCCCTGAATTTGCTGCCATTCGAAAATCCGGCGCTCTTGCTCCAATTTCTTAATCTCCCGCGGATGATGCGTCCGAACGTATTCCACCAGCGTTTCTCGGCGCGGGGGAGCCTCCTGCAGCGTCCGATACGCTCCAATCACGCCAAACGTCGGCGTAAGATGGGAGATTTCCTGATCGGCCCACGCGTACCCCCCGTCCGGCCGGGCCAATGATTCCAGGTAATCGGTGATTGCGCGCACCGACGACGCGGACGGCCGGTTTGACTGGGCCGGCAGGCGGAAAGGACAGACCCACGCCGCACCGGCGACCGCCACCCACTTGAGCATCATACGGCGGTCTAACTCAGGCAAAGTGGGAAACGAGGACTTCATGGAATGGAATTCCCGCCCGACCCGCGGAGAATTCCACGGCGAAAGGGAACTAGTTTCTCCAGTAGACGGGCGGACACCACGCTACGTCACGGAAAAAGCACATCGCTCCTTGAGCGCCGCGGCTGAAGCTACGGTCCTGAAGGCACCAAACTCAAGCCGCCTCCGCCCGGGCCGGCTGGTCGCTCCGACCCAGACGGGCCTCCCGCTCCGCCGCCAACTCGCGCAATACATAATCCCTCATCTCTGCCCCCATGCGCAGGATGATTTCGCAAACCTTCTCCTGCACCACCGGATCCCGGGCCTCGACCGCACGTCCGCGTCGCTCGCCCTCCAGCCACGTTTCATCAGCAACAATTTTGGAGATTAGCGGAAACTGACGGTCGATGACGGGATCGAGGGTTTTCATCTGGGTGATGGGACGGCTGAGCGAGTCGATGTGACCAAATCGTCACTTGCACCGCGAAAAACAAGCCGCGGATTTCGCACGGGGCCCGCTGATTCGATTTGGCAGCAAGTTGGCAATTTTTTTTCGGATCATCGCACCGACGACTCTCCTTCAAACGGTGGGACCCCGCTTGACCTTCGGTGCGATCTGCTGGCGAAATGTCCAACCGAGTCGCCTCCCTTCGGCGCCCGCCTCAAAACCTCGACCTCCATGAACCGTCATTCATTTCGACTCATCGCGACGCTGGTCCTTTTGGCCGGTTTTTCGGCCCACGCCCAACCGGCGCCAGGCGGTGCCCGTCCCAACATTCTTTGGGTCGTGGCCGAAGATAACACCTACAATTACGTCAGCGCCTACGGTGACCCGCTCGCCCGCACGCCGAACTTCGACCGCCTCGCAAAGGAGGGCATCCTCTTTGAACGCGCCTACTCCACGTCCGCCGTCTGCGCCCCGACCCGCGCGAGCATCATCACCGGGATGTTTGCGCCTGCGCTCGGCACGCAACACATGCGCAGCAACGTTCCCATGCCTTCCTGGATGCGGTACTTTCCCGCCTACCTGCGCGACGCCGGCTATTTCACCTCCAATCACGCCAAGACCGACTACAATGCCGAGGTCCTATCCGGCACGTGGGATCAAAACGGCAATCAGGCGCACTGGCGCAACCGCAAGGCCGGACAGCCGTTCTTCAGCGTCTTCAATACCACCGCAAGCCACGAGAGTTCGCTCCACAAGCGTATGGCGATCAAAACCGACGCCACGAAAGTCCGCGTCCCCGCCTATTTGCCCGACACCCCTGAAGTTCGCGCGGACATTGCGCAGTATTACGATCGGGTTTCAGAGGCCGATCGCCAAATCGGCGAGGTCCTCGCGGAACTCGAAGCGGACGGGCTCTCCGACGATACGATCATCTTCTACTACTCGGACCACGGCGGCGTGCTCCCCCGCAGCAAACGGTTCCTCTTCGAAAACGGCACCCATCCGTCGTTCATGATTCGGTTTCCGAAGAAATTCCAATACCTGTTCCCCCTGCCTGCCGGCTCAAGCACCAAGGAACTCTTCAACTGGGTGGATCTCGCCCCGACCGTACTGAGTCTCGCGGGCGTGAAGGCTCCGGATTATTTCCAAGGCCGCGCCTTCGCCGGCCCGGCCCGCGGCGCCGCCCCGGAATTCACCTACAATTTCCGGGGCCGCATGGATGAACGCTATGACTTTTCTCGCGCAGTCACGGACGGTCGCTGGCGCTACATCCGCAACTACCGGCCCGACGTCCCGATCATGCAGCACGTCAACTATCTGTGGAAGATGTCGTCAACTCGGGAGTGGGACCGGCTACGCGGCGAGGGAAAACTCACCGCGGTCCAACGCTCATTCTTCGAGCCCAAACCGGCGGAGCAGTTGTTCGACTGTGCCTCCGACCCCGACAATGTCCGCAATCTTGCCACCGACCCGTCCCATCGGGCCAGGCTTGAGCGGATGCGCGCCGCCAATAACGCGCATCTCCTGCGCATTCGCGACACGGGGTTCATGCCGGAGCCGATCCTCCGCGACCTCTGCGGAGAGAAGTCACCGACCGAATTCAGCCGCAATGACCGTGACTATCCGCTCGCCCGCATCATCGAAATCGTCGACCGGCTGCAACTCGGCGACTCCCCGAAAGCTGCCGAACTCAAAGCCGCCATGGGCGATCCGTTGCCGACAATCCGGTTCTGGGGTGCGATTTCCGCCTTGAACGCGTCAAAGTCCGCACTCTCTGACCTCACACCCCTGTTGCGGGACCCGATCGGCTCAGTCCGCATCGCAGCAGCCTACGCGACCGGCCGACTGGGCAACACGGAAGCAGCGTGGCCCGTGCTGGCCGCAGCACTCGGCAAGGATCAACGCCCCGAACTTCGTCTCGAAGCTTTGAATTACCTCACTTATCTGCCCAATCGACCGGCATCGTTCCAGCCGTTGTTCAAGGCCGCGGAAAAATCGGAATCACGGGGGGAAAACTACGTCGCCCTCGCCGCAAAGCACCTGATCGAGAAGTAAACGCATTGTCCGTAGTCGCCCGGCACGGTTGGTTTCAACAACCGGTGCCGGCACTGGGGCATTCGCGCATCAGGCAAAAGAAGTCGGAACGACCTACTCTGCCTTCTTTTTTTCCTTCCGCGTCGCCTTCTTCGTAACCGCCTCGGCCTTGCCGCCCGTCACTCGTTCGGGCCAGTTGGCCTTCACGAGCAACTTCAGTTCTGAAATCGTGGCCGCATAGCTCGAATCTCCGGCAAGATTCTTCATTTCGCCGGGGTCCTTCTGTTCGTCATAAAGTTCTGAGCCCTGTTTGCCATCATCCCATTCCGTGTAGCGCCAGCGGGGAGTACGCACGCTGCGTCCGGGAAATCCACCGCGCTCCACCTGGGTGAACGCCGGCCGGTTCCACTCCGCCTCAGGCTTCGCCAGCAGTGGGCGCAGGGAGGCACCCGGCAATTTCGTGGGCAGCGCCAACCCGGCCAGATCTGCCAGCGTCGGGTAAACGTCGATCAACTCAACCATGCGGGGCGAAACCCCGCCCGCCTTCACGCCCGGTCCGGCGACGATGAAGGGCACCCGAGCCGCGTCCTCAAAGCAGTTCTGCTTCATCCACAGCCCGTGCGTCCCCAACGAGTAGCCGTGATCGCTCCAAAAAACGATCACCGTGTTGTCGCGCAGCCCCAACCGATCAAGCGCGTCAATCACCCGGCCGATCTGCGCGTCGACGAAGGAAATCGCCGCGTAGTAACCCTGTTTTACTTCCCGCGCCTGCTGTTGGGTCACCCCAAAAAGCGGCCAGGGTCGGGTCGAATAGAGTGCTGCCTCCGGTACCGTCTTTGCATAATTCGCAGGCATTACCGGCACTTCCATTTTTTCCAACGGATAGAGGTCAAAGTACTTCCGCGGCGCCACGTACGGCGTGTGCGGCTTGTAGAAACCGACGGCGAGGAAGAACGGCTCTTCCTTGTGTTTCTCGAGCAGCTTGATCGCCTCGGTGGCAACCTTGCCGTCGGTGTGATCCTCGTCGCGGCCGGTCTTGTCCGACAAAAACGCCATGGCCGAACCAAGGCCCCGCTGCGGCGTATAATTGATAATGTCCGACTCCAGGGTGGTCTTGTCGCGGCCCGCCGGGTTGACGAATTCCTTCCACGACACCGGGTCGTCCAACCCACTCGTCCCAATGTCCCCCGGGTTGCCATAGTGGTAGATTTTGCCGACGCGCGCCGCGAAATAGCCGCTGCGCATGAACAGTTGCGGCAAGGTCACCACGTCGGGCAGACCCGTCCGAAAATGGTACTGTAGGTCAAAGACACGCGTTTGATCGGGCCGCAACCCGGTCATGATTGACGAGCGACTCGGGCTGCACAGCGGGAATTGGCAGTACGCGCGATCAAACCGGACGCCCCGCGCGGCGAGTCGGTCGATGTTCGGCGATTTCACGAGCGGACTGCCGTAGCAGCCCAGGTCGTTGTTCATGTCATCGACCGCAATGAAGAGAACGTTGGGCTTCTTTGCTGTTCCGGCCGCAAAAAGCGACGCCGTCAATGCAAGGAAAACGGCGAGAAAGGTCCTGTGGGTTTTCATGGGGAGGGGTGAGCACCTGGAATCCGGCGCACGATTAGGGATCAATCGTTCTGTTTCGCCTGCTTCTTCTTCCTCTGACCGCCACCTTCGACGCCCTGGTTGCCAAAGAAACGCGCCGGAATTTCATCCGGCACCTTCAGTTCCTTGCGAAGCCGCGTCAGTTCCTTCTCCAGTTCGGCGACGGTCGGTGCGTAGGCCGGATCCGCATAGACGCTGCGCAATTCCTTTGGATCCTTCTGCCGATCGAAAAGCTCCCAATAATCCTCTTTCGTCCCGTAGAATCGCACCAACTTGTAGCGGTCGGTGACCACCCCGTAATGAGGGCGCACGTGATGCGGCGTCGGGTACTCGAAATACTGATAATAAAACGCGGTGCGCCAGTCCGCCGGGCGTTGGCCACGCAGGATCGGAACGAGGCTGCGCCCCTGCATCTCTGCCGGAACCGGCAGGCCGGCCGCAGCGAGGAACGTTTCGCCGAAATCCAAATTCGAAACCAGGTCGGTGTTGACCGTGCCGGGCTTCGTCACGCCGGGCCAACGAACCAAGAACGGAGTCCGCACCGATTCCTCGAAAATCCAACGCTTGTCGAACCAGCCGTGCTCACCGAGATAGAACCCCTGGTCGCTCGCATAAACAATCAGGGTGTTTTCAGCGAGCCCTTCCTTGTCGAGGTAATCGAGCATCCGGCCAACGCTCTCGTCGACGGCGCGGACGGTCGCGAGATAGTCGTGCATGTACCGTTGATAGCGCCAGCGGACGAGATCCTTGCCCTTGAGATTCGCGGCCCGGAATTTCGCGTTCCGCGGCTCGTAGTAGGCCTCCCAGATCTTCAGTTGCTCGGGTGTCATTCCCGGCGGCGGGCTCAGCTTGGCATCGCGGTCGGTAAACGTCTTTTCGATCGTCATGTCCTGGTCATGCTCGGCGAGGCCTCGCCCGGAGTAATCGTCGAACAACGTGGACGGCTCGGCGTAAACGCGATCCTTGTCGGCATCAAGATGCCGGAGCGCCGGCGCCCACTCACGATGCGGCGCCTTGTGCTGCATCATTATCAGGAAGGGTTTCGACTTGTCGCGTTTCTGCAGCCAATCGAGCGAGACATCCGTGATGATGTCGGTGACGTAGCCAGGCACCTTGACCTGGGTGCCCATCTTGATCATCGGCGGGTTGTAGTAAATGCCCTGCCCGGGCAAAATCTGCCAGAAATCGAAACCGGTCGGATCCGACCCCAGATGCCATTTCCCCACGATCGCCGTCTGGTACCCGGCTTTTTGCATCAGCTTCGGAAACGTCGTCTGCGCGCCGTCGAAGGTTGAGTTGGAGTTGTTGGGAAAGCCGTTCAGATGGCTGTACTTTCCCGTGAGAATCGTCGCACGCGCCGGCCCGCAAATCGAATTCGTCACGAGGCATCGGTCGAAACGTACACCACCCTGCCCGATTCGATCGATGTTTGGCGTCGCGAGCAGTTTGCGCTCTTCCCCATAGGCGCTAATCGCCTGGTAAGCATGGTCGTCGGAAAAGATGAAGACGATGTTTGGCTGGCGAGGTGCGGCCGCGCACGCCGCGGCTGCGGCAAACACAAACGGGAGGATAAGTTTCATGAGGTAACGAAAAAATTCCCAACCTCCGGTCAGAGGCCGGAGCAAAAGAAAGATCAGAGGCCTTAAATAACGCTGCTCTTGTCTGTCATTCTAAAAAAGCGGACGCAAGGACACGCGGATCCTCCGGAAAGACGCCGCGATCAGCACGATGGATTCACTGCACGCGGAAAATGGGCGATTTTTTCCGCACCGACCGCGACCGTCCGTCGAAAAGTAAACGCAGCGTCACTTCTTGTTGTGAACGCTCGCGGTAAAAAACGTCTTCGCCTCCGAGACCAGCCGGTTCGGATTCTCCGCAAAGCCCTTGTGGTCGGTCTCGATTGCCAGCACGCCACTCCACTTGCTCTTCTTAATCTCGGCAAAGAGCCCCGCATAGTTGGCCTTGCCTTTGCCGATCTCCGTGTCGACCGGGGTGGCTTTGCCCGCCGCATCCTTCTCGATGACCTTGTCCTTGAAGTGCATGTCGTAAACCCGGTCGCCGTAACTGCGGAAGACTTCCGCGGCATCAAAACCCGCCGCCGTCACCCAACCGATGTCGAGGCAAACCCCAATCCGATTGTCCCGGGCTGCCAGCACCTTCTTCACCGTGGCCGGGTCGCCGTACATCGTGCCGGTACCGTGGTTGTGGATCGCCAGCTTGATGTCGTACTCCTTCACCAGCGCCTCAAGATTGTCCCACTCGGCGAGGTTTTTCGGTTCAACGATGATAACCTTCATCCCCATGAGCTTCGCGAACTCAAAGAGCACGCGGTTCGCTTCCTTGTCCATCGAGGTGGCATTGACGCCAAACGAGTAAGCGGTGAGGCCGTTCTGGTCGAGAATCGCCTTTTTCCGGAGCGTCTCCTCCTTCGGCGCAGCGGGATCCATGTGCGCTTTGATGAACTCGATTTGAGTGACGCCGTGCTTGACCGCAAACGCGACGACCTCGTCGAATTTCATATTGCGGCAGGTCCAGGATTGCAGGCCCAGCTTGGGACCGGTGGCATCCTTGTTTTTCGCCGCGCGGGCGAGGGGCAGCGCGACGAGCGCGGCCGCAATGAAGGCAAGACGGAAGAGGAAGCGAGAGCTCATATTGGGGAGAGACCGCCCACCGTAAAATTCGCGCGCCACGAAGCAAGCGCGATGACATCCCGCAGCGGAAACAGGCAAGAAACGCACTGTGCCCGCAAAGGAGGCCAAGATTCAGCTTCAATTCGGTTCGGCTGGTGATACGGTGGAGGGAAGATGTTCCGCGCCCGTCTAGCGACCTTGGCTTGCTTCCTGTCGGTCGTCATTCTCGCTTGCGCCGAGCCCACCCCTGACCAGGCCAAGAGCCTACACGCGATGTTCGTCCGCATCGAAAAGGCCGATGATCGTTTGGGGGCCCGCGAGTTGATGAAGTATATTCTCGAGGCAGCGGTGGCCGGGGACCGCCAGGAGAATATCGGCAGGGCCATCCGCACCCTGCGCGAGCAGCAAGAACTCCGCGCGGGCAACCCGACCTTCGGCAACTTCCGCTGGTATCGAGGCCAGCCGGAGGTCAAGGATCGCAATGCCGTGCAGTTCGTCTGCCAGAACGCAATGGCACTTTCTCTGGGGCATCCCGGGCGCCTCAATGCCGACAACGAGGCGGCCTTCCGCCCAATGATGCGGGACGCAGCCCTGGGCGCCCAAGAGCAGAAGGTACTCCCGAGCTACACAAATATTTTCCTGATGAAGGCGTCGAACCTGGTGCTGCTGGGGCAGTATCTGAACCAGCCTGAACTGTCGGACCGGGGCCGAGCCAACCTGAGGGAATGGTTCGCCTATACGAAGCAAAACGGGGTCACGGAATACAACAGTACCACCTATACGGGCGTGGACATGGATTGTGCTATTCAGCTGGTCCGGCTGTCCAAGGAACCCCGCGACCAGGAATTGGGCCGTGCGATCCTGCAGATTCTTTGGACCGAGGTGGCGGCCAACTGGTTCGAGTCCGCCCAGCGCCTCGGCGGTTCCCACAGCCGTGATTACAACTACCTGCTCGGAATTGGGTCCTTGGACGCCCAACTTGCCTCCAATGGCTGGCTGCCATCGGCCAAACCCGAAGTCCTCGCCGCCGAAAGCACCTCCCGCGACTGGAAAGCCCCGAAGGAATGGACCGACGCCGTCCGCGCCACCTTACCTCGCGCCGTGATCCAGCGCTGGGGCCAAGGGCTGGGACAGACAGCCACGAACTGGGTGACCAAGGACTATTGCATCGGCACGTGCGGCGCGAGCAAGGCCTATGACGACAAGATCTTCGCCATGCAATTCACCGACGACCGTCGGACGCCGATGGTTTATTATGTGATGGACGGCCGCAACGACCCGTACGGGGTTTCCAAGGAACCCGATAGCAACGGTCACAGCAAAACCCTGCACCTCCGCCCCACCCTAGGTTCAGTGCAGAACAAGGACCGCGTGCTGCTCATGGCGGCCGACGACACCGAACGGCCCAAGCACCTTCGCCCCGTGCCGGAATTACGCGGGCTCTGGTCGCATTGGGTTTTCCCGTCTGACGCCACCGTCTGCTTCGCCGATGGCTCGATCGCGCCGACCGGACCGATTCCCCCGGAAAAGATCGTTCTTATCCGCAAGAACGGGGTTGTCCTTGGTCTGCGCATACTCGAAGCACGCAAAGCGTGGGTCAACGGCACCCGCCTCGAAGTGAATCTGATCCGCGATGGTGATGCCCATAAAGCCGCACGGATAACGGTCGAACACGGTATGGGTGCACATCCCGGCCAGGGACTCGTCGCCTTCGTGGCCGAAACCGCAACCGCTACTGACGACACCTCATTCGCCATATTCGCCCGGAAGTTTTCCGAGCTAACCCGCAGGTTTACCTACAACGCGAACACCGCGGAAATTCAGGTTGGCGACAGCGATCACTCCATGATGATCGGCCTCGACCTCGCCAACGGCAAGATCCTCAAACTTGATGGCTCAGCGCCATTCCCTGCCGAAAAGATCCTCAGCATTAACGGCACCGATCTCTGGCAGCCGATTATTGAAAAAATGCTGCCGTAAGAAGGAACGGCGCAAGCTTTAGCGATTTGCTCTAAAGTCGAGGGCTTGAGCAAACCGTCCGCGGACTGACCGGCCGGGTTGGCTCTCCCAAAATCTGAGTCTTTGACATTCATCTCCCTGCGCAATGGCGCGCAAAAACTCAACGTGACAAAAACGGAACAGCCAAACGAGAGAAAGTGCGACAATCGGCGCTCCTCGTTCTGGCTCGAATCCGATCCGACGTAATCGTGACGCGAGCGTCCTTTGCACGCAGGTTAACGGTGACGCCATGGTTCCTTGCCCGGCTGTTTAATACCGAAACACCCCGGCCGCCCGATGAAAGGCCAAAAACACCGAGAAATTGGCCGCTGGTCCCTTTTGGATTACCCCTAAAGCCCTTCTGGTAAAATTGGCGCCCCCACCGGGAATCGAACCCGGCTTTGAAGATTGAGAATCTCCTGTCCTAACCGATAGACGATGAGGGCGAAAATCGGAAGCGGGAGCCTCGACGTTTCGCGGGGCGCGTCAAGCGTGTTTGCCAAACGAGCAATTCGCAAAATACCCGGCAACGGCCTTCGCCCACACACACACTTCAATTCGGAACGCCCGAGTGCGAGGGCTAGCGGAACCATGGCCGCGAACCAGACTGCGACGACCGTCGCCGCCGCAGTCCACGCTTCTTAGACCAACGCTTCTGCTTCGTCCTATTTTTTCAGGACAAACGGCAGGGAAAACTGCGTTTTCTCCCATTTGATCTTCAAAACACCATTCATGCTTCCAGCCGGCACGTTTTCGATTTGCAACGTCAGCTGATTGACCGTTTCCGGGAGCGAATCACGCTTCAAGTCCACGCGGACCAAGTCGTTCGTTTCATCCACCGGAACACCCCATTTCCCAATATGCTTGCTGAACGCCAGCTTCGACGTGCCCGTTTCAGACGGGATGATGTAGAGCGTATATGCCCCGGCCGGAATGGTGGTACCGGCGACTTCGATCGCATATTCATTGACGAACAGCGTCGCCTCGTCGGCCCCGAGCCGGTCGGCCTTGCCATAGGGAACAAGCCCGCCCCAGATCTTGCGCGGCTCACCGCCCTTGCGCGGATGGACCGCGTAAGGGCGGCCATAGGAGATCGTAATCATGCCGCCCTCCCGACGATTCGGCCCGATCGCCGCACTGATCGTCGCATGCGGTGTCGTGCCACCCGTCCCGGCACCCGGCAAAGGCGGCGGCGGCGGTTGTTTCGCGGCCGGCTGTTTCTTGTCGGCGGTCTGGGCGGGAAGCTGGGCTGCACCAACTAACACAGCCGTGAGAAGCAGAACGGAGTATTTCATTTTATTGATCATTTCAGGAGGAGGTGGGGAACTTGACTTCAGGAAAGGTCGTGGGCCGGTTTTGCCGACACAAAGGGGAACCGAATGATCGCCCCCCCTGCGTCACGCCGCCCCAGCCCACGAGGTCTTTCCAAGCACCGCACGGATTCTCGCACAGGGCAATGGGTTTTATCAGACCGGACGCCGCTCGCTTGACGCACCGCGTCCAGGAATGCGAGCGTCCGATCCATGCCCCTTCCAAAACTCCGCCTTGCCCTCCTCCCGCTGATCCTCGCCGCTGTCACAATCCGGATCCATGCGGCCGCACCCGCCAACCCGCCGGCGGCAGCCAAGAAAGCGGTCGAGCCGGAACTGAAGTGGCACGACGTAACCCAATGGGGCGTGGAAGGACGAGCGTTCGGCGACATGGAACGCATCCGTTGGTTCGATCGTTTTCCGTCGGTCGCGCAGGGCAAGGTAACGGACGCCGTCTGGAACCTGAGCCGCGACAGTGCCGGCATGATGGTGCGCTTCAAGACCGACGCGAAGATGATCTGGGCAAACTACACCCTCAACAAGGAGAACCTGGCGTCCGCCAACATGACGCGAATCGGCGCCAGCGGCATCGATCTCTACGCGCGGGACGAAGCAGGGAAATGGCGTTGGGTCGGTGTCACCAAACCAGAAAAAAAGGCGGTCCGGCAGGAAATAATCGGCGGCCTGGCCCCGGGATTTCGCGAGTTCGCGGCCTACCTCCCACTCTACAATGGCGTCGAAGAGCTTTCGATTGGAGTTCCGCCGGGAGCCAAATTCGAGCGGCTCGCACCGCGGACCGAGAAACCCATTGTGTTTTACGGGACCTCCATCACCCACGGGGCCAGCGCTTCGCGTCCTGGAATGGTGCATACGGCCATTCTGGGCCGCCGTTTTGATCGGCCCGTGATCAATCTGGGATTCTCCGGCAACGGCCGGATGGATCAGGCCGTGGGTGAACTCCTCATAAAAATCGACGCGGCGGTCTATGTCATTGACTGCCTTCCGAACATGGGGGCCGCGGACGTCCGCCTGAAGTGCATCCCCCTCGTGCACCAACTCCGCGCCGCCCGGCCCGGCACGCCGATCGTGCTCGTCGAGGACCGCCGCAACACCAATTCCTGGATTCTCCCCGCCCGCAACCAACACCACACCGACAACCATGCCGCATTGCGCGAGTGTTTTGCCACGCTCCAGAGCGAAGGCATCAAGGGTCTCTATTATCTCGGGGGCGACGACCTGCTCGGTCACGACGCGGAAGGGGCTACTGATGGGTCGCATCCCAACGACATGGGATTCGCGCGTCAGGCCGATCTGCTGGAACCCGTGCTGCGCACCGCGCTCGGCAGCAAAAACTGATCCGCCGCGATGAATCGAAGAGCGTGAGACAATAGAAACACCACCACACTCATATTGCCAGTCGGGCCACTACTCCCCCGACGGCACCACCAACCCATGGGTGGCACAAAATCCCCGCAGGTCCGCCGGCAGCAGCGCCGAGAACAAGAGAGGGACTCCGGCCGGCCGAAAATCAATCGCCGCACAATGCAACGCCTGCCGCGGAAGCAGGAGTCGCTCCGCGAGGGCGTCCGTCCAGCCGTGGTCGACAAAATCAAGATAGAGCCGCGCATCAGGGCCATAGATTTTGTCACCCACCAGCGAATGTCCGAGCCATTGGGCGTGCGCCCTAATCTGGTGTTTGCGGCCGGTCTCAGTCACGACCCGCGCCAGCGTGAATCCACCGCCCGTGGCCAGCGGCGTGAAATGCGTCACCGCCCCCTGCCCTTCGCCCGCGCCCACCACGGCTGATTTCAAAAAGACGGGACTGTGAACGTCGTCACCGAGCGGTTGATCCACCGAAACCGGAGCCGCCATGATTCCAGTGAGAATCGCGAGGTAGGACTTGCCGACCTTTCGCTCCTGCATCGCCACTTGAAGACGGCTCGCCATGCCGGCGTCTTTAGCCAACACGATCACGCCGCTCGTCTCGCGATCGAGCCGAAACACCAGGTGCACCGTGGGCAGTTTGGCGTATTCGCGCAGGGCACCCACCAGACTCGACCAAGGTCCGGCCTTCGAGGGATGGCAGACGACGTCGCCTGGTTTGTTGACGACCAGCAAACGCTCATCCTCGAACACAATCCAACCCGGCACTTCTTCGGGCGCGATCATCCTGACCGGGCCTTGCTTCCGCTCCCGGCGCGGCCACGCGCAAGCGCGCCGCGAATAAAGATCGTCCGGCACAGTCCTGACCGCCGAGCCGTCGTCGGGCACTTCGACCGGCACTTTCGGGTCTGACTTGGAATGATTCACGGCGCAGGACGTTTGAGGCGGATCGACGCGAGGACGCGGGCCGCGATGCGCGTCACCAATGGTTTGGGAAGCTTGGATCCAAAAAAAGTATAGACCTTGTTTTTCCAGCCCGGAACCTCCATCGGCTGCCCCTCCGCCATTGCCCGCAATGCGCGCTCTGCCACATCGTCGCTGGTCATGCTCATCGACGCCAACGTCGCTCCCGGTCCGACGCCGGCGTTGTGGAAAAACTCGGTCGTCGTTGTACCCGGGCAGACCGCCATCGCCCGGAGACCGCTACCCCGCAACTCCTCGTTGAGGGCGAGCGACCAATGCAGGACGAACGCCTTGCTCGCACCGTAGGTCGCGGCGAACGGGGTGGGCTGAAAGGCCACGGTTGAGGCGATATTCATGATGACGCCGCCGCGCGATCGCAGCAGGGGAAGCAGAAGCCCGGTCAAATGCACAACGGCGCGGACGTTGAGGTCGATCATCTCAAGTTGCCGGGCAACATTGGGTTCAGGAAACCGCCCAAATGCGCCGATACCACTGTTGTTGATGAGCAGAATCCCACCCGTGGGCACCCGACCCTCCAAAAAAGCGGTCACCTCCTCCGCCGCCCGTACAAGATCGTCCGCCCGGGACAGATCGCAGCCAAAATGGTTCAAAATAACTCCGTCATCCGGAGAGATATTTTTTTGCGGCGGACGACGCGAGAGGTTGCAAATCACCAGTTTCGGCTTCAGCTTCGCTATCAGCTCAATGAATGATTTTCCAATACCGGAAGATCCGCCCGTTATGATGACGGCCGAGATTGTTTGGAGCGCTTCGCTTAGCGATGACACGTCGAGTCACAAAGACAGGGGATCCTTTCTTCGCAAGATCGGGCTACTGCCCCGTTTTGCGTCACCCGCAACAACACGGAGAAACATGAACAGCCAAAACACCCACGAACTAATCGTATCCGGCATTCACCTCGAACTGACCCCGTCTCTCAAGACGTTCGTCCGTGAGAAAGCCGAGCGACTGTTTCGTCATGAGGAACGCATCGTAAGAGTACGCGTTGAGCTGGAGTGCGACCGCAATCCGGCGGTCGGTATCCAGTTTAAGGCCAAGGGCCACATCCAGATCCATGGCCCTGATATGAACGCGGCCGTCGAGGCCGATGAATGTCACAAGGCAGTCTCCATGCTGATCGACAAACTCGACCGCATGCTCCAGCGACGCCACCAGCTGCACCGCGTAAAACGCAACCATCCGCATCCCGTCGAAATCGACGCCGAGATCCCGAAAGCGTTCGCGTAAGTGCGCCCATCCCTTTTCTCGTAAAAACGACCCGCCGGTTCAACGGCGGGTTTTTTATGCTCGGAGCGCGAGCCTTCGGCGGCATTCAATCTCCTTTCCTCTTCGCCATGCCGCACACGCCCTCCCCCTCACGCTACGAAAATCCCGCCCTCTACCGCCGCTGCGGCCGCAGCGGCCTCAAGCTCCCGGCCATCTCCCTCGGATTCTGGCATAATTTCGGCAGCGTCGGGGATCCCGCCAACAGTCGTGCGCTCGTTCTGCGCTCGTTCGACCTCGGCATCACGCACTTCGACCTCGCCAATAATTACGGGCCGCCGCCGGGCTCCGCCGAGGAAGCCTTCGGTCGGATTCTGCACGCCGATCTCGCCGCCCATCGCGACGAATTGATTATCTCCACCAAAGCCGGCTACACGATGTGGCCCGGTCCCTATGGCGACTGGGGTTCCCGGAAATACCTGCTGAGTTCGCTCGACCAGAGCCTGCGACGGATGCGCCTCGATTACGTCGATATTTTCTACTCGCACCGACCGGATCCCGAGACCCCGTTAGAAGAAACAATGGGTGCGCTTGCCCAAGCCGTCCGCTCCGGCAAGGCCTTGTACGTCGGACTTTCCAACTATTCGGCCGAACAAACCGTCCGGGCCTCCAAGCTCCTGCGCGAGTTCGGCACCCCATGCCTCATCCACCAGCCTAAATTTCACCTGTTCGAGCGTTGGATCGAGCGCGGCCTCACCCGCGTGCTGCAGGACGAGGGTATCGGTGGAATCGCGTTTTGCCCCCTCGCCCAAGGACTCCTGACCAACCGTTACCTCGGCGGCATCCCGGCCGACTCCCGCGCTGCCCATGACCCGCGCTTCTTGAAGCCGGAGCACATCACACCGGAGAAGCTGGATAAAATCCGCCAACTCGATGTCCTTGCCCGCGCCCGTGGTCAGAGCCTCGCGCAGATGTCGCTCGCCTGGGTGTTGCGCACCCCGGGCATCACCTCGGCGCTCATCGGGGCGAGCAAGCCGTCGCAGATCGAGGAAAACATCGGAGCCTTGCAGGCCGCTCCATTCACGAGCGACGAACTGGTCCAGATCGAAAAAATTCTCGCTGGGTGAGCGCCCGCAACGCTCGGGGCCGCGGCCGCGCGGTTCACAACATCGTCGCGGCCCAGCCCGGCAATTCAAACTTCCGGCCATGCAGATGGTCGCGCATCACGGCCTCCAGCCACGGACGCGACGCCGCGCTTTCGATGACCAGGAGGAAGACCTTTCCGTGCTTCTGTTCGATTTCGTAGCGGGCGACCGTGATCCCGATCGGGCTGACCTCCCCCGTAAGCAGGCACACCAGTTCGATGCGCCGCCGCTTGGAATCGATCGTGAACTCCTCGATCCGCCCGTAGGCCTTGATGCGCGACTCAAGAAAAGCCCTGGCAGCGGCGCTGGTCATGCGGTCTTTGGCGGCGGAAAACATCGTGGTTGCAGCGATCCATTGATCGCGCATTTGCCGGAAGACAATGCCGCACGCGACGGTGAAACAGCGACGGAGGCATCAGCACGGCTTTATTTGGTCGCGGCCTGGGTTCGAGCATCTTCCTCCGCCAGCAATTGCTGCAGGGCGCGATAGTCGGCCTTGCCGGTGCCGAGCTTCGGCATCGACTGCACAAACCGGAGCGCGCGCGGAACGGCGAGGTTGCCGAGACCCTTGGCGCGAATCGCAGCCCGGACATCCGCCAGCTGCACGCGCGCGTCGTTGGTCACGGCAATCAGCGCCTCGCCCTTGTCTTCATCCGGGCGTGCGATGACCGCCACCGTACAACGCGGTCCAAATTGCGGGAACGCGCCCGCAAGCGCATCCTCGACGGCGGTGAGACTGACCATCTCGCCGCTGATCTTCGCGAAGCGCTTCAGCCGGCCGCGGATGTGGACAAAGCCGTCGTCGTCAACGTGCACGATGTCGCCCGTGTCATACCAGCCGCCAAGCGCGGCGAAGCGTGCATGGGCGTCAGCGTTGAGATAGCCCTTCATGATATTGGGGCCGCGCACCAGAAGCCGGCCACCCTCGGAAACGCCCTCGACCGGCTCGAGCTTCCACTCGATCCCAGGGAGAAACCGGCCGGCGGTGCCAACGGAAGGCGCCATGAGCGTGTTGACCGCGATGATAGGGCTGCACTCGGTGGCGCCGTAGCCCTCGAGAATGCGAATCCCAAACTTGCGCGTCCAAGTCTCAAAAGTGGCGGTCTGCACCTTTTCCGCCCCGGCCACCAGATAGCGCAACGTCGTGAAATCGTAGGGGTGGGCCTTGCGCGCATAGCCGTTGAGAAACGTGTTGGTCCCCATCAGCAGGGTACAGCGACGGTCGTAGACCATCGTGGGTACGATGCGGTAGTGAAGCGGAGACGGGTACAGGAAGACGTAGCAGCCGCGGACCAGCGGGAAAAGCGTGCCGGCAGCCAGTCCGAAACTGTGGAAGAGCGGCAGCGAGTTGAAAAAGCGGTCGTGGTCCGTGAGATCGATCACCGCGCTGGCCTGCCGGATGTTGGCGAGCAGATTGCCGTGGGTGAGCTCGACGCCCTTGGGCACCCCTTCGGAGCCGCTGGTGAAGAGGACAACGGCGGTATCGGAAGATCGGAGACATGTGACCGTGTCGTGGAAGTTTCCTCCGGGGGCGAAGGTATGGCGCAAAAGCGCGCCGAGCTTGGTGACGGCGGAAATCGTCGGCCGGATGTCCTCAAGAAACAGAATGCGGAGGCCGGCGGCGGCGAGCGGCGCCAGATCGAGCTTGGCCTTCGCCAGGAAGGTCCGGGAGGTGAGAATTGTCCGCAGGCCGGCGAGCCGGGCACACGTGAGCATCGTCGGGATTCCACTCGAAAAATTGAGCAGCACGGGCACGCGGCCCGTCGCCCAGAGGCTCAGGAGCGTGAGCGGGAGGGCATTGACATTCGGCAGGATGAGCCCGACGCGTTTGTCCTCCGCCGCATCCAGCGTGTGGCGCCAGACACTCGCGAGGACCTCGGTGCCGACGAGGACACGCCGGTAGGTGAGTTCGGTGAACGTGATGTCCTCGAGCGCCGCGCGACCAGGACTGGAAGCGGCGGTCTCCGCCACGGCAGCCAGGACGGTCTGCGGTCCGTGCGCGAGATCGACGGCAAATTGCTGGGCGATCATCTGATCGCGCAGCCAGCCGGTGGTCTTCTCACGGGCGAGTGAATGCGACAGGTGGGCAAACGCCGGCGCCGTGAGCGCCTCGCTGAAGTGGGCGGAGACGCGCGGCCACCATTTTTTCCAACCCGAGTGCCGCGTCCAGCGGAGTCGGTTCGCGCCACGCAAGTAGCAGGTGATGACCCGGGCCCGGCTCTGTCGGATCAAAAAGCCGGTGCCGTCGAAAAGCTTCATCAGACTGCCAGTCGTTGAAATCCTTCCCTCGGCAAATAGTACCAGCCGGCCGCCCGCGTTGAGAAAATCAGCCATTTCCCGAACGGCATAGGGCGACGTCGGATCGACGGGAAACGTGTGGCGATTCCGCATCATCAGGCCATGGAGCCAACTGGTGTTGGCCGTGACGCCCGATGTGACGAAGCGCCAATCGTCATCCAATAAAATACCGACGAAGAGCCAGTCGATCCACGAGACGTGGTTGGGCACGAGCAGGACCGGACCGGGAGTGTTCAGCGAACCGGTGCCATGGGCCCGGAAGCCAAAGCAAAGACGGAGAAGCAAACGCGCGAGAGCTTTCATGGGGTGAACGCAATTTGTCAGCGCACGGGCGCGGACCGGAGGGACAAAAACATGCGAAGGAGCGGCGCCGACAGGCGAGTTCATAATGCCATCCCGGGCGACCGCGAGCGCAGGGCGGAGCGGTTTGCCGCAACCGCTTGAGTGATCCAGAAGGGAGACTTGAAACCGCCGCCGGTTGCGGCTCCGCTTATCAATAAGAAGCCCGCGTCCGCCTCCAGCCATGCCCGCCCCCACCTCTACCCACCGTTGCACCTGGCCGACCAAGCCCCTCGACATCGCCTATCACGACGCCGAGTGGGGTGTGCCGCTGCACGACGACCGCGCGCTGTTCGAACTACTGATTCTGGAGGGAGCGCAGGCGGGACTGAGCTGGTCGACCGTCCTGGCGAAGCGGGAAAATTACCGCCGCGCCTTCGATCAATTCGACGTGGAAAAGATCGCGCGCTACGGGGCCACCAAAGTCGCCGCCCTACTCGCCGACCCTGGCATCGTGCGAAACCGGCTGAAGATCGCCGCCACCATCACCAACGCGAAGGCGTTTCTCGCCGTACAACGCGAGTTCGGCAGCTTTGATCGCTACCTCTGGGCGTTCGTCGGCGGCCGGCCCATCGTTAATCATCCCCGCTCGATGAAGGACATCCCAACCCGCTCGACCGAGAGCGATGCGCTCAGCCGGGACCTACTGAAGCGCGGTTTCAAATTTGTTGGAACGACGATTTGCTACGCATTCATGCAGGCGAACGGGATGGTGAACGACCACCTCGTGACATGCGTCCGACACCGCGCCTGTGTCGGCTGAAGTAGACGCGGCCAAACTGTTTTTTGGCCTTGTCCATTTCGCTTGAGCGCGCCCGTGCTCGCTGTCGCACTTTCGCCGCCCCATGTCGCACCGTACTCCCTCCACCCCGTCGATGCCGTCGTCCGCGCCGGTCCGCGAAGCCGCCACACTCCGCGAATTGTCACCGCAGCAATGGAAGTCGGGCATCGCGGCCTGGCTCGGCTGGACCTTTGACGGACTGGAGCTCCATCTCTACACGCTCGTTGCCGGCCCGCTGGTGATGCAGCTCCTGCAGACAACCGATGCCTCAAACCCCGCGGTCAACGAGAAGAAGGCCTACATCCAAGCCGCGTTCCTGGTCGGTTGGGCACTGGGCGGCGCGTTCTTTGGCCGCCTGGGCGATCTCCTCGGCCGCAGCCGCGCCCTCACGCTGACAATCATCACCTACGCCCTGTGCACCGGACTCTGCAGTTTCGCCCAAACGTGGTGGCAACTGATGATTTTCCGCTTCATCGCCGCGCTCGGCATCGGCGGAGAATGGGCCGTCGGAGCCTCGCTTCTTTCCGAGACGTGGCCCAAGGCCTGGCGACCGTGGATGGCGGCCGCCCTGCAAACCGGCGTTAACGTCGGCGTCCTCGGCGGCGCCATTTTCGTCGGCCTGCTGATGACCTATCTGCCGGCCGGTTCCGAGCGCTGGGTTTTTCTCATCGGCGTCCTGCCCGCCTTGCTGGTTTTCTGGATCCGCAAACACGTCCCCGAACCCGACACGTGGCAACAGGCCGGCCACACCGTGGAAAAAAAGCCCGGCGCGCTCGCCCTCTTCCAAGGCTCCGTATGGCCGACCACACTTCGCACCACCCTCGTCTGCGCCCTCGGCCTGTCTGCGTGGTGGCTTTTTCTCTTCTGGCAAACGCAGCATCTGCGCAAGGTCCTCACCGACGCCCAGACTCCGGCGGCGGATATCACCGGACTTGTTTCCGCGGCGTTCTTCGCATTCAACGCCGCCTCGGTTGTCGGCAATTTCGGTGCGGGATGGCTCGCCATCAAGCTCGGCAACCGGCGAGCGATCGTGGTGATGTTCATCGGTCTCGCCGCCGGAATCTTCGGCTCCTACATCGTGCCGCGCGGGTTCGGCGCGCTCGCCTGGTTCTGGTTGCCGATCGGTGGCTTTTTCGGCGGCGTCTTCGGTCTGTTCACGATGTATCTGCCGCCATTGTTCCCAACGCTCCTCCGCACGACGGGCGCCGGTTTCTGTTACAACATCGGTCGCATCGCCGCCGCTGTTGCATCCATCGTGTTCGGCCTCGTCGCCCCCGTCGATGACTTCCGCGGGGCGCTCCTATGGGTGAGCAGCATCGCCATGGCCGCCGCACTTGCCTCCTGGTGGCTGCCGGAACGCACGCACGAGAACGAGGCGACGTAAGCGCCCGGCGCGCCGCTGCCGGATTTAGAATTTCGCATACTTCAGCAGGAAATCCACGATCGGCGTCGGGTCCTTCAGGCTGTGCGGATGGTGATCCACGCCGGGCTTGAGGATGATTTCGATCGTCCCGCCGGCCTCACGATAGCGTTTTTCCAAAATTCCGGTGTTTTCCGCAAAGGGCACGACCTTGTCCGCGTCACCGCACACCGAGAGAATCGGAACCTTGCCGCCAGCCACCGTGGCGGCACGGTCGATCGGGTTGCCGCGAAATTTCACCAGCGACTCCTCCGTCAGCCGATAGGCTTCGAGACACTCGGTCCATTCCTTGGATTTCCGATTGCCACCCGGCCAGCTGCGGATGTCGAGCACCGGGGCGTCGAGATAGAGCGCGGCCACACGCGCGGGATGCGCCGCCGCAAAATTGAACGCATACAGCCCGCCCCGGCTGAAGCCCTCAAGCACTACGCGCTGCGAGAGACCGAAACGCACCACCACATGCGCGTAAAACTGGCCGAACAGCGCCATCGCCTTCGGTGCGCCGTACATGTTTTTCGCATCCATGTAAGCGACGTGCCAACCGCGCTCGAGCAGCGCGAGGTCCGCCTGCGGCTCGTGGCCGAAAAATTCCGTGCGCCAAATCCACGGGTTGCCTGCCGCCCGCTTTGCCGGCACAATCACCAAGCACGGTCGGTCCGCCACCGTGAAATCGAGTCGATCAAATCCGTTCCATTTCGACAGCTGCGCCTCCGCGGGTGTGCCCACATTCGCGGCCCCGCCGCTGTTGGTCAAACCCGCCAAAACGCCCGCCAGGAAGATCAGAGTTCGCAGTCGCACGATGCCCCACGTTCGCGGCGTGTCCAACCCAGACGCAAACAAAAACCAGACGCACGTCTCCTGCGCAGGCGACGGCGAAGAACGGATACCGTCCGATTCTGGCATACGGAGTCTGGATTTTTGTCCGGCGGGTCCCACACTGCCGCCTTCATGGCCAAGGTTTACTTTTACTACGCAGCGATGAACGCCGGCAAGAGCACCGTCCTGCTCCAATCCAGCTACAATTACCGCGAACGCGGCATGCGGACGCTCCTTTTCATCCCAGCGATCGACACCCGCTTCGGGACCGGCCGGATCGAATCGCGCATCGGCCTGCGTTCCGGAGCCATTTCACTTACCGCCACCGACAACATCCTGAAGCGCGTCCGCACCGAACACACCACGTCTAAGGTGTCGTGTGTGCTGGTCGACGAAGCCCAATTCCTCTCCCCGGAGCAGGTCTGGCAGCTGACCGACGTAGCCGACACCCTCGACATCCCGGTCTTGTGCTACGGTCTTCGCACCGATTTTCAGGGCAAACTCTTCCCCGGCAGCGCGACCCTGCTCGGCATCGCCGACGATTTCACCGAGCTAAAGACGATCTGCCATTGCGGTCGCAAGGCCACGATGAATCTCCGCGTGGACAAGCAGGGCCATGCGGTCAAGGAGGGCGCCCAGGTCGAGATCGGCGGCAACGATCGCTACGTCGCGATGTGCCGCCGGCACTTCAAGGATGCGCTCGCCGGCGCGCCGGTCTCCATCCAACACGGAACCGGCGCCCACTCAAACCCAACGATTCCGTCCGAGAACACCTGAACCCGGATGCGACGTCTCCCAGCCCACCCTCCGAGCACCGGAATCGTACGCTGGCTGGGAGTCTTCCTCCTGCAGAATTTCACTTTGGTCATGGCATCTTCCCATCTGATTTATCTCGGCACCTATACCCGCGGCGGCAGCAAGGGCATCTACGCCACGCGACTCGACGATGACACCGGCGCGCTAAGCACTCCGACGCTCGTCGCCGAGGCCGTCGATCCGGCGTGGGTCACGCTCTCGCCTGACCGGCGGTTTCTGTACACGCTGCATCCTTCCGAGGCGCAGGCGATTGGTTTTAGCGTCGACCCCGAGAGCGGAAAACTCGCGGCACTTCCCGCCATGCCCGCCGCAGCGGCCAATCCGCCGAGCCATCTTGCGGTCGATGCGACCGGCCGAGCCCTGCTCGCCGCCAACTATCGCGACGGCTTTGTCGCGATTCTCCCGATCCATTCCGACGGCACCCTAGGGCTGCCAACTTCCTATCCGCATCAGGGCAGCGGCAAAGATCCAAAACGCCAGGACAAGCCGCACGTGCATTCGGTCACGCCCTCGCCCGACAATCGTTTCGTGATCGTAGCCGACCTCGGCGTCGACCGGATCTTCAGCTATGCGATGGACTCCGCGGCGGCAAAACTCACGCCCGGTCAGCCAGGCTTAGTCGCGACCGAGCCGGGCGCCGGTCCGCGGCATTTCAAATTCGGGGCAGACGACAAATTTGCCTACGCGATCAACGAACTCAACAACACCATCGCGGCCTACCGCTACGAGGCACAGAACGGCGCCCTGACACCGCTTCAATCCGTCTCAACGCTGCCCAGCGACTTCACCGCCGCCAATACCACTGCCGAAATCCGGGTCCATCCGAACGGGAAATTCCTCTACGGCTCCAATCGCGGTCACGACAGCATCGCGGTCTTTGCGATTGACCCCGCCACCGGACGTTTGAGCGCCCAGCCGGTTGAAACCGTGAAATCCAGCGGCAAGAATCCACGGAACTTCGCACTCTCTCCCGACGGCCGATGGCTCGTCTGCGCTCATCAGGACACCGCCCTCCTGACGGTCTTCTCCGTCGACCCCGCCACCGGACGGCTCACCGCGACGGAGCACACCGCACCCGTGAATTCGTGCGTGTGCGTGCTGTTTTACGACTGAGTCGAATTCGGTTAACGCGGAATTCTCACCGTGTAGGGGCGATTGGGCGACACGTACTCGACCACCTTTCCATCCTTGGTGAAGAAAACGACCATGCCCTCGGTCACGATGACCGAAAACTCGTTGAACGCGTCGCCCGCCGGCAGCAGCCGCAGTCGGAACGTCGTTCCTCGAATCGAGACGATTCCCGCCGGGGTCTCGACTTGAAATCGCGCGCCGCGCTGGAAATCCAGCGGCATCACCTTGAGTTCGATTTCCCCTTTCTCAAAACGCAACTTCGTCCGTGCCAGGGACCGCACGTCGAGGGAGCCCTTTTCCGGAATAGGAGCCGAGGGATCGACGGTGAATTCAACCACGCCCCACTCCGTTTCTTGCGCCGCCTTCACGGTCGTGCCGTCAAAAAACTCGAACTTCGCCCGCGATTTCGCTCCCGTCGTCAACGTCACCCCCTGCGCCAACGCCGTCCCGGTAGCGATCGGCCGGTCAATGATTTCTCCTGAAGTCACTCCCAAACGCCCCACGACTTCGGACACGAGGATTTCTCCCGCCACAAAACGCTCGTTCGGTTGGGCGGCAAAGAGCGCGGCGAGATCCACAAGGAGCAGGCTCACGGCAACCAGGCAAACGCGCGTCCACACGGAAATCATCAAAATTCCGTATCGCGCCCCGACCAGATCGCCAAGCGCGAAACCCGATCGCTTCGGCACGGTTTCGATCCCTGGCTTAACCTCGCACTCCATCCAAAATGCCGGAATAAATCGCGACCGCCGGCACTCTCAGTTTCGTCCTCTTCCTTTTAATCCATGAAAAAAGAATTTCCCCGTCTACTCGTCCGGCTCGTCCTCGTTTTCGCGGCATTAACCTCGATTTCCCCACTGCGGGCGGGAAATCCGTCTGATTTCACCCTGAAATCCGCCACGGATGAATCGACCTTCGCTCTCGCCTCGGTCCGGGGAAAATATGTCGCGCTCCATTTCCTGCTGAAGACTGAGTGTCCGTACTGCCTGCGCCACACGCGAGACTACTTCACCAAATCATCCACGCTGCCGGGCGTCGTCCAAGTCTTCATCAAACCGGATACGGAAGCGGAAATCTCCTCGTGGGCGAAAAAATTACCGGCGGACGAACTCGCACAACATCCAATTTTCCGCGATCCGGACGCGGCGCTGGCGAAGGCGTTCGCCGTGCCCGACGGTTACCACTTCCATGGGCAGGTCGTCCACTTTCCCGCGACCATTTTGCTCGATCGGGACGGCCGGGAAATTTTCCGGCATGTCGGGAAAAACAATAGCGACCGCCTGTCCTTCGAAAAGCTGGCCGAAAAGATCAGCGAATTGGCACAGCGCTGACGCCGGCCGGAGAAGGGAGCAGGCTGGAAATAAAATGATCCACCGTACGCCCGTTCAGCCACTCCGCATTCTTTAGAACGCGCAGCGGGACAAACCCCAGCCGCTTCACGATCGCCTGGCCGCGCAGATTGCCCGTCGCCACCCCGACCACGATGCGGCCCACTTTCAACTGCGTGAACGCATTGGCAAAAAAGGCCTGACAGCACTGGGTCATGATGCCCCTGCCCTGCGCCTCGGGCACGAGCCACCAACCGGGATTTGAAATTCGCGCCGACCAGTCGATATGATTGTGGCCAATCACACCGACCAACCGGCCCTGCCACCAAATCCCCGAGGAAAACGCACGGGTTTCCCGGAAATCACGGAGCGCCCCGGCGATAAATTTTTCCGAGTCGGCCACTTTGACCGTACCGTCCACCCACGCCAGCCACTCACGGAGGAACGCACGGTTGGCATCGACCAGCGCAAAATGTGCCGCGGCGTCCGACGGCTGCAGCATCCGGAGTTCGAGGTCGGGATTGATTCGGTGGGACAGCATGAAAAAAAGTCCGCGAGTGTTGGTCCGTGGAGCGCCTGCATGGCAAGGGCATAAAGCCAGCTTCAATCGGACTCACTGCGCCTTCACGCCGAATCGCAGCGGCAGCGCACCGCGCGAATGCGCCCCGATGTCCGGCGCCTGGCCGGAAAAATCGGTGCTGAAATTGGGAATGACTTCACCGGCCGCGACTCCCGGGCTGTTGGCGGCCAGCTGAAATTTTCCGGTCTGCGTGACCGAATCGAATCCAGCGCCCGGCTCGTACACCGGCTCACCTCGGACCCCGTGCGCCTCGACGTCCGGCGGGATCCGGCCGTTGAACAGATCGTAATCGTAGCTGTTGTCGATATTCAGCCGGTTGTTGCTCAGGCTGTAGTTGTCGGCGCCGCGCACGTGGAGGATGTTGTTGCGCGAGATCGTGTGCTTGACGATCCGCGTGCCGCCGAGGCCGCCGGTGGGCAGCCATTCGTCAGCGCGAAAGACGGTGTTATGGAAGAGATACATGTGCCCGGTCATCCATTCCTCCCCGCCGGCAAAGCCCATCTTTACAAAATTTCCGCCGCCGGCATTCGGCTGCGACTGGCTGCGCACAATTACGTTTCGCCAGATGTAGAGCGGTCCGATCGAAGTCGCGGCATTTCCGATCCCCATCATCGTTTGCGCAATGTAGTTGTTCCAGATGCGGGTATTGCGGTTGCCGCCCTCCACCTCAAGGCCGTCGTCCCAGCAGTGGCTGACGATATTGCCGTGAATGTCGGAGTCCGGACCAGGAGCGCCGCGAAAACTCCCGTTGCTACCGCCGCCGATGACATCATTGAACATGTGATCCATATCCGAGGCGCATTCGTTGAAGCGGATGACGTGGTTGCCACCGGTGTTGAACAGGCTGATCGCCTGCGGCCCCATCGAGTGGGTCGGATATTTCGGCTCGTACCAGTTGCTGCCATCCCAGGTCGGATGGTGCAGCTTGCAGCGTTGCACGACCAACTGAGAGACAGCCGCGCTGCGCGAATAGATCGCCGACTCGTAATCAAAGCCAAACCCGGTCTTGGGATTGAGGCGGCCCCAGTCGGAAACGTCGCAGTCTTCGATGACGATGTGATTCCCACCGCCGACAACGATTGCCCCAATCGGCTTCGTGCTGGCATTGTTGACCGAGCCCGCACCCTTCAGCTTGAACCCGCGCACGATCACATACGAAGCGTCGATCGTGATGCATACGTCGTGTTGATGCCGAACGTCGATCGTCGCGCCTCGGCCGTCATAGACCCGATAAGCGCCAGGCGTTCCCGACTGCGTGATCGCCAGCGGCGCGTCACCTCCGGGCACGCGCACGACTTCGCCAGTCGGGAAATCCTCGCGCCACGTCGTGGCGGTAAGGGTCGTCTTCGTCGCGGTGCCGGCGAGCGTCAGTTCGATTTCGTAACGGGTCCCAGCGGCGAGATGCACGACGCTGCCGCGGTAGTCGGTCAGAGCCTCGTCGGTGTTGGGAATCGGATTGTACCGCATCGGCAACGCCTCGCGCCAAGCCGTCGTGCCCACGGGCCGGTAACGCACGAGCACGGATTTCTCGGCGGAGCCACCGGGGGGCGACCAGTAGAGGCCCAGGCAGTTGAAGGTGGGAATAGCGAATGCCACCTCCGGCGTGCGCACTGGCGCGGCCTGCGCCACGCCTAGCGTGAAAAATGAAAGCAATGCGATGACAGCGACGAAACGAGCGTACAATCCGCGGAAAAAAATCTTCATGAGGGGTTGGCGTATCATTCGAAACTACGAAACCTCCGGCTCGCGGCAAACCAAAGGGCGCAACCGAATGCGAACGCACTTCACTGACGTTCCAACCCGAGCAGGTGGAAGATCGTGCCGGCTCCGCCTGCGTGGCGCAGTGTGAGGTCTCCTGCACTGAGCAGACGATGATCCCAGACCTCATCGTCCGAAACAGGTCGCCCACCAACGTGCGGTAGACCAGTTCCCAACTACCCTGCCCCGCATCCAGGTAGACGACGCACCGCTTCACGCCGTACGCGACCACTGGTTCGGCAAAGAATCCATCCGGCGTAGTCGCATCGCCGTTGACGAGCAGCGGGATTTTCAACGAGCCGTCGGCCCGTTGAAAAACCGACTGGTAGAATGCCCACGTCTCTCGCGGTACAGATTTCACGCGTGCTCAGCGAACTCGTATTTCCGCTCGATCGGCAAGCGGGCGCATCTCTCGATTGAGGGTTCCCAACCGCACCGGTTACGGCGCGGTCAGGTGAAGCCGACCTGCACGTCGTCAATCCGCCGCTACCGCCAATCGACAGTTACGCCCTCGGCAAGCCTTTGCAGGGTTGCCCGTCGCCGGTTGAACCTTCAGCGACCTGAATGAAAATGATTCGGTTCTTCCGGTCCGCCGGCAGGCGAGCGATGTAATCTGGAAACGACCGCACGGTGTGGTGCAGAATTTCCTGATAGCGCGGACTGAAATAATGGGGATAGGCCGGCTTCTGTTTCTTTCGGGTCGGAGTGATGCGCTCCGACATCATGACCTTTGGCCCCCCGCAACATAAACCCACTCCGGCGCCACGTTCAGAAGAGACGTTGGACGCGACCTCCGGCTACGCGATAAGTCATCCCAGTAGTCAAGGTCCTAACTACATCCGCGACCGACTCTCCCAACACAGACCGTCGTCGCTCACTTTCCGCCCTTGGTGGCAAACGCCGCCACGTCCTTCGCGGCTTTCGTGACCGTGCCCGGTTTGTCCATGAAGCCGAGGTCGCGGAACCACTCGACAAAGCGCTCGTGCCAGGTGCCGAAGGGAATTCCGTCGCGAAACTTCATCCCGCCCCCGTGCCCGCCGTTGCCGTAGATGTGCATCTCCACGTTGGGCACCCCCGCAACCAGCATCGGCGTGAAATACTCGTTTGCCCAAACCGCATGCACCCGATCGCCCGCACCTGCCGACGCGATAAACGCAGGCGGCACGTTGGGCGGAATCGCCGGCGTGGCTCCCTTGGCAAAGGGCGTCGGCCCGGGATAAATCAGCCCGATGAAATCCGGACGCGGCGACACCTTGGCCAGCGGATCAGCCGCGTTGTCGTTTTTCCGCGCAAACTCTTCGAAGAAGAGCGCCGCGGGCGCCGCCAGTTCTGCGCCGGCGGAAAATCCGACGATGCCAATCTTCGCCGGATCGAGCTTCCATTTCGCCACATTGGCCCGCACAAGGCGGATCGCCTGAAACGCGTCGTTCACTGCGTCGGTGGTCGGCTCGTAACCGTCCACCCGAAGACGGTTCCGCAAGATAACGGTCGACACCCCGTAGTTGGCAAAGAAGGACGCGAAATCGCCGCCTTCGGGGCCGACCCAGAGGATCCGATGTCCGCCACCGGGAGCGATGATGACCGCCGCGCCGTTGCTGGCGCGCCCTCCCGCGAGGTGCACCTCGATCGACGGATTGTGAATATTGATCACGCTCTGGACTCTCGCCCCACCGGCGACACCGCCGCTGGTCGTGTTGTACTTTTCCTCTTCGTGCAGCCGTTCGCGCTTCAGGAGCGGAGAATCGGACGGATAGAGCGGCAGCACAATGCCTCCTGGCAACATGGGCGCCGGCACGAACGGCGCACCCGCCTGCGCGCGTGCCGCGGGCGAACTGACCGCTGCCACGAAAAACGGGAGCAGCGCGAGGCGAACGATGATTTTGGGGAACATGGGAGGGTTATTCGTTGGAGAAGTCTGGTCTCAAAGTGTTACAGCCGGCGATCCCGCTACCGGCCGATGCAGTAGAGCTGCTTGCTCCCGCGAATAAAGATCTGCCCACGGGAAATCGCCGGCGATCCGCGCGTCTCGTCGGCAAGGTCGTTCACGCCAACCAGTTCATATTTATCCTGCGCCTTCACCACCCAGCACTTTCCATTGTCGTCGAGGTAGTACACGTTGCCGCCCGCGATGACCGGGCTTGCGCTGTGGTGGCGCCCCAGTCGCTCCAGCCAGATTTCGCGGCCGGTGCGCGGATCGGCGCAGCTGCCGATGCCTTCGTCGTTCACTACAAAGGCCAGCTTGCCGTACGCCACCGGCGAAGGCACGTAACCGCCGCGGCTGCTCTGCTCGAGGTTGAAGATCAAGTGTGTCTTGGTGACATTGCCTTCTCCGCGCGGATCAATCGCACAGATGCCACGCTTCGGGAAGCCGTAGGTCATGAACACGAGGTCATCGAGGTAGATCGGGCTCGACACGAATTGCTCGGTCGGACCGTCAATAATCCAGATGAGCTTACCGTTGTCCGGATCATAAGCCGCGACGGACAAACTTCCGGACAGCACCAGCTGCTTCCGGCCGTTCACCTCGATGATAATCGGGGCGCAATACGAACGCGTGCGGTTGGGTCGGTCGGTCCGCCAGCGTTCGCGACCGGTGGCGCCGTCCAACGCAAAGATGTAGCCGTCGGCATCCTGATCGCTGTTGATGATGATCGTGTCCTTGTAGGGAACGACCGAACTGCAGTAGCCGTGTCGGCTGAGCATCTTGCCAGGGACCGTCTTCCAGACCTGCTTTCCGTCGCGCACGTCATAACCGATGATGGTCATATCCGACTGATCCAGAAAACTCACCCACACATGCCGGCCATCGGTGGCGGGCGTCGAGCTGGCGTGACTGTTCAATTTGTGAATTCGGTCCTGCAGCTTCGAAGGGGCACTCTGCTCCCAGAGCATTTTTCCCGTGCGGCGATCCAGGCAGACGAGCACGTGCTTGTCCTCCGCCTCGAGGCAAGTCGTGACGAAAACGCGGTCGCCAAACACAATCGGCGAACTGTGCCCCTTCCCCGGAATCGCGGCGGTCCAGGCGATGTTCTCCGTCTTGCTCCATTTGAGCGGGACATTCGGTTCGTCGCAGACCCCGTCGCCCCGCGCACCGCGCCAACAGGGCCAGTCGGCCGCAGAGCCGAGTTGCGCCAGCGCAAACGACAGGAAAAGGGCGGAGCGAAAGCGCGGCGGGACGGCCGGAAAACAGAATTTCATTGGGGAGGGAATTCCAGCCGAGTGGAAGTTGCGCCAGGGTGCGAACTGAAAACAGAACCGGTTAGTCGGAGACCTCCCCGATCTGAAAAACGGCGGGCTCGTCATCGGCATCGCTTCCAGTCAGATCACACCCGGCCAGCCTACCAACCCTTCAGCCCCATGATCACGCCACGCCTCATGACCGGATTCGCCCTTCTGGCAGTCCTCGCGGTTTCGTCGCCCCAGGCGCAGACTCCTCCTGCCCGCCCGCCAGACGGTGCAAACGCCGTTCTCTCGCCGGAAATCAACTCGGACCGGAACGTGACGTTTCGCTTGAACGCTCCCAACGCGAAGAAAGTTGTCGTCCAGGGCCTGTGGGCAAGTGAGCCGTTGCCACTCACGCGCGGGGAGAACGGCGTGTGGACTGGAACCGCCGCCGCGATCCCGGCGGGCGTTTGGGAATACAGTTTCGTCGTCGACGGCATTCAGATGATCGACCCCGGCAATCCGTCGCTCAAACCGATGCGCGAACCGCGCCGTAGCGTCCTTCACGTGGTCGGTGCGCCGCCCCTGCCGTGGGATTTTCAAGACGTCCCGCACGGTACCGTGCACCAGCACAGTTACTTGTCCAAGGCACTCGGCCGTCCGCGCGAGCTGTGGGTGTACACTCCTCCCGGCTACGAAAAGACCGGGGAGCGCAAGTTCCCCCTCCTCGTGCTGCAACACGGTTCGGGCGACAATCAGCAGACCTGGGTCGCCTATGGCCACGCGCACTGGATCCTCGATAATCTCATCGCCGCAGGAAAGGCCCGGCCGATGATCGTCGTGATGCTCAACGGGCATCCGCTCACACCGGCCGCCATGCGTGATCCCAATGCCCGGAGCACCGCCATGCCGGCTTTTCGTCAGGAACTTTTTGACGACGCGTTGCCGCTCGTCGAGTCCACCTATCGCGTCGAGCGCGACGCCGCACACCGGGGCATCGTTGGGCTCAGCATGGGTGGAGCCCAGTCGCTTACTGTCGGTCTCGGCAACCTCGATCGTTTTTCGTGGGTCGGGTCGTTCAGTGGCGGATTGCCTGACGACGCCGTCACTCAATCATTCCTGTCGGCTCCCGCCGCCGCCAACGCCAAACTCCGCCTGCTCTGGATCGCCTGCGGTCGGGATGACAGCTTGCACACCCGCAACGAAGAGTTTGTCGCTCGCCTCAAGGGCGCCGGTGTGACCCATGAGTGGTATCTCACACCGGGCGCCCACACCTGGCCGGTCTGGCGCGGCTACCTCGTGGATTTCCTGCCGCGGCTGTTTCAGCCGGCAAATCGTTAGCGCGCACTCTCGCCACGATCGCGCTGTGGAGAAAAACGGTTCGCACTGCAGCGGACCGTGGTTCTCTATCGGGAGTGTCCGTGATTCCCCATTTTCCGCTCCGGCTTCCCGTCGCCTCCCCCGTGTCCGCCCTCCCTTCTCCACTTCCGATCCTTCGCCGCGTCGCCGCCATCGTGGTGCCGTTGATGATGTTCAGTGTGTCTTCCCGCGCCGCCGTCGACTTCGCCCGGGAAGTGCAACCAATCCTTTCTGAAAACTGTTTCCACTGTCACGGCCCGGATCAGAAGGATCGCAAGGCCGGCTTGCGTCTCGACACCCGGGACGGCGCGCTGAAGGGCGGCCGCTCCGACGTCCCCGCGATCATCGCGGGCAAACCGGCGGACAGTGAACTCATCGCGCGCATCCACTCCACGGACAAAGAGGAGATGATGCCTCCGCCAGACGAGAAGAAGTCGCTCACCGCCGCGCAGAAGGAAATCCTCCGCCGCTGGATCGCCGACGGTGCGCCCTATGCACCGCATTGGGCGTTCGCGGCACCCGTAAAGGCGGCGTTGCCTGCCGACCCAAAAGTCCACCCGATCGACGCCTTTGTCGCTCCGAAGGTGCGCGCCGCGGGGCTCAAACCTTCCGCGCCCGCCGACGCGGCCACCCTCTGCCGTCGGTTGTTTCTGGATCTCACCGGCCTCCCGCCGTCCCCGGCTGATGTCGACGCCTTCAGCGTCGCGGCGAAGAACGATCTCCGCGCCGCCGTCGACAACCTCGTCACCCAGTTGATGGCCTCGGAGCGTTTCGGTGAACGCTGGGCGCGGGTCTGGCTCGACGCCGCACGCTACGCCGACAGCAACGGATTCGAAAAGGACCTGCCCCGCGAACAATGGACGTGGCGCGACTGGGTGATCAACGCGTTCAACAAGGACCTGCCTTACGATCAGTTTCTCATCGAACAAATCGCCGGCGACCTGCTGCCCAACCGCACCCTGCAACAGGTGATCGCCACCGGATTCCTGCGCAACGGCATGATCAACGAGGAGGGAGCGATCGTGCCGGAACAGTTTCGGATCGAGGGAATGTTCGACCGCCTCGATTGCATCGGCAAGGCCGCCCTCGGCCTCACGTTGCAGTGCGCGCAATGCCACTCGCACAAATTCGATCCCATCACGAACGACGAGTATTTCGGCGTCTTCGCGTTCCTCAACAACACCTACGAAGCCCAATCGTGGGTCTACACGAGCGACCAGCAGAAACAGATCGAGAAAATCGCCAAGGATCTCCACGCCGCCGACGAGCGCCTGAAAAAAGCCCAACCGAAGTGGGAAGAGAAACTTTCAGCCTGGGCCGAATCTGTGCAGAAGCAGCGCATCGCCTGGACGCCCCTGGCTGCAACCGATCTCGGCAGTGTCAGCGGCCTGAATCACCCGGTGCAATTGGCCGACCAATCGATTCTAACCGAGGGCCATCCGAGCACGAAGGGCGACATCTACGTCATCACCACTCCCAACCTCGAGGGCGCGACGGGCCTGCAACTCGAGGCTCTTTGTCACGACGACCTGCCCTTCGGAGGACCGGGCCGGAGCAAATATGGAACGTGGGCCGTCTCCGAGCTTGAGGTGGCGTCGCAGGTGCCCGGCAGCACCAAGTGGGAGAAAATTGCCCTGAAGAACGCGACAGCCGATTTCGCGGAAGCCACCCGTGGACTCGAACGCGAGTGGGAGGCCGCGTTCGACAAGGAGAACCGACGCATCTGCGGTCCTGTCGCCTACCTGATCGACGGCAACAACGACACTGCCTGGCGCGCCGATCGCGGCCCGGGCCGACGCAACACCAGTTCGGTCGCCGTGGTGCAGTTTGATCAACCGCTGCAATTTCCCGCCGGCACGAAATTGAAGTTCAGCCTGCGCTATCATCACAGCGGCGACGACAACGGCCGCCACAACACCATGCTGGGCCGGTGCCGCTTCTCGCTCACCACCGCGCCCGACCCGAAGGCGGTGCCGATCGACTACGCCGCAGTCCAGGCCCTCGACATTCCGGACGAGGAACGCACCCCACGGCAGCGCGAAGCCATTTTCGCGGCATGGCGCGCCGCCAGCCCTGAACTCAAGAAATACAACACGGAGGCCGAGAACCTTTGGAAGACCCATCCCGTCGCCCCGACCTCGGTGATGCATCTCGCCGAACGCACCGCCCCTGATGCCCGCACCACGCGCAAGCTCGACCGGGGCGCGTGGGACAAGCCGTTGCAACCGGTGGCGCCGCACGTGCCGGCCGCCTTGCACCCGTTGCCGGAGGGCGCGCCGGTCGATCGTCTCACTTTCGCCCGCTGGATCGCCGACCGTCGCTCTCCCCTCACCGCGCGCGTTGCCGTGAACCGCGTCTGGCAGTCGATCTTCGGAGCCGGATTCGTCGAGTCACCTGAGGACTTCGGTACGCGTTCGCCCGTACCGACGCATCAGGAACTGCTCGACTGGCTGGCCGTTGATTTCATGGAGCACGGCTGGAGCCAGAAGCGCCTCGTGCGGACGATCGTCACGAGTCGCACGTATCAGCAATCGTCCCGCGCCACGCCGGAACAATTGGAGCGCGACCCGCGCAACCAATTTCTCGCCCGCGGTCCGCGCTTTCGCGCCGACGCCGAGGTCGTACGAGACATCGCCCTCTCGGCCGCCGGACTTATCCACCACCAGATCGGCGGCCCGAGTGTGTTTCCCCCCGTCCCGGAAAACGTCCTCTCCTACAATTATTTCAAAGTCACCTATTGGAATGTACCACAGGGCCTGGATCGCTATCGCCGCAGCCTCTATCTGTTCCGCAAGCGCTCGATGCCGGATCCGATGCTCAGTGCGTTCGACGCGCCCAACGGCGACTTTGCCTGCGTGCGCCGCGTGCGATCCAACACCCCTCTCGCCGCCCTCACCGGTCTCAACGAGCCGATCTTCGTTGAGGCGGCGCAGGCCTTCGCGCTCCGCGTCTGGCGCGAGGGCGGCGCGACCGATCCCGAGCGTGCCACCCTTGCCTACCGCCTCTGTACCTCGCGCGCCCCACGATCGCCCGAACGAGACAGCGTGCTCCGCCTGCTCGCCGATTCCCGGGAGCGTCTGCGCAAAGGCGAACTCAAGGCCTCCGAAATCGCGTTTTCCGACATGACCAAGTCCATCGATCTCCCGGCCGACGCCACGCCGGTCGACCTCGCCGCCTGGACGCTCGTCGGCCGCGTGCTGCTCAATCTCGACGAAACCCTGACCAAGAACTGATCCATGAACCTCGCCGAAGAATTTCGTCTCGCCCAAGCCCGACAGCTCACCCGCCGCTGGTTCCTGCGCGACTGCGGCGTCGGCCTTGCTGGAATCGCGCTTAACGCCCTGCTCCCCCGCGAGGCCTCCGCCGCAGCCAAGGTTTCCTCGAATCCGCTCGCGCCCAAGGCCCCGCATTTTCCCGCGAAGGCGAAACGCGTGATCTACATGTTCCAGGCCGGTGCCCCGAGTTCGCTCGAACTCTTCGACCCCAAGCCGGAGCTCACCAAGCGCGACGGCCAGCTGCCGCCGCCCGAACTGCTGAAGGACTACCGCGCCGCGTTCATCAAACCCAACTCCGCGCTGCTTGGACCGAAATACAAATTCGCCCCGCGCGGCCAGTGCGGCATGGAGCTGAGCGAATTGCTGCCCAACATTTCGGAAATCGCCGACGACATCTGTCTCGTGCGCTCGATGCAGACCGATGCCGTCAATCACGCACCCGCGCAAATTCTGATGAACACCGGCTCGCAGCAATTCGGCCGCCCCAGCTTCGGCGCGTGGTCGCTGTACGGCCTCGGCAGCGAGAGTGCGGAGCTGCCCGGCTACGTCGTGCTCACGAGCGCGAAGGGCACCAGCGGCGGCGCGAGCAACTACGGCTGCGGCTTTCTGCCCACGCTCTACGGCGGCATCCCGTTCCGCAGCAGCGGCGATCCGGTGCTCTATCTTTCGAACCCCAAGGGAATCGATGCCAAGGCGCAGCGCTCCTCGCTCGACACGTTGCATCAACTCAACGACCTCGCGCTCGCGGATGCCGGTGATCCGGAGATCGCGGCGCGGATTCAAGCCTACGAGATGGCGTATCAGCTCCAAACCAGTGCGCCCGAGCTGATGGATCTTTCGCAGGAGCCCGCCCACATCCTCGAACTCTACGGCATCACCGACGTGAAAAAGGCCAACTACGCCCGGAATTGCCTGCTGGCGCGGCGCCTGATCGAGCGCGGCGTGCGTTTCGTGCAGCTCTTCCACGAGGCCTGGGACCAACACGGCGACCTCACCAAGGCGATCAAGAAGAACACCGAGGAAACCGATCGCGCCAGCGCCGCCCTCGTGAAGGATCTCAAGCAGCGCGGCCTGCTCGACGACACGCTCGTCGTATGGGGAGGAGAATTCGGCCGCACGCCGATGGTCCAGGGCGGCAACGACGGCCGCGATCACCACAATCGCTGCTATAGCATGTGGTTCGCCGGAGGCGGCGTGAAACGCGGGCACATCCACGGCGAGACGGATGACATCGGCTTCAACGTCGTGCGCGATCCTGTGCACGTGCACGACCTCAATGCCACAATGCTCCACCTTCTTGGCTTTGATCACACGCGACTCACGTTTCGCTTTCAGGGTCGCGACTACCGGCTCACCGACGTCCACGGGAAACTGGTGCCGGGGATGCTGGCGTGAGCTCGCACGCTGCCCCATGAATCGTCGCCATTTCCTGACGTCGCTGGCCGCCGCGGCCGCCGCCACCACGTTCCGCGGCGCCGGGGCCGCCGCTCCGACCACACGCTTTTTCACCCTCGGCCAACGCGGCGGCCGCTCGTGGTTCATCACGCCGACCGGCGAGCCGTTTTTTTCGATCGGCCTGAACCACATCGATCCCTCCCCGTTGCGCTATGCCGCCAACGGTGATCTCTGGGCTCGCAAGTATGGCAATTCGATGGAGCGCTGGCTGAAGGAGTCCGTCGCGCCCGATCTTCGGGCGTGGGGATTCAACAGCGTCGGCTGGTCTCAGGAGGTGGTCAGTCGCGGCCCGACCAATCATCGCCACTCGCGCCCATTCACGTTCGAGGAATACCAGTGGCTGGATCTGCCCTACTGCCACCAACTGCCGTTCGCCGACTTCCACCAATGGGAGGCGGAGACGCGGTATCCGACATTCGCGAGCCCGGAGTTCGCCGAGTGGTGTGACTACGTGGCGAGGGAAAACTGCGCCCGCATGGCGGATGATCCCAAGTTGATCGGCTATTTCTATCTCGATTGCCCGACGTGGATTCACACGACGCAGTTCACGACGTGGAGAGGCCCGCTCTTCGATCCGGAGAAACTCAAGACGGAGACCGGCCGTCGTGAACTTTTCGAACTCGCGACGACCTACTATCGTGTCACGCACGACGCGATTCGGCGCTACGACCGCAACCATCTCATCCTCGGCGACCGCTACGAGGCGGCCCGTCCCATTGCGGATGAAGTCGTCGAGGCGGCACGTCCGTTCGTCGACGCGCTGACGTTTCAACATTTCGCCAAGCCCGAACCCGTCGCGAAAAACCTCACGCACTGGCACACGAAGACCGGCAAGCCCGTTCTCGTCGCGGATCACGCGAGCAGCATTCGCTTCCCCAACGGCTCCCAGCGGCATGATGGCGCCGGCTATGTCGAGACGCTCGGACGGCTGCGCGAGGTGCCCGGCTGTGTCGGCTACCACCTCTGCGGCGCGTACCTCCGCAACGAAACCCGCAAACGGGCGCTGCGTGACGCCGACGAAAAACCCGACGCCGAGGCCATCGCCGCCATCACCCGCGCCAACCGCGAGGCCGGGGCGTGGATGGCGAAAGCACGCTGAGGCAAAAGCGGAGAGCGCAAAGTCGAGAGCTGCGAGCAAAACTGAGCGTCACGTTGCGTGGCGGCAGAACCCGACTTTCCGACTCTGGGGACGCGACGCCCTCGTCGCGTGGATTGGAATCGCGAAAAATCGTCGCGCCTCAGCCCAACTTCATCACCTGCGCCTTGCGGACAAAGTCAGGATCGACCGTCACGCCGAAGCCAGGTCCCGTCGGACAGCGCACCATGCCGTTTTCGCATTTTAGGGACGACGTCGGGCAGGAAACCGGGATCTTCGCATCGCCCTTGAATTCCTGAAAGGGTCCGATGTTCGGCGTAAACGCGGCGAACTGGACCACATCGAGATAGCCCAGTCCCCCGCCGGACATGTGCGGCACCAGGTTCATGCCAGCCGCCGCCGCCATCCGTGCCACCTTGGTCGCCCGGATGAAGCCGCCGCCGTAATGCAGATCCGGCTGCACGACGTCCATCACCCTGTTCGCGATGCACCACCGCCAACGATGCAGGCTGAACTCCTGTTCGCCCAGCGCGATCGGGATGGTGAGCGCATCGGCGACCTGCTTCGTGCTCCACAGGTCGTCAAATTCGCACGGCTCCTCGTAGAACGCATAGCGGTACTCTTCCATCATGCGTCCGATCCGAATACCCTCCTTGGCGTCGTAGGAGCTGTTCGCATCGGCGTAGAGCGTCATCGCGTCGCCAAACGTCTTCCGCACGAGCGGAATCAGAGCCTCGGTGCGACCGGGCAGCGAGTCGGCGTTGCGGCTCATCCGCCCACCGAGCCGGAACTTGATCGCGCGCACGCCGGAACTGCCGACGAGCGACTGGAGATATTCGATTTCCTTTTCCGGCGTGTTGCCCCGATTCCCGCTCGCATAGTAGACCGGAATGTCGCGGCGACGCGCGCCACCGAAGAAATCGGCCAAGGGCCGTTTGGCCGTCTGGCCCATGAGTTCCAACAACGCCTGTTCGACCGCGGTCATCGCCACCCAGAACAGCAGGCCCTGCATCTTGTAGTTACTCTCAGCCCGGTACGCCTCCTTTTGCACGGATTCGATGGTGCGGGCGTCTTTTTTCAGGAACTGCGGCGCCGCCCAGTCCAGAAAAATGGGAAACGCCTTCGCCATGCTGGCGGGATTCGGCACCGTGACGACCTCCACGCCGTCGGTCGAACGCGCGCGGACGAGGTAGGTCTTGCCGTTCTTCAGCAACTCAATCGACGCGACGTTCACCGGCGCCTTGACCGACTCGAGGCTCAGCACTGGTGCATCCATGATCCGTTGGAGATCTTCGAACGACGGCGCCTTGCCCGCGCCGGCGGCCGAGGCGACGCCGCGCGTCGAGCCGAGCAGGGCCAGCGCGGCGGAGCTCTTGAGAAACGTGCGCCGGGGCACCGAGGAAAAACGACGAGGGGTGAACATGGGGAAAGATTATCCTGCCACGGCGCCACGAAGCGCCGTCAACCGCAAGCGCAGACATGATCGAGGGAACCGCGACTCGCAAGATTCGGGCGGGTACTGACGCATTCCCGGGGAGAGTGGTGTCGTTTCGGTTTAGAATTTCGGATAGCCGAAATTGGAGCGCATCGCCCGTTTTCCCGAGGGGAACACCTCGATCGAGATGCGGGAAGATCCGGAGCGTCAGTCGTCTCGTTTGGTCGAGCGAACCCCGGCGACCAAATTTCAATTAAAGGCCCCGACCCGATGTGTCGATCAATTCGCTTGTATTCGAGTCTGCATGGGTCGGTCGCATCCCACTCCTATGATGGGAGGAAAGCGACACGGATGTCGTCGGTCAGGAGTTCACGGATGAAATCGGGCAGCGGGGAAAACATAAAACCAACCAACCTATGAAGCAGTTAATGCTGGGATCGTTCCTCTTGTTGCTGCCGTTCATTGCCAACGGCCAGCAGGCGGCAATCGTCGCCAACAGCAATCACCTGGCGAAGGCCGGGGGCACTTTGACCATTCGTGCCATCGCCTCCTTTGAGGAGGCGCCCGGAGCGATTGGTTGGTCAATCATGCTGCCGCCAGGTTGGTCACTCGTGGACACGTCGGGGCCATGCCGACCGGAGATCGCGCCACCGCCCGGAGCGATCGGCAAACTTGAGTGGGCCTTTGTATCCGTTCCGGCCTCACCCGCTAAATTCGAATTGACCGTGAGCTACCCCGCCGGGTTGTCCGCCGGACAAAGCGTGAGCGCCGAGATGCTCGTTTGCTCCAACGGCGAATCCAAGTCGGTCGCAACGAATCGCCTCTCGTTTTATGCTACGGCCGCCCGCCTCAAACCACGCGAAAACTGATCTGCCGGCCTCAATCCCTCCTTGTCATGAAAACGCCCATTCTGATTTTGATCGCCGCTTTTGCGATGCTGTCGTGCCGTCCGCAGCTGGTCGCAGCGGTGTCGGCTCCGGTAATCACCAAGATCGCCCTTGCCTCACCCGTCCATCAATACCTCGCGGACTCGTCCGGTTCAATCAAGCTCACGGTAACTGTCACCTATACGGGCGCGCTGAGTCGCTTCGGGGTGCGCTTGGCGGCCCCGACGATTCCAAGCGGTTCCAGCACCAAGTGGAGCTTCAAGGGCGCCACCGGACCCACCTTCCAACCACTGGTCGGCGACAAGACTTCGTGGGAGTTTTCCTATGCGACGGCTCCCGCAAGCCCGATCACCTTCGACGTCGAACTGAACTACGCCGCCGGTCTCGCCGACCCTGCCGATGGCGCAACCACCGTGCAGTCTTTTGCCGCCTACGCTCTCTTGAACAACGCGGTGGCAACCGATGCGCAAGGGAGCCCCGTTCAAACCACACTGACGTTTTCCGAGGCCGTGTTTCACACCGCCGATGCAAACAAGGACATGCGGCTGCGATTGGATGAACTGCTGAAAGTCGTCCAAATTTATAATGTACGCAATTCAAGCACCCGTACCGGCGCGTATACCTTTGCCACGAGTTTCGAACCCTCAGCCAGCGGGACTCCCGTCACTCCAACCAGCAACGTGCACAGCGCCGACCTGGACAAGGACGGAACGATTAGGTTCTCCCGGTTTCTTAGTGGCAAGGATTCGGGGAGAGCAGGCAGGCTGGGAGGATGAAACCAAGCAAGGACGAGACGGTGGTCGCACATTATGGAAAGCTATTGGGCCTTGAGGCGCCATGGGAGGTGCAGGCGGCGCAGCTGG
>CANJIU010000025.1 GCA_947474365.1 Opitutia bacterium | reverse complement strand
GGGGACGCGCCGCCCTCGTCGCGTGGTTCGTACCCGCGACGTGGGCGTCGCGGCTCCAGCAAGTGCACGATGGTTGTCGATGGTCTGTTTCGCGTGTCCCAAAGAGGGATGCGCCCCCGGACCGGCATTCGATTGGGCGTATCTCAATTTCTGAACACTGGGGACGCGACGCCCTCGTCGCGTGGTTCGAAACCGCGACGAGGGCGTCGCGGCTCCAGCGAGTGCACGATGGTTGTCGATAGTCTGTTTCGCGTGTCCCAAAGAGGGATGCGCCCCAGGACCGGGATTCGATTGGGTGTATCTCAATTTCTGGACACTGGGGACGCGACGCCCTCGTCGCGTGGTTCGAAACCGCGACGAAGGCGTCGCGGCTCCAGCGAGTGCACGATGGTTGTCGATGGTCTGTTTCGCGGGTCCATAAGGGGGATGCATCCCCGGACGGACATTCGATTCCTCCCGCCTTGCGGCGATTGCGCGATGGCTTTTTTGAACAGGAAGGTCGGGAAGGACGGAAAGTCGGTGGCGGCGGATTGATGACGTGCAGGACGACTTCACTTGACCGCACCGTTACCGGCGCGGCTACCTGTTGCCGGCCTGCCGGGAGTGCGATCGGGCGCTCGCTACGCTGCGGTCGTAGGCGATCGCCCTAAAATGGGCGTAACAGTTTGTGCGAAGGGCAACGACTGAGGTCGCACCGATCGACAGCCAACCATCGGTTTCGTCATCGAATTTTTCTTTGGAACCAGCGGGGCAACGTCTTTGTCGTCCCCTCGCGCTGACGTAAACGCCCCCGCCATGGCCTCCGTAATGGGGGGCTGGCGACACCGAGGCGGAGAGGGGAGACGGTTTTCATCTCTCGGTCATCTCTCGGTCATTTCCCGGTGATATCTCGGTCATGATTCGTGAACGAAGGCCGCTGGATTCGAGCTGGATTCGCGATTGCCGTAGCAGAGACCCGTCAGCCAAGCTGTCGGAACGGCGCTGCCGTTCGCTCAAAGGGCAACACCGACGTCGTTGGCCGCCTTTGCTGCCGCCAACACCGAGGGGTAGAGTTCTGCAGCGTAAGGGTAGTTGAGCTCAGCCGCAACCAAGCAGAAGAAAACCACGGATGAACACGAATGGACACGGATACAGAGGCGAGAACCAGCCACCGTTGGAAATCCGAAACGCCACCGAACGGTGAACGCCAAGAATCCGCACGCACCGGCACGGCTTGCTCTGAGCATCCGGGTTTATTCGTGTCCATCCGTGGTTCAAATGAATCGTCCCGGCTCAGCGTGGGTGCGCTTCCTGTTCCTTGCTGTTGAATTGAGGAACACGGGACCGATACCGGATTAGTATCGGGTGAACACCCGCGACTCAGAGGGTGTCGGAAAAGGTAGGGACGGCTCCGAGCCGTCCGCAAGATCGATGAGCATCTCGGTGCGAAAAGCGGACGCCCCGGGAGGTGCGTCCCTACCTGCCGGTAGGCTTTTTCGACGCTGACTCACATCTTGCCGATGCGCCGTTCGCCCATCGTGAAGGGCGGGCGGGACTCGTCGAAGGGGTTTTCCTCGAAGAGCTGGTCGACCGTCTTCTGGAAAAACTCCTGCTCACCCAACCGACTCAGCGCGGCGTCGTACTGGCCCACGAGTGGGTCGATGCGCTCCAGCGATGACCCAATCGGATCCTCCCCGAGGTTGTCGTCGAGTGTCTTGAATTCGAACAATGTGATCCGGTTGAGCGGCCGGGAGGGCTGGTAGAGGTAGTCGGTGGCCGGGCTGTTGGGGGCCGGCCGCAGCGTGATGATGAGCTCAAGGCTTACCAGGCGGTTGAGACATTCATTCAGCAATTGGGCCGGCACCTTGAGCATAGTGCTGAGATGCGACGCCGAGATCGGGGGGAGGCATTCGCGGAAGCGCCGGCAAATCGTCAGGAACACGACAAGCGCGAGGCGCTCGCGCATCGATTCCGTCAGCGTGCTCCACGCGGCCTGGCTGTTGCGGAAATGGGCGTTTTGGAGGGCGTAACTCACCGTGCCGCCGATCAGTACGTAGAGCCAGAAGATGTAGAGCCCGAGCATCAGCACGGGCACGATGGCGAGGGAACCGTAGAGGCTCTTCTCGAGCACGACCCGCTTTACGTAAAAGAAGGCGACGAAATTATTGCCGAGCAGGAGGGCCGACACCACGAGCCCGCCGGCGAATGCCGCGCTCCAGTACACGCGGGTATTGGGGATCACCCGGTAGAAGAGCGTGAGCATCAGGGTGAGCAGGGAGAACGAGAACATCTGGATCAGCCAGCCGAGCTCCTGGAGGTTCTTGGTGCCGCCGGGGAGCTTTTCCATGAACACGCTCACAAACGTTCCGGCCCCGAGGAGAGCCACGGCGCTGAAGAAGAGGAGGGCGCCGAGCGAGAGAATCGTCCAGTAGAGGACAATCCGCATCAGCATCGAGCGGCCCTGGCGCACGCCCCAGATGTCGTTGAAGGTGTCCTCAATTGATTTGAACAGGAGCAGGACGATGAGAAGGAGGGAGAAAACGCCGAGGGCACCGGCCGAACTTGAGCGCGAGGCGGTGATGATGTGGTTGATCACGTCGACCAGCTGCGGATTTACCTCATTGGTGGTCTGGGTGAGCCGTTCGTACTGGGCGATCTGGGGCGCCACCACCTTGACGATCCGGTTGAGGGAGTCGGCGACGAGGTTGGAATCGTTTTTCCCCAGGACGAATCCGGCCACGAGCACGGCGATCGCGATGAGCGGACCGAGGCCGAGCAGGGAACTGAAACTGAGTGCGGCTGCCCGGCTGGCGATTCGCGCTTCGGCGACGACGGTCAGGGTGATCGAAACGGCGCGGAGCACGGCGTACAGCCGCCCCTTGGGCGACGTGTCGTTCATCAGGGACGGCCGCCAGATGTCCCGTTGATAAATCTCGATCCACCGGATCCAAGGACCGCCAGACCGCGGAAGGTGGGGCGATGACGGTGGCCCAGAGCTCAAGGGGAGATCAGGTCGCAATCATCAACCAGGCGAAATAACCCATGCCTCCCACCCCGGCCAACGCGGCGATGATGGCGGGAATCAGGTTGACGAAGACCGTGCAGAGATAGAGTCCCGCGGACCCGGCGGCGACGGCGATGAGCTGCATCGGCTGACCCTGGGCATAAAAAATGAAGCCCGTCAGGCCCAAACCAAGGGCAGCCCGGAATCGGACAAATTGATACAGCGACGACATGCCGAGTCCGAGCATTACGGCAAAGCCGACGTCGACCAGACCGAGAAACACGAGGGGCTGGGCCATGAGTTTGGCGGCGTCCCCCGACATCAGGGCATTCGCTCCGGGCAGGATTTCGCCCGCGGCCGCGGCGACGAGGGTGACGGTGCCGCCGATCAGCCCGATTTTGGCGGCACGTGCCATCGCGATCTCGGGATCGGACTTGTCTTTGGTGTCGTCGGTGCGCCCTTCGGCGGCGTCGAGCATGTCGTTGACCGTGATCGGCTTCGCGTTCTCGTCGGTCTTATTGAGCGTCTTGATCTCCTTGGCCTTGAGGGAGAGCTTCTTTTTCTCGGGAAAAACGATCGCCATCAACTCGGGGTTGGTGTTCAGGGCGACCCATTGTTCTGTGGTGGCGTCGTAGGTGAGCGTTTCGGCGGTGACCTGTCCCGCCTCCGCGAGATCGGCAATCTGTTGGGGGCTGAAAGGCCCGCGGGCCTCGGTTTCAGTCGCGTTGCGGATGTAGAGTTCCTGCGTGGCCATGGGAGCGGAGGGTGGGAGGCGGGCGGCGGAGCGGCAAGAGTGTTTTCGGGCGAAGTCAGGATCGGGGCTCATCGGGTGTTCGTGCAACCGCGCCCGACAAGAAAGACTGGTCGGGGCGTTTCTCCGAAGCGACCGCGGACGCCTGAGCCATAACGATTCATTTGAACCACGAATGGACACGAATAAACACGAAGGCCCAGAGCAAGCCGTGCGCGGGTGCATCTCCGAATTGCCGCTGCTCGCGAATGTAGCCGGGGTCGCCGACCCCGGACCGGCCTCAGCGAACCCGGCTACAAGGCGACAATTCGGAGATAGACCCGCCGTGCCCGTGCGCGCGGTTCCACGTAGGTTACCGTTCGGTGGCGTTTCGGATTTCCAGCGGCGGCCGGTTCTCGCCTTTGTATCCGTGTTCATTCGTGACCATTCGTGGTTCCCTTCTGCATGATTGCGGCTGGGGAGAGGAATCCCTCCCGTGGGAAGACGCGGTTTCAAGCCACGCGACGGGGGCGTCGCGTCCCCAGGAACCAGGATTCCGATCTGATCGGACTGGAGCGGCGACGCCCCCGTCGCCGTCCGGAAAGGGAACTCCGATCTCCGCCGCTTGCCGGGGCCGAAGCGGGCGGATATCGGAGCGTGAGAGGAGACGGTCCTTCTTCGCCCGAGATGGAAATCCGGGGTGTTGCGGAAAAGCGCGGCAAGCCAAGCGACGCGACGGGGGCGTCGCGTTCCCAGTTTTCAGAAACGAAATGAGCGCTTCTCCGGTGCTGCCGGGTGCAATCCTACATCCGCGTCAGCGTGCGCAGTCCGAGGAGTTGGAGGCCGGTTTCCAGGGTGAGGAGCGTGCGGGCGCACAGTAGGAGTCGCCGGGCGCGAACCGGGGCGTCGTCGACGAGCACCTTGTCGGCGTTGTTGAACGAACTGTAGTCGCTGGCGAGTTCGAACAGATACAGCCCGAGGTAGTGCGGGCGGAGCGACTCGTTGGCGAGCCGGATGCCGTCGGGAAACTTGGTGAGCTTCCGGGCCAGGACGATCTCCTCGGGTGTTTCCGGAGGCGTGGCGGCCGACTCGGCGGTGGTGTCGCCCGGGGTGACGCCGGCCTTGCGAAAGATCGAGTGAATCCGCGCCACGGCGTAGAGCAGGTACGGGGCGGTGTTCCCGTCGAGCGCGAGCATCTTGTCCCAGGAGAAAACGTAGTTGCTGCTGCGGTTTTGCGAGAGATCCGCGTACTGCACGGCGCCGATGCCGACGATGCGGGAGATTTCCCGACGTTCGGCCTCGGGGATGTCGGGGCTCTTTTCCGTGACGAGCGTGTAGGCGCGGTCGACGGCCTCATCGAGGAGGGCCTTCAACTTGATGACGTCGCCGCTGCGGGTCTTGAGCGCCTTGCCGTCTTCGCCGGTGACAGCGCCGAACGTGACGTGGTGCAGGTCGGGCACGCGATAGCCTTTGGCGGCGAACCATTTTCTCACGGTGAGAAACAGCTGTTCGAAGTGATCGGCCTGGCGGAAATCGGTGACGACGACGATACCGTCGGCCTGGAAATGCTCCGTGCGATGGAGCGCGGTGGCGAGGTCGGTGGAGGCGTAGCCGCTCGCGCCGTCGGCCTTGCGGACCATGAAGGGGTTTGGCCGTTCAGCGTTGCGGTTGAAGCGGGGATGCTCGTCGTGGAAGACCACGAGCGCGCCATTGCTGTCCTCGGCGATCTTGGTTTCCGCGAGTTCGCGGTAAACGCGGCCGACCTTGTCGTTGTAGAAACTCTCCCCGAGGTTGTGATCAAACCGGATGCCGAGCCGGTCATAGATCTGCTGGAAGGCGGCGAGGCTGACGTCGGAAAATGTCTGCCAGAGGGCGACGTTTTCCGGATCACCGGACTGTAGCTTCACGAGTTCACGGCGGGCTTCGTCGAGTTCCGGGGAACCGTCGGGCGTGGCGTCGTTGCCGAGCTTGTAGAGGCGTTCGAGTTCCTCGATGGCCTCGGACTCGAGGGCGGCGGGGTTGGCCCAGCGTTTGTAGCCGTAGATGAGTTTGCCGAACTGGGTGCCCCAATCGCCGAGATGGTTGTCGCGGATGACCCGGGCGCCGGTGAAGGCGAGGAGCCGGCAGATGGCCTCGCCGATGACGGCGGAGCGCAGGTGGCCGACGTGCATCTGCTTCGCGGTGTTAGGGGACGAGTAGTCGACGACCCAGGTCTGGCCGGCGTGGAGGGCGGCGGCGCCGGCGCGGAGAGCGTCGGCGGTCGAGTACGTGTGCAGCCAGGCGGCGAGGGCGGCGGGCTTCAGGGTGAAATTGATGAAACCGGGGCCTGCGATGGTGATGTCATACCGGGCGCGCACGTCGGCGGGTAGGGCGGCGACGAGTTGGTCGGCGGTGGCGCGGGGATTGAGCTTGCGGGACTTGGCGTAGCCGAGGACGCCATTCGACTGGAAGTCACCGTGGCGCGGATCTGCGGTGCGGACCTCGGGGGTGAACGCGGCGGCATCGGCGAGTCCGGCGGTGGACGCGGCGGACTTGAGGGCCGTGTCGAGATCGGCGGCGAGGTTGAACGAAACGTGCATCCCGCGAGAGAACGGGATGCGCGGCGCGGCGCGCAAGCGCGGAGTTGGCTTGCGGGTGGCCCGGGGGGAGATTGGCATCTCGCAAGCTCTGACAATGGCTGCAGTTGAGAGCTGAGAGTTGAGGGTTGAGAGATCGATCCTCGCGCTCACCGGCGCTTCATCGCGCTGGGAATCAAGATTCACCTTTTGGTTTCGCTCTTGGCGCTCAGTACTCAACTCTCAACTGAACGTTTTAGCCGTAGGAGCCACCCGCACACCATGGAAGCCCATCTGTTTGAATTTCTCGGCCTGCTGTTGCGCTGGCTGCATCTCATCGCGGGTATCGCATGGATCGGTTCGTCGTTTTATTTCATCTGGCTCGACAACAGTCTCGAGCCGCCGGCGCCGGGTTCGGAGAATGCGAAAAAAGGGGTGTCCGGCGAGTTATGGGCCGTGCATGGCGGAGGATTCTACAATCCCCAGAAATATGCGGTGGCGCCGGCGTCGCTGCCGCAGCATCTCCATTGGTTCAAGTGGGAGGCGTACACGACATGGCTTTCGGGCACCGCGCTGCTGATTGTCGTCTATTGGGCGCGGTCGCAGTCGATGATGGTCGACGCCGCGGTTTCGAGTCTCACGCCCGCACAGGCGGTCGGGTTGGGGGCTGCGAGCATGGTGGTATCGTGGTTGGTCTACGACGGCCTGTGCCGTTCTCCCCTGGGGAAACGCGACGCGCTGCTCGGCGTGGTGGTGTTTGCGTGGCTCACCTTGCTGGCGTGGGGGCTTCACCGGGGCCTGGGCGGGCGGGCGGCGTTTGTCCATGTCGGCACCGCGATCGGGACGATCATGGCGGCGAACGTGTTCTTCGTGATCATACCCGGGCAGAAAAAGATGGTGGATGCGATGCGTGCCGGACAGAGGCCCGATCCGATTTTTGGGCAGCGCGGCAAGCAACGGAGCGTCCACAACAACTACTTCACGTTGCCGGTGCTGTTCATCATGATCAGCAACCACTACGCGTCGACCTATGGTCATCCGTATGCATGGGCGGTGTTGATGCTGATGGCCGCCGCCGGGGTGAGCATCCGGCATTTTTTCAACCGGCGGCACAAAGGGGTGCTGGCGTGGCAGTATCCGCTGTTCGGGGCGTTGCTGCTCGGGGTGGTGGCCTGGTGGACGGCGCCGAAGATTATTCCGCTCCCCAAGGTGGAGGGTGTCGTCAATTTCGAGCGGGTCCGGAGCATCATGGGGCAGCGGTGCATCAATTGCCATTCTGCTGTCCCGACGTTTCCGGGCATCGCGCAACCGCCGGCGGGCGTCGTCCTGACCGCACCGGATGGAATCGTGAAAAACGCACAACGCATCTATCAGCAGGTAATTGTGACGCGGATGATGCCATTGGGTAATCTGACCCAGATGACAGATCAGGAGCGGGCGGTGGTAGCGGCCTGGGTGGCGGACGGTGCGAGCACGAAGTAGATCGCTGGATGTCGTTGGGGGGGAGAAGGTCCACGGGGCGGTTGGGCGTAAAACCAAGTCGTGGCGATGTTTTCGGGTTTGGGGCACCCGAGCATCGGCTTTGAAAAATTGGCTCTCAGTTCGCGGCTGTGAGCGCTCGAGTGCATCGTCGCGGCTTAAGGCAACCGAATGGTTACTTGCAAGATGGCGTTTTCCTGTGATTTGCCCGGGAACGGGAGCCGGTTTTGGCTCGACTTTTCCGCTACAGCGATTTGGCTCGCAAACTTTTCCGCGCGATGGCTGCCGTCCGTCCGCGTCCTGCACACACCTCACTCATGACCAGTAAACGAAACATTCCGACCCGCCGATTCATCAAGCCGACGTTCAACTACCTGATTGAAAAGAAGCGCGATGGGGGCGAGTTCACGCAAGAGGAAATCCGCTATATCATCGACAGCACGCTCGATGGTGAGATGCCGCAGCACCAGCTCGCGGCACTGGCGATGGCGATTTATTTTTCCGGCATGTCCGCGCAGGAGACGGCGGACCTGACTGAGGAGATGATGCTTTCAGGCGAGGTGATCGACCTTTCGCACATCGCGAAACCGAAGATCGACAAGTATTCCACCGGTGGGGTCGGCGACAAGACCTCCCTCGTGCTGGTGCCTCTCGCGATGGCGTCGGGCGTGGTGGTTCCCATGATGTGCGGCGTCGAGCACGACTACATCATCAATACCCTTGAAAAACTCGCGGCCATCCCCGGTTTCAAGAGTCATTTCACCAACGAGCATTTTGCTTCGCAGCTCGCCCGCATCGGCGGCGCGATTGTCGAGCAGACCGAAGACCTCGCTCCGGCGGACGCCAAGTTCTACGAACTCCGCAAGGACACAGGGACGATTCCGAGTCTTCCCCTCATCACCGGCAGCGTACTCTCGAAGAAGCTGGCCGAAGGTTCCGAAGGTCTGGTGATCGACGTCAAGTGGGGCAACGGCTCCTTCATCAAGGATCTTGAGCAGGCCAAGCAGCTCGCGCGCTCGATGACGCGGGTCGGTCGTTCGATGAAGCGCCGGTGCGTCGCGCTGGTGACGGACATGAACCAGCCGTTGGGTGACACCGTGGGCACCGCCCTCGAGGTCAAGGAGGCGATTCAGCTGCTGAAGGGCGAGGGCCCGGAGGACATGAAGGAACTCGTCTTGAAGCTCGGCATGGAAATCGTGCGGCTGGCGGGTGTCGCCGGTTCGACTCTTTCGGCGAAGCAGACGGTGCAGCGTCACCTCACCGACGGCTCGGCCCTCGAGAAGTTCAAGGATCTGGTCAAGGCGCAGGGGGGCGACGTCTCGTTCATCGACCATCCGGAGAAATTCGTACCGGCTCGCCACATCCGGAAGCTGCCGGCCCCGAAGCGGGGTTACGTGCACACCATCAATGCGGCCATGATCGCCCGTGGCGTGCACCTGCTGGGTGCTGGCAAGGATACGCCGCACGACAAGGTCGACCACTCGGTCGGTGTCTCGGAAATCAAGAAGGTGGGCACGCAGGTCAAGCAGGGCGAGCCCCTCATGATGATTCACTACAATGATGAGGCGAAGCTCGAGCAGGCTTTGGAGTATTTCAAGAACGCCTACCGGCTTGCGCCGAAACGGCCGACGCCGCCGCCGTTGATCGTCGAGCGGGTGGCGTAAGCGCCTCAACCAAGTCGATTTCGCTCTCCGTAGGCCGGCCCATCTCGGGTCGGCCTGTTTTTTTGGTCACTCCCGCATTGCGGGCGGGCGGCGGGTGGTGCGAAGTGGGGCCATGTCTGATTTGTTACCGCCTGCCAAAGGCGAAAAAGCACCGCCGCCGGTGATTGACCGCACTGCCTGGCCCAAGCCGTGGGCGCAGCTGAAATATTTCACGTTCCAGCCGGCGATTTTTCCACGTCTGCTCGGACAGGTCTCGTCCGACGCGCGGCCTGGGGACTTCGTCAACGTCTACGACAAGAACGGCAATCTGACCGGGGGCGGACTCTTCAACCCGCGGGCAAAAATTCCGCTGCGCGTGGTCTGCCACTCGACGGAGCCGGTGAAGGAGGACTATTTCGAGGCTGCGATTCGTCGGGCGGTCGGGTTGCGGCGGACGCTGTTCAAGCTCGACGAGACGACGGATGCCTATCGATTGATCAATTCCGATGGCGATGGGTTGAGCGGGCTGACGATCGACCGCTACGGCGACACGCTGCTGTGCGAGGTCTACTCGCTTGGCATCGCCCAGCGGCTGCCGGCCTGGCTGCCGCTGCTGCATGAACTGGCGGGCACGAAGTTCGCGCGCGTGCAGGTGGACCACGATCTCGGGAGCCTGGAAGGGATCAAGCCCTCGACGTTCAACGAGACCACTGCCGCCGCGCCGCGCGCGGTGAAGATCCGCGAGCACGGAGTACGGTACGAGGTGGATTTTGCCGAGGGGCACAAGACAGGATTCTTTTGCGATCAGCGGGACAACCGCCGGGGAATCGCACGCTTCACGACGGGAGCAAGGGTCCTCGATTTGTGCTGTTACACGGGCGGATTTTCCCTCAATGCCAAGGTGGTGGGCGGGGCCGATGAGGTGACCAGCGTTGACCTGGATGAGGCGGCGATTGCGCAGGCGAAACGCAATGCCAACCTCAACCAGGCACGGCTGAAGTTCGTGCATGCGGATGCGTTTGCCTATGCCCGGCAGATGCAGACCAACGGGGAAAAATGGGACGTCGTGGTCCTCGATCCGCCCAAGTTCATCTTCACGCGGGACGAGCACGGCAATTGGGAGGGGCGGCAGAAATACGAGGATCTCAACCTGCTGGCGATTTCCCTGGTGAAGCTTGGAGGGATTTTTGTGACGTGTTCGTGTTCGGGACTGCTGTCGCTTGAGGATTTCGAGGCGCACGTGATCAAGGCGGCGCACCGCCAGAGCCGTCGGCTGCAGTTTTTTGACCGGACGGGTCCCGGCGTCGATCACCCGGTGTACTCGAACTGCCTGGAGAGCCGATACCTCAAGGTGCTATGGGCGCGGGTGCTCTGAGGTGTATCAATTCACTCGAAGTGCGTTTCACCTCTGAAAAAACTCCACTGAAGGGTGGAGCGAGTTGACCCGAACTCGCTTTGAACTGGTCGCTCTCACGAATAGCGACTTGAGGTCAAGCCGCTCCACCTCGACTGAATTCTTAAGGCTAAGCCGGAGAAATTCAGTCGAGAGCTGAGAGCAAAACCAAACGGTGAACTTCGACTTCGGGTCGGGTGGCGAGCACGTCTGCTCGGGAGATTGGGCTCTCAGTTCTTCGCTCTGAGCTCTCGACTGCACGGTTGCTAAGGCGCGTGTAAGGATCGCGGAAATTGGGTTTGGCGGGATTATCCGACCTCACGTTTTGTTCGTGGGATGCAAGCGTTCTTAGGAAGGGCGAGAAAAAAGGGGAGGGTACTTTCGAGAAAATTCCTGTAAGTTCGGAATTGCTGTGTGGAACCCGTTGCCGCAATTCTTGGCCCGAACTATGCCACCCACGTTTGCCCACGGCCTGAAAGCATGCTGCGTGGCGGTGGCTCTTGTGTTTGCGACGGCGCATGCGGCAGAGCCACCGCGACCGGTTTCATCCATGGGTTGGACCCGTGACCAGGTGCTGGCCAAGTATGGTGAGCCCAAGAGTCAGATTGCGGCGGGCAACCGCTTGGTGATGTTTTATGCGAAGGAGCGGCTGGTGCTCCGAGACGGTGTAGTGATCGAGGTTGAACGGCTCTCCAGCGATCCCGCACTCCGGCGGATTGCCCCGGTGGAGGCGGCTCCGGTGGCGGCCGCTCCGCTGCCCGTCGCATCTCCCGCGGTTCCGGTCCCGATTGCGACCCCGCCGGCGGTGGTCGCCCCCGCGGTGCCAGCGCCGGTGCCCGTGGCGCCAGTTCCCGCTGAAGCTACCGTTGCGGTTGCGCCCACTGCTCAGATCCCGGCTGCCCCGGCCCAGCCGGAGCCCAAGCTCGAAATCAAACTGGTCCGTCCGCCATCCGCCAATTATTCCAGACCGTCCGCCAAGCCGGAGCGTGCGGCACCCCCGCCACCGGTGACCGCCACGCCCGCCTCCGAACCTCCGCGACCGCCGACCGTGGCAGCGGGTGCGACGAGCCCCTCGGTGCGCGAGACGGCCACATCCTCACCTCGTGCGGACGGTACCTCGCCAACGGCTCCATCGGTGTCCACTCGCGCCACCGTTCCCTCGGTCGAAACCGTTGTGACCACTCCGACGGTGACTGAAACTCCGGAGCCGACGGCAGAAGAGATCGCAAAGGAGGAAGAGGCCGCCAAGTTGGCGGCGGCGAAGGAGAAGAAGGCCAAGCTCAACAAGGTGAAACGGCGTCTGACTGAAGCCGGCACGGAAGAAGAACCGGATATCTCTGAGGCGTTCCTGACCACCCAGACATTTATCATCTCTTTCCTGGTGATCGGTGGCGGCATCGGCTATCTGATCTGGCGCAGTCGGCAGCGACAGCTGGAACTTGCGGCGACCGCCGTTTCCCATACCCCGTTTGCGAGCACGCCCGCCAGCGGTTCGACTGGTGGTGCGGTGTTTACGGCCGAACTCCTTTCCAAGCTGGAGTGGAAGCGGTTCGAGGAATTGGTCGCGGATTATTACACGAAGACCGGGGTGGTCGCGGTGCGAACGAAGTCCGGTCCAGCGACACCGGTGCACGTCAAGATTTCATGGAAGGGTGAGCCGCGACCGTTTGCCTGTGTGCAGTGCATCGCCCATCCCACCGGCTTGGTGGACGTAAAGCCGCTGCAGGACCTTTTTGCGGTGCTGACCGCCGAGGACATCCGACGCGGCTACGTCGTGACGACGGGAAAATTCAACGTGAACGCCCGGGATTACGCGGAGGAAAAGCACGTCACGCTTCTCCCGGGAGACATCTTTCTTGAGAAGTTGAACGCATTGCCGGATGCGGCGCGGGCGGAAATCATGCAGACCGTTTCCACTGGCGACAATCAGACGCCGAGTTGTCCGAAATGTGATGCCAAGATGGTTCACTCGCCCGACGAATCGGGGTGGAAGTGCGCCAGCCACGCGGACCAGATCATCCCGGCTTGGCGCTGAAAAAAAGCCCGCAGCTGAAGCCGCGGGCGGGAAGTGGCCACAGGATGTCGGCCGGGTCAGACGCGGCCCAGATACGAGCCATCGACCGTGCTGACACGGATCGACTCGCCTTCCTTGATGAAGAGCGGCACCTGCACGATTAGGCCCGTCTCCATCTTGGCCGGCTTTTGCACGTTGCTCGCGGTGTCTCCCTTGATTCCGTCGGCGGACTCGACGACTTTGAGTGAGACCGTCGAGGGCAAATCGACCGAGAGTGGGCGCTCGTCGACGAAGAGGATGTCCACCTTGCCACCGGGGGCGAGGTAGTTTTTCACGTCGCCGAGTTGGGTCTCGTTGAGCTCGATTTGCTCAAAGGTCTCCGAGTCCATGAACGCATAGGCGCCGCGATCGACATAGCTGAATTCGAGCGTCTTCCGGTCTGTCGGGAGCACTTCGATGGTGTCGGTCGAGGCGAAGCGTTGATCGAGCGCTTTGCCGTAGCGCAGATTCCGCATCTTGATTTGGACAAACGCGCGCAAGTTTCCGGGCGTGCGGTGCTGGGTCTCCATGACGAGGTGCGGCTCGCCGTTGAATTTGATTACTTGGCCTTTGCGGATGTCGTTGGCTGCTGGCATGTCGAAGAGTCGTTTCGGGCTGACAGGGTTGCGTGTAGAAAGGGTTGAGAGTGGGGAACGGCTGTCCGGCGTGTCAAGGCCGCCGCGCGGGTCGAAAATTACTGGCTACGGCGGGGATAGTCGGTCGGATGGGTTCAGCCCCTGCGAGTCGGGCCCGGCAGGCGGACGGATTTGCCGCCATGCGGTCGTTCTCCGCGCTTGCGCTCAAGGGCCGGCACCACCGGAATTGAGGCACGACATGAAACAACGCACCCTCGCGCGGGAAGTCTCAATCAAGGGCTTGGCACTCCATACGGGAGAGGCCGTGACGCTCACGATGAAGCCCGCGCCGGCCGGAACCGGCATCGTCTTCAAGCGCATCGATCTCAGCGGCGCCCCCGAACTGCGCCCCCGCGTCGATCAGGTGACGGATCTGGTGCGGGCCACCACGATTCAGTCCGGCCATGCCAAGATTCACACGGTGGAGCATGTGTTGAGCGCCCTGCACGGATGCGGGATTGACAACGTGATGATCGAGATGAACGCGTCCGAACCTCCGATCATGGACGGGTCGGCGCGGCCGTTCGTGAACCTGATTCTCCAGGGCGAGCCGGTCGAACAGGAGGCTGACCGAGAGTATTTCGAACTCGACGCGCCGGTTTCGGTCACGCGCGGCAATTCCTCGATCATCGCTCTGCCCTGCAATCAGCTGAAAATTTCCTGCACTTCAGCGGACGACCGCGGGATCCACACGCAGCATCTCTCGCTCACGATCGATCCCGATGTCTACATGACCCAGATCGCCGCTGCGCGGACCTTCACGATCTACGAGGACATCGAGGAACTGCTCAAGCTGGGCAAGATCAAGGGCGGTTCGCTTGACTGCGCGGTGGTGATTCGCGGCGACAAGATCATCTCGAAGGAGCCGCTGCGGTTCGCGGATGAATTCGTGCGGCACAAGATCCTCGATATCGTGGGCGACGTGATGCTGCTTGGAATGCCCCTCAAGGCGCACATCGTGGCGACGCGCCCCGGCCACGCGATCAATGCGGAGCTGACGAAGGCGCTTTTCGCCCTGCTGGAGGAGCGCCGCAAGGGCCCGAAGAAAAAGCCGCGTCCGAAGGGCGTGCTGCCGACGGAGACCTCGCTCGACATTCAGCGGATCCTCGAGACGATTCCCCATCGTTATCCCTTCGTGATGATCGACCGCGTCGTCGAGTTCATCGGCAATGACGAGCTCGTCGCGATCAAGAATGTGACGATCAACGAGCCGTATTTTTCGGGACACTTTCCGGGCAACCCGGTGATGCCCGGCGTCCTGCAGCTTGAGGCGATGGCCCAGGCGGCCGGCATCGTGATGCTGCGGCGGACCGGCAATGCGGGCAAGTCCGCCTTCTTCATGAGCGCGGACAAGGTGAAGTTTCGCAAGCCGGTCCGGCCCGGGGATCAGATCATCATCAATGCGAAGATCACCAAGGTGCGGGGGGACAAACTGGCCGCGGCGGAGTGCAATTGCACCGTTGGCGGACAGGTGGTTTCATCTGCCGAGCTGATGTTTGCCGTGTTCGAGGAGGGCGCGGAATAACGCCATGCCGACGATCATCCATCCCACCGCCATCATCGAGCCGGGGGCGCAACTCGGCGCGGGGGTGGAAGTGGGTGCTTTCGGTTTCGTCGGACGCGGAGTGACGCTGGGAGCGGGAACCAGGCTGCACCATCACGCCTCGGTCGAGGGGAACACCATCCTCGGCGAGGGGTGTGAGGTTTTCCCCTACGCCTGCATCGGCGGAAAGACGCAGGACCTGAAATTCAAGGGCGGCAATCCCGGACTGCGCATTGGAGCCCGCAACGTGTTTCGCGAGTACGTGACGGTTCATTGTGCGACGAATGACGGCGACCATACGGTCGTGGGCTCGGACAACGTGCTGCTCGGGGCCTGTCACGTGGCGCATGACTGCGTGATCGGCAGCCACATCGTGATGAGCAACGGGGCCATGATTGCCGGCCATGTCACGATTGAGGATCACGTGGTGATCGGGGGCTACGGTGGCATTCACCAATTCTGCCGGGTCGGCGCCTACGCCATGCTCTCGGCGACCGCGAAGCTGGTGCACGATTTGCCGCCGTTTTTCATCGCGGACGGCACGCCGGCGGAAGTGCGGGCGATCAATCGCGTCGGACTGGAGCGCAACGGGTTTTCCTCCGAGCAGCTGGACCGGGTGAAACAGCTCTACCGCGTGCTGTATCGCGAGGGGCTCAACCGGACGCAGGCCCTGGAAAAACTCGCCGAGCACGCCCAGGCGGGCAGCGAGGAGTTCCGGCGGATTCTCCGGTTTGCGCAGAGCAGCGAGCGCGGGCTCGCGCCGGGTGGCCGCTAGCGAACCGTTGGCGGGCCGGGGCTGGCGTACTATTTCTTCTTATACACCGTGGCCGGGTCGAAAACGCGGCGGGCGGCGAACTCCAGGCGGAGCGAACCGGCATCCCCGGCGTCGGCTCCGTCCGCGAGCCGGCGATAAAAGCACGAAGGATAGCCGTTGTGGCAGGCGGCGCCCCCGACATTTTCCACCTTGAGCAGCACGACATCCTGGTCGCAGTCGATCAGGAGCGACTTTACGAGCTGGGCGTTGCCGGACTCCTCGCCCTTGATCCAGAGTTTTTGCCGGGAGCGGCTCCAATAGGTCGCCTTCTTGGTCCGGATGGTGTGCGCCAGCGCCTCGGCATTCATGAAGGCGAACATCAGCACCTCGTTGGTCAGATGATCGGTCGTGATGCAGGGGATCAGGCCGTCGGGGCCGAATTTCGGCTGCAAGGTGGCGCCCAGTTCAACCTCTGCGGTCGTGGTGCGGGCCGGGAAGACGTAGGTGCTCATGATCGCGTGCGTGATTGCGGGGAACAGGTCAGGGAGGCAATCCCGGACTCTGTCACGCCGAAGCCGCCAGCCGCCGCAAATAATCGAAACTGTAGAGGCCGGTGCGGTGGCCGTCGCTGAAATCGAATCGGAGCGCGTAGTTTCCGACCCGTTCCCAGCCGAGGACCTGCACCCCGGGAAATTTCCGGGGGCCGTCTCCGCCGTAGCGGTTGCCGAGAACGTCCACTTCGCCGATGTTGGAGGCGCTCGGCGACGCGGCGCGCAGCTTCTCGAAGGCGAAGTACGATTCCTGGCCGTCGTCCCACACGATGGCGACTTCCTGTCCGATGAGTTGGATATCGATGGGAGCGTTCATAGGGGGCCAGCTAGGATTTGCCGCCCCCGATTGAACAGCAAAATTCCCTGGATTGGTCTGCCGTGGTGGACAACGGACCGCGCCAACCACGCTTTGGCGGGAAAGGGCGGGGGCTTGTGCCGCCAGATCCTGCCTTTGGGGAGCCTCTAACCTCAGTCAGAATGGGGATGAAAACAGAGGACGATGGTCCCCTGTGAGTAAGTGAATAAGTTTTTTGGGGTCTGGTGGGTTTTTTCTGGCTATTTTGGTAGAAAGTGGGGCAAAGTGGGGGACGATTTAGGGGCTTTTTTGGCCCCTTCCCCACAAAATGGCGCAGGTTGGCAAAGTTTTTTATACGGGCCTCTACCGGCACTCGCTCGACGACAAGGGCAGGCTCACTTTTCCGTCCGCATGGCGTTCACGTCACGCGGAGGCGGACACGTTTCTCGCTACCCCGCATCCGGACGGTTACATTGCCATTCTGCCGCCCAGTGAGGTGGAGAAGCTCCACACCAAGATTTCAGAGATGCAGTTGAGCGACGCAGAGGCTCAGGCCTTTAACGTGCGCTTCTTCTCCCAGACGCAGGATTTCACCTTCGATAAGGCCGGGCGCATTAGTCTGACCGCCGAATTGCTCAAGCATGCCGGTATTGAAAAAGACGCGGTCCTCGCCGGTTCGTTGACCAAGTTCAACATCTACAGCCCGGCCCGTTGGGAGCAGGAGCAGAGCCGCACCGCGGGCGACAACTACGGCGACATGATGCGCCGCGCCGGAATCTAGCCAACTCCCTACCATGCGCCGCGCCGTCAAAATCAAAGCCCTCGCGACCCACGTTCCCCTGCGCAAGGCCGCGTTGAGCGCTTCACCCGCCGCCCGCCGGCCGTTTCCGGCCTGGATTGCCGCGGATGAAAGCGGGGTGGCGTTTCCGGTCCGTGCCCTTGTCACACCCCGCGTGCGCGACGGACTCGTTCTGCGCCGTGTCACCCGAAATAAGGCGTCCAGCGTGAAAGGCTCCATCGATGCTCGCGGCGCCAAGTGAACTTTTACGTTGTGCCATGACTCCCGGCCATCAGCCCGTGTTGTTGCGCGAGGTGTTGGAGTTCATCGCTCCGCGCCCGGGCAGCCGGTTGCTGGACGCGACCTTCGGCGGGGGCGGTCATTCGCGGGCGCTGCTTGAATCGGCGCCCGGGGTTTCGCTGGTCGCCCTTGATCGCGATCCGGCGGCGGCGGAACGTGCGGCCGTGTTGAATCGTGACTTCGCCGGCCGCTTTACGCTCGTCGACCGGGATTTTGGCCGGCTCGCGGATTTGCCGGCCGAGGCCTACGACGGCATTTTGTTTGATCTGGGGGTGTCGTCCTTCCAGCTCGACGATGCCGAACGGGGATTTTCCTTCCGGCACGACGCCCCGGCGGACATGCGGATGGATCCGAGAAGCGGAGTGCCGGCCAGCCGCTGGCTGGAAACGGCGACGGAGGAGATGCTCGTTCGCGCGGTTCGTGACTTCGGTGAGGAGTCCCATTGGCGCCGCGTCGTGCGGGCGATCGTGGCGGCCCGCGGCACGGGCGCCCTGTCGCGCACCGCCGCGCTCGCCGCTGTCATCGCGGAGGCCATCCCGGCGCGCGACCGGCACACGTCCAGAATCCACCCCGCGACCCGCGCGTTTCAAGGCGTCCGCATCGCGGTCAATGACGAGATTGGCGCGATTGAACGCGCGCTGCCGGTGGCGTTTGACCGCCTGGCCGCCGGCGGAGTGCTGTGCGTGATCAGCTTTCATTCCCTGGAAGACCGGCCGGTGAAACAGTTTTTTCGCCGGATGTGCGGGCAGCCGGAAAACGCCGACGACAGCACGCCGCAGGATCTGCGGGTCCGGCGCGCCGAGCCGCTGACGCGCAAGCCCGTCACGCCCGGCGGGGCGGAGATCGCCGCCAACCCCCGCAGCCGTTCCGCGAAACTCCGCGCGCTGCGGAAGCTCTGAGCGCCGTTCGCTCCGGGCTTCCCTGTTTTTTCGCTCCGTCGCAATGAAAAACTCCTCCCATGCGTTTGTGAACCAGCTCCTCGTCTGCCTCCTCGTCACCATCGGGTTCGGCGGCTCGCTCGGGCTTGGCACGGTTTGGATGCGTCACCAGATTTCCACTACAGCGAACGCCAACCGCGCCCTCAAGGCGGAATGGGAGCGGGTCGAACGCTTGATCGACGAGAAAAAGACGCTCGTCGAGACCGAGCAGGCGCCGGACAAGCTCCGCCAACTCAACGCGGCGATGCGGCTCGGCCTCGTGCCGATGAGCGAGGTCAGCATCGTGCACGTGACCGATAACACGACCGATCGGCTCGCTGCGCGCGCATCGCGTGACGACCGCGCCGATGCCCGTTCCGCCCCCGTCGCCTTCCGGGTCGCCCAGCACTGATCCCGATGTCCAAGGGCTTCGCCTCCAGCTATCGCATCGTCCTGCTCGCCATCGGGCTCTTCGCCTGTTTTGGCGGGCTGGGCGTGCGGCTGGTCTGGCTGCACGTCATCGACCGGGATGCGCTGCTCAAGACGATTACCCGCGTCCGCCAGCAGTTGATCGTGGAGCAGGCGAAACGCGGCGACATCCGGGACCGCAACGGGGCCATCTTCGCCACGAGCCACTCGCGCATCGTGCTCGGCGTCGATCCGACGATGGTCCGCCCGCAGGACATGAAAAACATTCCGAAACTCGCCGCGATGATCGGGGTGCCGGAGTCCGACGTGCGCCGGCTGTTTCTGACCCGGTACGCCGAGCCGGTTGCGTCGCAGACCGCTCCCGTGGCGCCGGCTGCGGGCATCCAGTTCAAAATCGATCGTCCGGAGCCCGCCGCACCGGAGATCTCGACCGAACCGACGGCGACCGCCGAGGCCGAAACTCCGACGCCGGCGGCGACTGCTTTGGCGGCGGCCCTGGCGGCGGTCGGGGAAGACACGGATCTCGACCCCACGCCCGACGAAAAAGGCCGCCGGGTGGTCCGCTGGGCCAGGCTCAGCGAGGGCGTCTCGGAGGAAGTGAGCGCGCAGGTGCTCAAGCTCGGCTTCAAGTGCATCACAACGGACCGCGTTTTTCGCCGCGTGTATCCAAACAATCAGCTCGCCGCGCACGTCATCGGCTACGTCAACCGCCAGCAGGAACCGGCGGCCGGCATCGAGGCCTACGCCGATTTCTACCTGCGCGGCCAGAACGGCTGGAGGGTGGGGGAGCGCGACGGCCGCAACCGCGAACTCGCCCAGTTCAACACCCGCAAGGTTCCTCCCTCCGACGGTTACACCGTTTTCCTCACGATCGACACGGTGGTGCAGGATCTCGTGGAGCAGGAACTCGCCTACATTGCCGAAAAATTCGAGCCGCTTAAGGCCACGATCATCGTGAGCGATCCGCGCGACGGCTTCATCCTTGGGATGGCGAACTATCCGTCCTTCGATCTCAATGCCTACAACAAGGTCCCGAAGGACGAGCTCGCCCGGATGCGGAACGTCGCGATCACGGACGTTTACGAGCCAGGATCGGTCTTTAAGATCGTTGCCGCGTCCGGTGCGATTGAGGAACGGCAGGCGACTCCGGAGTCGACCTTTGACTGCTCGATTGATCGGATCGACTACAAGGGCCGCACGCGCAAGCTGCCCCGTGAGGACCATCATTTTGGCCGGCTCTCGGTGGCCGAGATCATCTCGCATTCCTCGAATCGTGGGGCGGCCCAACTCGCCATGTCGCTTGGCGACGACCGTTTTTACGGCTACGCCCGGGCGTTCGGATTCGGACAGCGGCTGGGTTTTCCGATTGGCGGCGAGCAGGGCGGCACGCTGCATCCCCCGAAGAAATGGGACGGCCTGACGATCACCCGCATGCCGATGGGGCAGGCCGTTTCGTGTACTGTTCTCCAGATGCACCAGGCCATGAGCGTGATTGCGGCCGACGGCGTCCTGCTCCGTCCGCAGATTATTCGCCAGATCCGGGATGCGGCCCACGATGTGGTCTATCGCTATGACCGGGACGAAATCGGCCGGGCCATTTCCGTGAATACGGCGCGGACGATGGCCCGCCTCCTGATGGGCGTTGCCTCCAAAGACGGCACGGCCCCCGAGGCGGCGATTCCCGGATTCGATGTCGCGGGCAAGACCGGCACGGCGCAGAAATACATCAACGGTAAACCGAGCGACCGGCACCACGTCGCGTCGTTTGTGGGCTTTTTTCCCGCCGGGCGCCCGCAGGTGGCGATCTCAGTGATCATCGACGATGCAGATCACAAGGCGCACGGCGGAGTGGCGTACGGCTCCAAGGTGGCCGCCCCGTCCTTCAAGCGCATCGGCGAACGTCTCATTCCCATCCTCAATATTCAGTCCCGCGGACCGGCGGTCGGTCCAGGCCTGGTCGCGGCCAACGAGGGAGGTCGCCGGTGATCGGTTATCTCACGCAAAACCATCCGCTGATCCAGGCGTTCGCCCACCGCTCCCCGGTTCGGCGCTCCCGCCGCGAGGCGCTGGCGGCCAGCCGCATCTTCAAGCTGGCGGTGAAACTCACCGATTGTTTTCCCGACGACGAGGTGCTCGCGGTGAAGGGTCCGATGGACCGGCCCATTTCGGGTCTCGCGACGGACAGCCGGCGCGTGGTTCCAGGCACGCTTTTTTTCGCTCCGCCGGGAATCCGGACCGACGGCACGGCCTTCATCGACGAAGCGGTGAGCCGCGGTGCCGTCGCGGTGGTTGTCGCCAAAATCCCGGCGCACCCTCCCGGAAAGGCGACCTTCATCCAGGTGGCCGACGTCCGGGCGGCGATGGCGCGGGCCGCCCAGCGCTACTACCGGTTTCCCGACCGTGACATGACGGTCATCGGCGTCACCGGTTCCCACGGAAAAACCACCGTCGCGCACCTGCTGAAACATCTTCTCAGTGGCGACCAGCGGGTGGGCCTGCTCGGCGGCATCAATTACGATCTCGGCGGGCGCACGGTGCCGTCATTTCGCACCACGCCGGAGGCGGTCGACCTTCATGGCATGATGGCGCAGATGCGGGATGCCGCTTGCCGGCAGGCGGTGCTCGAAGTGAGTTCACAGGGAATCGAACAGCAGAGCGTGCGCGGGGTGCGGTTCGGAGCGGCGGTCTTTACCAACGTGACCCCGGACCAGTTCGAGACGAAGTCGGGTTTATTCACTGGCGGCCTGGGTGAGGCGCCCAAGATTTCGGTCGTCAATTTGGACGACGCCCACGGCGAAACGCTCGCGGCGCGGATCACGGCGCGAGGCGAAGGCGGTGCGGCGGTCCGCGTTGTCACCTATGGCGAGAATTCCGCAGCGCAGGTCCGTGCGGAGCGGATCAGCTGCAACCTTGGGCGCACCACTTTCCGGTTGGTTTGGCCCGGCGGTGAGATGGACCTCGAGTCGCCGTTGGTCGGCCGCTGCAATGTCAGTAATCTTCTCGCCGCGGTGGCGACGGCCTGGGGGCTCGGTCGGGATCCCGTGGTGTTTCTTGCCCGGTTGCGTGCCTTTGCCGGTGTACCCGGACGAATGGAGCGGGTCGAGGCGGGGCAGGCGTTCAGTGTCTTGGTCGATTGCGCCCGGACGGAGGGTGAACTGCGTCAGGCCCTGGGCATGCTGCGGGTGGTCACGCCCGGTCGCCTTCTGGTGGTTTTCGGCTGCGGGGGAAACCGCGAGCGTTCGAGCCGGCCGCGGGTGACTCAAGCGGTCCAGGAGTTTTCCGACTTCGCCATCGCCACGGCGGATAATCCGCGCACCGAGGCCATGGCGCAGATTTTCGACGACATGCGCGCGGGAGTGGCGGTGCCGGGGAAGCTCACGTGGATCGACGATCGGCGCCGGGCGATCGGCCTCGCGCTCGACCTGGCCCGGCCCGGCGATTGCGTGCTCCTTGCGGGGAAGGGGCACGAAACGTGTCAGGAGCTCGCTGATACGGTTTTCCCCTTTGATGACCGGCAGGTCGCCCGCGAGCTAATCGAGGGCAAGATGCAGAGGCGGCAAACGTAGATCGACGTGCCGACATTTTCTCCAGACCAACTCGCAACGTGGACCGGCGGCCGCTGGACGGCTCGACCGGTCCCGCCGCTTCTGGCGTTCACCTGCGATACCCGGCGGCTCCGGCCGGGCGATGTCTTTGTCGCATTGCAGACGGAAAAGCGGGATGGCCATGACTTTCTCGCCGCCGCGCTGGCGTCCGGCGCCGCGGCGGCCTTCGTTTCGCGGCCCGACGCTGCGGTGGCGCTGCCGCAGCTCGTCGTGCCGGATCCGCTCGCCGCATTTCAGTCGGTGGCCCGGGAGCATCGGCGCACGTTTCGCGGTCCGGTGATTGGAATTTCCGGTAGTGCGGGCAAGACTTCGACCAAGGACCTGCTCGGCCTCCTCCTCGGTGGCGCTTCGGGCGGCGTCGTCGCTACCGAGGGCAATCTCAACAATCACATCGGGGTTCCGCTCACCCTGACGCGGATCGATCCGGCGCAACACACATTTGCGGTGATTGAGGCGGGCATCAGTGCGCCGGGCGAAATGCGGCCGCTGGCCGGGATGATTCAGCCGGACGTGTCGCTCATCACCTTGATCGCTCCGGCGCACACCGAGGCGCTGGGCGGGATCGCAGGAGTGGCCCGGGAGAAGGCCCTGCTGCCCGCCGCCACGCGGGCCAGCGGGGTGGCGATTTTCGCCCGGCCGACGGAGGAGTTCGCCCCGTTTCGCGAACTCGGGGTGCGCACGATGGTGGTCGAGCGCGCCGAGGTCATCCGACCGGCGGAGCCGCCCAAGGATCGGATCTATTATACCGTCACCCACCGTGGCGATGAGACCGCTGTTTCACTCGCGTATGGCCCGCCGCCTCCGATCGCCTTCACGCTTCGCCGCGTGTCGGACGGGCAGGCGCAAAATGCCGCGCTCGCAATCTGTGCCGCGCTCTGGCTCGGGGTGTCGCGCGAACAGGTGCAGGAACGGCTGGAGGGTTGGAAGCCGGCGAAGCTCCGCGGCGAGATTCGTTTCGAAAACGACCGCGTGCTCTATCTCGACTGCTACAACGCCAATCCGGCCTCGATGGCGGACGCCCTGCAGGCGTTCTGGTCGATCGTTCCGGCGGACGAACCGCGTTTGTACGTGCTCGGCTGCATGGAAGAACTCGGCGCCGGCACCGCCGCGCACCATCACGCGCTGGGCCGCTCGATCGAGTTGCGCGCGGCGGATCGAGTCTTCGTCATCGGCACGCAGGCGCACGCGGTCTGCGCGGGCCTCCTTGAGCAGGGTGACGTCACGGCGCAGCTGCAAATCGTCTCGTCGCTGGCGCCAGTTGCGGCCGCGGTCGAGGAATGGCGCGGCGCGGTGTTCTTGAAGGGCAGCCGGCGTTATCAACTGGAGAAAATCCTCGAGGTGCAGACCTCCTTGTCCCTTCCGTGCTGAGCTATCTCGCCAATTATTCCGAGTATTTCGGCCCGTTGCGGCTGCTGAAATACATGACGCTGCGCACCGCGCTCGCGGCGCTCACCGCGCTGGCGATCGGCTTTTTCATCGGGCCGCTGATGATCCGGAAGTTCAAGGAGCTGAAATTCGGACACGGGTACGTCGACGACCGCACCGGGCCGTTGAGCCCCGGTTATTTTGACAAGAAGAACACGCCGACGATGGGCGGGCTAATCATCTTTTTCTCGGTGTTTCTCAGCGCAGTGCTCTGGGCGACGCCGAATGTTTGGGTGTTCACGAGCCTCTTCGTTTACGCCGCGCTCACGGTGCCAGGCTTTCGCGACGACTACCTCAAGGTCGTGCACAAGAACCGGAATGGAATCTCCTCGTGGGAGAAGATCGCCTGGCAGTCCCTCGCGACGTTTGGCGCGCTGGCGGTACTGCTCTGGCATCCCGACAGTGCGCAGAAAATCCGGGAGCTCTGGGTGCCGTTTGTGAAGCACGCCGTGATCACGCACATGCCTTGGGGGCTGCTGCTCGTGCTCATCTACCTTTGGGTGGTTGGCTTTAGCAACGCCATCAATCTCACCGACGGGCTCGACGGCCTCGCGGTTGGCTGCACGATCACCGTGGCGCTTGTGATGGGGGCGATGGCCTACGTCGCGGACCACGTCTTTCTCGCGGAGTATCTCCTGACGAGCCACGTGCCGAAGACCGGAGAACTTTCCGTGATCTGCGGCGCGCTGATCGGCGGCTGCATGGCGTTTCTCTGGTTCAACTCCCATCCCGCGGAGGTGTTCATGGGCGACACGGGTTCGCTCGCGCTCGGTGGTCTGCTCGGAGTAATGGCGTTCATGATCCACCAGCCGCTCACCCTCGTGATTGCGGGCGGCGTGTTCGTGATGGAGATGCTCTCGGTTGTCATGCAGGTGAGCTGGTTCAAGTACACGCGGCTTCGGTTCGGCGAGGGGAGACGCGTCTTCCTGATGGCGCCGATCCACCACCATTTTCAGAAAAAGGGCTGGCCTGAGACCAAGGTCGTGCTGCGTTTCTGGATCCTGTCGCTCGGCTGCGCCCTCACCAGTCTGGCCACTCTCAAACTTCGCTGATCATGAAAAATACCCCTGACCTCGAACGTGTCTTCCCACTCTCCGGCGGTTCTCCCGAACGCCCGTCGCTCCGTGCGCCGCGGCTGCCGTTGCTCGTCAAAAGCATTCCCGGTGTCGTGATGGGCAACCGGGCTTTTATTCGCACGTGGGCGGCGCGTCGGGCGAATTCCCGGCCGATGGCGGCCGGCTCGGTGGGGACCTGACGAACCGTCCATGCCATGGCCGCGTTCTTTTTCTCTCGGCGTCTCTTCGCGCAGCCCATCGCCTTCCTCGACGGGTGCGGAAGTCGTGCGGCCGAACTCGCCAATTGGGGTGAACGCGTTTCATTTGGCATCGGCCCGGCCAGGCTCGAACGATTTACCATCCATGAGCACCGTGGCCTCCCGTTTGAATCTTCCGGACCAAGTCTCGGCTCTGTGACCGCGTTGCACCCGCCTTCCTCCTTTCCGCTTTCATCACCGTTCAATCCAATCCAACTATGAAAATCCTGAAGATTTTCGGCATCGTCGTGGGCATCCACGTGTTCGCCCTCGTCCTCATCTTCGCCAATCCGGGCTGCAGCTCCACGACCAAGTCGGCGCCCGCCGCCACCGATACCGTGGCAAAAGCGGAGCCGGCGCCTGCTCTCTCGGTGCCCAACACTTCGCCCGTACCGGCGACGGCTCAAGCGGAAGCGCCGTTGATCACTCCGGCGCCAATTGCGTTCAATCCGGACGCTCCTGCCATGTCTTCGTCCTCGGGCGCCGGCGGCGGTGTTCGCTTTACTCCCACCCGGCCCGGTACGCCGGTGGCCAGCGCACTCGTCGTGGAACCGGTCGCGGACGTGACCCCGGCGGCGAGCTATGTGGTCAAGTCCGGCGACAGTCTTTGGTCGATCGCGAAGAAACATCATCTCACGGTTGCCGACCTCGCGTCGTCCAACAGTCTCGCTCCCAACGCCAATCTTCGTCCCGGCCAAAAGCTGCTTATTCCAGGGAAGGCCATGTCGGCGTCGACTCCCGCGCCCGCCAAAACTGGGGCCGCATCTCCGGCCAAGTCCGTTGAAAGCGCTGCGCCGGCCGCCGCGGCTGCGGCCCGCTCGTCCAACGATAGCATCAAGCACATCGTCAAGTCGGGCGAGACGCTTGGAACCATCGCCCGCAACTACGGCGTGCGGCAGGGGGACATCGCGGTGGCCAACAATATTTCCGATCCAGCCAAGATTCGGGCGGGAATGGAGCTGACGATCCCGGGCTGGAAGGCGCCGTCCGGGAAGTCGGGCAAAGGAACGAGCAAATCCGGTTCGACCAAGACAACCGAGTCGAAACCGGCGCCTGTGGTTGAGGAACCCGCGCCCGCAGCTCCGTCCGCACCTCCGCCGGTGCCGATTATTCGCATCGATGACGGCCTGATCACTCCGGCACCGAAACCCTGAGTTCACGCTGACGCCCGAGCATCATGAGAACCGACCGCGCCGATCATCCGGCCCAGTCCCGTTCCCTCGTCAATCCTGCGACGATCATCGTGGTCTGCGCGCTGGGCCTGACGTTTCTCGGGCTGTCGATCCTTTTCAGCGCGAGCGCTTGGTTCAAGAAGGGGCCGTATTTCTACCTCAACAAACAGCTCATCGGCGTCGTGGTGGCCGGCGCGCTCTGCTTCGTGGTGAGCCGGATCAACCTCGACTACCTGCGCCGCTATGCCTGGTGGATCGCGGGTGGTTGTCTCGTCTTGCTCGCGCTCGTGCTCGTCGTGGGAATCAACGTCAACGGCAGCCGCCGCTGGCTCGGCTATGGTTCGGCCCGGCTGCAGGTCTCGGAGTTTGCCAAGCTCGGAATGGTTTTCTGTCTCGCCCACTACCTGGCCCTGAACCAAACGCGCATCGGCGAGTTTAAGCGCGGCTTCCTATATCCCTTGGGCATCGTCGGGGCCTTTGCGGGGCTCACAATCCTCGAGCCGGACTTTGGTGTCGCGGCGCTGATGGTCGCGGTGGGGCTGGTGCTCCTCTTTCTCGCGGGGGCGAAGTGGCGCTACATCATTCCCACAATCGCCTTGGTGGGCGGCCTTTTCTCGCTGGCGGTGATGCACAATCCAAACCGGCTGCGGCGCATGACGGAATTTTTGAGCGAGGAAAAATCCTACCAGCTGCGGCAGGGCCTGGCGGCGTTTGCGGCGGGCGGAATCGAAGGTGCCGGACTGGGGCAGGGGAGGCAGCAGCTCAGCTACCTGCCGGAAGCGCACACCGACTACATCTTCTCCGTCGTGGGCGAGGAACTCGGGCTCTTTTTCACGCTGGGAGTCGTCGCGGTCTTCACGACGGTACTGATCGCCGGCCTGGTGCACCTCAGGCGTGCGCCGAATCTGTTTCATTTTCTCCTCGTGCTCGGCTGCGTGCTGCTCATCTGCATGCAGGCGATCATCAACCTCGGGGTGGTGACGGCGGTGTTTCCGACCAAGGGGATGTCGCTGCCGTTCATCAGCGCGGGTCTCTCCAATCTCCTCCTGATGGGCATGCTCGTGGGCGTGATTCTCAACACGCAGCGCAACTGGGGCCGCGCTGCGCTGCCCCGCGGCGCCGGGGTGATGCGGGAGGTCATGGCATGAGCAAGTTTCTCATCTCCTGCGGCGGCACCGGCGGTCATCTTTCCCCGGGAATCTCGCTGGCCGAGGGCCTTCAGGATCGCGGCCACGGGTCGCTGCTGCTCATCAGCCGAAAGAAGGTCGATGCGCGGCAGATCGAGAAATATCCGCAGCTACGTTTCGAGCGGCTGCCGGGCACGGGTTTTTCCTGGCAGCCGTGGAAGTTGGCCAGGTGTGTCGTCTCGCAGGCGCGGGCGTTCTGGTTTTGCCTGCGGTTGATCCGCCGGGAGCGGCCCGATGCCGTCGTGGGCTTCGGCGGATTCACCTCCGCGCCCATCGTGCTCGCCGCCGCGGTTTCAGGCGTTCCCTCGGCGCTGCATGAGTCGAATCGGGTCCCGGGCCTGGCGATTCGCACGCTCGGGCGCTTTGCGCAAAGGGTCTATCTGCCTCCCGGAATCCGGATTCGCAGCATTCGGGCGACGGCAACCCGGCATGTGGGACTCCCGGTCCGCCGCGAAATTGTGCGGGTGCCGCAGGCCGCGGCGCGCAGCGCGATGGGCTTCGCTCCCAACCAGCGTCTGCTCGTCGTCCTCGGGGGGAGCCAGGGGGCGTCCTCTCTGAACGACTGGGCTCGCGACCATCTTGCCGCCCTGGCTGCCGAAGGCATTCAGGTTCTTGTGGTGACCGGCCTCGGCAAGGGCCGCGAAGGCACGGTCGAGATGAAGACGAAGACCGGGGTTCCGGTTCGTTCGATCTTCACGCCGTTTACCGACCGGATGGCCGAGGTGATGTCCGCGGCCGATCTCGTGGTTTCGCGCGCCGGCGCCGGCACGCTGGCCGAATTAATCCGCTGTGAGACTCCGGCCATCCTCGTGCCGTATCCGCAGGCGGCGGACGATCATCAGCGGGCCAACGCCGCCTTTTTCGAACGACAGGGCGGCGGCATTGTCGTGGCCCAGGCCCAGATCAGCCGGCTCCTCGCCGAGGTACTTGACGTGATCGGCAACGACTGGCTGCTCCGCCGGTTTCGGGGCAATCTCCGCCGGATGGATCGCGCGAACTCCCTCGATCTCATGCTGGGCGACCTCGGGGAAATCGCCCGGAGCGAGCCCGTTTCCCGCGTGCAATTGGCCCCGGTCTGAACGATTCGTTCCAAACCATCGCCGCCCCTTCGCCTCATGAGGTCAACGGTAACGCCAGCCCCCTTGGGCCGCCCGGACGGCGCGGATGATTCCGCGCGGCGGCGATGGGACGTACTCCTGGCCGCACTGCAAGCGGTGGCGATACCTGGGACCCGCCTGAAACGCGAGGAGCGTCTGGCGGCGAAAACCACAATGCGAGTTGGAGGTGCGGCGCGGATTTATGCGGAGCCGGCGCAGGTGTTGGAGCTTCAGGCGCTCCTGCGCGGGGCTCGGAGCCATGGCATTGACGTTTTCATCCTGGGACGCGGTTCCAATGTGATTGTGCCGGACGAGGGTGTGGACGGCCTGGTGGTTTCGCTCGCGCATGAGCATTGGTCAGGGTTCGAGCCGCGGAGCGATGGCCGGGTCTGGGTGGGGGCGGGACTGAGGTTGAAAAACCTCTGCGGTCTGGCGGCCGGGGCGGGCCTCGTGGGCTTTGAATTTCTCGAAGGCATTCCCGGCAGCGTCGGCGGCGCCCTGCGCATGAACGCCGGCGCCATGGGCGGCTGGATGTTCGACGTGGTGGACGAGGTAAAGATGATGTCCTTTGACGGCGAGGTGCGAACGCGTGCACGCGTGGAGATGCAGGTCGACTACCGGCATTGCGGTGATCTCCACCAAGCGATCGCTTTGGGTGCATTGCTCCGGCCGGCGTCGCAGGCGGATGCCGATGCGATCGGCCGGCAAATCGATGTCTATCGCCGCAAACGGCACGAATCCCAGCCGCGAGAGCCGAGTGCAGGGTGCATTTTCAAGAATCCTCCGGGCGGATCCGCCGGCCGTTTGATCGACGAATGTGGCTTGAAGGGCGAGCGGGTCGGCGACGCCGAGGTTTCGCCGGTGCATGCCAATTTTATCGTGAATCGTGGCAGGGCCACAGCGGCCGATGTTCTTGAGCTCGTGCGTCGCGTGCGGACACGCGTGCGGGAAACGAAAGGCGTTGATTTGCAACCGGAGGTCCTGCTCTACGGAAAAAACTGGGAGGACGTGCTGTGAATCGCGGAAGCCGGCGCGTGACTTTCGACGGGAACACGAACCACGCCGGATTATCGGCGACGTGGTGCCGGGCCGGGCGGATCGCAAGATTTCAAAATTCAGAATGAACACTCCTATTATCGCTGTCTTTGCCGGGGGCACATCCGCCGAGCGCGAGGTTTCCCTTGGCTCGGGCCGCGCCTCGGCCCTGGCGCTGGCGCGTTCGTATCCGACGCGCCTCTTTGAGGTCACCGCGCAGGCGATCCCGGCCGGGGTAGATCCGGCGAAGCACGTCGTGTTTTCCACGTTGCACGGCACCTTCGGCGAAGACGGAGGCATGCAACGGTTGCTTGACGCCGCCGGGATTCACTACGCCGGGTGCGATGCGGGCAGCAGCCTGCTCACGATGGACAAGTCGCGCACGAAGCAGGCGGTTGCCGCCCGCGGAGTACGGGTCGCGCCGGGTGTGTCGTTTGATGCCGGAGCCAAGCCGGCCACCGATGCGATCGTCGCGCAATTGGGGGAAAGCCTCGTGGTGAAGCCCAACAACGAGGGCAGCAGCGTCGGCCTCGCGCTCGTGACGAACCGGGCTGAACTCGCGGCCAAGCTCGCTGCGATCACGACGGGTGGCTGGTTGATCGAGCGCCGCATTGTCGGGCGTGAGCTGTCGATTGGCGTCTTGAAGGGCAAGGCGATGGGCGTCGTGGAAATCCGCCCGAAGTCGGGCGTCTACGATTTCACGAGCAAGTACACGAAAGGGATGACGGAGTACTTTGCCCCGGCGCCGCTGGGGCCGGATCTCACTGCAGCGGCACAGGAGGCGGCGGAGAAGGCGTTCGCCGCGTGCGGCTGTCGTGACTACGCGCGCGTCGACTTCATGCTCTCCTCGCAAAATGAGCTTTATTTGCTGGAAATAAACACGCTCCCCGGCATGAAAGAAACCAGCTTGCTGCCGATGAGCGCGCGCTGCGTGGGACTCGATTTTACGGAACTGGTCAGGGAACTGGTGTCGCCCGGGCTGGCGCGTTTTCAGGCGGCAGCTGCTTCTGGCCTTTGTCCGTGATCCTGTGAACCAAGAACCGATCCACATTCCGACTGCACCGACTTGGAGAAATCTCTCCCAGCCGTTGAAGTCGCACGCCATGTCGCGCGGCGGTCGCTGGCGTCGGGCCATGGCGGGCGTTCGCGTTGCTGCCCTCGGCCTTTTCGTCGTGGGTTTCGGATGGGGACTTTGGATGATCGCGTCGGCGTTACGGGAAAAATCACCGCGCATCCCCGAGGTCGCCAAGGCCGTGCCGATGAAGGCGCCGGAATTGCGGACCACCCGCGACGGTGTCCTCGATGACGCCTGGCTGGGGCGCACCCTCGCGCTGCCGGCGGGAGCGTCGCTGATGGAATTAAATCTGGAAAAACTGCGCAGCCGTTTGTTGACCGACGGACAGGTGCTGACGGCGAACCTCACCCGGATATTTCCCGACCGCCTGCTGGTGACGATTTCTGAACGAACGCCGGTGGCCCGTATCCGGGCGGGGCAGGAGGGGAACTCGCGCGACTGGCTGGTGGCGCGCGACGGCGTGGTGTTTGCCGGCGCGGGCTACAGCGAGGCGGTGCTTGAATCGATGCCATGGCTGGCGGGCATCGCCTTGGTGCCGGAAGGCGCGGGCTTTCGTCCCATTCCGCGGATGGACGTCGTCTCGCGCCTTTTGACGGATGCGCAGTTTGCCGCAGAACCGCTTTACCGGATGTGGCAGGTGGTTTCGATGGCGCGGCTTGATTCCGACAACGAGATCGAGGTCACGATGAAGGACAACACCACGGTCGTGTTTGGCGCCAAGGGCGGCTTCTTCGTCCAACTTTCCAATCTTGATTTCATGATGGAGCGAATCTCGCGCCTGCCACGCGCGAAGACGCGAATCGATCTGTCGCTCGGCCGCGAGGTGCCCGTCATGGTCGAGCCGGTCGCGGCCACCGAGCCCAAGGGCGGCCGCGAGAAACCGGTCGCCACTCCTTTTTTCAAGCTTCAGCCCAATTCTCAGTCGAAAAACCAACGTGAGCTCTAGAACCACCTTCATCGGCGCCGTCGAAATCGGCACCTCGAAAATCACCGTGCTGGTTGGCGAATACAATGGACGCGAACTCGCGATCATCGGCCGCGGCGACTGCGCGTCCCATGGCGTGATCAAGGGTTCGGTGGTCGACTTCAAGGCGGCGAGTGACTGCACGCACAGCGCGCTCCAGCAGGCGGAGCGCGACGCAGGCGAACGGGTCGACCTTGTCTTTCTTGCGCAGACGGGCGGGCACCTCGAGGGATTTTACAACGAGGCCGCGGTCAACGTGAAGGCGTCCGACAACATGATCGAGCCGGGCGACGTCCGCATGGTGTGCGACTTGGCGAAGTCCAAGGAGCTGCCCGCCGGGCGAATGGTCGTGCATCACATCCGCCGGCCGTTTCGCGTCGACGGCCGCCTGATTCCCGGCAGCCCGGAAAATCTCGTTGGGCAGCGGCTCGATGTCGGCTACTGGACGGTTCACGGCCAGGAACAACGGCTCGCGGACAACCTGCACGTTATCCGTGGATTCAACCTCGAGGTTCGAGAGTTGGTGCTCTCCAGCCTCGCGTCGGGGCACATGGTGACGACGGCCGAAGAGCGGCAGCATGGCATCCTTGCGATCGATCTCGGGGGCGGCACGACGGATTTTGTCCTCTATCGCGACGGCGTGCCGCACACTACCGGCGTCGTGCCGGTCGGCGGCACCCATCTCACCAACGATCTGAGCATCGCTCTCCGGCTTACGGAAGGCCAGGCGGAGAAACTGAAGCTGCGTTTTGGTCGCGCGAACGTCCTGACCAAGGACAAGGCCCACAAGGTATGGCTCGACGGAAACTTTGCGATCGGCGACCGGCAGTTCCCCCAGCAGGCGATCGAGCAGGTTACCTCGGCCCGCATCCGAGAGTTGCTGGAGGTCGTGAAGAAAAAGCTCGGCAGCGCGTTTTCCCCGGAGACGTGTGCTTCCGGCGTCGTGCTCACGGGTGGCACGGCCAAGCTTCCCGGCATCGCCGAAGTGGCGGCAAATGTGTTCGGGGTTCCCTCCCATTTGGGAGAGGCGCCGACCTGGGTGAGTGAGCACCTGCGTGACCCCGGCTATCACACCGCGCTCGGGCTCCTTTACTACGGGGTCAGTTCGCAGACGGAAAAATCCGCGCCGGTGCGCCGGGGCAACGGGTTTATCACTGGTTTCAAACGCCTTTTCGCCAACGCCTGAGCCGACGACCATGACTCCAAACGAACTGCCTCTCGAGCACGCTCTGCTCACGGACCGCAACATCGCGATCAAGCTGGTCGGAGTGGGCGGCGCCGGCTCCAACGCCGTCGACCGGCTGAAAATGGAAAATCTCGAGCGGTTGCAGCTCGCGGTCATCAACACGGATCACCAAGCGCTCTCCAGTTCGCCGGTGCAGGACAAAATCATGATCGGGATGGGCGTCACCCGCGGGCTCGGCGCCGGCGGCGACCCGGACCTGGGCCGCGAGGCCGCCGAGGCGGATCGCGATAAAATCTCGGCCGTCGTCAAGGACTGCGACCTCATCTTCCTCGTCACCGGCATGGGAGGCGGAACCGGCGGAGGCGCCTCGCCCGTGGTGGCTGAGATCGCCGCCGAAACCGGCGCTCTCGTGATCGCCTTTGTCACCATGCCGTTCAGCTTTGAGGGTGGCCGGAGACTGAAGCAGGCCGAAGAGGGACTGCGCGCCCTGCGCCAGGTGTGCGACGCCGTCATCCCGTTGCCCAACGATGTCCTGTTGCAGGAGGCTGCCGACAACGAAACGGTGCTCGATTCCTTCGCGCGGGCCGACGAGTGGATCGGCCGGGGCGTAAAGTCGATCTGGTCCATGTTGTTCAAAACCGGCCTGATCAACCTGGACTTCTCGACGTTGCGCCAGGCCTTCCAGCACCGGGGGGGCAAGACGCTCTTTAGCCTCGGCAACGGCCAGGGTGAAAATTCCGTGGCCGACGCGATCGCGAGCCTCAAGCTCTGCCCGCTGCTGCACACTCCGGATTTTTCCCGCAAGGCGGACCGCCTTCTGGTGAACATTCTCGGCGGCGCCGACCTCACCCTGCCCAAGGTGAACGAAATCATGACGGCCGTCACCGATCAGTTTGGCCGTGATTCGCATATCATCATGGGGGCGGTCATCGACGAAGACATGGCCGGCCGGGTTGAGATCTGCGTGATCGGCACCAGCGACATGGGCGGGCGCGGAATGCCGCAGCGCCGCGCGGCCGGTGCCCTGCACAAGGGTCGTACGCCGTCGCCGACGGGTGCCAGTCCGCGGCACGAACCGCCGGGAATCCAGGCGCCCGCCTTGGCGCCGAAGGCGGAATTGGAGCTGGATCTAAAGGCGGTTCACGTGACCAAGCCGGCGCAGGAGGAATTCGGCTTTGGTGAGGTCGAAAGCCGTGGGCATTTCGAAAAGACGGACCGTAACCTGTTCGACGGCCAGGACCTCGACGTCCCAACGTACCTGCGCAAGGGGATTAAGATCGCGCTCTGAGAACCACGGGGTTCTGAGTGAGGCGGGTAACCACGGGGCGGTTTTCACACCGCCCCTCGGGGCGTCGGCCGATGGGAAAAAACTAAGCCATTCCATCCCTTGGCAAACGCGCCGGGTTCTGTATCGTGGTCGCAATGTTTGTCGATGAATGCACAGTGAAACTTGCCGCCGGCGATGGTGGTCGTGGCTGCGTTAGTTTCCGCCGGGAAAAATACGAGCCTTGGGGTGGACCAAACGGCGGTGATGGCGGCCGGGGGGGCGACGTCGTGCTCCTCGGTGACGTCAACACCAACAACCTCGTCGACTACAAGTACCAGCCCCACTGGAAGGGCGAACGCGGAGAGCACGGTCAGGGCGCGGATTGCCACGGTCGCGACGGCAAGCCCTGCATCCTCAAGTTGCCGCTGGGTACCGTCGTCATCGACCTGGCCACGGGCAAGCCGGTCGCGGAAGTCATCGCGGAGGGGCAGCAGATTGTGCTCTGCAAGGGAGGCAACGGGGGCTGGGGCAACACCCATTTCAAGACGTCGACGAATCGCGCTCCGAAACGCGCCAACGCCGGTCATGAAGGGGAACGGGGCGAATACCGGCTCATTCTCAAGAGCATCGCCGATGTCGGGCTGGTCGGATTTCCGAATGCCGGCAAGTCGTCGCTCACCGGTCGGATCACCAAGGCCCGGCCCAAGACGGCCGCCTATCCGTTTACGACTCTCCACCCGCAAATCGGCGTGATCGAATATCTGAACGAGGCGAAGGGTGACCAGCGCCTTCTCCTCGCTGATGTCCCCGGCCTAATTGAGGGGGCCCACGAAAACCGCGGCCTCGGCCATCGTTTCCTTCGGCATATCGAACGGTGTGCGCTGCTGATTTTCCTGATCGACATGGCGGGCACCGACGCCCGCGATCCCCGCGACGATTACAAGCACCTGCTGCATGAGCTTGAGCTTTACGACAAGACACTGCTCGAAAAACCACGCCTCGTGGTCTCCAACAAGATGGACGTCCCCGAAGCCGCCGCCCACCTCGCAAAATTCAAGCGCCGCTACAAATCGGCTGATGTAGTTGAAATTTCGTGCCTCACTGGCACCGGAATTGAGAAATTGAAGAAAGAGTTGTTAAAACGAGTGGCCAAGTTCCGTGCTGCCGAAAAAGCTTCGCGACCGGCCGACGTCTGATCTCATGCTAGCCACCTCCATGTCGAAAGAGCACCGTCCCCTGCTGATGCGCGCCAACCGCCTGCTCGGTGCGCAATTGGTGGAGCATAACCTCGTGAAGATTGAGGATCTCGAGACCGCGAATGAGAAATTTATCGAGGTCGTCTCGACCGACCAGCCGCGGCAGAGCACCATTCTCGGCATCCTCGCCTACGACATGAAGGTGCTCAAGGAGGACGACGTTCTCCACCATATCGTCGAGACCGACGGGGTGGGGCTGGTCGACCTGCGCGATTACGAGGTGCCGGACGATTCCAAGAAGAACCTCGATGTCGGCGCCTGCTGGGCCACCTGGTCCGTGCCCTTCGACCGCGAGGAGGAGTTTTCCTTCATCGCGACTGCGTACTATCTGAGCCCGGCGGTGCGGCACCATTGGGAGAAACAGGTGGGCGGCCCGATCCTCTGGTTTGGCACCACTCTCGAAGCCATTGCGGACTATTTGGAAAAATATGCGGCCGACCCGTCGCATGCCGCCGCCCGCGCTCTCGCCGCGGCAAATGCCGCCGCCGCCGCTGCGAACAAGTAAACGCCCATGCCTCTCGGAAAAATTCAGCTTCAGATCGTTTCCAAGCTCGTCGACATGGGGCGACTCACCGCCGACCAGCGGACCGCGCTGGGCGCCCGAACCGACGACCTGAGCGGCGACGCCCTCGACAAGCTGTTGCAGGAGGAATTCAAAATCAGCGCCTTCCAGTGCCTTGTGGCCAAGGCGCGCGCCCTCAACCTCTCGCCGTACAACGTCGCGCATTACCGCGTTTCGCCGCAGACGTTCGAGCGGATCCCGCAGGATTTTTGCCAGGAAAATCTCGTGCTCCCGGTCGGTCAGGTCGGTGACATGCTGCTGGTCGCGTTCGCGAATCCCTTCGAGGTCACGCTGCCGACGAAGATTCAGGAGATGACCGGCAAGCCGGTGGTTCGCCTCCTCGCCCGGGAGAAGGACATCAAGGACAAGTTCAACAAAGGACAGGAAAAGGCTGCCGGCTTCGACGACGTCGTGATGCAGATCGGCGCCGAATACGGTGAAGGGGCGGCTGAAGGCGAACTCAAGGAGGACGATGTCAACGAGGAGTCCGGCCCGATCATCCAGCTCGCCAACCGCATCATCGAGGATGCGTACTTTTCGGGCACGAGCGACATTCACGTCGAACCGCAGGAAAAGGAAGTCATCGTCCGCAACCGGATCGACGGCATCTGCCATGAAAAGCTCCGCCTGCCGAAAAAGGTGGGCCCGGCACTCGTCGCGCGCCTGAAGATCATGTGCAACCTCGACATCTCGGAGCGCCGGTTGCCGCAGGACGGACGCATCATTTTCAAGCAGTACACAAAAAAGAACCTCGACCTCGACTTGCGCGTCTCGACCGCGCCGCTGAATCACGGCGAAGGCGTGGTCATGCGTATCCTCGACAAGCAGAAGACGACGTTGCCGCTGCCGGCGTTGGGCTTTTCCGAGGAGAATCTCGCGAAGTACCGCGAGTGCATCCGCCAGCCGTACGGGATGATTCTTCACTGCGGGCCGACCGGTTCGGGCAAGTCGATGACGCTCTACTCGGCGCTCAATGAAATCAATACGCCGGACATCGTCATCCGCACGGCCGAGGACCCGATCGAATACACGCTGCCCGGTCTGAACCAGATGCAGATGCACCGGCAAATCGGACTTACCTTTGCCGCCGCGTTGCGCGCGTTCCTGCGCCAAGATCCCGACATCATCCTGGTGGGCGAAATCCGCGACAAGGAAACGGCGGGCATCGCGGTCGAGGCCGCCCTCACCGGTCACTTGCTCATCTCGACACTGCACACGAACGATGCGCCGACCACTGTCTCCCGTCTGACGGAAATGGGCGTGGAGTCGTTCATGGTGTCGTCGTCGCTGCTCTGTGTCTGCGCCCAGCGCCTGATGCGCCGCGTCTGCAAGCAATGCCGCGTCCCCTATACGCCGGAGGGCCGCGAACGCGAATTGATGGAGCGCGCCATCGGCTGGAACGGGCAGATCTTCAAAATCAACCCGAAGGGCTGCCCGAAGTGTGGCGGCAGCGGCTACAAGGGCCGCGTCGGCATCCACGAACTGATGGTCAGCAACGAGGAGCTGGTCGAGGCGATCAACAAGGAGGCGGAGACCGCCGAACTGAAAAAAATCGCGATGCGCGGTGGCATGAAGACGCTGCACCAGGACAGTATCTTGAAGGTAAAGGACGGCCTCACGACGATTGAGGAGGCGCTGTCGAACGTCCCGGCGGACATGTGATTCTCCGATGGCGTCGCGTTCCGAACGATGAAGGCCCACCACATCGCGCTCGTCCTCGCCACCGCCACCGCGCTGGTCGTCGGTGCGGGCTGCCGCCGGAAGCCGGAGATTACTGATCTGCAGCGCAAAGAGGCGGCTCATCTCGCGGCCGAGGCGGACTTCGCCGTCAACCTCCGGGATCTTCCGCGGGCCGAGGGACTCATGGCCAAGGCGATCCAGGTGTGTCCCGACAACGCCGCCTATTGGATCAACCTTGGGGTGGTTCGGGTGCAACTGGGCCGGAAGCCCGCCGCCAAGGAGGCCTATGAGGGTGCGTTGAAGGCCTACGAGGCCGACGCCGACGCCGACCCCAAGAACGTGGAGCCGTGGTTGAAACGAATCTATGTGCTGGCGCTGCTGGGCCGAATCGACGAGGCGCGCAAGACGTTGGACCAGGCGGCAAAAAAATTCCCGGAGAGCCGCAATGTGCGCGCATTTGTCGAAGGCCGACAGTTTGACCGGATGATCGCGGATCCGAAATTCAAGCAGGTCGCGCTCTAGCTGGTTGGGTCGCGGAGTTCGCCTGATGCACGATCACTGGCTGGAGTTCTCTCAGGTCGCGTTTGCCCACTTGCTCGCGGTCGCCAGCCCCGGGCCTGATTTTGCCATCGTGCTGAAGCAAAGCCTCGTCCACGGAAGGCGCACCGCCGTGTGGACGAGTCTCGGAGTGGGCACGGCGATCCTGTTGCACGTGGCCTATTCGTTGCTCGGTCTGGGCCTGCTCATTCGCGGCTCGGAGCTTTGGTTCGGCATCGTGAAATACGCCGGCGCCGCCTACATCGCGTGGCTCGGCGTGCAATCGCTGCGGGCAAAACCGCGATCGGAAACGGTGTCGGATCCCTTGAGCGGGGCGCCCGAACCGCCGTCCACCCGTGGTGCCTTCGCCACGGGTTTTGTCACGAATGCGCTCAATCCCAAGGTGACGCTTTTTTTCGTTTCGCTCTTCGTGCTGGTGGTCAACCCGGCGACGCCGAAGCTGATCCAAGCCGGTTATGGCCTTTGGATGTCGGCGGTGACGATGGTGTGGTTTTGTCTCGTCTCCGTACTGTTCACGCGGACCGGGGTGCGCGGGGCGTTTCTCCGCCACGGCCATTGGATCGATCGCGCGCTCGGCGTGGTGTTCCTCGGCTTCGCCGTGAGCCTCGTGTTCGCGTCGAGGTAAGCGCATCAGTCTGCCGGGTGGTCCGGCCGATCGCTCCAGGGTGGCGCAGCGGACTCGAGCGTGAGCAACAGCGTGCTCAGCTCGGTCGTGGCACGGCTCAGTTGGGTGTGGATCCAGCGTTCATCATCATTGGCTGGCGGGCCGGGGAGGAGGTCGCTCGCCAACGCCGTGCGCAATGACGAAAGCTGTCCCGGCCCCGGATGGCCGTGCTCCATCGCGTCTCCGAGCCGTTGCAATGCCTCAGCGGCGGGCCCGGCAAAGCCGGCCAGCGCACTCTCCTGGATCGGACGTCCGGGCGTGAAATGCAGCGCCAGCCCGCTGAGCACGCGCGTGAGCCGCTGGTTTCCGTTTACCAGGGTGGCGGCGTGTTCCAGACCTTCCTGCTGATTTTTGGGATCGCCGTTCAACCGGCGGAGGGAGGAAAACGCGGCACTGTTTGCCGCCTCGGCGCGCCGCTTCGCATCGATCACCTCGCGATCAAATGCACCGCCGGTCTTGAGCCGTGTGATCAGGAGGCCGAGATAATCGCGGTTGGCGCGAAACGTCTGCGCGAGAATCGGCGGGAGCCGGTCGCGCTCCCAAACCGGCCAGAACACAAACGCGGCGGCCAGCGCGAGCGCGCCGCCTGCCAGCGTGCTCGCGAGACGTTCGATGGTAAACGCGAGGGTGACGGGTTCGTTGGCCTCCGTGACGAAGACAATGAAGAGTGTGATGAAGAAAACCGCGAAGGCGTAGTTGCGTTTCAGGAAGTACCCGAACGCGAACATCGCTATCGCCGTGACCGCCATCAGGACGGTCCACGACGGTTCCACCCAGAGCAGGAGGCTGGCGAGCGTGCTGCCCACGAGTGTGCCGACGACGCGCTGGGCGGCGCGCTGGCGGGTGGAGCCGTAGTCGGGCTGCAGAACGACGACGACCGTGAAGGGCAGCCAGTAGCCATGAGGCGTGCCATGGAGCTTGAACGCGAGGACGCCGAGCATCGTGAGCGCGGCGAGACGCAAGGTGTAGCGGACGAGCGACGGATCGATGTTCCAGGAGAGATTCAGCGCGGAGGCGAGGGGACGGAGCGAAAGGGTGCGCAGGTCGGGCAGCTCGAACGAGGACGCGGCGCGTTCGTTGGCGCGTTCAACCGTCGCCCGCACCGCGTCGTGCAGACTTGGGAGCACCTGCTCGATTTGGCGCACGATCTCGGCAATTTGAGCGTGAACGGGATCGCGGGAAACCCGGGTGCGGAGCACGCCGAGAATGGACGCCAGCTCGCGGAACCGTACCTCGCAGGCGATGAGATGGGCGGGCTGGCGCGACACGACGGCAATCGCAATGTTGCGTCCGAGGTTGGCCAGCGCGGTGAGCGCTGGTTCGAGCGCGGAGCCGAGCGTGGTGTCGACATCGACGGATTCGATCGCGGTGTTGAGCGCGACGACCCGGGTGGCGAGCCGGGCGGTGGCGAGATTGAGCGTTTCCAGTCGGGTGTGCAGCGGGCCGGGGCGGGAGACCTCAAGCGTGGTGTAAGCCTGATCGAGGGCCGTGCGGAGGGCGGCCTCGCATTCGGCCACGCGTTCGAGGCGGCGCGCCTCTTCTTCAGCCGGAACTGGGGTGAGCGCGTCGAACAGGTTGGCCACTGCGAGACAACTGTCGGCGACCGTCCGGCGGACGGCATGCTGCGGTCGGAACGGCCAGTTCGCCACCTGAATGAGCACGCCCCATAGTCCGCCGCACCCGGCGGCGAGGGCAAGAGTGCCGGGATTCGCCACTCCGTGACGGGCGCCCAGTCCGATGAAAAACACGAGCGTGGACGATATCGCCAGCGACGGACCATAATCGCTGCTCAGGTGCCGCCAGACGCCGCCAAACACTGCCATCAAACCAGTGGCGAGTACTGCCACCGTGAAGTTGTGAGCGACGGTGGCGCCAAGGGCGGCCGCCCCGGCAAAAACCACCGTCATCGAGACGAGGAGCGCGAGGCGCAGCCGGTAGTCGCCACGAACATCGACCATCGCGATGTTCTGCGCCGCGATTGCGACAAATGACATGTCGAACGAGATCCATCCCGTCGCTGCGAGCAACACCGGCACCATGAACGCGATGGTCGCGCGCAAGGCGCGGCTCAAGTCAGGCTGCAGCGAGGCGGCGTCCTTGAGTTGCGCGAGCAGGGCTGCGGTCATGGACGTTGGCCGGACATGTCTCCATTAGAGGTAGATGCCGCCACCGAGCAACTGTTCGCCGGCGTAGAGTGCCAGCACCTGTCCGCTCGCGAGCCCGCGTTGGGGCTGCTGGAAGCGGATGAGCGCGGAACTCTCTCCGGTCGGGAAATATTCCATTGGCACCCGCGGGTCACGATAGCGCACCCGGCCCTCCAGAGGACGCGCCGTCGTGACCGGCTCGCCAATCCAGCTGAGGGCGTGCACGCGCACCTCCGATTGAAACAGTCCGGGCGCATCTGGATGATCGAACGCGACCAGAAGGGCGCGATCGGACGCGCGCTTGCCGACCACGACGTAGGCCTCGTGGTCGGTGTTCGACGGTACGCCGATCCCCTTGCGTTGCCCGAGAGTGAAGAAGTGCAATCCGCGGTGTGTCCCTAGTTCGCGGCCATCAGTGGCGCGGACGATCGGGCCTGGGGCGTCCGGCACGTAGGCGCGCAGAAAATCGGCCATCTTCACTTCGCCGATGAAACAAATCCCCTGGCTGTCCTTTTTGTCCGCCGTGGGCAACTTTGCCTCCCGGGCCAACGCCCGCAGTTCCGGCTTTGGCAGGTGCCCGATCGGAAAACGCGCGTCGGCCAGCTGCGCCTGCGAGAGGAGCGCGAGGAAGTACGACTGATCCTTGTTCTTGTCGGCGCCTTCCCAGAGCTGGAACGTAGCTGGGCTCGTTGAGTCAGGTTCGTGGGCGGCAAACCCGGCAATAGACACACGACGCGCATAATGCCCGGTCGCCACCGCGTCGAAGCCGTGGTCCCTGGCCCACGCGCGGAACACTCCGAACTTGATTTCTCGGTTGCACATGATGTCGGGATTCGGCGTGAGGCCGCGGGCGTAACCGTCGAGCAGGTAGTCGACGATCTTTTCCCGATAGTCGCGCATCAGGTTCACGACGTGAAACTCGATCCCGAGATGATCGGCCACGGCGCGGGCGTCCTCGATGTCGCGCTGCCACGGACAGTCGCCGACGATGTTGTCCTCGTTGATCCAGTTCTTCATGTACGCGCCAACGAGGTCGCAACCCTGCTGTTTGAGCAGCAGCGCGGCGACGGAGCTGTCGACTCCGCCGGACATGGCGACGAGAATTTTTTCGCGGGCGGGCACGGGAGTGTTCGAGGGCAGAACCCACGCGCGCCGGCGCCCGGTTGTCAAACGAAGCGTGCGCCCGCGCGCCCCACATTCCGCCCTCAGCCCTTGCGTGGGCCCCGGAAAATCCCCGATTTTTCCGCCGTCCCCGCCCGATCAGCGCTCGTCACAGTGTCACTTAATACGTGACACTTTTTTATGTCTTCAGAGGCGAATCCAATCACAGTGTCACGTATTAAGTGACACTGTGAAAACGGCGCCGGGGCTTCAAAGAAGGTCGCGGCCACTGCGGCGGGCCTGGACCCACGCGAGGAGGAGGAGGGTGCGTTCAGCGTCCGGGCAGGCGGAGGCGGCGCGGAGATATTGGTGCACCCGCTGCCGTGGGACGCCGAGAATGCGCGCCAGCCGGGCCTTGTCGCCGTAGCCGGCAAGTTGCTCCCGCGCGGCGACCACCAACTCATTCCAGAGCGGCGTTTCGGGTCCCGGCCGAACGGTCGCACCGCGGCGCGGGCGTTTCCGTTCTTTGTAAGCGGCCCGGGCGGATTTCGCGGACTCCTCTGCGGCAAGAATCAGCAGGTCCACCAGTGGCATCACTTGTTTCATCCGCGCCGGAAGTGAGGGAATCATCGTCCCCGACGTCTTGCCCATCATCGGAAAAGTGTCACGTATTAAGTGACACTTTGGATCGCGTTACGAGGGGAAGGCGGAAAAAGTGTCACGTAATACGTGACACTGGCGCTCGGGCCGGTGGGGGCGGGGTCGTGGGCCGGGGGGCGATCGCGTCGTGGGCGGGGGCGCGGGGCCCGCTTCGTAGGCTATCGCAGCAGCGTGGGGTCCGGCACGTCGTCGTCTGCTTCGGCTGCGACGACCGGCTTCGCCGCCAAACCGCGCGCCTCGGCTTCGGCCAGCGTGATTTCAAAACCCGGGGCGAGCGTGCGCTTCCCACCGTCAGCCAGCAGCCACTTGCCCCACGCCGCATACGGCGCGTCGGCCGGCAATGCGTTGATCTCGGTGCGCAGGCTGTCCCACGCCGCACTTTCCGCCGTTTCGTCCACCGGCTCGCCATCGTCGTTGATCACCTTGCCGACGTGTAGCGTGGTCAACCGCAGCAACCATTTGGGCGCTCGTCCACCCACCGCGGGCGGCGCCGCCCAGATGCGCTCCGGGCCGTCTCGCGTCGCCGTTTTGATAAAACGCCCATCCGGACTGAAGGTCGCCCCTCCCAGTTCTGCGCCATGTCGCATCGGCTCGGCGGCCAGCTGGCTGGTCTTCACGTCCCAGAGCCGCGCGGCTCCGTCGGCACATGCGGTCAATACTTGCGAACCATCCGGACTGAACACCGCCGTCCTGAGCGCCGTCCCATGTTCGATTTGCGCCCCCACCCGTTTCCCGGTGGCGACGTCCCACACCACTACCGATCCGGCCGACACCGAAAACGTGAGCATGAACCGGCCGTCCCGGGAAAACCCTCCCGGTGACGTCGACCCAAACGCTCCCTGGTGCTTCAAGGGCGGCGTCACGGGCTCCCCGGTCGCGGCATCCCACAGCCGCTCGCCGCCGCCGAGCATTTCCACGGTGGCGAGGCGTTTCCCGTCTGGACTGAATTCGACCCGGCGCACCGCCCCGCGCATGCCCTTCAACTCGTAGACCAATCGCCCGTTGTCGACTTCCCAGACCTTGGCCTCGCCTTCCCGTGAACCGGCGGAGACCCATTTGCCATCGGGGCTGAAACTCACCGGATTTCTTTCCCGCCACACTGCGGCCGAATAAGGCAGTGCGGGCGCCGCCGGTCGGCCGGTGTGCAAATTCCAAATCCGCATCTCCTTGGCGCCGTTGCTCGCAATGACGGCCGCAAGGCTACCGCCGGCGTTCATTTCGACTCTGACCTCCGGTCCCACCGGGAAACCCTCCAACACCACGACCTTCACCCCACCCGCGCCAGGCGTCCACGCCTGGGCCGCTCCCGCCTCGGTGGTCACGACCATGACGTGACCATTGGCTGACATCACGTAGCGTTGAATCGGTTCGGGGAAAACGAAGCCGCCCACGACTTCGCGCCCGGTGGCGACGTCGAACCAGCTCAGCTGGCGCGACGTGACGCGATACACCGTGGCCGGCCGGTTCGCGACCCATTCGGCCGATCCAAGCGCGCCCGCGACTTCGGGCAACGCGAGCGCGTGGGCGGCGTTGGGCTCCGCCACGAGGCGGCGCACTTCGCCTGCTGCCGTCACGTCGACGAGATGTCGCCCGTCCAGTGCCACCGAAAACCGCCCGCCCTCGGACGGCTTGAACGGCTCGAGCAGCATCCTTCCGGTGGTGAGATCCCAAAAACGACTGAACCCGTCGCCGGCGTGCGTAACGAGGATTTTTCCGTTGTTGGACACCACAAGACCCCGGATCGCCCCGCCATGGATGAGCGGCGGATACGCGAGCTCACCCGTCCGCACGTTCCAGACTTTGACCGTGCGGCTCGTGCCGCCGGAGATCACGAGCGAGCCATCCGGGGTGAAACGCGGACGGGAGTTAGTCGAATCTCCCTCGTGCACCAGCAAGGGTCCCACCGCCTGCCCCGTCGCGGCCTCGTAGAGTCGAAGACCTCCCGACTTGGTCATCGCAATCAGACGTCCGTCGGCGCTGAAACTGAAGGCACCGAAGCTGGGCTTCTCGTCGGTCGGAGCCACTTCGGCCAGCAACGCGCCGTCGGGCACCGACCATACGCGAAATTTATCCCGACCGGCGGAAACCGCCGCCATGCGCGTTCCGTTCGCCGCCATATGCGCCGATTGATTCACGCCATCCGGTTGGGCGAGCTCGGCGCGGATTTGGCCCCGCCGCGCATCTACAATCTGGATCATTTGCTGACCGACGGTCCACGCAGACCAATGCCCATCCTGAGATCCACTGGCATTCCTCACCTCTGGGGAAATGGGCATTGAAATCACCTGCTTGCCACTCGCGGCCTCATAGCGTGACCAGACCGGCGGCTCAATTGAGACCGCGTGGACGAAATCGCCACTCATGCCTGCTCGCTCCACATTTCTTCCCAGCCGAATTTCCCGCTCCACCCGCCCGTCGGCAAAATTCACCAGGCGGAACACGCGGTCTTTGCCAAACACGCCGACCAGGCGTCCGTCGGTCGAGAAGTCGGTGGAAGATGCGAAGCCGGAGCTGATCGCCGACGGCAGGCGGACACTCGGGCCGAACGGTGCGACAAAGCTGTGCGTCGCCAGCGCCGACAGCAGCCGGGGCACGACCAATGGGTTGTCGCGGTCGATCCGCGCGGCATGCACCAGGAAGGCGAGGCCCTCCTGTGTTTTCCCCTCCTCCAGCAGCCGCGCCGACGCGGCCGTGTCGGACCGACTCCAGCGCCGCGCCTCCGCGCGCTGCCGCGTCTCGGCCTCCTGGCGCAGTACCGCCTCGCGTTGCTTCAATGCCACCTGCGCGCGCTCGGCGCGGATGGCGCGCCAGGCGATCCAACTCACACCGGTCAGGCCGACGAGCAATCCGGCGGCGATCCCGCGCGCAAGCCACATCCGGCGACGGGCGATCTGTTCGCGCCGCTTTGTTTCTTCCAGCGCCAACCGCGATTGCCGTTCGTCGCGGCTGGTGCGTATCACCTCGGCCAGCACGTCGTGCGTGAGTTCCACCCGCTGCACGCCGAGGCGATCCTCAAGGCGCACGAGTCGGCGCGAGACGAGCGTGTCGATCAGCGGGCGCGTGACGCCGGGGAATTCGAGCGCGGTCTCGAGCGCGAGGTTGTCGCGGAAACCCGACTTCGTGAGGAGCCGGTCCTCGACGAACGTGCGCATCGCCTCCGGTAAATCGGTGACGCTGCGCTCGTAGAAATCGGTCAAAATCTCGCGACGATTGCCTGAGACCAAGTCCGCCGTGATCTGCGCCTGCCCGAGCGTGCGGCGGCGCTCGTTGAGCTCGCGGCAGATAACCGAGAGGAGTGCCGGCTCGACTTCCAGCTCAGCGAGCCGTTCGGCGGACCCGCCGCGAGCGCCGGCGACAAATTCCACTACGCGCTCCGCCACGCCCTCGGAGAGCAGGTGCGGCGCAGGTTTTTGGACGATCTCCAGCGCTTGCGTCCCGTTGAGGCGCTTCACCCGCATGCGGCTCTGCATGATCGAGCGCATCTCGTTTTTCAGGCCCTCGAGATCGGGGAGGAAATCTTCGCGCAGGCTGAGCACGACCTGGCACGACGGCTTGGTGAAATTGTACCGCGCGATGTCGAGTTCACCGGAATCGAATTTTGCGCGCAGCGCAGCCGGGGCGCGGTTCTCCACGAGGTCGGCGAGTTCGACGAGAAACGCATGGCCGCGCCCGCGTTGCGCTTCGCTCGCGCGCCCGAGCGTGAAAATCTCCTCGAATTGGTCGAAGGCGAGCACCGGCGTGAGGAGGCGGTTTTTCGCGCTCCAGATGTCGATGTCCTTGCGATGAAAATATTCCCAGAGGGTTTCGTCGGCGCGAAACGCCGGGGCGTCGGCACGGGCCGACGCAATCGCTGCGGTCAGGGCGGACTTCACCTGTTCGGCGAGAGGAGGAGAATCGGCGTCCGCCGTCGCTGCGCTGTGGCGCGACAAGCTGTGGTCCATGCGCAGGTAGAGCGGCAGGTAATCTGCGTCGCGGAGTTGCGGAAACGCGCCGGCCTGGAGGAGGGAGGACTTGCCGAGGCCGGACTGGCCGAAGAGGACGGTCAGGGTGTTGCGCCTTATGAGGCGGACGAGCTCGTCGGTTTCCTTTTCCCGGCCGAAGAAGAACGCGCGGGTGTCCTCCGTGAACGAGGCGAGGCCCGGCCAGGGATTGTCTGCGTCGACTGACGCAGAACGCGGGCCGGCTTCACCGGAACGCTCAACGTTCAAATGGTCGTCCTCCGGAATTTGCCTGGGGTTCTGGTCATTGAGCGTTGAACGTTAAAAGTTGAGCGTTGAGCGTTTTGTCTGACTGCGCTCATAGCAGCCCGCGCTCCCGTTTCCGGTGCTCGCGGACGAGTTTCACCATCCGTTCGACGAACTCCGGGGTGGTTGTGCCGCCGGCGAGCCGGGTCCACTGCACTTGCAAAAAGCGCTCGGGCACGAGGGCGTCGTTTTCGCTGACCGGGTCGATCACCACGGGCAAAATAAACGGGATGGTCTCCGCGATGAGCTTCGAGCGCTCGGCGGCGAGCGTCCACTCAAGGCGGAAGTAGCCTTCGTGCCGCGCCTGGGTCTGAGCCGAGATTACCGGCAGAAAGAGCGAGCAGCCGCGGATGTTCTTTTTGATCTCCTTGTCGAAATCGTCGCCGCCTTCGAGCTTGCGCTGGTCGAACCACACTTCGATGCCGACGGCCTCGAGCGCGTCGCGGATTTTTTTCACTGCTGCGGCGTCCTGGCTCGCGTAGCTGAGGAAGACGGAACCGGGCTTCATTTCGGGAGCGGCCGGAGCGGATTGCTCCGCGCGGACGTTTTGGAGAGGCGTTCCGACCTCGGGGATGGGATGCCTTTCGACGTAGCGTGCGGATAATTCGCGCACGAAATCAGTCGCGTTTCCCTGCTGGAAAATCTGCGTGCGATACGAAAAATTCCGCAGGAACAGCACCAGCTTCGGATCCGACGCGACCGAGCGGTCGGCGATGATCTCCAGCTCCTCGCGCTGCAACGAGAGCCGCCCGTGCTTCGCGATGCGGATGAAGAAGCGTGCCAGCCAGTCGGGAAATGTATTGCCGATGAGCAGCAGGTGGCTCGTCTTCAATTCGTCGAGCAGGACGTTGGGGCGCTTCGACTCGGATTGAATCGCGGTAAAGAACTCCAGCGTGTCCTCCTCGGTGATGACATAGTCCGGTGACGCCGACATGCGCCCGAGGAGATGAAACACGGTCGGGGTCTCGCTCTTCCGTGCCTCGATCGTGAGGTCGGTATTGCTGTTGGGCGAGTAGGCGAGCGACGCGGTGCGGGGCTCGCCGCCGAAGCGCTCTTCGTTGAGCGCCTGCGCGAGCAGCGAGTCGAATGTGGTGGTGACAAAAACATTGAAGTGCCGGATGCGGGCCAGTTCGCGGAGGATCGGCGGCACGGCGGGCGCGAGTTCCTTCATCAACGTCCGGATGCGCGGGTAAACCTCCTCCCGCCGACCGCCGCGCTGGATGTAGCGGCAGACGACCTGGTGCAGCGCGTCGTCGCCCGTACAGTCCTGGGCCGGCACGCGCAGACGCTCGGCGAGTTTCTGCGCGAGGACCTGCATCAGGGGCATATCGCCGCCGGCGCCGTCGGGCACGGTCAACAGCTCCGCGCCGACAATCGGAATCACGCGACGCTCCTCGATGTACTCAAGCAAGTCGTCCCAGAAGAAATCCTGCTCGGCGGGTGCGGGCTGCAGCATGGGGGGCGCGAAAAGAAAAGCGGACGAAGCGGAGGGGTGTCAATCGGCGCGAATCGGGCGGTGCCAGCGGGGAATCGCGATCATCGATCCCGATACTGCATCTTCGCCTTGGTGTCGGCGGGAAGGTCGACCTTGTCGAGCCACGCGCGGGCACCGGGGGCGTCGATCATCGCCCAATAGGTATAGGCGCCGCCGAGGGAGTTCGTCCGCACCGGTTCGTCGGTCAGGCTCATCGCCCATTTCACGGCCTCCGCCGGTTGCCGCTGGGCCCAGGTGGACGCGATCATCACATAGGCGGCGTCCCGCGCCGTAAGACTCGGCAGCGATTCGGCCCACAGGATCGCCTCCCGGGGCGTGCTGCCGAGGAGGGTCGCCATGTGGCCGGCGGCGAAATCAAGTCCACCCCCCGGTGGCATTGCCGCGACATGGCGGGCGGCCGCCATCGGGTCCCGTTGCGCCCAGGTGGTCAGCACATTGTTCAGCACGATCCATTGCGTCAGCTCGATGGGCAGCGTCTTGATCCAGGCGAGGGCCTCGTCGACATTGCGCATGGCGATGGCGCGGGCGACGTTGACCGCCGCATAGGTTTGCATGTCGCCCGGCGGCAACATCGTCACCAGTCCGGACGCTGCGACGGGGTCGCTGGTCGTGAGCTGGTGCAGTGCGTTGTAAATGGTTCGTTCCTGGGCGGCGCCGGTGAGCGACGACTTGGCGATTTGGATTGCCTGCTTGGGATCGCGGGTGGCGAGATCGCTCAACGCGGTCTCGACGGCGGCGTTGCGGTCGCTGGTGTCGGGGAGTTTCTGCGCCCACGCCATGGCGGCGACCGCATCGGTGCGGGCCCACGAACTGGTGAGGGCGCGGACGGCGTTTTCGCGGGCGTCCCCGGCCGGGATGGCCGCGAGCCGCTCGATGGCCTTCGGCAGATTTTCCCGTGCGAGCCGATCGAACAGTACGCTGTAAAAGCCGCCTTCCTCGCGCGATTTGATGAGTTCACCCGCGACCTGGAGGGATCGGTCGACATCGCGACGGCCGAGGGCGTCGAGTACCATGAACAGGCATTGGGTGAATTCGGCACCGCGCGGCATCTGGCGGACGAAGGCGAGGGCTTCCTCAAGGTCGCGATTCAACAACGCCTGGAACGCCATGCCGAATTGCTGGGCGCGGAGACGCGGGTCGGTCTGCGCCAGGGCCGCGGTGAGTTCCGGGTATGGATCCACCGGCGGAGGGGGCGCGGGCGGAGGAGAGACTGGCGCCGGCGGCGCGGGTGGTGGGGCTTTGGCAACCGGTGCCGGAGTCGGCGGCGGGGCCTGAGGCGCGCGCTGGGGTGCCGCCGGGCGGGTCAACCACCACAAGCTGATCGTAATGGCGAGGAGGGCGAGTGCGACGAGCGGCCAGTAGCGCTTGAAGGGAGGTTCGGACATTAGTGGGGCGAGACGATGAACGCCGATTCGTTCCTCCTCAAGCCGCAGGTTTGAGGAGGTTCAAGGTGACATTCGACCGCCGCCGCTTTGAAACGGCGGTCGCGTTACCGGTTGAAGGCTACGGCAGTTCGTAGACCTCGATGAGCGTAATGCCGGTGGTGTTGCCCACGCCGGTGACCTGGGCGGTGTAGGCGCCGGGAGCGAGGTTGACGATGAGTGCGGCGTCGGCGCTGGTGGCGCCGAAGGCGAACGCGCCGGTGCGGCTGGCGGCCTCGGCGATCGCGGCAGCGTCAGGAGAGGTGCTCCAGCCGGCGTTGTTCACGATGGCCGTGGTGCCGGAGAAGACGGAGAGCTGCGGGCGCGCCAGAACTCCGGATACACCGAATTGGGACAACGCGGGGCCGGCGGCGCGGAGCAGGAGGCGTTTCGGGGCGTTGCCGCTGACGACGAGGCCGGCGATGAGGGTGTTGTCGCCGGTGCCGACGGCAGCGCGGGTCGACAGATTCGCGAGGCGCTGGGCGACGGAACCGCTGGTGAGATCGTAAACCTCGACGAGACCAACGCCAGCCCGTCCATCGGAGGCGGTGACGACCGCGGAGTAGGACCCGGGCGCGAGGGTGGCGAGCAACACGGAGTCGGCGCTGCCAGCAGTGAGCGGGAACGCGCCGGAGCGGGCGGCGGCGGCGATGATTTCCGCGGAGTTGGTCGAGGTGCTCCAACCGGTGTTGGTGGCGATCGGCGCCGTGGTGCCGCTTCGCACGAGGTCGAGGCGCGGCGCACCCAGGGCGGTCGTGACGCCGAAGGCACGCAGGGCGGGGCCGACGGCGCGGAGCAGGACGGATTTCGATTCGGTGCCGGTGATGACAAAGCCGACGATCGCAACCTGGTCGCCGGTGCCGGCGGTGGTGCGCGTCGAGAGGTTGACGAGGCGCTGGGCAGAACTCGCGGGCGAATTCCCCGCGAACCCGGAGAAGGTCGTCGTGCTGCCGTTGGCGGTGGTCACGGTGGCGGCGAGCGCGGCGTTGTCGGCGGTGATCGTGGCCGAAATCGTCTGCTGTGCGGCGGTGGTGACGGTGACTTTGCCGTTGGCGTCGAGGGTGCCGCTGCCGCCGTCGACGGTGGAACCCGACTGTGTAACGATGAGCACCTGACCGGTCGGGCTCACGACGGCGAAGGTCTGGGCGGGGCTGTTGGCGGCGCCCGCCAGGTAGAATCCGGCGGTGGCGGTCGCGGGACCGGTATCAGGGGATTTTTCGCCGCTCAGGGTGAGAGGCGTGCCGGCCGTGGAGGCGCCGGTGATCGTACCGTTGCCGGCAATCGTGCCTTCGATGACCAAGTCATCGACGGCGGCGGCGATCGAAGGTGTGCCGCTCTCGCTGGTGGCGAACGCATTCGGCTGGGTGCCGCCGGTGGTGCTGGCGACGAGGGTGAAGCGACCGTTGGCATCGACCGTGACGGTGCGACTGAGATACGCGGTGCGCGACGCGGGGGCGTAGGCAAGGAAAGTGCCGGTGCGGTCATCGGCGACATAAAGGGCAAAGGTCCGGCCGCCGCTCAGCGTGCCGAAATAGACGCCGGCAAACGTGCGAATCGCGACGGTGAACGAGCGTTCGACGGAGGGCGCGGCGTTGAACGTCGCGTTGCCGGCCTGGGTGGCGCGGACGACGACGGTGCCGGTGGCGCCGGTGAGCGAAACGGTGCTTCCGGCCAATGCGGCGGGACCGCTGACAAGTTCAAATGCCACGGCGAGTCCCGAACTCGCGGTGGCGGCGAGGGCGAACGGCGCATCGGAGGTGGTCCGGCCGGCCGGCGCGGCAAACGCGATGGTTTGATCCCGTTTGACGGGAGGAGCGGCGATCCCGGTGACCGTGATGTCGGCCGACGTGGCGTTGTAGTTGGTGTTGCCAGCTTGTAGGGCTCGCAGGGTTACGGTGGCTGTATCGTTGAGCGTGACGTTGCTGCCGGAGAGCGTGGCGTTGCCGCTGGCGACGGCGAAGGACACGGGCAGGCCGGAGGTCGCGGAGGCGGTGACGGCGAAGGCAGTGCCGACCGTGGGAGTGGCGGGCAGCGGGCCGAAGGCGACCGTCTGGTTGGCCTTGGCGATCACCAGCGTGCCGGTGGCAGTGCCGGAGTAGTAGGGACTGTCGATGGCGGCGTTAACCGCGTACGTGCCAGCGTCGGTCGGAGGGGTCGCGCTCCCGTTGTACGTGAGGGCGATTGATGGTCCGGACGGGTTCGAGGTCGCGCTGGCGGCGAGCGGCGCGCCCGAGTAGGTCTGGGTGAGGTTGGCGAGAGAGATCGTCGCCAGAATCTTGCTGAGACTGAGGGTAGCGGAGTTGCTGGTCGTCGAGCCGGCGGAGTTGCTGACCACGACGTCGTAGGCGCCGGCGCTCTCCGGTTGGACGGAATTGATGACGAGGCTGGAGTTCGTCGCGCCGGAAATCGCCGTGCTGGCTTTGCGCCACTGATAGGTGGGCGTCGCACTGCTCGGACTGGTGGTGACGCTAAACGTGACGCTCTGAGCCAACGTGGAGGTTTGGCCTTGGGGCTGGCCGGTGATGACCGGTGCGGTGAGCGGAACGGTGACCCCGACCTTGAGATCGTCGATGCGCCAGTTGGCCGTGCTCGCGCTGGCACTGCCGGTGCCGTTGTACCCGTAGATGCGCAGGGTGAGGGCGGTGCCGACGGGGACGGTGAGTGGAGTGAACTGCGGGGTAATGAGCGTCCAGGCGCTGTTGTTCGCCAATGCGCCGGTCGCGAGGGGCGCGGCGTAATTGTCGGCGCTGGAGTAGACGGCGTATGCCTGGGGACCGGTGCCGGTGCTGCGGGCGCCGAAGCCGAGGGTGAGGAACCGAATCTGCTGGCCGGTGGCGGGGGTGAGCGTGAGCTCGAAGTACGCGGAACCACTTGAGCCCTGGACGAGGGCGCCGGTGCGGGCGGCCGCGCCGGCGTTGTTGGTGCCGGAGGCGCCCGTGTATCCGGATGAGACCGACACCGCGGTGATCAGGGCGGTCGTGCCGTTGTTGTTTCCCTGTATGACCTGCGCTCCGCTCAACTCGGCGGGCAATCCGCTGGTCGGCGTGTCGGTCGCAAAGTCCCAGGTGATGATGTTCTGCGGCGCGGTGTTGACGGTGAGGGCGACGGCCGTGCTCGTGGCCGCGGGGTTCACGCCGTTGGTGACGACGACGTCATAGTTGCCAGCGTCGGCGAGGGTGACGCCCGTGAGCGTAAGTGAGGCGGCGGTGGCGCCGGAGACCGTGCCGCCATTAACGAGGGCCGTGCCGCCCTTGCGCCACTGATAGGTGAACGGCGTGCTGCCGCCGGCGACGACGGTGAACGTGACGTTGCCTCCTACCGTCGTGCTCTGCGCGGTGGGCGGAGTGACGATCGAAGGTGCGACGGGCGTGACGGTGAGAGCAACGGGGTTGCTGGTGGCGTCGGGCGTCACGCCGTTGCTGACAACGACGTCATAGGTCGTCGCGTCACCGGACTGCACGTTGGTGAGGGTGAGGGTGGGACTGGTGGCGGAGGCGTTGCCGGTGATGGCAGTGCCGTTCTTTCGCCATTGGTAGCTGAGCGGAGCGGTGCCGGACGCGGCGACGGTGAAGGTGGCGGTGCCGCCGGCGAGCACGGTTTGCGCGACGGGCGGAGTGGTGATGGTCGGAGCGACTGGCGCCGCCGACGTGAAGGTGAACGACGTGTTGGCCGCGGGATGGAGTGTGCCGCCGAGTTTTTCGGTGACCTGACTCGCGACAATCGTAACGGTGACCGGGTCGTTGTCCGGAAAGCTGTTGGGCGGTGTCAGCGTGAATGTCTTGGCGTCGCTGCTGATTGTCACCGTGGCGGGAATCGCCCCGCGAAGAGCGCTGTTGATGGTGAACCACGAGCCGGAGACGGTGACTGCCTGGTCGAAGACGATCGTGATCGCGGAATTCTGGGCGACGCCGGTGGCGTTGTTGGCCGGAGTGGTGCTCACAATTGACGGCACGGTCGGGATGGCGGCGACCGGCGTCGTGAACGTGAAGTCGTCGATTGCGAGCCCGTCGTCGGAGCTGGTGACATCGGAGTCGCGCCACCGCAGCACGAGCGTTTGGCCGCTGGCCCACGAAATGCCGGTGATGGTTCCGGTGACTGCGGTTCGGTTGGCGGCGGCGTTGCCGTCGAGGGCTCCGGTGGTGCCGCCGGTGGTGCCGTTGACGGGCGACGTGAAATCGAGGTTGGCCGCAGCGGTGAAGGTGCCGGTGTTCAGGCTGGATCCGCCAACCTGGTATTCAAAGATCACGCGGTCTGTGCCGGTCGTGCCGCCGTAGCGCCATTGCTCGCCGTTGTAGCCGACGGTGAATTGGGTAATGGTCTGGCCGGTAGTGTTGACGAGGGTGACGCCCCAGGCATGACCGACGGAGCTGCTGAGCAAGGCGCCGAGCGCGCGGTCGGAGGCGCTCGCGGCGCCGAAGGAGTAGACCGAACCGGAGTTGCTACTGCCGGTGCCGAAGGTGAAGAGGGCGTTTGAACCGCTGCCGGACAACTTGACGATGCCCCAGCCGGCGAGGCCGTTCAGATTGAAGGGAGCGGCGTTGAAGGCAAAGGGACCGGCGCCGGCCATCGTGAACGTGCCGGCGGTCGGCAGCGTGTCGAAGGTCTGCGAATACGTGCCACCGGTGTAGCTGAACTGGCTTGAGGTCACGGTGCTGACGGTCAGCGCGACGGCCGCGCTCGTGGCGGGCGTACCGACGCCATTGCTAATCACGACGTCATAGTTGGCGGCGTCGGCGGCCTGGGCGTTCGGCAGCAGGAGGGTGGAGGTCGTCGCCGAGGTGTTGCCGGTGATATCGGTGCCCCCTTTGCGCCATTGGTAGGTTAACGGTGCCGTTCCCGTCGCCACGACGCTCAGGGTGGCCGTGTTGCCGGCGCTGACCGTCGTTGCTACGGGCGGCGTGGTGATGGTTGGCGCGGCGGCGTTGACGACCAGGGTGGCGTTGGCGCTCGTCGCGGAATTCACGCTGTTGGTGACGACCACGTTGTACGTGGCAGCGGCATCGGCCGACTGGACATTGGTCAGGACGAGAGATGGCGTGGTGACTCCGGAGACGTTGCCGCCGTTGGTGAGGGCGGTCGTACCCTTGCGCCATTGGTAGGTGAGGGTGGGGGAACCGCTCGCGGTTACGGAGAACGTCACGGTGCTGCCGGCGTTGACGGTGCGGGAGACGGGCGGGGTGACGATGGCGGGTGCGATGCCGGTAAGGACAAGGCCGGCGCCGTTGCTGGTGGCGGAGCCGATGGCATTGGTGACAACGACGGTGTACGTGGCGGCGTCCGCAGCTTGGACATTCGACAGCGCCAGAGTCGCGGTGGTGGCGCCGGCGACGGTGTCGATGTCGTTCTTGTACCATTGGTAGGTGAGGGGAGCGTCACCGGTGGCGGCGACCGTGAAGCTGGCGTTGCCGCCGACGGGGGCGCTCTGGCCGGACGGCTGCGTGGTGATGACGGGCGCGCCGGTTGCAGTCTGGCCGTCGACGACGACGCGGAGGGCGGCGCGGATCGTGGGGGCGAGGTCGCTGAAAAACGTATAGCCGGTGTCGGCCTCGATTTGCGCGGCAGACGTGATGTATTGCTGCCATGGGTTGCTGCGAACGCCGGCGATGTTGGGGATCTTGATCGCGATGACGCGGGTGGAGGCCGTGACGCGGCTGGCGGCGGTGCCGGCGCCGTTGGGGACGACCACGGCAATTTTCCAAACATACCCGGGAATCGCGACGCCGCTGGCGATGGTGGAACCGGCGTAGCCGCTCGGTCCGCTGGTGATCAGGATTTCGTTGCCCGCGGCGGCGAGGGTGCGGCAATACGTCTCGAAGCTGGCCCACACGCCCTGGTTGTTGTCCGGCGCCTGCGGAATCATATTCGACATGAAAAACGTGAACTGATTGTCCGCCGTCGTCACGGTGCGGTCGCCGGAGGGGCACATGTGCCCTCGATCATAGCCGGAACCGGAGTAGTCGGTGGTGAGGACCTGATAGAATCCAGCGGGGAGCGTGGTATCGACGACGAAATCGGAGCGTCCGCTGGACCCGGTGTCGGTCGAGGTGAGGTCCCAGCTCACCCAATTCGGCTCGCGGTTGGTGGCGTTGTAGTCGAGGGCGTATTGGGCGCGTTGAATCAGGTAGCGGTTCTGATTCGCCGGGTCGACGGTCGCGCCACTGGGATTGCCGAGCTGCATTTGCAGGCCGGTGCCGATGCTGGCGTGGACCGCGAGGGTCGTGAGGAAGGCAACAACAAGGACGGCGGCGCGCTGGAAGTAATTCATGGTCGCAGGCAGATGTTCGGGAACGTGCGGGAAGCAGTGAGGTGAGTCGGGGATGGCGATAAAGTCACGGAGGAATCACCATGGGCACGAAAATCCGACCGAGGATGATTGATATTACCGCTTGTCGCACGCGTGGCAGCGGAAATGCTGTTTCCCTTATCTCATGGCAGACCCGCATCGCATCGTCCGTGGCTGGCTCGAGTCCCCGACCTCGGGGGTGATCGAACTCGATCGTGACTGGACTGGAAGGTCGCGTCCGCGGTTCACGATGGGAAAACATTGCCCCGCGCCCGGCGCGCTGGCGCCCTCGCCAGAGCTGGCGGTGGGGCGCGCGTTTGGCTATGTTCTCAACCACAAGACCGGGATGATTACCTTTGTGCTGCCCTTGGCGCACGGGTGCGACGTCAACCCGGCACGTGATTCCGTCTATCTCGCGGGCGATTTCAACGGCTGGCAGTCGGCCGTGGGCAAGGAGGAGTGGCGGCTGCAACCGACCGACCTCGATGGCGAGCCGGTGCTCTCGTTGTCGCGGGATGCGCTGGGTTTTGCCGGATGGGGCAACCGGTTCAAGTTTGTGACGGGAGAACACCAGTGGCTGACGCCGCCGGTGGACGCTTCCAACGCCGTGCGCGACGGGGATGGCAACGTCAACCGGCTGATCGACCCGGCCCGGACCGGTCTGCACCTCTGGCGATTTTCGGTCATCGAGCCGCTGAGTCTGGCGGAGGCCTGGACAGTCGGCTGGGCGGATGCGAGCGGGTCGAGCGTTCCGCTGGTGCCGGGCAGTTTCTTCTACGAGTTGAGCACCGACCTGCCGCTTGGGGCGCTCGTGCGGGGGAGCGAAACGGTGTTCCGGATCTTTGCGCCGCGGGCCCAGAGCGTGACCCTGTATGTTGCGCATGAATTGGGTGCGGACTGGGGCCGCGAGGCGCCAGCTCACTCCGCGGAGTTGACCGGGTCGTACCGTGACGACGACGACGGCGAGTGTCCGATGCGGCGCTCGGCCTTCGACGAGGCGCTGCCGTTTGCTTTGACGCGGAGCGCGGACGCCGACGGGCTCGCCGGGGTTTGGCAGATCGCGCTCGATCGCAATCTCCACGGATGGTTCTACTGGTATTTGATCGATGGTCCGCGTGAGGGGGAAGGTCCCGGCGGCTTTGATCCGAAGATGAGGATCCTCGATCCGTATGCGCTCGCCACGGTCGGGCGAGACGGCCCCGGTATTGTCTTGGATCATGCCTGGGTGGGCGACGGGGACCGCAATTTCCGGACGCCGGCCTGGCACGATCTGATCATCGTGGAAATGCACGTGCGGGACCTGGCTTTGAACGCGCCGGTGAAGGCCAGCGCGGAGGAAAGGCGCGGTTTCGCCGGCCTGCGCAAATGGGTCGAGAGTCCGGATTTTTACCTGCACCACCTCGGTGTGAACTGTGTGGAGCTGCAGCCGGTGCACGAGTTCGATAACGTGACCACGGACGAGTACCATTGGGGGTACATGACGAACAGCTTCTTCGCGCCCGAGAGCAGCTATGCTCTCGCGCCAGAAAAAGCTTCGGGGGTGCGGGAGCTGCAGGAACTCGTCGCGGCGTTTCATCGGCGCGGCATGGCGGTGGTGCTCGATGTGGTCTTCAACCACGTCGGTGTCCCGGCGCACCTGATGTTCATCGACAAGGTCTACTATTTCGAGATCGATGGTGGTGGCTCGTTGTCCAATTGGAGCGGCTGCGGCAACGACCTCCGGGCGCGGTCCGCGATGGCGCGACGGCTGATTATTGACAGCTGCCGCCACTTCATCGAGGCCTACGGCGTCGACGGGTTTCGTTTCGATCTGGCGGAATTGCTGGGCGTCGACGTGCTGCGCGAGATCGAAGTCGCCCTGAAACGGGTGAAGCCCGGCGTGATTCTCATCGCTGAGCCTTGGAGCTTTCGCGGCCACATCGCGGGCGCGTTGCGAGACACGGGCTGGGCCTCGTGGAACGACGGGTATCGCGATTTTCTGCGCGATTATGTGCGCGGCAACGGGGAGCCCGGACGGATGGAATACTTCCTGCGTGGGTCTCCCTGGTATTTCGCCAAATGGCCTGCGCAGACCATCAATTACACCGAGTCGCACGACGACCGCACGTGGATCGACATGATCACGGAAAATGCGAATGGCGACGGACACTCCCCGACCTCCAACGACCGGCGCCGAACCCATCTCATGGCGTCGATCCTTTTCATGTCGTTGGGTGTTCCGATGATTTCCGCCGGTCAGGATTTCCTGCGCTCGAAGCACGGGGTGACCAACACCTATCAGCGGGGCGATCTCAACGCGCTCGATTACCGCCGGCTCTACCGCTTTCTCGGCACGCACGCTTATTTTGCCGACTGGATCGCGTTCCGCCGCGGCGAATTCGGCCGTCTGCTCCGGCAGGGGCAGCGCCCCAGCGAAGGCTTTTTCAAATTTGTGCCGGCCACCGGGTCGTCGGCCCTCGCGGTCGTTTACAATGCCGACTTCTCGCAGGGACCAGCGCGCCTACTGTTTGCGGTCAACCCGACGACGGCCGACCTGACGATCTCCATCGGCTCGGAGCTGGCCGGAGCGGCCCCGCACTCATGGGACATGTTGGCGGACCAGGATCGTTTTTACTTCTCGGATGCCCACGGCGCCAAGCGTCCGGTCGATGCCCAGCTCTGGGTGCCGGCGTTGAGTTGCGGACTTTGGGTGAGCCCGGAATGAGCGCGACGATTCTCACGTGGCTCTCGGCGCATGATGTTTCGCGCTCCGCTCGGAAAACCCCTTGCAACCGCTGCCGTGACCCACTTCCTTGAACAGTCCGCGTTCGCGCGGGTTCATCTCAATCCAGCAATCCAACACTGAACCACTCGGAGTCCATCATGGCTGTTAAAGTTGCAATCAATGGTTTTGGCCGCATCGGTCGCCTCGTTTTCCGGGCGCTTGTCGAGCAGGGTCTGCTCGGTGAGACCCTCGATGTCGTCGCGGTCGGCGATATCGTTCCCGCCGACAACCTGGCCTATCTTCTGAAATACGACTCCACCCAGGGCCGTTTCAACGGCACCGTTGGATCCCGGAAGTCCGCACCGGACAAGCTCGAGGACGACGTCCTCATCGTGAACGGCAAGGACATCCTCGTCGTCAGCGCCAAGACCCCGGCGGAGCTGCCGTGGGCCAAGCTCGGCGTCCAACTCGTGATCGAGTCGACCGGTCTCTTCACCGAGGCGGAAAAGGCCAAGGGCCACCTCGCCGCCGGCGCCAAGAAGGTCATCATCTCCGCTCCGGCGAAGGGTGAGGACATCACGGTCGTCATGGGTGTGAACGACGACAAGCTGAACGTCGCGCTCCACAACATCATCTCCAACGCTTCCTGCACCACGAATTGCCTCGCGCCGGTCGTGCACGTGCTCCTCAAGGAAGGCTTCGGCATCGAGGAAGGCCTCATGACGACGGTTCACTCCTACACCGCGACCCAGAAGACCGTCGACGGCCCGTCCAAGAAAGACTGGAAGGGTGGCCGTTCCGCCGCGATCAACATCATCCCGTCGACGACCGGCGCCGCCAAGGCGACCGCGCTCGTGTGCCCGGAAGTGAAGGGCAAGCTCACCGGCATGGCGTTCCGCGTGCCGACCCCGACCGTGTCGGTGGTCGACCTCACCGTGCGCACCACGAAGGAGACGTCCTACAAGGACATCTGCGCCGCGATGAAGCGGGCCAGCGAGACCTACCTGAAGGGCGTGTTGGAGTACACGAGTGACGAAGTCGTCTCGAGCGACTTCATCCACTGCAAGGCCTCGTCGATCTTCGACGCCGGCTCGGGCGTGGAGCTGAACTCGAAGTTCTTCAAGCTCATCTCCTGGTACGACAACGAGTGGGGTTACTCGAACCGCGTCGTCGATCTCACCAAGAAGATCGCCGCACAGCTGTAAGGCCTAAAAAGTTCTGGCCCACGGAACACACGGAGGACACGGAAGCAGAAAATTGTTTTCCGTGTCGTCCGTGGGTTCCGTGGGCACTTTATTTCTGGAGATTCGACCATGCCAAAATTCAAGACCATTCGCGATCTGAGCCTCGCCGGAAAACGCGTGCTCATGCGCGTCGATTTCAACGTCCCGCAGGACAAGGCGACCGGTGCGATCACCAACAATCAACGGATCGCCGCGGCGCTGCCGACGATCAAGTACGCCCTCGAAAAGGGCGCCTCGGTCGTCCTCATGTCGCATCTGGGCCGTCCCGACGGCCAGAAGATTGCAAAATTCTCACTCAAGCCGGTCGCGGTCGAATTGGAGAAACTCCTCGGCCGGAAGGTCACGTTCCTCGACGACTGCGTCGGCCCTGCGGTCGAGGCGGCGCTCGCGCCCGGCAAGCTCGCGGCGGGTGACGTGGTGCTGCTCGAAAATCTCCGCTTTCACATCGCCGAAGAGGGCAAGGTGAAGCTCGAGGACGGCACGTCGAAGAAGGCGGATCCCGCCGACGTCGCCGCCTTCCGTGCGTCTCTGACGAAACTCGGCGACGTCTACGTCAACGACGCGTTCGGCACCGCGCATCGCGGCCACTCCTCGATTGTGGGCGTGGCACTAAAGGAAAAGGCCGCCGGTTTTCTGATGGAGGCCGAGCTGAAGGCGTTCGCCAAGGTGTTGGAAACACCCGATCGCCCGCTCCTCGCCATTTTGGGCGGAGCCAAGATCGCCGACAAGATTCCGCTGATCAAGAATCTCATCGAAAAGGCGGACAAAATCATCATCGGCGGCGGTATGGCCTACACGTTCCACAAGCAGCTGCGTGGGATGAAAATCGGCGCGAGTCTCTACGACGCCGAAGGGGCCAAGATCGTCGGCGAGCTCGAGGCGAAGGCCAAGGCGCGCGGCGTTGAGCTGATCTTCCCGATCGACTTCATCGCGGCGGACAAGTTTGCGCCTGACGCCAACACACAACCGGCCGACATGGCCACCGGGATCCCGGACGGTTGGGAGGGGCTTGATGCGGGCCCGAAATCGATCGAGCTCTATCGCAACGCGATTCTCTCCTCGAAAACCATCGTCTGGAACGGTCCGGCGGGCGTGTTCGAATTTGAGAAGTTCGCCGTCGCGACCAAGGCGATGGCCGCGGCGATTGCCGAGGCGACAGCCAAGGGCGCGACGACGGTCGTCGGCGGTGGCGACACCGCGACGGCCGCGAAGAAATTCAAGGTGGCCGACAAGGTCACCCATTGCTCGACCGGCGGCGGCGCCAGCCTCGAATTCCTCGAGGGCAAGGTGCTCCCCGGCGTGGCGTTTTTGGAAAGCTGATGTGCTCCCAAAGTGGCGAGGAGTGAGTAGCGGGTAGCGCGTATCTCGCGTGCGCCCGCTTTTATCTCTTCGCTGCTTCCTACTCGCTACTCACTACCCGCTACTCGCTCCTTTTCTACCATGACCTCCCGTAAGAAATTCATCGCTGGCAACTGGAAGATGAACAAGACGTCCGCCGATGGCGTGACCCTCGTGCGCGACATCGTCGCCGCCATTGGCAAGCAGGCCGACGTTGACGTCGTTGTGTGCCCGCCCTTCACCGGGCTTGAGTCGGCCGCCGCGGCGCTCGAAGGCTCCAACGTAAAACTTGGCGCGCAAAACATGCACTTCGAGGCAAGCGGCGCCTTCACCGGCGAAGTCTCCGCCCCGATGCTCCGCGCGATTTTCGCGACGCACGTCATCCTCGGTCACAGCGAACGCCGGACCTACTTCGGCGAGACCGACGAGATCGTGAACAAGAAGGTCCTCGCCGCGCTCAAGAATCAGCTCCGGCCGATTTTCTGCGTGGGTGAGACCCTCGCCGAGCGTGAGTCCGGCGCCACCCTCAAGGTCATCCAGGCCCAGATCGAGCGCGGCCTCGAAGGTGTGAGCAAGGAGCAGGCGGCCGGCGTGGTCGTGGCCTACGAGCCCGTCTGGGCCATCGGCACCGGCAAGGTCGCCTCGACGGCGCAGGCCCAGGAAGTGCATGCGTTCATCCGCGGTCTCCTTTCCAACTTGTTCACCGATGCCGTCGCGCAAAAGGTCCGCATTCTTTACGGCGGTTCGATGAAGCCGGCCAACGCGCCGGAACTGCTTGCGCAAAAAGACATCGACGGCGGCCTGATCGGCGGCGCGGCCCTTGAGGCCCGCAGTTTCGTCGAGTTGGTCAACGCGGCGATCGCGATCAAGTAAGTGGCCGGGAGGTGGTGCGGCTCGTTCCCGTGCTGCCCACCGCGGTCGTCGGGATAACGGGGCGGAATTTTTCTCCGCCTCCACCAACGCGCTTGCGGCTTCTGTTTTCGTGCGTGAGATAAGCGACGCCGTCCGCCGACGGCGTCGCTTGCTCCGTCCTCCCCTGAGATTCTCCCTCCCTGTTTTCGTCGTTGCCCTGGCCGTCTCCCGGCTCGTCGCCGCGGACGGTCCGTCGCGGGAGCACCTGCAATTCTTCGAAAAGGAGATCCGGCCGTTGCTCGCGGCGCGTTGCTTCGAATGTCACGGCGAGAAAAAACAGAAGGCGGGCCTGCGGCTCGATCATCTGGCGGACATCCTGCACGGCGGCGAAACGGGTCCGGCCCTGGTGCCCGGCCAGCCGGACGAGTCGCTGATGATCTCGGCGGTCCGATACAAAAACGAGGATCTGCAGATGCCGCCGAAAGAGCCTTTGTCCGAGGAGGAGGTGGCGTTGCTGGAGAAGTGGGTCGAACTGGGCGCCCCGTGGCCCGCGGAAGAGGTGAAACGGGTGGTGAAGGACGAATTCGGGTTCACCGCGGAAGACCGGAAATTTTGGACCTTTCAGCCGTTGTCCAACCCCAACCCACCGAAGGACGCCGGTGGCGGTTGGGCGAGAGGCGACCTCGATCGATTCGTGGCCGCCAAGCACGCCGAGCTTGGTCTCTCGCCTTCCCGGGAGGCGGATCGCGCCGAATTGGCGCGGCGGGTCTATTTTGATCTGCATGGATTGCCGCCGACCCGCGCGGAACTGGAGGCGTTTGTCGCCAGCCCCGATGCCGACGCCTACGAGCAGTTGGTGGATCGATTGCTGGCGAGTCCACGGTACGGTGAGCGCTGGGCGCAGCATTGGCTGGACTTGGTACGCTATGCGGAAAGCGACGGATATCGTGCGGACACCTACCGGCCGGACGCATGGCCCTATCGCGACTACGTCATCGCCAGTCTCAACGCCGACAAACCCTACGACCAATTCGTGCGTGAGCAGCTGGCCGGCGACGAGATCGCACCGGGAAATCCGGACGTGCTCGTGGCTACCTCTTACCTGCGCGCTCCGATTTACGAGTGGAACCAGCGCGATGTCCGCGGACAGGCGGAGCTAATCCTCAACGATCTCACCGACAACGCGGGCGAAGTGTTTCTCGGACTGAGTTTCGGCTGCGCCCGCTGCCACGACCACAAATTCGATCCGATCTTGCAGAAAGATTACTTTGGGCTCCGGGCTTTTTTTGCACCGGTGCTCTGGCGTAGCGACCTGTGGCTTGCGACGGCGGAGGAGCAGGCCCGGCATGCGCGCCAGCAGGCCGAGTGGGAGACTGCCACGGAAAAAATTCGCCAGGAAATTAATGCGTTGGTCGGACCCGCCCTTTCGAAGGCGGTGAAGAAAGCCCACGACCGCTTCACGGACGATTTGCAGGCGATGATGGACAAGCTGCCGGATCGCCGTGAACCGCAGGAACACGTCCTCGCGACGCTCGCCGAGCGCCAGCTGCAATATGAGCGCGACAACTTCGACCCGTTGAAGTCGCTGAAGATCGAAGCGGATAAAACGCGCTACAAACAGCTCGATGCTGAGCTGAAGAAATTCGAACACCTGAAACCGAAACCGCTGCTTGCCGCCTTCGTCGCGACGGATGCGGGACCCGTTTCTCCCGTCACGAAGATGAAGAGCCGCAAGAGCGAGCGCGAAGTAGGTCCCGGCTTTCTCACGCTGATCGATCCCTCGACGCCCGCGATCAAGGCGTCCGAAAAATCCACCGGTCGTCGCACTGCCCTGGCCAACTGGATCACCCGCCCGGACAATCAACTCGCGACGCGGGTCATCGTGAACCGCGTCTGGCAGTATCATTTTGGTCGCGGCATCGCCGGCACTCCGAACGACCTCGGCCATCTCGGGGAACGTCCCACCCATCCCGAATTGCTCGACTGGCTGGCGCGCCGTTTCGTCGACGGAGGTTGGAGCCTCAAGCGGCTGCATCGCGACATCCTCCTGTCGGCAACCTACCGTCAGACCGCCCGCGTGCCGGTGGCGGAAAGAGCCGCGTTGGTCGATCCCACCAACAAATACCTCTGGCGCTTCAGCCCGCGCCGGCTCGATGCGGAACAGGTGCGCGACGCGCTGCTTGCCGCCAGCGGTGAACTCGACCCAGCAGTGGGCGGCCCGTCGCAGGAGGCCACGATTACCGCGCGTCGTTCGATTTATACGATCAAGAAACGCAACAACCAGAACGAGCTCCTGCGCAGTCTCGATGCGCCGCCGGGATTTTCGAGCATCGCCGACCGCCAGAAGACCTCCACGCCGTTGCAGGCGCTGCTGTTCCTGAACGGCGAATGGGTGCTGGGCCGCGCCCGAAAGCTGGCCACGCAGGCACCGACCGTTGACGCCGCGTGGCAGGCGACGCTGGGCCGGCCGCCGACCAGGGATGAGGCGACGCTGGCGGAGACGTTCCTTTCGAAGCGGCTCGCCAGCGACGAAGCGCCGCCGAAGCCATCCGCGCTCGAGGTCGTGTCCGAGTCGCCCGGACGGTTTCATGAAAACACCCTGCATGAAAGGGTGCTGGTGCGGGCCGGCCCAAAGGAGGGCGACGACTTCACTGTCGAGGTGTTCATCACCGTGGCGAGTGTCGACGCCGGCGCCGCGGTGCGGACGATCGCTTCCCGGTGGAACGGCGAAAAAAGTTCGTTGGAAGCCCATGGCTGGAGTCTCGGCGTCACCGGCAAGAAGTCCGCCTACAAGCCCGGTAATTTGATTCTGCAGACTGTCGGAGAGGATGAAAACATGAACACCGCCTACGAGGTCGTCGCCTCGGGTCTCATCCTCAATCTGAACCAGCCCTATCATGTTGTGGCCAGAGTTTCGTCATTGGATCACACGGTGGCTTTTTCGGTCCGGGAGATGGGCAAGCCCGAGGGGGCGCTTCGGCGTGCAACCGCGAAACTCACCCTTGTCGGCAAATTCGGCACGGGACAAGGTGCGCCGGTGATCGGTGGGCTCTTTCGTCGCGGCCCCCATCAATTCGACGGTCAGATCGATGCGGTGCGCATTGTGGCGGGACGAACGGCCGACGATGAGCCCGCACCGGATCCGACGCACTGGCCGGCGGACGGACTCGTCTGGATCGCCAAGCGCGAAAACCCCGAGTTGTTCGCCTGGTCCGGCGGTGCGACGGGAGGGGAGAGCGCCGATCCCCGCCTCCGGGCGATGGCCGACCTCTGTCACGTGCTGCTGAATTCAAACGAGTTTATGTACCTGCATTGAAATACGAGCTGAGAGCGAAGAGCTGAGAGTTCAGAGCGAAGCCACCGCCATCCACCGCCCTGCCTGCTCTCGACTCTGGACCCTCAGCTCCAGGCTATTTTTTCCATGTCCTGTAATAATTTCATTCTTCCCACCTCGCGCCGCGATTTTCTCCGGCGCGCCGGCTGCGGATTTGGGGCGGTGGCCCTGGCGGCACTGCTGCGCCAGCCATCGCTCGCCGCCACCGGTCTGGGGGCTGCATCGGCGGCGAAGATCGCGCGGCGCGCCGGCCGGGCGAAGAATGTGATCTTTCTCTTCATGGAGGGCGGTCCCAGCCATCTCGATACGTTCGACTACAAGCCGCTGCTCAATGCCCTGGCCGGCCAGAAGCTGCCGCCGAGCTTCAAGGAGCCGATTCTCGCCATGGGCGAGGCGAACAACCCGATTCTCGGCTCCAAACGCACTTGGGAACGGCACGGCCAGAGCGGGCTCTGGGTTTCGGATTGGTTTCCAAACGTCGCCCGCTACGCGGACGATCTGGCCGTGATCCGTTCGTGCGTCTCCGACGGCATCAACCACGCCGGCGGCGTCTGTCAGATGAACACGGGCTCCGTCTTCGGCGGCCGGCCCTCGCTCGGTGCCTGGGTCTCCTACGGGATCGGCACCGAGAACCGCAATCTGCCCGGCTTCGTCGTGATCAAGGACAGCGAGAAGGAAGTGATCAACGGCTCCCGCAATTGGGGCACCGGGTTCATGCCGGCAGTGCACCAGGGCGTGGAGTTCAGCGCCGACGGCGTGCCGATCCGGAATCTCGACACCCCGAAGGGCCTGTGGCCGGTCCGCCAGCGCGACAAACTCGACCTGCTGGCGGAACTCAACGGCCGGCATGCGTCGTCGCGCACCGACAACACCGAACTTGAGGCGCGCATCCGGAGTTACGAGCTCGCCTATCAGATGCAGGCGGAGGCGCCGGGCGTCGTTGATCTTGCGAAGGAGACGGCCGCGACGAAAAAGCTCTACGGACTCGACGTGAAGGAGACGGCGGTCTTCGGCCGCAACTGCCTCCTGGCGCGACGCCTCGTCGAGCACGGCGTCCGCTTTGTGCAGCTCTACAGTGGAGCGGGCAGCGGTTGGGACAGCCACACAGAGCTGGAGACGAATCACTCGCGGCTCTGCCGGTCGGTCGACAAACCGATCGCGGGTTTGCTGGAGGATCTCAAGACGCGCGGCCTGCTCGATGAAACGCTGGTGATTTGGGGCGGAGAGTTCGGGCGCACGCCGATGACCGAGCAGAGCGGCGGTCGCGACCACAATCCCACCGGCTTCACCATGTGGATGGCGGGTGGGGGCGTGAAAGGCGGACAGGTGATTGGGGCGACGGACGATCTTGGGCTTTACGCGATTCAGGATCGGCTGCACGTGCACGATCTGCATGCCACGATTCTTCACCTGCTGGGGATGGATCACACCCAGGTGGTGTATCACCATCAGGGCCGGCCGGAGCGCATCGATCAGAACGAGGGCCACGCCTACACGAAGATCACGGGTTGAGACCAATCTCCCGGGTCTTATTGACGCCTGTCATCGCGAGGTGCGCGAATCGCGACGTGGCGCGCCAGCTGGATTGCTTCGTCGCTGCGCTTCTCGCAACGACAGTCGAATTCTCCTGGGGCTTGGGATCAGGCCGAGATGAGGCCGCGGCGGATCGCGAACCGGACCAGATCGGTTTGGGTCTGCAAACCGAGTTTGCGGAGAAGATTGGTGCGGTGCGTCTCAGCGGTGCGCGGGCTGATGAAGAGTTTCTCGGCGATTTCCGGGTTGTTGTGCCCCTCGGCGGCGAGTTGCAGCACCGTGCGTTCGCGGGTGGAGAGCGCGGCGAGCGGATCGCTGTCGTCGGTGGGTTTGGCGACGAGCGCGTTGATCGCCCATTCGGAAAGTTGCGCGCTGAGGAACCGGCGTCCGGCGAGCACTTCCTTCACCGCCTGCATAATGTCCAGCGAGTCTGAACCTTTTAGGATGTAAGCCATCGCCCCGACCCGGAGCGCCTCGATCACGTAGGGCTCGTCGTTGTGCATCGAGAGGATGATGACGCGGGTTTGCGGACTGCTGGCGCGCACCTGGCGCAGAACTTCGATGCCGGGAAGGCGCGGCAGGTTGAGGTCGAGGATCAGCAGGGAGGGCCGGTGCTTTTCGACGAGTTGCGCGGCGGTGAGGCCATCGGAGGCTTCGGCGATGATCTTGCATGTCCCGGTGGTCTCAAGGATGCCGCGCACGCCGCGGCGGACGATCTCGTGGTCGTCAGCGATGATGGCGGTGTTCATGACGTGGTTGCGGCGAATGGCGTTGTGGTCGCCGTGGAAGACAGCGCGAATTCAGCATGGAGTCGCGTGCCCTGGGCCGGCCGGGACACGATTTCCAATTGGCCGCCGGCGAGCCGGACCCGTTCGCTCAGCCCAGCCAATCCCAGTGAGTCGCGGCGCGCGAGGGCAGCGGCCACGTCGAACCCGCGGCCCCGGTCGGAGATTTCGAGATGCAGGGTGGTGTCGCTGGCGGTCACCGTGACGACGGCGGCATTCGCGCCCGAGTGGCGGGCGACGTTGGTGAGCGTCTCCTGCACGACGCGGTAGACCGTGATTTCGAGTTCGGGCGGCAACCGGACGGACGGCAGCGACAGTTCGAGTTCGACCGCGATCCCCGTTTGACGGGAGAAAAGCTGGGTCTGCCACTTCAGCGCAGGTGCGAGGCCGAGGTCGTCGAGCATCCGCGGACGGAGTGTAAGGGTGAGCGCGCGGACGCTTTGGAGGAGTTCGTCGGTGAGGACGAGGGCGTCGTCGAGGCTGGCCCCATCCTTGGCTGCTTCGATTTGGAAACGCAGCCCGGTCAGGAGTTGGCCGATTTGATCGTGGAGTTCCTGGGCAAGGGCGCGGCGCTCGTCTTCCTGGACGCGGAGCAGGCGGGTGGACAGGGCCTGCGCGCGGAGTTCGGCCTCGTGGCGCACGCGCACCTCATTTTCGAGTTCCCGGGTGCGGAGCACGACTTGGTCGGCGAGAGTGCGGTTAAGCGTGGCGAGTTCTTCGGTGAGCCGCGCGTTCACCTGCGCGGTGTCGGCCTGCTTGAGCGCCTGATTGAGGGAGAAAACCAACTCGGGCAGCCAGCCAGCGCCGTGGAGGAGATAGTCATGGGCGCCGAGTTTGAATGCGGCCACGGCGGTTTCATCCGGCGCGTGGCGGGCGATGACGATGAGCGGGACTTCTTCGGCGCGGGCGCGGAGCTGACGCAGGGCGTTCAACATCGCGATGGTTTCCCAGCCGGCGCCGAGGACCACGGCGTCAAAGGTCGCCCGGCCGTCGAGGAAGTCGTCCAGGACCGGCGGCGCCGCCGCGATGAGCGCAAGGAGGGGCGCGCTGCGTTGGAAAAAATGCGTTGCGCGTTGTCGTTCCGCGGCGTCGGGATCGAGGAAGAGCACGCGGTGCTCGCGCGGCGCGACCGATGACGCGAGGTGCTGACGACGGCGTTGGCGGGCGATCGTTCCGACGACAATTTCGTGAATCCGACGGAAATCCGGCGAGTTCTTGTCGATGCAGTCGGCGGCGCCGGCGCGAAGAGCGCGGACGGCGAGTTCGGCCTGTCCCTGTCCGCTGACCATGATGACAGGAGTCGGATCGCGCCGGGCGGTGAGCTCTCCGAGAACCTGTAGTCCGTCCAAATCCGGCATCGTCAGGTCCAGCAACAGGAGGTCATAGCCACCCCGTTCCATCGCAGCGAGGGCCTCGCGGCCACCGGCGGCGTGTTCGAGCGTCCAGTCGGGGGCCCGGTGCTCAAGCTGCATGCGTACCAGTGCAACGACGTCGGGATCGTCATCGGCGAAAAGCAATCGGGTCATGAGCGGAGGCGGTGTAGCCTACATCGGCGCGCCTGGCGCCCACTCAAGTGATTTCCGTCGCTTGGGAATCTATGAAACCAATTGGGGTAAATTCGTGTTGGTCAGGTCGCTTTCCCTTTCGGGGGGGGCGCCTACTGCTCAAGCAGGCAAAGCGCGGTCTCCTCGGAAACGTTGGCCTGGGCCAGCAGCGCGTCCGAGTTTTCCATGAGAATGTCCCGGCGCGCCGAAGCAGTATATTCCTCGGCTTCGTCGGCGGTGGCGATCTCAGCTTCCTCCGCTGATGGATCCAATGACACATCACCGAGGGGATCGCCCTCCGTCGCACCGTCGGTCTGATACGCGGCCACTTCATCCAGGGCCTCGGCCACCGTCGATGCGTCCAAGCTGGCGAGATCGTCGGCACTCGCCACCGAGGAGACGCTGTTGATGGCACCTTCGTCCAGGGACGTCGAACTGACGGCGGTCGTCGTGATCGAGAAGTTTTGGATCCGGGCGGAACCGAGACCGAGGTTGGCGAGGCCGAGCTGGCCGGACGCGGCGCCGATATCGGTTTGGGTGTCGGCCGCGGTGTCGGAACCGTCGAGATACGTCGAGGCGGTGCCCTTGCCGTCGTAGGAGATCTGTACGCTGTGCCAGCCCCATTTGCTGATGTTGGCGGTGTCGGTCAGGTTTGAGAGTTTGCTGTCGCCGATCGACACATCGAGCGAGTCGCATGCGCCGGGCAGGTAGAGGTCAAATTTGATTTCGCACGCGCCGGAAAACGACTGGTTGCTCTGGATCGAGCCGAAGCCGCCGGCGGCGTTTGGATAAAGCGTGTGGTCGCTGACGGAAATGTCGCCGCTCGTGGAATACCAGTTGTCCGCGGTGGAAAAGTCGTCGGTGAAGGTGGTGGACGCGCTCGCGCCTTGGGCCTCGGTGGCCGCGGCATCGGTCGCCTCGGTGGCGGAATTGTCGGTTGTTTCCGCCGAGGAGTCTTCGTTGGCGGAGGAGCGGCGGACGGCAAAGGTGTCGTTCCCGAGGGCAAGGAGGGTATCCTGCAATTGGGAAAATTCATCCTCATAGTCGGTCCGTTCGCTGTCGCTGGTCTCAGGATCGTCTGTGAGTGTCTTCAGTTCGCCGATGCGGGAAAGAATCGTGGCGGCCTGTTGCAGGTTTTGATCGCCGCTCCTCTGGCTCGCGTGGTCGGCGGCCGCGCTTTGGGCGGCGAGCCAGCGGGACGCGGCGGAAAAACTGAAGTTCGCCGCCTGACCGGAATCGTCATTCGCCCGAGGGTCGTTTTGCGAGGCGCGGGCAATCCGGTTTAGGCTTCGTTGCAGGCATTGGTTGGAGACCGAGAGGCGGTTGGAGGCTGACCAATTGGAGTTGATGATCGTGGACATGGCGCGGGTGTTTTGGGTGGCAGCGTCTCTCGCTTTTCAGGTGGTGATGAGGGCGCGCGAGTGCCCCTGACCGGCCGTCGTGGCCGTTTCACCCTGTTGCGCGAGCGTGCCTGAGTTCATGCCCGCCAGTTTACGCCGCGGCGGATTTTTGGATATTCGGGTACTCCCGGATTTGTGCCTCGGGAAAACCACTAGGGGATCCTCCCCGGGCTCGCTGGTGCGTGGGTTTGTCGTCTTATGGATGGACAAACCGGGCGAGTGGGGGCGCGGGGGCGGGGAGGGAGCGGAATCGCTCTACGTCTGGTGCTCAATACGTGACGAGAACATTGGCGGGGTACCTTGTCTTTTGGACCACGGAAAGGGTCATCGATCACGCACTAGGATCTATTGAGGACGCGACGCTCTCGTCGCGTCCCCAGTGTCCAGAAACCCAGTGTCCAGAAACGGAACTGCGCCTCGGCCTCCGGATCGTCGGAGAACCGGTCGCCCAATCAACGGGCCTTCTCGGCAAAGTGCAGATGTTCGTGCATTTTTTTGTCCGCGAGCTCGGGGTTGCGGCTCATGACGGTCCGGACTAATTGTTCGTGGAAATCGAGCGGGTGCGGGATTTGTTGGTTTTTCATCCAGCGAGTGGTGAGCAGGGCACGCATGCTCGAGCGTCGCAGCGTTTCCTCTAGGGCAGCATAGCCCGTCGCCCGCGCCAGCTTCAGATGAAATTCCAGGTGCAGCATCGTGCCTTCCGCTTCGTCGTGGCCCTTGGCGGCGAGCCACCGATCCAAGGTCATCGCGGCGTCGAGCAATTCCTCAAAGGTCTCGTCGGTGCCCTGCTCGGCCAGCAGTCGCACAACGTGCCGCTCAATCGCCTCTCGCAGCACAAACTCTTCCCGCAGCATCGCGTCGCTCAACGCGATTACGCGAGTGCCGTACATCTCCTTCGTCTCCACCAGGCCGTCGTTGCCCAGTCGCCCCAGGGCCTCGTTGACAATCGAGAGACTGACGCCAAAGCGCTTCACCAGATCGCGCCGCACCAGATGCAGCCCGGGCTTGTAAGCGCCGGAGGTGATGTCGCTTTTCAGCGCAGCATAGATCTGCGAGGACTTCGTCTGAAACGTGTCGACCGGAATCATGGGCGAAGGGCTAAGCGGTGGGATCGTCACGGCAAGTCCGAATGGAATCGGCTGAGCCGACACGGTGGCTCCGGGGCCGGTCGCGGCGATTGAACCGCGCGCGAGGGTCGGCCGCCGGAGCCACGTGGGGGATGGTTCAGAACCGGAACGGCACCGACAGGAAGACGCGGCGCAGGGCGTACTGGGAATTGCCGGAGATGAACACGAGGTCGTTCATGATGTTGTTGCAGCGGAGCCGCACGGTGTAGCGTCCGTTGCCCCACGAGAAGTTCGCGCCGGCGTCGATCAGGTATTGGTCGCCCCGGAAGGCCTCGTAGGTGCCGGGGGCCATGACCCAGCCCTTGAACATGTACTTCCCGCCGGCCGTGACTTCGAAGCCGTTGCGGTTGCTGTCGCGGAAATCATACCGCGCGTTGATCATGGCGGAGTTGATCATCGCCTCGATCGGCACGATGCGGCCGTCGGAGGCGCGCTTGTCGCCGCTGATGGAATTGAAGCCCGTGAGGAGGGTCAGCTTGTTGGTGAGCCGGCCGTTCAGTTCGAATTCGAAACCGCGCGCGTTCTCACCGTCGGCGATGTAATTGCGATTAAACGACACGACGCCGATGCCGTTGGCGCCGGGCTCGGTCTTGAAATCATTCAGGATAAATCCATTGCGGAGAATCTTGAACATGGCGAACGACGCCGTGAGCTTGCCGTCGAGGAGGCTGGCCTTGACGCCGATTTCATCCATCTCAGCGGTGACCTGGGACGTGATGCGCTCCTGCAGGCGGGGATCGGTGGGCGCCCAGCCGACCGCGCCGGCGCTGGGGAGGATGTTGCCATAGACGAGGGCGGTGACGCGAGGATCTGCTTGTTCGCTGTGGACGTAGTAGATGCTGGCCCAGTCGACCGGCTTGTAGCTGATCGAATAGCGGGGAACGTGGGTCTCAAGGTCGGCAGGGACGCTGTTGACGTTGGTGCGGCGGTTGAGGGTCTCGATGCCGCTCTTGTCCTTGCGCCAGCCATACATCACGCTGAGCTTGTTGTTGAAGAACGAGCCGTTGTACTGGCCGAAGTAGCCGAAGCCGTCGCTCTTGCTCTTGCTGTCGGTGGTGTAGACCGGGACGAAGGTGTCGGGATTGAAGCCGGCGGGGAGGGTGTAGTCCGGATGATACAAGCTCTGGGACAGACCGCCCTGCTGGCCCGAGCGGGTGTCGTTGTGGCCGCGGACGACATCGTAGCCGGCGAGCAGTTGGTGGTTTGAGGAACCAACCTTGAGGTCGTAGAGGACGTCGCCCTGGATGCGGGTGCTGTCGATGTCGCGGAACTCGTGGAGGAAGCTGATGCCGACGAGGTAGTCGGTGGCATCCTTCGGATTCCGCAGCGCGGTGGGAGAGAGGGCGAAGCGGCGGAGTTCCTCCTTTACGTCGTTGCGGGCGACTCCCTGGCGGATCGAAAGGGAGTCATTGAACTTATGGGTGAAGAAGGCCGAAAGGGTGGTGATGTCGCTCTCGCGGCCACGGCCGGCCCAGCCAAACACGCGCTCCTTCGGGATGTAGGCGTCGCCGCGGAACGGATTCCAATTTACATTGGGGTTGATCTGGCCGAGGGAGACCTGAAGGCGGAACTGCTCGTTGTTCTGCCAATAGGCCTCGCCGACGGGGCCGCCGCTTTGGTTGTAGGCGTACGAGGTATTGACGACCAGGTTGGTCTTCGGGCCGATGTCCCAGCGGAACGACGGGCCAATACCGTACTTGCGCGAATGCATCAGGTCGCCGCCGCGCGGACCGTCGCCCTCCTCGTAGAAGAGCGGAATGCGGTAGGCGGTCGAGCCATTCGCCGCGATGCGGGCGTTGTGGTCGAATTCGGCGCGGTAGAAGGAGTCGGAGCCGATCGTGACGTCGCCGATGTCGCGGTTGGAACTGAGGGGCGACTTGGAGATGAAGTTGACCAGGCCACCGGCCTCGCCGCGGCCCATGGCGGCGGACGCGGGTCCCTTCACGTATTCGATCCGGTCGTACAGGCCGCGGTCGCGGTTCACCGCCAGCGGAGCGATGTAGCCGTCGACGTAGGTGTTGGAAATCTGCAGTCCGCGCACGTACATGATCTCGGGCTGGTGCGTGTTGGCGCGGGGCTGAACGTTGGGGACGAATTTGGTGAATTCGCGGCTGTCGAAGATGAAGGCGTCGTTGAGGAACTCGGACGTGACGACGCCGACCGACTGCGGCACGTCGATGTAGCGCAGATTGAGCCGGGACGAGGAACTCGAATACTGCGAACCGTAGCCCGTCGTGGACGATTGGACTTCGAATGGAGCGAGTTTAATCGCCTGGTCGGTGGAAGCGCCGGAACTGGATGACGATGTCTGCGCCAGCAGCGCAGCGGGCAGTAACAACAGGCCAAGGGCCGGATGAAGGCTCCGTGGGAGGAGACGGGATGTAGGCATGGGTTTTATAGGTTCGAACAACAGGGATCTGACGAAATTAGGCGCGGACCGCCGCCGCGAGAGCCGCATGGGACTTCTCCGCGGTGGCGATCGGGTCATAGCCGGGGCGGCTGAAAATCTGGCTGCTCACCTCGACGACGACCGGGCCGTTGTAGCCGTATTTCCGGAGCAGGCGGAAGTATTCCCGGAAATCGGTCTGGCCGTCGCCGGGCAGCAGGAAGCGGACGTCTTTTCCCTCCCGGCGCGCGTCTTTCACGTGGACAAACTTCGTGTAGGGCGCGAGGGGTTTGAGGCTTTCCTCGATCGACAGCCCACCGAGGGCGTAGTGGCTGTGGTCGTACGCGATTGCGAGATGGGTGCCCTTGGCCTCGCGCAGCGTCCACAGGAGCCGGTCGGGAGAGTTCACCGCGCTGGAGACGTGCGCCTTCACCGCGACGGTGATGTTGTGCTGGCGGGCGATGGCGTCCCACTCCTTCAGGCGCGCGGCCATCAGCGTTTTTTTCGCCTCCCATTCTCCGGGCGTTCCGCCCATCACGGTTTGCACGATCGGAGGATGCTTGGGATCGATCTCGGCCGCGAAGCGGGCGGCGAGCTGCAGCGTTTCGAGATGGGCGGCGTGGGCCTTGTCGTCGACGGTCAGGCTCAGGTTGACCAACAGGCTGGCAACCGGAAGACCGGCGGTGGCGAGTTGGCGCCGGATGGTGGCGCGCCCTTCCGGTGTGAGTTTGGCGGGCTCAGTGGGGAAGCCAGCGATGAGCGAGAGTTCGACATTGCGGTAGCCGATCCGGGCGCACTCGGCGAGGGCGCGATCGAGCGGCAGTGTCTTCATGCCATAAAGGCTGAAGCCAAGGCTTAGTCCCTCCTTCGCCGACGGCGCACCCTGCAACCGGAGGGTGGCGAGTGCTAGACCACCGCTGGAGACGGCGATGAAGTCGCGTCGGGTGGAGATCATGCGTCTAGGACGCCCGTCGAGTCATGGATGGACATAGGATTCGGTAGAATGGGGTGGGGTGAAGTTTGGACCTTTTCCGTCTCAGGGGAGAAACGACGGGGTACGGGTGGGTGGTGCATGGATGAAGTTGGCCATATTCTGCGTCAATAACGTTATGATCGATCATAGCGTTCATTGCGTTTGACTCGGGTTTTGAGCTCCGCACGGTCAACCGAGAATCACCGGATGAATGGGCCCGCGGTGCTGGCGGCCGTTTCCCCTGCTTATCCGGCTCCCTTGATTCCGAATCAGATTTCGACCCCACCTCCCCTCCTGGTCTATCGGCCAATGTGACGCCTGCACCATCCTCATGCCCCTGATTACTTCGAGTACGCTCAAACCCGAGTACGACGTCATTGTTGTGGGCTCCGGCGCCGGCGGCGGCCAGACCGCCTACACGCTGACCATGGAAGGCGTCAGCGTACTGATGATTGAAGCCGGGAGGAACTACGACCCGGTGAAGGAACCGGCGATGTTTCAGACCAACGCGCAGGCGCCGTTGCGCGGCATCAGCACTCCCGACAAGCCGCGCGGATTTCACGACGCCACGGTCGGTGGCGGCTGGGAGGTGCCGGGCGAACCGTATACCAACGCATCGACGAATCCGTCCGAGCAGTTCACCTGGTGGCGGCCGCGGATGCTCGGCGGCCGCACCAATCACTGGGGGCGGAATTCGTTTCGCAATGGTCCGTATGACTTCAAGCCCTACAGTCGGGACGGCCTCGGCTTCGACTGGCCGCTGCGTTACGAGGATGTCGCTCCGTACTACGACAAGGTCGAGATGCTCGTCGGCGTCTACGGGGAGAGCGAGGGGATCGAGAATTCCCCGGACTCGCCGCCGGGCGTGCTGCTCCCGCCGCCAAAGCCGCGGGCAGGGGAGTTGCTCGCCCAAAAGCACGCCAGGCCGCTCGGCATCCCGGTCGTTCCCGCGCATCGGGCCGTACTGAGTGCTCGCCTTGATCATCAAACCATTCCGGAGAAACTCCATCCCGGCAATCCCGGCGCACAGCGTCTCGTCGCCGCCGCGATGCGCGCCCGCGCGGCCTGTTTCTGGGCGACGCATTGTCATCGGGGGTGTGCGATTGGCGCGGCCTACCAGTCAACGACGGTGCATCTCCCTCCGGCGATGGCGAGTGGCCGGCTCGATCTGTTGACCGACGCGATGGTCCGGGAGGTGACACTCGACGAGCGTGGTCGCGCCAACGGCGTCGTTTTCATCGACAAGAAAACCGGCCAGGAGAATCGCGCGCGCGGACGCGTGGTGGTGTTGGCGGCGAGTTCCGCCGAATCGGTGCGCATCCTCCTCAACTCGAAATCACCGTCCTTCCCGAACGGTCTGGCGAACTCGAGCGGGCTCGTCGGGAAGTACGTGATGGATACCGTGGGCGCCTCGCTCGGTGGGCAGGTGCCGCTGTTGGAGAACCTGCCGCCCCACAACGACGACGGGGCCGGCGGCCTCCATGTCTACATCCCGTGGTGGCTTTGCGAACCACAGCGGCAGGGGAAATTGAATTTTCCCCGCGGCTATCATGTTGAATTTGGCTCGGGCCGGAACATGCCGAGCATGGGCGTCAACTCCGGCACGGATTCGTTGACCGGCGGTGGCTACGGACGGAAGTACAAGGAGGACATGCGCCGCTACTACGGATCCTTCATGGGCTTCACGGGACGTGGCGAGATGATCCCGAATGAGCAGTCCTTTTGCGAACTCGATCCGTTGGTGAGGGACCGCTGGGGCATTCCGGTGCTGCGGTTCCATTGGAAATGGTCGGAGCACGAACTGCGGCAGGTGGTGCACATGCAGCGCACGTTTGCCGATCTCATCGTCGCGATGGGCGGCAAGGTCCGCGGCACGCCCGATTCCGACGGCCGCCGCGCCATCGTACAGGGCGGGGCGGTGATTCACGAGGTGGGCGGCGCCATTATGGGGGCAGATCCGAAGAAATCGGTGACTAACCAATGGGGCCAAACGTGGGACGTGAAGAACGTTTTCCTCACCGACGGCGCGCCGTTTGCGAGCAGCGCGGACAAGAATCCGACGCTCACCATCATGGCCCTGGCCTGGCGCGCAGCCGATCATCTGGTCGCCGAAATGAAGAGGGGAAATCTGTGATGCGAGTGACGGTGTTTCTTGGCTTCTGTGTTCTTGGTTTGACGGCGTTTGCCGCCGCTCCGGTGGACGTTTCGAAATTACCGCCGGCAGTGACGCGGCCGATCGATTTTGTCCGCGACGTGCAGCCGATCTTTGAGAAGAATTGTGCCTCGTGCCATGGACCGGAAAAGCAGCGCAGCGGGTACCGGCTCGACGACAAGGGCGTGGCACTGACCGGCGGCGAAGGCTCGGCGCCGAACATCATTCCTGGTAAGAGCGGGGCAAGCCCGCTGATTCACTATGTGGCCGGCCTCGTCGAAGACCTGCTCATGCCGAGCAAGGGTGATCCATTGACCGCGGAGCAAATCGGCATTTTGCGCGCGTGGATCGACCAGGGAGCGGTCTGGCCGGACAACGGACGTGCGACGGTGGCCGAAACGTGGAAGGCGCATTGGTCGTATCAACCGTTGGTTCGTCCCGTACCACCGCAGGTGGCCGGCCGTCGCGAACCGGGTGCGATCGACGCCTTTGTCGCCGCCAAGCTCGCCGCGCACGGACTCACTCCGTCGCCCCCGGCGGATGCGCGCACACTGATTCGCCGGGTGAGCTTCGATTTGATTGGATTGCCGCCGACGCCCGCCGAAGTGGAGGCGTTTGTCTCGGACCGGTCGCCGGAGGCGTATCCGCGTTTGGTGGAGCGATTGCTGGCGTCACCCCGATACGGCGAACGGTGGGCGCGGCATTGGCTCGATGTGGTGAAGTTTGCCGAGAGCGACGGCTTCGAGCGCAACAACCTGCGGCCGAATGCGTGGCCGTATCGCGATTACGTGATCCGCGCGTTCAACGAGGACATACCCTACAATCAGTTCATGCGCGAGCAACTTGCCGGCGACTCACTCGGGGTCGACGAGGCGACGGGCTTCATCGTGGGTGGATCGTTCGATTTCCTCCAGAGCTTCGAGCCGCCCTACTTCAACCTTGGCCAGCGCGGGGACGAACTTTTCGAAATCGTCGGCACGACGGGGAGTGCGTTCCTGGGGCTTACCGTTGGCTGCGCCCGCTGCCACGACCATAAATTTGATCCGATTTCGCAGACTGACTACTACTCGATGGTGGCGGTCTTCCAGGGCGTCGAGCACGGCGAGCGGCCGCGGCGGCCGCGCAATCACGACGCGTTGCTGGCCCAGGCGGCTGCACCGCGGCGACGACTCGCAGAAATCGACGCGCAGCTCGCTCCCTTCGAGCCCACAGTGCGGGCGAAACGTGTTCGTGTGCTGGCACCCGAGAAGGCGGGTGAGTCGGTGGCGTATTCCGCCGGAACCGCTCGCGGACAGGCGGGCGACCTGGGCGACGAGCTGCGGCTGCCGACCTTGAACGCCACGTTTCGGATGCGATCCAGAGGTGCGGATGGTGCCTCCGCCTGGCAGCCCTGGGGCGCACCGCCAAACGGCCGTTTCCGGGTCTGGCTTTCGTGGGGAGTGGCGGCGGAGCACGCGGCGAACGTCCGCGTGACGCTCGACGGGCGCGAAATCGCGCAGGTCAACCAGGCTTTGTTTGCTGACGCTACGCCGGCCGTACCGGGGGAGAAGCGGTGGAGCGGATTCCGTGACATCGGCATCCACGAACTCACCCCCGCGAGCCGGCTCGCGCTCGAGGCGGTCGACGTGCTTGCCGCCGATTCAGTCCTCTTCGAAGAGGTGAAAACGGTCGCCGACGAGGCGCCGACGCACACCCCGCACCTGCGCGCGCCGGTGATTGTGAAGACCAACGACGAGCGCTTCGCGCCAGTCGACGCCAAATTCGTGCGGTTCACCGTGCTAGCGTCGAACACCCCAGAGGGCTACATCGACGAACTGGAAGTATTTACCGCCGGCGAATCGCCGCGGAATGTCGCGCTGAAGGAGTTTGGCGCGACCGCGACTTCGCCCGTGGTCGGTGGTGAGGACGGCAATCCGTTTTATGTGAACGATCGCCGCTACAACGAGCGCGCGGCGTGGAATTCGCCGGCCAAGATGTCCGGCCACGTGCAGATCGAGTTCGCGCGGGTCGAGCGCATCGACCGGATGCTCTGGAGCCGCAACCGCAGTGACCGTGCGCCGTCGCTCGACGATCACCTCGTCACTGCCTACCGCATCGAGGTGTCGATCGACGGAAGTGCTTGGACGCAGGTCGCCTCCTCCGACGACCGCTTGGGTGACCCTTGGCGCAAACGCGTGCCGGTGGCGTCCACGTTGAGCGGTGTCCCGCCTGAGCGGGTGGCGGAAATCACGCGGCTCACGGACGAACGCCGGATGTTGCGGGCCGAGGTGAAGCGCCTGATCGATTTTCCACGAGTATATGCCGGCAGTCTCCGCGAACCGGGCCCGACGTTTCGGTTGCATCGCGGCGATGCGCTTTCGCCCCGCGAGCTGGTTTCTCCCGGCGGGCTCAGCCGTTTCGGGAAAAAACTCGAACTGCCGCGCGACACTCCGGAGCGGCAACGCCGCCTCGCCCTCGGGGACTGGCTGGCCGACCCGGCGAATCCGCTGCCGGCGCGCGTGATGGCGAACCGGATCTGGCATTATCACTTCGGGACAGGTTTGGTGGATACACCGAGCGACCTCGGCCTGAACGGCGCGCGGCCGACGCACCCGGAGTTGCTCGACTGGCTGGCGAGCGAGTTCGTCGCGCGCGGATGGCGCGTCAAGGAACTGCACCGGCTCATCCTCCTGTCCGACACTTACCGCCAATCCTCGCGTCCGCACGCCAAAGGGCTGGAGGTTGACGCCGCGTCGCGGCTGCTCTGGCGCTATCCGCCGCGGCGTCTGGACGCGGAGCCGCTGCGCGACGCGATGATCGCGGTGACGGGCCGGCTCGACCTGCGTGAGGGTGGCCCGGGATTTTTCCTCTTCGAACCGGACATCAGCAGGAGCAACATCCAGACCTACGTGCCCAAGCGTGATTTTTCGGGGGATGATTTCCGCCGCATGGTCTATCAGACGAAGCCGCGCGCTCAGCTGGACGACGTGTTTGGTGCCTTCGACTGCCCTGATGCGGGCCAGATCGCGCCGAACCGTACGCGGTCAACAACGCCGTTGCAGGCGTTTAATCTCCTCAACAGTCCATTTGTGATGCAGCAGGCCGCGGCGCTGGCGGCGCGTTTGGAGCGGGAGGCAGGAGCTGTCGCCGCCGCGCAAGTGCGGCTGGCGTTTATGCTGATGTTCGGGCGCGAGCCGGCGGCAGTGGAAACCTCCGCAGCCACGGTGATGATTGCAGATCGCGGGCTGCCGTTGTTCTGCCGCGCGCTCTTCAACGCCAACGAATTTGTCAACGTGCACTGAATCCGTCATGCAACACCCGCTGCTTTCCCACGCTGGACGCCACTTGCTCAGTCGCCGCGATTTTCTGCGCTGGGGCGGAACCGGTCTCGGTGGCATCGCACTGGCTTCGCTCTTGGCCGAGCAACGCCTGACGGGCGCCGATGCGCCATGGCGACCGCGCATTGACAGCCGCAACCCTTACGCGGCGCGGCCGCCGCATTTCGAAGCCAAGGCGAAGCGTGTCCTGATGATCTTCTGTTCAGGTGCGATCAGCCATATCGACACCTTTGACTACAAACCCGAGTTGATCCGGCTGCACAACCAGCCGATGCCGGGTGGCGAGGGCCTGATCACCGGGCAGGGAATGCAGGGCAACGTGATCAAGCCACTCTGGGAATTCAAACCGCGCGGACAGTGTGGGAAGATGGTCTCCGACCTTCTGCCTGACTTGGCGGAGCTGGCGGATGAGATGTGTTTCATCCACTCGATGACGGCGAAGTCTGCCGCGCACGGACCGGCGGAAAACCAGATGAGCACCGGCTTCATCCTCGACGGGTTCCCCGGCATCGGTTCGTGGGCGACGTATGCGCTTGGGAGCGAGTGCCGGAATCTGCCCGCCTTTGTTGCGATTCCGGATCCGCGCGGCGTCCCGCAAACCGGATCGCGGCACTGGGCGGCCGGGTTTTTGCCCGCGGCGTATCAGGGCGTCGCCTTCAACGCCGACAAGCCGATTCCTCACCTCAACCGGCCCGAGGGTGTGACGGCGGGGGACGATCGGGCCACGTACGATTTTCTAAAACTGCTCAACGACCGTCATCTCGCGGAGAATCCGGGCGACACGGAACTCGCGGCGCGGATTTCCGCCTACGAGCTCGCCGCCAAGATGCAGATTGCGGCGGCCGACGTAGGCGATTTTTCCAAGGAGAGCCCACGGACGCTGCAAGCCTACGGGGTGGGCGATGCCAACAAGACCAAGGCGGGATTCGCCCGGAATTGCCTCCTCGCCCGCCGACTCCTCGAGCGCGACGTCCGCTTTGTGCAACTCTTCAACGGTGCGTACGCGATGGGGGAGGGCGTTGGGAATTGGGACGGGCACAAGTACATCGTCGATCAATACAAGACCCACGCGCCGATCCTCGATCAGCCGGCGGCGGCGCTGCTGCGCGATCTGAAGGAGCGCGGGCTGCTCAAGGACACGCTGGTGGCATTTGTCACCGAGTTCGGCCGAATGCCGACGTTTCAAAAGGGGGCGAATGGTCGCGACCACAACGAAAAGGGTTTCACCGTTTGGCTCGCCGGCGCCGGCGTGAAACCGGGATTCAGTTACGGCGCCACCGACGACCTCGGTTACAAGGCGGTGGACAAGATTACGACCATCTACGATATGCACGCCACGATTCTGCATTTGCTCGGCCTCGATCACGAACGGCTGACGTTTTACAACAGTGGGATCGAGCGGCGCCTGACGGATGTCCACGGGCACGTGATCAAGGGAATTTTGGCGTAGGGGAGGTTGGCCCGGAGCACGACGTGGGTCCCGTCGTGGAGCAGGCCGCAGAAAAATTGGCGGCTGACACGCCCGACCGATGGTGGGAGGTTTTTCGGCACGGATGAACGCCCTCCCGAATCCTCCCTTCGACCGCAACCGTCCGGCTTTTCGCCCACACCTGCTCCTGTGGTGCCTCGCGCTGGTGATTGCATCCAGCCTGCTGGCGTCACTGGTGCAGCGTTCCGGACGGCGGGTCGAGGTGATGGAGATCAGGATTCCGACGCAAAACGGCCAGTGGATCGTCGCGGATCTCTTCCGTCCGCGTTCGGCGACGAGTGAGAAGCCGGCGCCGCTGGTCGTGGTGGTGCCCGGCTTTCAGCGTTCGAAGGAAACCCAGGCCAACATCTCGCTGGAACTCGCCCGCCGCGGCATCGTTGTCATCGCGATCGATCCGTATGCGCAGGGCAGTTCGAGCGCCTCGATGTCCGCCCGGTCGGCCACCGACGAGGGCTATGGCATGTTCGCTGTGGTCGACTACGTGGCCAACACGGGAAATCTGAACTACATCGACAAGGCGCGGATCGGCGTCACCGGTCACTCGGCCGGCGGCAACGCCGCGATCCAGGGCGCCAGTTATTTCGGGAAGGAGGCGCAGAAGACGGGCAAGCCGAGCAAGCTGCACTCGGTTTTTGTCTCCGGCTATGTCCTCACGCTGACGGACAAGACGCTGCGAACGGTCGGCTCCAACGTCGGGATCAGCTATGCGTTTCACGACGAGGGGGCGTACCGCAATGAACTGGGGAATGGCGACATGCGCCTCGCGCCCGAGGCGCTGCGGTTGGTCCGGTCCGGGCTCGGGGCCGGAGGGGCTTCGCTGGAAGCCGTGGAGATCGGGCGCTATTATGGCGATGTTGCCCGGCGTACGCTGCGGGTGGTGCACAACGAGCGTGTACTGCATCCGTTCCAGCCCTACAGCGTCGCGGCCACGACCAATCAGATTGATTACTTCATCAAGGTCTTCGGACTCGCCGGCGCCCTCCCGGGGAGCGACCAGGTCTGGTACTGGAAGGAACTGCTGGGCTTGATCGCGCTGGTGGCGGCGTTTGTGGCGGTGGTGCCGTTCGCGCGCCTCCTGTTGATGGGGATTTCCGGGTTTCAGTCGTTGGTGCATCCGCTGCCTCCGGCGTTGCCGCGGCCGCAGGGTGGGGGGAAGGTCCTCTATTGGAGCCTGTTCGTCGGCGGGGCGTTGATTGCGTGTTTCACGTATGTGCCGATGACCGAGCTCTCGCAGAAGTTGTTTGCGGCCGCTTCGGGCCGCGAACAGACGTGGTTCTTCCCGCAGCGGATGAACAACGCCCTGCTGCTCTGGGCGGTGCTCAACGGTGTCGTCGGGCTGCTTCTGTTTTTCTCGAGCTACCGCCTCTTCGGTCGGAGTCACGGTGTCCGCTCCGAGATGTGGGGGGCGGCGACGAGCGTCGGCGAGCTGGGGCGGACGTTGCTGTTGGCGGTGACGGTCGCAGCTACGTTCTTCCTCCTGCTCTTTGGGGTCTACTATTTTTTCCACGTGGACTACCGGTTTCTCTTTTTCGGGGTCAGGGTGTTCCAGCCGGCCATTTTGGTGCTGCTCCTGATGTACGCCCCGATGTTTTTCATTTTCTTCCTGACGAATTCCCTCCGCGTCAACGGGGCCATGCGCATCGACGGGGATCCGGAATGGAAGGGCATGCTGCTCGCGGGCGTCGCCAACTCGCTGGGGCTTTTCTTCATCCTCGCCGCGCAGTACGTCACGCTGGCCGCGACGGGCACGGTGCGTTGGACCGAGGGCTGGCTCTATATCAACCTGCTGTTTGCGGTGGTCCCGATCATGTTCGTCCTGCCGTACTTCAACCGCCATTTCTTCCGGTTGACCGGCCGGATCTACCTCGGGCCGATGGTCACCTGTCTGATTTTCATCGTGATCCTGCTGTCGAACACCGTGTGTTATCTGCCGTTGTGAGGACACCGCGATTGGGATTCAGCGGCTGGAAGAATGTGAGGCGCCTTATAGGACAGGATCGGAGAACGTGAAAAAAAACGTCGCTCCGGCTTGGGGTGTGGCCTCTGCCCAGATGCGCCCGCCATGGCGGTCGATAATTCGCCGGACCGTGGCGAGGCCCACACCAGTCCCCTCGAACTCGTGGGCGTGGTGGAGGCGTTGGAAAACTCCGAATAACTTGCCGGCGTCCCGCATGTCGAATCCCACTCCATTGTCGCGGACAAAATAGACCGGGGCGAGAGTGGGCGGGTCTTTCCTAATCCCGACCTCAATCACTGCGACGGCGCACGGTCGGGTGTATTTCAGGGCATTCGACAGCAAATTGACGAACACCACGCGCAAGAGCGAGGGATCGCCATTGACCGGAGGCAGCTGCTGGAGCTGCAAATCGATGCGGCGAACGTCTGGTCCGGCGGTCAGTTCCTCGAAAATCTCGCGGCAAAGCGCCTCGACATCCACCGTGCGGCGGACGATTGCCTGGCGTCCCAGCCGGGAGAAATTGAGCAGATCCTCAATCAGCCGGCTCATCTGTCCCGAGCCTTCTCGAATCATGCGCACGTAGCGTTGCGCCTCTGCCCCGGACAGGCTTGTCCGCGGGTCGAGGAGGACGTCGGCGAATCCTTTGATGGTGCGCAGCGGCGTGCGAAGGTCGTGAGCGGCAGACGAGCCGAACGCCTCCAGTTCATTGTTGGCCGCCTCCAATTCCGCGGTCCGTTCGCGCACGCGGGTTTCGAGGAGTTGGTTCTGCTCCTGGATCTGCGTCAGCATGTGGTTGAAGGCGTCGGTGAGGGCGCCCAGTTCATCCTCGCCGTGTTTCTGGGCGCGCACTGAATAGTCGCGGCGATCGGAAATCGCGCGGGCCGTTCGTGAGAGCGCGAGGATCGGCTGGGAAATCTGCCTTTGAAACATCCGGGACAGGGCATAGGCGACGAGGGAGGCGACGAGCACGACCAACGCCGCGATCAGGCCGTAAAGCCGGAGGCGTTCCCACATGGCTCCCATGTCAGATTTTACGTGCAGCGTGCCGAAGCGATCGCGGCCGGCCAACTGTACGACCGGCGTGAAGCCAACCAGGTGGCCGTTCTCGAAGCGGTAGCCGTCCGCGAGCGGTTGTGGAGGAAGTGCTGAATCGGGGGCGTTCGCTGGATACCGGGCAAACACCTGGCCTTTGTTGTCGTACAGGCACGCTGCCACGACATGACGCTCGGCCTGGAGCGCCCCGAGGATTTCAGTGGCGTCGCGCTGGTTGTCGAATGCCACCGCTCCGGTGCTTTCCGCCGCGATGATTTCCGCGAGCGTCGCCAGCTGCCGTACCGTCGACTGCCGGAAACTGAGCAGATCATACCCGACAAACGCCGCGCAGGTCAGGGCCAGCACCACGCCGTTGGTGACGAGGATCATCGTCATCAGCTTCTGCTGGATCGGCATGTCGCGAAACGGCGTCATGCGTCAGTTTTTTTCCCTCGTTACCACCGTCGCGGGTCGGAGGATTTTCGAGCTGATGCGGAGGTCGACGGCCTTGGCCGCCTCGACGTTGATTCGCAGGCGGATCTTACCTCCCTCCGTCACGAAACGGACCATGCCACCTTCCCGGGTGAAGGTCTCGATATCGCTCACCGTCAGGATGCTCCGCCCGTTCAGTCGTGCGATTGCGGGTCCGAGCGCGGCAGTTTCCGATGCGGCGACAAAAAGAATATGGCAGTCCGTGGGATCTTCGTCCCGCCGGTAGCGCCGGACCACGAGCGGATGGGTGCCGACTTTTTCACCGGTGACCAGATTGTCGAGATAGGCGCCGAACGGGTCGGTGCCGGAAACGCCGATGATCAGCGGGGCGTCGGGTCCGCGGAACGATCGGGCGGGCCACTCGACAAACTGGGCGAAATTGAAAAGAAAGACCGCCTTGAGCTGATATTCCGGCTCCGGCCGTGACTCAGCCGCACGGAGCGGCCCCGGCGGTGCCAGCCAGAGCGCGAGCAGGCCCGCGGCAAGGATCCTCAATAACGCCATGTGAACTTTCCGTAGATGCTTCGGGGCAGTTCACGGCGGGATCCTGGCGTGTAGAATTCGGCGTGACGTTTGTGCAGCAGGTTGCGGCCCAGGAGGGAGATCTCCCAACCTGGCTTGGGGCGCCACCCGAGGCGGACGTCTCCCTCGGTGTAACCGGGCACGTTCTGGGTGCTGATGGTGGCGACATGGCGGAGGCTCAAATCGAGTTCCCACGCGTGGGCAAATTCCAGGCGTGAACGCACGCTGAACTGGTGGTTGGGATCACGGGCAATGCTGTCGCGGGTGCCTCGGACCACGCCGGCCCCGGGCGTCGGCTCGCTGTGTACCCGCAGTTCCGTCCAACCCGCCTGCAATTGCCACACGGGGAAAACGTGCCAGTCGGCGGAGATTTCCGCGCCCGCAGAGCGGCCGCGCAGGTCGCTGCTTGCCTCGACCGGGAAGGCGTTCGGCGGTGACAATGGCTCAAGACTGCGCAGGTCATCGTAGCGGTTCAGGAACGCGGCCACCGACAGCGCGAGGCCCGGCCCGACCCGGACGCGGTAGCCGGCTTCGCCGGCGATCAATTTTTCGGATACGACCTTTTCTCCCCCCGCGACGCGGTACGGCGGGATTGCCGGCGAGAACAGATCGCGGTCGATTCGGGAGGGAGTCCGCACCGCCCGGGAAACCGCGGCCCAAATCGTCTGTGACGGCGCCGGCGACCATGCGAGGCGGGAACTGGGTTCGAATTCGAATCCGGTGTAGTCATGATGCTCGATCTTCGTGCCCAACGTGAGATGCAGCCGATCCTTGCTCAGGCTGATTTCGTCCTGCACGAACGCGCTGAACCATTGGCGCGCGACGCTGGGCGGCAGGAAGGCGTTGGCCGGAGTGTTGATCACATCGTCCTGCACCCGGCGGTAGCCGAGTCCCCAGACGAGATCGTGGCGGCTCCCGATCTGCCGCAATTGCTGGAAATCCAGGTCCACCGTATCGAGGTCCTGGGTGAATGAACTGGGAATCCGTCGGTGCGTATGATCGACGTATGCCTGCAATTTTGTCTCGGCGTTTCCTTCGGACTGCCGGGACCAGCGGCCAAGAAGGTTGGCGCCATTCACCCGGATATTGTCCGGACCGACCTGGCCGAGCGATCCGTTGTAACCGTCGCCTTGGAGGGTGAAGGGGGCGCCGGCCGGAGTTTCGCCGTCGAGGCGGAAGCCCGCCTGCCCCATGTGCCAGGCATCGTTGGCATTTCGTCCGCTCGCCCGCATCGAATCACCGCGGTCGAAATATTTCGCGTAGACCCGGTAGTACAGATTGGGTGCCACTTTCGCCCCCAATCGGGCCGCCGCGGAACTGCGTTCCTGGTTGCCGGCGCCGGCGACCAGCAGGCTGCCTTGGGTGTCCTTGGCGCTTTTCGTCGCGACATTGATCACGCCATTGACCGCGTTCGCGCCCCACTGGGTGGCCCCTGGTCCGCTGATCACCTCGATGCGGTCGACATCCTCGAGCATCGTGTCCTGCACGTCCCAGTATACGCCGGCATAGAGCGGCGTATAAACGGAGCGTCCGTCGATCAGGACGAGCATCTTGTCGGCAAACACATTGTTGAATCCGCGGGCGGTGATCGCCCACTGGCGGGAATCAATCTGGGCCACCTCGAGATTCGTGGCCAGGCGCAGGGCCTCGGGTAGACTGGTTGCGCCCGCCCGGCGCAGGTCATCGCCCGTGATCACCTGGATGGCTGACGCTGCCTCGGAGAGTTTTTCCGGGCGTTTCGACACGGACGTCACCCGCAGATCCATCAACTGTTCCAGGCTCATTTTCTTCAACGTGGCCGGCGAGGGCAGGGGAGGCCCGAGGGTCTGCCCCGGCAGGACGGCCGCGGCGCACACCCACAGGATGGCAAGTGCACCCGCGGCGCGGAGCCGATTCCGGCGGGTGGAAACTGCGGTCGTGGTGGCGTTTACCATGTCACAAATTGACGGATACTACAGTCCGCGTTGGCGATCCTGCCAGAGGACGGCCTCGCGCATGAGTTCCCCGCCGTCGCCCATGCCGAGCTTTTCCTTGATCCGCGCGTCGTAGGTGCCGACGGTTTTGATGCTCACTCCAAGGCGGACGGCGATTTCCTTGGTCTGCAGGCCCTGTCCGCGGAGGCGAAAGACCTCGACCTCGCGGTCGCTGAGCAACTCCTCCGGCAAACGTCCGCTCCGGGAGGCGCCGCCAAACATCCGCCCGGCCAGCTGGGCGGTAAGCGATGGACTGGCGTAGAATTTTCCGTCCAGGACTGTCCGGATGCCATCGATGATGCGGGGACCCGACTCGCGTTTCACCGCGTAGCCGTGAGCTCCGGCGCGAAACGCCCGCTCCGCCACACTCGCCTCGTCGTGCATCGACAGGACCATCAGCCGCACGGCGGGATGGCTCGCGCGCATCTCCTTGATCAACTCAAGTCCGGAACCACGCGGCAGGGAGAGATCCACCACCATCAGATCGGGACGGCTGCTGACGACCGTGGCCAATGCTGACAAGGCGTCCTCGGCCTGGCCGCAGACCTCCAAATCCGCCTCCAGGGACACCATGCTCGCGAGCCATTCCCGCACCAACGGATGATCGTCGACAAAAAAGATCCGCCGACGCGTCGGTCGGTTTGAGGTCACACCGGACTTCATGGCCGGGCAAAGGTAGCCGCCTGGGAATCCTGCGCGACGGTTCGCTCCAGGCGACGGGGTGGTGGGGGCGCGAACTCCATGATGCGCTTCTGCGGAAAAATTTCGCTCGTGGCAATTTTTTCGCACGAACGGAGCGCCCAGCCGCTGACGTCGTCGTTCGACTGCCCGGCAGGATCGGCGCCGTGTAGGGTGGCGCCCTACAGACGCCTTCCCTTCAAACCGGCAGACCGGCCTCTGCTGGATCTGTTATACGTCTCGGGTGGCGGCTGCATCATCTTCTTTCCTACCCCGGGCCGAAGTTTCGAATGTCATGGATCAGGCAATCGCGCTGCGCCCACATGTCGCGCGGCCGACTGGCCGCGCGAGGGCAGGCCGGTCGGTGTCACCGGCGCGCATTAGTGCCACGATTCTCACCAAGGACAGCTCCGCGCTTTTGGACGAGGTCTTGTCGGCGCTGACCTGGTGTGACGACGTGGTCGTCTTGGATACGGGATCCTCCGACGCCACGCTCGAAATTGCCGCTTCGTTTGCCAACGTCAGAATTCATCGGCTCGCGGGTCCGTTTCCCGGATTCGGACGAGCGCACCGGCGGGCGGTCGCGCTCGCCCGCTATGATTGGATTCTCTCAATCGACAGTGATGAGATCGTTGAACCCGGACTGGCCGAGGAAATTGCCACGCTTCCGCTCAATCCGGGCGCGGTTTACAGCATTCCGTTTCGCAATTACTACCGGGGAAGGCACATTACGACCTGCGGCTGGTTCCCGGATCGCCATGAACGGCTGTTCAACCGCACCGTCACGAATTTTTCCCCGTGCGAGGTCCACGAGCGTGTGGAAGTGCGCAACCTCGCCGTCGTGCCCTTGCGCCATGCGATCTCGCATTTTTCCTACCGATCGACCGGGGATTTCCTCCGCAAAATGTCCGATTACTCCCGGCTGTTTGCCGAGCAAAACGTCGGGAGAAAAAAGTCCGGTCCCGGTAAGGCGGTGCTGCGTTCAATGTGGGCTTTCTTCAAGAGTTACGTCCTTGAGCGCGGATTTTCCCAGGGGACGGAGGGCCTGACCATCAGCGCCTACAAGTCGCAGGTGGTGTTTTGGAAATACCTCAGGCTCCACGAGGCGAATGCCCGCTCCGCGTGAAGTCGTGCCGTGTTTCCCCGTGCGCCGTTCCTCCGGGTCTGTCGAGCGACCGGAACCAGGTGCCGTTCCGGATGCCTTGCCCCACGGTCCATTCACCGTCCCTCGTGTGACAAACGTTGCCCGGCGTTCCCGTTTCGACGACCACGAACATGATGCCGGACTGCGTCCGGTCGCCGCGTTGCTCGAGCCGACCTTGCATCGGATCGCCGTCCGGTCGGTGTCGCCCGAGGTCAGTGTGCGCAGCCCCATCACGTTGCAGGAGCGGTTCTGCGACGATCACAATGTGAGCCACGACGAGTTTGCCGCCGCGGCGCTCCGGCTTTGTCTGCGTCCGCCTGGCCGCCTGCTTTTCTGGTTGTGGCCCCGGAATCGTTTCTTCGACGCGGAGTGGGAATTGATCGGGGCCGCCGCTCCGGCGGTATCGATGCGCGAGGTTCGCCACGCCATCGATGACTATTGGAGTCATCCCGCGAACCGCTCCCGGCTTCGACGGATGGCCCACGTGCGCATCTCGACTCAACGGCTGCGGCGTCTTGCCTACGGTTATTTGGGGTTCGACTCGCCGGATTGCGCGCCGGGCCGCGGACGGAGGCCGGGGTGAGCGTCCTGATCCTGATGTACCACCGGGCGCGAGTGGGCCGATTCGGCAACTCCCCGGAAATGCTCGACGCTCACTTCGCCCACGTGGCGAAAACCTATCCGACGGTGTTGCCGGGTGACGCTGTCAGCCCCGGCCGGCTGCAGGTGTGTCTCACGTTTGACGATGCGTATTTTGATTTTCGTGCCCGCGTTTTTCCGCTGCTGAAGCGGCACGGGTTGCGGGCGTTGCTGGCGGTGCCGACCTCGTTTATTCGGGAGCAGGTTGAAGTTCCAGAGGAGAAGCGACTCGAGGTGGAGTCCGAAGACGCGTTCCGCGATCCGGACAGCGGGGGATTTTGCACGGCGCCCGAACTTACAGAAATGGCTACCAGCGGCCAGGTCGTGCTCGCGGCCCACGGAATGACCCACGTCCGCCTCGACGACGACGACGCGGATCTCGTGCGGGAAGTTGAATCGCCGCAGTCCTTCCTGCGGTCCCGCCTGCGGCAGCGGGTCGACAGCTTTGTGTTTCCCTACGGGCGGTTTTCGCCACTGGCGCTCGCAGCCGCCCGGCGCCACTATCGGCACGTCCTGCGGATCGGCGGTGCCATCAACCGCGGATGGGATCAGGACGTGCTTTACCGGGTCGATGCCGACGCAATGGAGACTCCATCGTCGCTCTTCGCTCCGGGCCGGTTGCTCCGTTACCGGGTTCGTCTGCTCTGGAATCGCCTGCGGTCGCGTTGACCGCTCGGCCGAATGATTCCCACGTCCGCGCCACTCCCGCTCGTCGATGTCTCCGTACCGCGGGTCCGATTGGAGGACTGTGAATGAGAATGCGCCTTTGGATGTTTCGCTGGCTGCATCGCCAGCGGTTGACGCGGCATCAGATGCGCGGAGGACGAATGCACCGGTGGTTCGGTGACCGGCTGCTCGATCGGGCGCTATGGATGCCAAATCGTGGCTCGCTTGCCCGGGCGTGGTTGGTGGGATTTCCCATCACGGTGGTGCCGTTTTTGCCCGGGCAGTCGGTGTTGGCCGCCGCTGCGGCGCTGATCGTCCGGGGCAACCTGCTCCTTTGCATCGCCCTGCAATTTCTCTCGAATCCGTTTACCGCTCCGGTGCAGCTCTCGGCCTGCTATTTCGCCGGTGAACTTGCTCAGGGGCGAACGCCGTCTGATGTCTGGCGGCATGTCGCGGAAACACCGCTGGACTTGCTCACCGGAGACGCGGTCGTTTCGCTCTACCTCGGAGCATGCGTCGTGGGCATGCTGGGCGGTGCGGTGGGGTACGCGCTGATTCTCGGGATTTGGCGAGATTCGCGCTCTACGCGAAAGCGCCGTTCCAAATTCCACTGACTGGGGTCGGCAAAGTGCATCTTCGAGGTTCACCGTGAACCCAATCCGACGCGGGATTACACCGGATCACCGTGCGAACGAGCAGGTGTGAATCAAACGTGGAAAGTGGTGGTAGGTGATGGATTCGAACCATCGAAGGCGTTAAGCCGGCGGATTTACAGTCCGCCCTCGTTGGCCACTTGAGTAACCTACCAAACAAAGAGGGCGGAACGTCTCCACTCGGACGACCGACGGCAAGGATTTTTTTCCGCCGTTTTTTTCGAGCTGCTGAATGCCCGCGCAAAGGTGGGCGTCGCAAGCGCCCTAAAGGACCCCGGCTTCACGAAAACTGTAGTAGCCCTTGCCCGTGGGATCGGACCCGGGGCGGCCGAGAATCACGTGGTCGAGCAAGGGGATGTCGACGGTCCGCGCGGCCTCCCGCAGCTGCCGGGTCACCTGGAGGTCGGCCGCGCTCGGGGCCGGGTCGCCGCTGGGGTGATTGTGCGCGCAGATGATGGCGGAGGCCGACTCCCTCAGCGCGGCGCGAAACACCTCCCGGGGGTGGGCGAGGGCGGTGTGCGCCGTGCCCGAACTGATCTCCCAGCGCTTCAGCAGCCGGTTCTTGCGATTCAGGCAGAGCACGAAAAACTTTTCGACTTCGAGCCCAACGACGAAGGGTTGCAGATAGGACGCGACGAGGTCGGCGCGGTTGAGCATCGGCTCGTCGCCTGTCTGCTGCGTGATCACGCGCCGGGCGATTTCCATCACAGTCACGAGCTGAAGTGCCTTCACGCGGCCGATTCCCTTGAGTCGACGGAAATCCGCCTCCTTCCAGCCGATGAGTCCGGCGAGCGAGCCTGCCTCGGAGATGAGTCGCGTCGAAAGGGTCAGCACGTCCTGGCCGCGCGTGCCGCTGCGCAGGAGCATGGCGAGCAGTTCCGTGTCGCTCAGGGCGGCGGCGCCGTATTTTTCCAGTCTCTCCTGGGGACGTTCGCCTACCGCCGTTTCCCGCAGCCGATTGGGTGGCGGGTAGTCGGATGGGGCGGCGTGAGACACGGCGTCTGATTTGGAGGGAATTCTGCCCGCTGCCAACTCTTACGAACGTGGAACGCTCCGGGAAAAGCGAATCGGAACAGGCGTTTAATACCTTTCCCGTTTCTGGTGCTGCCTGGCGGCCCGATCGTGACAGTTGTCGCCGATTACCTGGCGCGTGTGGGCAGTCTCCGCGGCAAAAGGAGAGAAGACTCCCTATTCACGGCGCATCGTTTGCCGGCTACAGTCTGCGTCGATGCTTTCGTCCCGCCATGCCCGGAGCGTGCTCCGGTCCTTCGGAATTTTCGTTTTGTTTTCGGCGGTCGGGATGTCGGCAGGGAGCTCGGAGTCGGCTTTGAATTCGCCCCAGGTGGAACCGGTGGCGGCACGCGACGCGTGGCGGATGGCGGAGGTGTTCACCGCTGGCGGTCCGGAATGCGACGTCGTAGTGGGCAGCGGCGACTCGATGCTGCCGCTCTATCCGGACCAGACGGTCTTGCTGATTCGCCGTCTTCCAATTGCGGACCTCCGATCGGGCATGACCGTCGTTTTCATCGGGGATCGTGGTCGCCCCGTCGCGCATCTGCTCGTGAAAAAGACCGACCACGGCTGGTTGGCCAAGGGCCTTGCCAACCTCGAGGCGGATCGCACGCTGGTGCGGGCGCAAAATTACCTTGGCACGGTCGTCCGGGCCTTTTGCCCGGTGATGGGAAGGGCTGCGGCTTCGACGGTCGCGGCGACCGAGGCCGCCGCGGGCGGTCAGTAGTGCTTGACGTAGCCGTTGCGGCGGAGCCGCTCGAGCCACTTCTCCTGCGTGCCGCGCTGCATCTGCTGGATGAGCATGCGCTCGATCTGGTCGCGCACCTCGTCGATCGGTTGGATGCCGGAGTATTTCCGCTCTTCGGCGAAAAGGATGAAGGCCCCCTCCGGCAGCAAGATGGGCTTGGAGATATCTCCGGCTTTCAAGTCAAAGGCCACGTCGCTGAATTCCTTGCGGAAGTCGGAACGCTTTTGCCAGCCCCAGTCGCCGCCCTTGGAGCGCCGCATGTCTTTGCTGAATTCCTTCGCGAGGTCTTCGAATTTCTCGCCGGCCTTGAAACGGGCGAGCACCTGATTCGATTGCGTGGTCAGCGTTTCATCGGTCTCGCCGTCATTGCGGGAAAGTTGAATCAGACGCAGATGCACCGCGTCCTCCTGATAGAAACGGTCCTTGTTCTCGGTGTAGAACGTCTCAATTCGCACGGGACTCACCACGCTGGCGGACTTGCGCTGCTGGCCCTGCATGTACGAAAAGATGATGTTCTCCTCGATCTCCTTGCGGTAGTCGCGGACGGTCTGCCCCTTGGCGCGGAGGTAGGCGAGGAACTTGGAACGGTCCCCCTCGAACCGCTCGGCAAGCTCGTTGGCGATTTCCTGGTCGACGTAGCTGATCGGAATCTGCCGCTTTTCGTCCTTCCGGAATTCCTTCACGATGAGCACGCGGTCGACGAGATCCTGAATGGCGCTGTCCTGCAGTTGCTCCAGGCGCTCCTGAAATTCCTTTTCAGACTTCGCCTCCTGCCGCAGCTGGGGCAGGAGCGGCCCGATGTACTGCATGATGTCGGCGACCGTGATAATCTTCTCCTCGGCCACGGCGACGATGCCGTTGGCGAAGCGCAGGCTCATGCTCTCCGCGACCGCACTGTTGGACGGGATGCCGGGTTGGACTCCCGCCGGGGGCTGGGCGGCCGCCGATGGCTGGGTGGGGGTTTGGGCGAACACCCACCCGCCGGACGCGGCGGCGAGCAGGGCGGGAAGGAGACTGCGGCGAAACGTCATGGGTTGGGCAGATTGTTCAGGAACGAGATAATTTCCCTCAACCGTAGGAGGGGCTTGGGGGCGGTCAACCTTGGAAACCGCGTTCCAACCTGCACCCAGTCGTCGCGGCGACCACTGTTGCGCAGGCATTTCAGGCGGTTGGAGTCGGTTTCGACGGAAACGATGCCTTTTTGTTCCGCCCGGATTCGAATCTCGGTGATAAGCACCAGGGCCTTTACCTCGTCGCCGAACTTGCCGAATCGGTCCCGGAGATCCGACTCGATTTGCTTCAGCGCCGCGGGCGAGTCGGCCATGGCGAGCTTCCGGTAGAAATCGATGCGCAGCCGCGTTTCGGCAATGTAGTGCGAGGGAATCCGCGCCTGAACCTTTGCCACTTCCACCGCGTGCTGATCCTCGGCGTCCTTGATCGCTGTGTAGCCGTCGACGTGGCGTCCGCTGCCCTGGCCGCCGGAGGGGCCGGCGCCTTCGCCGACAAAGACGAAATCCAGCTTCACGTTGGCGCGAATCGCCGCGGCCGTCTTGTCACCTTTCAGCCGGGCGACGGACTGCCGCAATAACTGGCAGTACAACTCGAATCCCACGCCGACGATATGGCCGCTCTGCTCGGCGCCGAGGAGATTGCCCGCGCCGCGCAGTTCGAGATCCCGCATCGCGATGCGGAAGCCCGCCCCGAGCTGGTTGTGTTGCCGCATCGCGGTCAGGCGCTGCCGCGCCACTTCGAGCAGCCGCGTGTGCCGGTGCAGCAGCAGGTAGGCGTACGCCTGATGCTTGAATCGTCCCACTCGCCCGCGAAGTTGGTAGAGTTGGGAAAGGCCGAAACGGTCGGCGCCTTCGATGATGATCGTGTTGCTGTTCGGGATATCGAGCCCGCTCTCGATGATCGTCGTCGAGACCAGCACCTGATAGCGGCCGGCGACGAACTCGGTCATCACTTCCTCCAACTCGTCGGCGTGCATCTGGCCGTGGCCGACCCCGATCCGGACGTCCGGCAGCATTTCCCGAAGGCGCGCCGCCACGAGGTCGATCGTCTGCACGCGGTTGTGCAGGTAGAACACCTGGCCGCCGCGCCTCAATTCGTAGTGAATGGCGTCGACCACGACCTTCTCGTCGTAGGTCTTCACAATCGTCTGGATCGGATGGCGGTTCGTCGGGGCCGTCTCGATCACGCTGAGGTCGCGCGCGCCAGTCAGCGCCATGTAGAGCGTGCGCGGGATCGGGGTCGCGCTCATCGAGAGCACGTCGACCGTCTCGCGCATCTTCTTGAAAACCTCCTTGTGCTTCACCCCGAAGCGCTGCTCCTCGTCGATCACGACGAGGCCCAATTCCTTGAAGATCACGTCGCGCTGCAGCAGCCGGTGCGTTCCGATCAGAATGTCGACCTGGCCGGCAGTCGTGGCGGTCAGGATTTTCTTGAGTTCACCGCGGGTGCGGAACCGGCTGAGCATCTCGATCGCAATCGGGTACCCGGCCATCCGCTCGCGAAACGTGTTGAGGTGCTGCTGCGCGAGCACTGTCGTCGGCACGAGCAGCGCCACCTGCCGGCCACCCTGCACGGCCTTGAACGCCGCCCGGATTGCGACCTCCGTCTTGCCGAAACCCACGTCGCCGCAGATCAGCCGGTCCATCGGCCGCGTTTTCTCCATGTCGTCCTTCGTCTCGTGGATCGCGCGCAGCTGGTCGCGCGTTTCCGTGAAGGGGAACGAGGCCTCAAATTCCTTCTGCCAGGTGTTGTCCGGCGGAAACGCAAACCCCGGCTGCGCCTCGCGCGAGGCGTGGATGCGCAGCAGTTCCGCCGCGAGATCGATTGTCGCGCGCTCGGCCGCCTGCCGCGCCTTTTCCCAGCGCCCGGAGCCGATCCGGCCCAACTGGGGCCGCGCCTTGCTCAGGCCGACGTATCGGCTAATCAGATGCGACTCCTGCAACGGCACGTGCAGGGTCACGTGATCATCGAACTCCAGCGAGATCACCTCGCGGATGCCTTGGGCGGTGTCGAGCTTGGTGAGCCCGCGGTAATGCGCGATGCCGTGCTGGAGGTGCACCACAAAGTCGCCCTCCACCAGCTCCGAGAAATCCAGCAGTTGGTCAATCTGTGCCCGCTGGGCCATCGCGCGGGTGTTGAGCGCCGGTCGTCGCGCCCGCTGGCGCCCGAAGAATTCCGTCTCGGTCACGACCACGAGACCAACGGAGTGCCGCGGCGGTTCTCCCGCCGCTTTCGCCGGGCGGGCCGTCGCCTCCTGTTCTCCTCCTGCCCCAGCGCGAAATGTGATGCGGAAGCCTTCGTTGAGCGTGCCGCGCCACCACTGCGGACGAATGGTTTTCAGCTTCGCGTCTTCCCCAAGAATCTCCTGCGCCCGCTGTTCCTCGCCGGCCTTGGACATGACAAACGCCACGTCGTAGCCGGCCTTTTTCCAGGTCGCGACGAGCAGCAGGAATTCCCGCCGCACGTCCTCCTCCATCGTCAGACGCTCCTGCGCGACGAGCGCGTCGTCCGGGTAGCGCCGGTGGTGCGCGAGGCTTTCCGTGTCCCAGGTGACCTCGTCGGTGACGCCGTCGAAGAGTCCGCTGGCTTCGTCGAGATCGCTCACGGCATACGCACCCGCGACGCGCTCGAACAGCGGCGTGAGTCCGTCGCTGCCTTCGCGCGCGAAGGCACTGAACTCCTCTTCAAGCGTGGCGGGTTCGACAAACAACAGGTGCGTGCCGGTCGAGAGATAGTCGGCGACGCCGGTCTTCGAGGGGTCGAGTCGGACGCGGGGGGACGCCGCGAGGGTGATGTGCTCGACGGCGGCACCGGAACGCTGCGTCACCGGGTCGAATTCCCGGATCGATTCAATTTCGTCCCCGAAGAAATCCAGCCGGTACGGTTGGTTGGCCGTGACGGGATACACGTCGATGATTCCGCCGCGGACGGCGTAATGCCCCGGCGCCTCGCAGACCGCCTCCGAATCGTAGTCCAGCTTCTGCAATTGCTCGAGCAGGCCCTGAAACGGCTGGGACTGGCCGCGGCGGAGGGACAGTTCCCGCGTGGCGAACTCCTCGAGCGCCGGCACCTGCTGCAGCAGCGCGGCGGGTGTGGTCACGACGACGAGGGTGTCCGGCGTCGTGGTGAAGCTGCGGGTCGCCCGCAGGCGGGATAGCACGGTCAGGCGGTCGCTCGACGCGGCGAAGGCTTCGCGCATGTCCCCGCCGTCTTGCATCGACTCGGGGAAGACGAGCGTCTTCTGCGGGCGCCGGTCGCCCGAGGTGGAGTGGAAGAACGCAATGTCCTCCGCGATGTGTTCCGCCGCCTTGAGGTCTTCGGCAACGACCAGCCAGACCGGCGCCGGGTGCGCACGAACAAGATCAACGATGACGGCACCGCGGGCGGCAGGGCAGACACCGGTGATCTTCCGGCGGGTGAGGGACGTGAGGGCCGACATGCGGGAACGCGCACTGTACGTCGCGGCCGGTCGCCGACAAGCCCGATGCGGCGGTGGAAGGAGGTGGAGATACGCATGGTGACGCGATGGCCCGTCGCGGTTTCAATCCACGCGACGGGGCGTCGCGTCCGCAGTTATCAAATTGCCGTCGCCCAAAAACTGGAGCGGCGACGCCCCCGTCGCCGTTGGTTTGCGCAAAATCACATCAGCTCCCACTCTGCAAGTATGCCCGAGGGTCCGCGACTGCCGCATCTTTCACCGTTTCCTCCCAATCCGATCGTCTACCTCACCGTGGTCACAGCCGAGCGCCGACCCGTTCTCGCGTGCGCGGCGGCAAGCGATAGCCTTCGCGAAATTTGGTCACACTCGCCTGGCATTGATGGCTGGACGGTGGGCCGCTACGTGTTGATGCCGGATCACGTGCACCTGTTCGCGCGAGCGGCTCCCGAAGCAAAGCCACTCGCGCGCTGGATGCAGACGTGGAAATCGCTCAGTAGCCGACGGCTCACGAGAGAATTGAGTTTGGCACCGCCACTTTGGCAGAAGGACTATTTCGATCGATTCTTACGTAGTGCCGACAACTACAGCGAAAAGTGGGAGTACGTTGTGGCGAACCCTGTGCGGAAGGGATTGGTGCGTTCGCCGGAGGCATGGCCGTGGCAGGGTGTGCTTGAAGATTTGACGTTTTGAATTTCTGACGGCGACGGGGGCTTCGCCGCTCCAGTTTCTGACCGATCGTGTGCTGAAACCTGGGGGACGCGACGCCCCCGTCGCGTGGATTGAAACCGCGCAGATCTCTGGAACGTTCCACCACCTGAGCCCCCCCGGGCCTTGCGCCTACATTACGCGCAGCTCCACCAGCGCCGCCCGGGCGGCGGCCTCCTCCGCGTTCTTCTTCGAACTGCCGCGGCCGGAACCGACGGCACGGTCGCGCAGGAAAACGGCGACCTCATATTCCCGTGCGTGGTCCTCACCCTCGATACGCACGACCTCGTAGCGGAGGGCATTGTTGCCGTGCATCGGTTGGACGAACTCCTGCAACCGGCCCTTCGGATTCTCCACATCCTCCACCCGGGCGAGCCGGTCGGGCAATGGCCCGTAAATCCCCAGCAATACCCGGCTGATCGTCGGGAGGTTGCTGTCGAGAAACACCGCTCCGACCAGCGCCTCAAAGGCGTCCTCCAGCGCGGCGGCGCGGGAACGCCCACCGGTCGATTCCTCGCTCGCGCCGAGGCGGAGGGCGAGGTCGAGGCCGATTTCCCGGGCCAGGCCGGCGAGAAACGTGCCGTTCGCCAGCGCTGCGCGGCGCTTGCTCAGAGCACCTTCTCGATCTTCCGGAAACAGGTCGTACAGGGCCTGCGTGAGCACCAGCTGCAACACCGCGTCGCCGAGAAACTCCAGTCGCTGGTTGCTGACGGCGAGGTCCGGTCGATCCTGCAGCAGCGACGGATGCGTGACCGCCCGTTCCAGCAGGGCTCGGTCCTGGAACGCATGCCCAATGCGGGTCTCCAGTTGTTCGAGGGAGCTTTTCATGAGCTCGCACTCGCATAGCGGCGCAGGCCGCGATGGAAGACAAACACCGCCAGAGTGAACCATCCCGCCGCGAGGCCCGCGAGCCACAAGGCCCATCCGAGATCGAAACCCCGCAGGAGAATCCGGGCGGGGGCATTGCTCACCACCACCACGGGGAGCAGCCAGACAAAGAGCACGTTGCTCACGCCCTTGAACGCCTCGCGCGGCAGTCGCGAGAATTCCGTCAGCGTGAAGTAGCCGCCCTCGACACCCTGCGCACTCGTCAGCCAGAAGACCGCCGAGACGGAAAGAATCAGGATGCTGTAGTGAATCACGAGCCCGCACCCCACGAGCCCCGCATACATCGCGAGGTCGAGCAGGCCGGGATGCAGGTGTAATTTCGTGGCGGCGTACGCCACCACGCCCGCGGCGACGAACGCGTTGATCAGTCCGTCGGGGTCGAGTTTGCGGGTGGTGGCCATGAACATGACGTTGCCGGGTTGCGCCAGGAAGAAGTCGAAATTGCCACTGCGAACGTTGCGCCCCATTTCAAAAATACTGCTCCAGAAGAACCCCATCAGGAACCGCTGGATCAGCATCGACGTGCCGACGAGCAGCATCATCTCGTACTTGTTCCAGCCGGCGATCGAGGACGTGTGGCGGTAAATCACCGAGATGAGCAACAGATTCACACTCATCCAGAAGAACTCCACGAGCGACCAGACGAAGAAGTCGCCGCGGAACATCAGCGTGCGGATAATTGAGTACCGGGCGCTCGCCAGCCAGACCTTGAGGTAGTGCAGCATCGTGGTTTCAGTTCAACCGCCGACGGCGGTGTGGCGGCGCAGCCCGCGGACCCAGAGGAGCTGGTTGACGAGCAGCAGGACGATGACCCAGCCGGCCTGAATCACGAGGCCCTGCAGCGCCTGCGTCAATTCGATCCGGCCGGTGATGATCGCGCCGGGAAAATACATCTGGTAGTAGAACGGCAGGAACTGCGCGATGCGGTAAATCCATGCAGGCAGCAAATCGAGCGGGAAGACCTGTCCGCCGAGCACCGATTCAATGGCCATCGAGAGAATCACGAACCCTTGGATTTCCAGAAACCAGAACGTCAGCATCCCGAAGCAGTAGGCGATGCTGAACTGAATCAGCGCCGAAAGCGCCAGCGCGGGCAGGATGACGGCAAGCCGCCAGGCATCCAGCGGGAAGGTGAGATAAGAGTGGATGAACGGCATGGCCACGAGCAGCGGCAGGAAGATCAGGGCGCCGGTCACCAGCCGGGCGGCGACGAAGATGCTGAAGCGGTACAGGAAATAATTGATCGGCTTCAGGAGGAACTGGTTGATGAGCCCGTTCCGGATTTCCTCGCTGATCTGGTAGTCCTCGTTGAAGGCGCTGATGAAGAACTGCAGAACGAGCAGCGTGATGAAGTAGGTGAGGGTCTGCCTCAAATCGTAACCGCCGATTTTGTCCGTCCCCGCGTACGCGGCACCCCAGAGGATGAAGACGACCGCGAGGTGGAACAGCGAAAAGAACCCCCGCACCGCAAAGTTCCAGCGGTACACGATGTTGCTCTGCAGCCCGACCAGGAACGCCTGGCGGTATTTTTCGAGCGAGGAAAGCATCGGGTGAAGGTGCGAGAAGCGAGTAGCGGGTAGCGAGTAGTGAGTAGCGAGTAGCAGATGTGGCAAATGGAGAGAGAACGCGTGGTCGTTTGGGGCGGTCCGGTTTCTCGCTCTTTGCCACCCGCTCCTTGCTACTTCTGGGCCAGCCCAAACCGCTCGATGACTTCCTTCGCCAGTTCGCGGTAGGCGGTGGCACCGACGCCGTTGGGGTCGTAGGCGAGAATGGGTTTGCCGAAGCTCGGGGCCTCGCTGAGCCGCACCGTGCGCGGGATGAGAGTCTTGAATATCTTGTCCGGCAGATGCTGCCGCACCTCGTCGACCACCTGTTTCGCCAGGTTGATGCGCGAGTCGAACATCGTCATCACCACGCCGCCGAGTTGCAGGTTGTCGTTCACGTGCGCGGCCTTCAGCCGTTCGACATTGCGCAGGATCTGCCCGAGCCCCTCGAGTGCGAGGTATTCGCACTGCAGCGTGATGAAAAGGTAGTCAGCGAGCGCGAGGCTGTTCATCGACAGCATCCCGAGCGCCGGCGGGCAGTCGATGATGATGACCCGGTAGCCGTTGGATTTGCGGATGGGGTCGAGGACTGTGCGCAGCTTGCCCAGGTAATTTTCCATCTGGGCGAGCTCGATTTCAGCGGCGGCAAGGTCTTCTTCACTGGGGATGAGCGCCAGATGTTCGTACTTGGTTGGCGTGATCATCTCGAACGCGCTGCCTTCGCCCCGTAGCGGTCCGTAGAGGCTCCGGCCGGCCTGCTTCTCAATGCCAACGGCGCTGGTGGCATTGGCCTGTGGGTCGAGATCCACGAGCAGCGTGTGGACCTTTTTCTCGGCCAGGGCGGCCGCGAGATTGACGGCAGTGGTCGTTTTTCCGACGCCGCCCTTTTGGTTGGCGATGGTGAAGACAGTGGTGGACATGGAGGGAATGACGAATGCCCAAGGACGGAGGCCGAATGAAGCACCAAATTGAGTTCGGGGCGTGTCCGGCGTATTTCTCCGTCGGATGGCCGAGGCCCGATCCCGCGGAAGGTCCCTGGTCAAAGCCGCTTGGGCCACGGAAGTAAATTTGTGTGATACGCTTTAATCATTTCAACGACTTGCGAGAGTGGGACGACTTTCTCGGCCCTCTCTGGTGCAAAATTGAGCATGAGGTGTCTGTGAAAACGAGGAAGCATCCAAAAACCCAAACCGGCGAGGCGCGGCCCGCGGTTTTGGCGGTGGTTTTGGGCCTTTGATCCTCATGGCATCCTCATAGCAGGCTCATAGCACCCTCATAGCAGCCTCATGGTGTGATTTATATCTGGTTTCTATCTCCTTTCATTATCCTCTCATTCGCCTTGGCTCTGCCGGTGGCGGGTGAAGGAGCAACCGAGAATCCCTGAATCCCCCCCTCCGATGGCCAAAGCACACGTCAACAGGTTCCTGAAGGGACTGAGCGGTACGATCGACGGTCATGTTTTTCGCCGCCACCGGGGGAAGACCATCCTGCAGCGCAAGCCGACGTTTACCCTGCCCCGATCCGACGGGCAGGTCGCAACGATGAAGACGTTTTCGGAAGCCTCGAAATTCGCCGCGCTCGTCAAGGCCGACCCGGACTTGCGGCGCCTGTACGCCACGCGGGGACGGAAGGTGAAGCTGAATTTCCGGCACATGGCGATTGGCGACTACTTCCATGCACCAACCGTGGAGCATTTCGGCACCGGCCAGTACACGGCGGCGGGTGGTGGGACCCTGGTAATTCTGGCCAAAGACGATTTTGAAGTCGTGCGCGTCGCCGTGACCCTGCACGACGCGGATGCCGGGGTGGTGGCCGCGGGCGACGCCGTCGGTCAAGACGGCGTCTGGCGGTTCGCGGTGGCGTCGCCCGCCAGCGGTGCCAAACGCCCGGTCCGGGCCACGGTCACCGCCTGCGATCGTCCTGGAAATGCCACTACGGAGGAATTCCCGCTGCCGGTCTGAGGCGTCGAATAAGACTAAGAGGGCGTCTAAAAAGGCATGTCATTCTGAGCGTAGCGAAGAATCCAATTTGATCTTCGCGGCGTTTTCAGAGGAGCGAACGTCTTGAGGGATTCTTCGCTGCGCTGCCAATGAACTTATACTGTTTGGGCATGGATGGGAGTGAGGGCGAAGCCCATTTCGGCGGCCCGTTTTTCGAGCCGGTGCTGTTGGCGTTCGCGGTCCGCTTTTTCGTAGGCCTCCAGGCCGCGCTCCACGTAGGCCAGGCCGTG
>CANJIU010000024.1 GCA_947474365.1 Opitutia bacterium | reverse complement strand
GCGGGAGAAAGGCGCGAAGAAGCACAGTCGCAAGAGCACCCGCAGTTTTCAGGAGCATCTCGAAGCCCACAGTGCCGCCCGCGCCTTCGCGCTGATCACGGCGGATAACCCCACCGCCTGGCTTCCAAATTAGAAAAAATCAGCCGTAAGAGAGCGGTGGTCATCGCGGACGATGCTTGAGTCCGAGCCACGGCACGTGCAGAAGGTGAATGAAACTCCGTTCCCACCGGAACGCCCCTGACGGCAGAAGCGCAGGACTGAGACCGTCGAGACAGCGGAGGACTTTCTCCAATCGCTCGCGTCAACGTCCCTCTTGTTTCCTCTGTTGGAAAACCCAAATCCCTCTCACTCGATCAGTGGACTCCCACTGGGCGCCGCGCCGCCTATGCGCCTCCACAACCCTCCAAGAAAACCATGACCCCCCAGATGACCGACCCATTGTCATTCCGCCAGACCCTGCTGGCCGCTTCGGCGGCACTCGTACTGTTGTCTCCGGCCGTCCACGCCCAAGCAGTCCTCCCGGTATCGCCGACAGCCAAAGCCGCCAACGCGAGCCCGGCCGTCCCGGGGGCCGACGAAATCATCGCGCTTTCACCGTTCACCGTGACCTCCGAGAGCAACCGCGGCTATTTCGCCTCCAACACGCTGTCCGGCACCCGCATCAACTCGAAGGTCGAGGACCTCGGCGCCTCCATCACCGTGGTCACCCGCCAGCAACTCGACGACACGGCGGCGATCGATCTCAGCGACATCTTCAAATACGAGGCGGGCACCGAGGGTACGTTCAATTACACCGCAACGAACACCGCCAGCCCGACGACGGATTCGATCCAAAGCAGCCCCGCGACCGCGACGCGCGTGCGCGGCATTTCCGCCCCGAACGCCGTCACGGACAACTTTCCGTCGGTCAGCCGCATTCCGGTCGACACCTACAATCTCGGCTCGGTTGAAATCAGTCGTGGTCCGAGTTCCACCCTTTTCGGCATCGGTTCGCCGTCGGGCGCCGTCAATCTCATCAAGAGCCGCGCCCATCTCACGCGGGAGTCAAACCAGGTCGTGTTCCGCGCCGACAGCTACGGCGGCTACCGCAGCAGCGTCAATTTCAACCGCCCCCTCTGGAAGGACAAACTCGCGCTCCGCGTCGCAGCCGTGTATTCCGAGGGCGCATTCCCGCAAAAGCCGTCGTACGATTTGACGAAGCGGTTGTTTGGCGCGGTCACCTTCCAGCCGTTCAAGAACACGACGCTGCGCGGCAACTTCGAATCGTTTCGCGTCCAGCGGCAGACGCCCAACTCCCTCACCCCGCGCGACGGCGTGACCGAGTGGCTCCAGGCGGGAAAGCCGACGTGGAACCCGCTCACCTTCACGGCCACGGCCAACGGGCGGGCGACAGTGCTGACCGCCGCGCAGGACAACACCGCCGCGTTTCCCGCCGGCCTGTATTCCAACACGACCACCTACACGCGCCCCAGCATGTTCATCGACAACGGGGCCGTGCAACTCTGGGAGGTCAACCGCCTCGGCACCTCCGCCAACCCCAACACAGGTTCCACCAGCAACGTCCGGCTCCTGGGGAGCGGATCAGCCTACCTGCGCGGGCTCGTCAACGGCGCGGTGCTCTACCAGACGCCCGGCGTCACCGACAAATCGCTCTACGACTGGACCAGCCTGAACGCCGTCTCGACCAACTGGAACAAGGACCGCGCCTTCATCTACACCGGGGAGTTTGAACAGAAGATCGTGGAAAACTTCTTCGCCCGCGCCGCCTGGCATCTCGAGGATTTTGACACCTATAATCGCAACATCACGAACCCGCCCGTGCTGCAGGTCGACGTCAACCAGTTCCTGATCGACGGCCGATCCAATCCGTATTTCCTGCGGCCCTACATCCAGGCGATCGAGCCCACGATCTTCCGCAGCCCGGAGTTCAGCGACACGATCCAGGGCCAGCTCGTCTATCAGCTGGATCTCGCCCGCAAGGAGGGCTGGCGCCGCTTTCTGGGCCGGCACACCGTGCAGGGCTACTACGAGAGCCGCCATGTCACCACCGGGACCTTCCGCTACCGCGAGGCCGTGCTCGACACCGTGCACAGCTGGCTGACGCCCGGGGCCCTGAACAACACGAACGGCGCCGCCGTTGCCCGTCCCTCCTACCGCTACTACGTCGGCGCGGCCGGCGCACCCGGCTACCAGGAGGGTTACGCGCCGCCCAAGTCCGGTGTCGCGGGCAACTACAACCTCCAGTGGTTCAACTCCACCACGGGCCAGTGGGTCAGCGAGCCGGCCGTCTTTGGCACCGCACCGTACATCAGCAGCCAGACGCGGACCGAGGACACCGCCCGTGGCGGCGTCTTCCAAAGCTCCTTCCTCGGTGATCGCATCGTTTTCACCGGCGGCGTGCGGAAGGATTTCTACCGCTCGCGCAGTTCCGCCGGCGCCGTCGTCGATCCGACGACCGGCTATTTCACCTTCGACAACGACCGCAACTGGAACGCCTGGACACCCGCCTCCGGCATCACCCGCGACATCAACGTCGTCGTGAAACCGCTGCGCTGGCTCGGGCTGACCTACCACAAGTCCGCCAGCTTCCAGCCGCAGCCGCCCGCGGTCAGCCTCACCGGCGAGGCGCTGCCCAACACCTACGGCCACGGCCGCGACTACGGCATCTACCTCAACCTGTCGGAGAAGTTCGTGCTGCGGGTGTCCGCCTACAACAACGAGCTGACCAACGACCGCACCCCGAATTCCACCATCAGCACCCGCATCGGTCGCATCGACGCCGGCGGACTCCTGCCCGGCACCACGGTGTCCTCGGATCCGTTCAGCTTGTATAATTTTGCGACGAACGTCGCGCAGAACCGGCTCGGAGCGTCCGCCACCCCGAGCGCCATCGCCGCCGTGGTCGCGAGCATCACAAAATACCCGGCGGGCTTCAGCAACGCCGTCGCCGCCAACGTCGCGGGTTCCGCCCTCCGCGGCACCGCCAGCAACGACTACAAGGGCGGCGAGGTGGAGTTGAATTACACGCCGGTGAAGAACTGGACCCTCAAGATCACCGGCGCCCAAACCAAGACGATCAACACTGCGATCGAAAACGACCTTCAGGGTTACATCGACGCGCGCATGCCCTACTGGCTGAGCGTCAAGGACGACCAGGGCAATCCGTGGTGGACGAGCACCGCCCTGGGCACGCAGTCGGCGAAGGCGTTTTACGACTCGGCCGTCGTGGTGCCGATCAAACTCGACCAGGCGCTCCTCGGCAAAGCCAACCCGCAGGTGAAGGAATACAGCGGGCGTTTCCTCACCACCTATTACTTTCCCGAAGGCCGGTGGCGGGGCGTGGGCGTGGGTGGTTCCGCCAGCCGCGACTCCAAGAGCGTCATCGGCTACAAAGGCGCCACACCCGACGCCGACGGCATCGTGCGCTCGCTCGACGTCAACCAGCCGATCTACGACCCGGCCCGCAGCTATTTCGATTTCTGGGCCTCGTACAGCACCAAACTCTGGCGCGACAAGATCCGCACCCGTTTTCAGCTCAACCTGCAGAACGCATTCGAAAACGGCCGGCTGCAGCCGACCGCGGTCAATCCTGACGGCCAGCCGTACAATTACCGCATCATCAACCCGCGGAAGTGGGTCTTGACGACGACCTTCGATTTCTAAGCCGCGGAAACGCGCGACGGTTGACCGGCCGCCGGCGTGACGGCGCCGGCCATTTGTCATCGCCCGCCCGCCCGCCCCGTCCACGCGCCGCCGTTTCGTTGCGATCGGCGGCCGTGATCGCGGTTTTCGGTTCAAGCATTTGACCCGACGCGCAGGAGCCGCACGCTGACGCCGTGCTCTCCGACGCGTTCGCCGGCCTGCAGAAGCTGATGCTACCCGACCGGTGGCAGGCGCTGGCGTTGACAGCGCTGAAGGCGGGCCGCGACGTCGTGGTCGACGCGCCGACCGGCGCCGGAAAAACCTACATCTTCGAACGCTGGGCGGAGCAGACCAGCTTTGCGAAACGCGCGCTCTTCACCGTGCCGACGCGCGCCCTCGCCAACGACAAGTTCGCTGAATGGCGCGCCCGCGACTGGAACGTCGGCATCATGACGGGCGACCTCTGCGTGAATCCCACCGCACCGATCGTCGTCGCCACACTCGAGGCCGTGCAAGGCCTGGTGGTGGATGAGGCCAAAGGCGGACGACCCGCCAACCGCGGAGACCAGGGACGCGACCCCGGTTCGGCGCACTTCCAACTTCTTGTCGTCGACGAGTACCACTGGCTCGCCGACCCGCATCGGGGAAACCACTACGAGGGCGTGCTGCTCTCGGCGCCACGTGATCTGCAGCTATTGCTGCTCTCGGGAGCCGTCGCCAATCCCCACGACGTCGCCGCGTGGCTCGGGCGCCTCGGCCGTGAAGCCGAGGTGATCCAGCACCGCGAACGCCCGGTGCAATTGGAGGAAGTCGAGGTCGACGACATGATTCACGGATTGCCGCGTTGCATCGAGGGCTTCTGGTCGAAGCGGATCGCCGGCGCGCTGCGCGAGGGCCTGGGCCCGGTGCTCGTGTTTGCGCCGCACCGTGCCGACGCCGAACGGCTCGCCCGGCAATTCGCCCGGGAGCTGCCGCTCGCCGAACCGCTCACGCTCACGCCCGAGCAGGAGCAGCTCTGCGGGCCGCAGCTTGCCAAGCTCCTCGCGCGGCGCGTCGCCTACCACCACAGCGGCCTGAGCTACGCGCAACGCGCCGGCGTGATTGAGCCGCTCGCGAAGGCGGGGCAGCTCCGCGCCGTCGTCGCCACGCTCGGTCTGAGCGCGGGGATCAACTTCTCCCTGCGCTCGGTGCTGATCACCGCGGGCGGCTTCCGTCACGATCATCTCGATCGGGAAATCGCGCCGCACGATCTGCTCCAGATGATCGGCCGGGCGGGCCGGCGCGGGCTCGACGACGTGGGTTATGTACTCGTGAGCAGCAGCACCCCGCGGATGCGACGCGCCGAGCCGCTCCGCCTCAAGCGCGCGGTCGCGCTCCCGTGGGCGTTTTTCCTGCGCCAGCTTCGCGCCGGTCGCGATGCGACGGAGCTCGCGGCAACGGAGGCCGGCCGATTTTTCACGGAGGAACGCGTGCCGCTCGGAGTCGAGCAGACCGCGGCGCTGGGGAACAGAGTGCTGCCCTGCGGGGAGCGCACCGACACCGGCCGCGCCCGACTCGTCCGCCGTGAACGCAATCCGTTTACCGGCTGCCGCACGTGCCCACATCGTGCGGCGTGCCTCTCCCTCTCACCCACACCCACGCTGCTGTGGCAATGGCAACGCACGGGCGTCCTCGATCGCCGGCTCGCGCTCACCGTGCGCGGCGAGATCGTCTCGTTCTTCCTCGGACCGGAGGGCCTGGCCCTTTCCGCCGCACTCGAAGACCACCGTTATCCGCTTGATGATTTGCTCTTCGACGCCGCCAACCTGTTTGCCGGTGACCGTTTTTCGGGGACTAACCCGCGACGGATCGGCCGGCTGGTGGACGCCTGCACGCGGGCGTTCCGGCGGCTCTCGATCGACGGTTGGCTGCACGAGGGGGTGCCGCTGCAGTACGGCTCCGGTGCGGCCGAGTCGGTACGGGCAATCGTGGCGGAAGGCGCGCGAGCGCGCGAGGTAATGGACGAACTCGAGACCGCCGGCCGCGGCGACATCGACCGGCTGCTCACCGAGTGGCGCAGCCTGCTGCGACAGGTCGCGAACGCCGGACGGCTGCTCGGCGACGGCGCGCCGATGAACGGCCGGGATCACTTCATCGCGGAGCGCTGGGATGATTTCCGCGCCCTCGCCCGGGAATGGCTGCACGAATCCCGCGCCGACAGCCTGCCGGATCTTCCGCCACTGACCGCCGATCAGCGCCGCGTGATCAATCACAGTGTGTTGCGCAATCCGCGTCCGGCCCCGCCGGGGCGCACCGTTGCCGCGGGCACGGCCGGCTGAAGCCGGGATTCCCCGAAAAACGCCTTCAGGGTTTCGGCAGCCAGCCGAGCACATTGTCGCGACCGGCCTGCGTCGCGACCGGGCCGATGAGCGAAACCACGCGCGCCTCGATTTGCCGGGCGAGTGCATCGCGCGCTGCGCGCATCTGCTCGGGCGAACTGCCTGGCTGGGCGTTAATCTCCAGCCGGCGCAGGGTGAACTCGTTTTTCAGCTGCCGAAGCTCGATCGGAGCGTTCACCGCCAGTCCATTCCGGGCCGCGAACGCCACGAACAACGCATAATCCTCACCCTCCCCAAACAGCCAGGAGCCGAACAGATCGTCGCCAAGCACGGCGGAGATCTGCTGCTGAACCTGCTGCCGCGCCGCCTCGCGCTCGTAGAGCGCCCGCGCGGACAAATCGTAGGTCATCGCAAATTTTTCCTCATAGTTGCGCTGCAGTTGAAACACCGTCCGCCGCTGCTCCACTGTGGCCGCGGTCGGCCCGAGCAGGCGCTCGACGAGCTGCCCCGCGCTCGTTTCGGACATCTCCAGGTCCTCAAGTTCGCGGGGCGACAACACCACCGCCAGGTCGGCGCGTTTTTCGCGCTCCAAGAGGGCGAGCTGGCGCAGGAAGGCATGCAGGCCACCGGGAAAGGACGCTCCCGCCGCGCTGTAATCAGCCGAAGCCTTGAGGCGAATCTCTTCGTAGTCGCGTTTGATCTTGTCGACCCGCACGGTCTTTTCTTCGGCCGAGAGCGGGCGCGGCGCAACCGGCTCGGGAGGCCGCATCCGCCGCGGGTTGTCCGTCACGGGCAGCGACACCGCCGCGCGATCCGCCGCCAAATCCGGTTTCGCCGGAACCTCCCGGACACCCCGAACCGACCACCACCGTCCGGCAAGGAGCCCGAGGAGGAGCAGCGCGGATGCGCCTACAACGAGCAGGGAACGTCTCACGCCCACGCCCCCCCGTCCGGTCGCACGCCGATTATCCGTTCCATCCCCACGATCAAGACGCGCGAAAGGAAACGTGCAAGGAAGGGCTGGCTGATGGCGCAGCGTTTCTCGTTTCTCGTTGCAGGGCGCGTGGCGAAGCCGCAATCCACGACCTTTCCGCTCATGAGTGCCGACCATCGTCGTTCCGTTCTGTTTCTCCTCGTGGCGGCGCTGTTTTGGAGCTTCGCGGGCGTCCTGATCAAATATTTGGGCACGACGTGGACCGGCCTCGCCGTGTCGGGCGGCCGCGGACTGATCGCCGGCATCTTCCTGCTCCTCACCAATCGCGGGCTGCGCTTCCATCTCTCGGGCGCGCAAATCGTCGGCGCGATCTGCTACGCGGGCTGCACGGTGTTGTTCTGCATCGCCACCACCCTGACCAGCGCGGCCAACGCCATTTTGCTCCAGTACACCGCACCCATCTGGGTCGCCTTGCTCGGTACATGGTTTATCGGCGAACGTGCCACGCGGGCCGACTGGATCACCATTGCGATCGCACTCGGCGGCATGGCGCTTTTCTTTCGGGACGGTCTCAGCCTGGGTCACCTTGCCGGCGACACGCTCGGATTGCTGAGCGGGATCTCGTTTGCCGCGATGACCCTCGCCCTGCGCCGCCAAAAGGACGGCTCCGCGGTCGAATCGATCATTTTGGGCAACTTCCTCGCTTTCGCGATTGGCCTGCCATGGATCCTGCGGTCTCCGATGCTGCCGGCGGAGGGTTGGGCCGCGCTCTTAGCCCTTGGCGCCGTGCAACTCGGCGTCTCCTACTGGCTGTACGCGCGCGCGATTCGGCACGTGTCCGCGCTCGAGGGCGTGCTCATCCCCGTGGCCGAGCCGATCCTCAACCCGGTTTGGGTGCTTTTGTTTGTGCATGAGAAACCTTCGGGCTGGGCGCTGGCAGGAGGTACCATCGTGCTCAGCGTCGTCACGCTCCGCGCCATCGCGGCGGTGCGTGGCCGCACTGCTGCGCCAATCTCGTAACAACCCGTTTACCCAATTCCATTCGCACGGCACAAACCGCCACCTAGTTTCCCACCTGCCGTGTCCTGTCATCGCCGCCAGCTCCGCCTCCTGCTCCTGCTGCTGGCACCGTTCGGCAGCCGCGCCCACGAGGAGTGGAACAACCTCCACATCACCTATTCGGCGAGAGCGGCGTACACCTACCCGTTCGACGGACGGTCGCCAAAAATCGGCGCCGTCCTGCTCAACCACTACGACACGCCGGCACCGGCGACGATTTTCAGCCTGAGCGTCAACGGCCAGCGGCAGGGGCCGGCCGCGTTCCCGTCGTTTCCCGACGGAGGCAACATCGTCACCGATCCGCAAAATTTTGGCTACGCCTCCGTGCTGAGCACCCCGATCTACGAGGGACGCGTGACGCCCGCACCCGCGCTGGGCGAGACCAAGGAGTACACGTTTCAATTTGTATTCGCGCTGGCCCCGGGCGAAGTCGCGCCGGTTCCCGCCAGCACCGCGCCCGCCAATCCCGATCCGGATAACAATGGGGATCCGCCGGGCACGCTCACATCAGTCGTGCGCTTCACCAATCTCGGTGAAAACCCCATCCTCGCCGGCCCGCTCAGCGCCAACGGCACGTTGCGGCTACCTCCCGGTTCGGCCGCAGCCGGCGTCCGCATCGAGGTCGCTACGCCGTACTCGAAATGGTTTTCCATTCCCGTCGTCGCCACCTCCGCGGGAGCCAACGCCACCTTCACCTTCGCGCAGGCGCTGCCGGCCCGCGACGACTGGCACGTGCGGTTCAGCGCCGATGGCTGCGAGTCGCGCCTGGTGCCCTTCGGCTATGTGAATGATCCGCATCCCGCGATGGACGTGACCCTCGCGGCGTCACCCCCGCCTGAGATCGATTACCGCCGGATCGCAGCGATCGCCACGCCGACCGGATTCTGGCGCGGGGTGGTTTCCGAGAGCGAGGGCACGCTGGTGGTTTTTCCCGGGCAGGAAAATTGGGCGGCCGCCGCCACCGACGCCGAGGCCCGCGCCCTGCGCAGCGCGTCACGGATTGCCAAATACCGACTCGACGGCACGCGCCTCTGGGAGCATGCCCCCGGATGGGAAACCTGGGCCGGCGACATGACACCGGACGGACGCTTCGTGGCCTATATTCCCACTCCCACGGTGCGGCCCTTCTACACGCCGACCGAAAACAAGCTCGTGCTGCTCGATGGCACGAACGGGGCCGTGATCTGGACGAAATCGGCTCCGCCCACCGACGCCGCCATCGGCCGCAAACTGGACTCGCTCGAACTGGCATTCTCACCCGATGCACGCTGGATCGCGGTCGGCAGCGTGGGCACGGGCAGCGTGACGCTCGTCGATCGCGCGACCGGTGCGTTTGCATGGACCGTGCCGGGAGGAGCGCGTGCCACGTTCGGGCAAGTGCGCAAACTCCGGTTCAGTGCGGATTCTCAATTCCTGTTCTGTGGCAGCGGCGATAGCAACGTCCGCAAACTTCGCGTCACGGACGGCGTCCTCCTTTGGAAGACTTATGCCGGCGGCTGGCCAGACCCCAGTGGCATCGACCTAACACCAGATGGCACATGGCTGGTCGCCGGCACCAAGAGTCTCGATACGACGCTGATACGGGCCCGCGACGGATTCCTCCAATGGCAGCGGGAAACACAATACGCCGACGCGACCTTCTCTCCCGATGGTCGTCTCGCAGTGACCGGCGGAGGTCAGATCTATCGCACCATCGACGGCTCGCTGACCGGCCTGACCGCCACGGCGGCGTTTACCCGTTTCACGCCCGACAGCCGCTACCTTATTCAATTCGATCGCGAGCTCCGACTGCACGATCTCGGCGGCAAGGTCGTGCGGACGTTTGAGGCCTCGGGCCTCACGCCGGGCCCCGGCGGACAAATTCCGTGGGCACACCTGACCCGCGACGCACGTTACGCCATCGCGCTCGCACGCGACATAGTGAGTCCGCTTCAAACCGGCATCGTGATTTATGAGCGCCGCACCAGTGTGGGGGCGGTCGCGCCGACAATCACCGCCCATCCGCTCGGGCAAACGATTGCGATCAACGGCACCGCCACGCTGAGCGTGAGTGCGAACGGCTCGGGTCCGTTGACCTATCTCTGGCGCAAGAACGGCGTCGATCTAACCACCCCCGCGGCGAGCGCCGGTCCCGCCCTCCTCCTCACAAATGCCACCGCCGCCGATGGCGGCACCTACACGTGCGCGATCACGAACGCCGTGGGTTCCGTCACCAGCGCCCCAGCGGCGCTCAACGTGGTCGCGACCGACGCGACCAATCCCTCGCGACTCACGAATCTCGCCGTACGAGCAAGCGTGGGCAGCGCTCCACTGATCGTGGGATTTTCCGTCGGAGGCGCCGGCACCAACGGCACGAAGCCGCTGCTGATTCGGGGCGCCGGCCCATCGCTCACCGCCCTTGGCGTCACGGGCGCGCTGGCCGACCCACGGCTCGGCCTGTTCAGCGGCACAACCAGCGTGTTGGCCAACGACAATTGGGGCGGGGATGCCCAGGTCGCAGCGCTCTCGAACCAGCTGGGGGCGTTTCCTTTTGCGGCCGCCTCCAGCCCAGACTCCGCGTTGGTCGCTACCGCGGTCGGCGGCAGTTACACCGCGCAGCTTGCAAGTGCGGATGGCACGAATGGCACTGCGCTCGCGGAAATCTACGACGGTTCATCCGGGTTCACCGTCAGCACGCCGCGCCTCGTCAATGTCTCCGCCCGCACCGACGTCGGTGGCGCGGCCGGGGTGTTGATCGCGGGATTTGTCATCGCCGGGCCGACCGCGAAGACCGTGTTGATTCGGGGCATTGGACCGTCGCTCGCGAGTTTCGGGATCAGGAACGGGTTGGCGGATCCCCAATTGACGCTTTTTCGCGATGGCGCACTCGTGGCCGCGAACGACAATTGGTACGATGCACCCAACGCCGTTGCGATGGCCGATACCGCGGTGCAAGTCGGCGCCTTTGCGCTGCCCCCGTCGTCGCGCGATGCCGCCCTGCTCCTCTCGCTGCCGGCGGGTAACTACACCGCCCAAGTGAGCGAGTCCGGCGGGAGCAACGGCGGAGGCAACGCCTTGGTGGAGGTTTACGAGGTGCCGTAGGGTGGCCGACATCCCAGCCACTTTTGTTCCGCCACCTACCCGTCACTCGGGACAATTCCGGGTTCGGGACACGCGATCAAACGCCACTTTCCGTACTCCGTCTGAGTTGCGTGGGACGCAGGACAATTAAATCGTAGACAACATCCGCGGTCGGCGACGCTTTCTCCCGCATCGCAATCCCTCGTCATTCTTCTGCGCGTGAAACCCGTCACCCTTCTTCTCGCCACTTCGCTGATCGCGAATGCCGCCCTCGTCACGATCTATCTCGGCCGTGCGCCCGCTCCGGCTGCTCCCGCCGAGAACGTCACACAGGTGGCGACCAAACCTCACCACAACGCCGGGACGGACGACGTGCTGCGCACCGCTCTCGCCACCGGCGATGCGGCCGCGCTCCAGGCGGCGGGACTTTCCCCCGCCCTTGCCCGGGAGATTGCGGCCAGCCGCTCACTCTCACGCCTGTTCGAAAAACTCCGCGCCACCAAGGCCAACGTGACAGCCGACAGCCGCTGGTGGCGCAGCCAGAATTCCGGTGGCCTTTCACGGGAACAGCAACTCCAGCTCCGCCGCGAATTCGCCGGCGTCCTGAGCGCCGCTTTCGGCGATGATCTCGGTCTTTTCTCCCCTGCGTCAGACGCGGGAAAACTGGATTTTCTTTCGCCCGATAAACGCGACGCGCTGCGCCGCATCACGCAGGACTACGACGAGATGATCGCAAAATTCGCCAGCGGCGGCCTGCAACTCGCCTCTGATAAAGAAAAGCTCCGCTTGCTGCGGGCGGAGCGCGATCGCGACATCGCCGCCCTTCTCACCCCGGACGAACGCCTGGCCTATGAGATGCGCACGTCGGCAAGCGGCGCCACCGTGCGCAGCCGCTTCGGAGAGGCGATCGAGTCCGAGGCGGAGTTCCAAACGATCTACGCGCTGCAGCGGGTGTTCGATGAAAAATACTCCCGCGAGGCGCTCTCCGGTCGCATCTCGCCCGAAGTGCTCCGCGCGCGCAGCGAGGCCGAGCGCCAGCTGGAAATTGATCTCAGCGCCGCGGTCGGTGCGGGGCGGTACGCCACCTTGCGCCGGGCCGCGGATCCCGATTTGCGCACGATCGACGCACTCGCTTCGCGCCTGAATTTGCCGGCCTCCACCGGTGACAACGTCGCGATCACGCGGGACACGCTTGCCGCCGAGTCACAACGAATCAACAGCGACACCACGGTGCCGTTTCCCCAGCGCCGCTCCCAGATCCAGGAACTCGCGAACCGCGCCAAGACGGAGTTGACCCGCACTCTCGGCAGCGAGGCCGCCGAGGTCTATGCGGCAAGCTCGCCCTGGGTGAGTCTGCTCAACAACGGCATGGCCTATTCAACCACGCCGCAGGCCGGTTCTCCCGGTTCGCTCATGGGTGGCAATCAAAGCGTCTACCCGGTGGTCCCGGCAGGTGCCGCCGGGCCGGGTGGCACCCGCCAAGTGATCTACAACTCGACCTCCGCGGGTCCGACGACCGATGCCGTCATCCATGGCGGCGCGATCAATGACGGGAACGTGCGCGTGATGACGTTTTCCACGAGCACCACGGAAACGACCTCCACCACCGGGGCACCTTCGGAGGCAAGGACGAACATCGTCGCACCACCACCGCCCCGCTTACCGCCAAAACCGTAGGTCGACCCCTCGCCTTATTCCTTCACCGGCGGATTCAACTGCAACAGAACGTTCGCGAGGGTGATCAACCCGCCACCGACGATCAACGTCCACGTCGCGGTTTCATTGGCATAACTGATCCCGGACCAGATCGAAATCATCGCAGGCAGGAACAGCGCCATGACCGAGCCGAAAATCGGCTCAATGCAGTAGATCAATCCCGCCTCCGTCGGAGAAATTTTCGGCTGCCACGTATTCATCAATGAAACCGCCCCGAGCGTGCAGAACACGGTGAGCGTTGCGGTCAGCCCCAGCCATGCCGGGGAGGTCCAGGGCACGAGCCACGCTCCGGCGGCCGGTGCGGTGAAGCTTGCCAACGCGACGAACAGCGCCGCCTGCGTCAGAAACATCACCAACGAAATTCGTTCGGGCCGGTTCCCGGAGAAATCCTTCCGCCCAAGCGTGAGAATCTGTCCCATGAAGAACAACGAGCTCAATAAGGTCTCCCCTTCACCACGGCCAAACTGCAACGCGCTTGAGCCCAGGCGTCCGAGGATCGCCACTCCCGCCAGCACGAGCGCACAACAAATCCAGACGAGCACCCCCGGGTTTTTCCGCAGCCGCACCGCGAGCCAGACCGGAATCAGGACGGCATAGAACTGGGTAAGAAAGGCCGAAGTGCTCGCCGCGGTGAATTGCAGGCCGTCGTTTTGGAAGAAAATTCCACCGCCGGCAAAGAGCCCGATCATCACCCCCTGCCGCCATTCGGCCGAGGTCGCCCGCCAGCAGCCGCGGCTCACGATGAGCATGATCCCCGTCGCGAGCACAAAGCGCGGCGCCACGGTGTAAGCAGTGGAGAACCAAGTGCCAGCCCCGGGCATCAGCTTTTCGTGGAGCAGCGAGAGCGACTTGATCACCGGAAAGCTCAGGCCCCAGAAGAAATTCGCCAGCAACAGCATCAGCAGGGCGCGGGTGTGTTCAGCGGATCGGACGGATGGCATCGGAAACGGTGAGCGTGGCGAGCGCGCCCCATGCCGCCATCCTATTTGCCGCGGCCACCCAAACGTATTGTCGGGATCTCCTCCGGAATTTCCGTCACGTTTCCAACCACTTTCTGCTGGCGCGCCCCACCCCACCACCACGGATGCCCGACACTCCGCGACCAGTCACAGCAGCATCCGGCGATACCGTGGCCATGCCCGCGAAGATGGACGATCTCCGCGCAGCGATCGCCGAGGAGCGCTGGGCGATCCCAACACCTCGCCGAGATGACTCGGAGCACGTCGCCCTTAACGTCCTGACCGAGCGGCTCGCCCTCCCCACAGCCACATCTGACAAAATCTACGGAATGCGGGAGCCCTACGCCGCGCAGTCGTACGCGATCTGGCAGAACTCCGCCTTACGCCGTCGGACCACAAGGTGCAGCTCCCCGAACTGACCGCGCGGGCCAAGGCGGACCTGAGCAGCAAACTTGGCCCGGATGCGGTCGACGCCTACCTGAGCCTGGCGTCCGGCTGCAGGCCCCAACGGGCGGGACCGCCTTCACCACCAGTCCGCACCAACTGCCATCAGGGAGCCTGGACCAGGCGCCGGGAATACCTGGTACACACTTTCACCCCGGAAGGTCCCGCCGAAAAACTGATCCCGAACTCACGCGTCGCTCGACATCCGCCGTGCTGGCGCCAAAGCATTTGACCATGGCGAAATCCCAGGGCGAGCGCCGGCTGCCGAAACGCATCTACGAGACCCGTGTCCCGGCACTGCGGGAGGCGTTAATCCAGCTTCAAGTGCGGCTGCAATCCGCACCCTTTTCCGTGCTCCTGGTCGTCGCCGGCGACGACGCGGCCGGCAAGGGCGAAGTCGTCAACATCCTCAACGGCTGGCTCGATCCGCGCGGGGTGGAGACGTTTGCGTTTCATGATCTGACCGACGAGGAACGCGAACGTCCGCTGATGTGGCGCTATTGGCGCTCGCTGCCGCCTCGCGGCCGAATGGCGATTTACGCCGGCGGCTGGCACACCGAGGCCCTCGCGGAAGAACCGCGCAACCGCCGCGAGCTCGCGCGCTTCGACGAAACGCTGCGGCATCTGGAGCATTTCGAGGGCCTGCTTTCGGCCGACGGCGCGTTGATCGTGAAGGTCTGGCTGCGTCTTTCCCAGGAGGAGCAAGGCGCGCGGCTCCGCGATCTGGAGGACGATCCCGACACCGCCTGGCGGGTATCGGCCGACGATTGGAAACATCACCGTGACTACGATCGGCGCGCACGGCTCGCAGAGCGAATGCGCCAGGCCACGCACCTGCCGGGTGCACCCTGGCATGTAATCGACGCCGCCGACATCCGTTCGCGCAATGTGGCCGTGGCGGACCTGCTGCTGTCGCGTTTCCAAGCCCACCTCCGCAGCCACGGCCGGCAGACGGCAATCGCCCGGCCGCGCCGCGTCGTGCCATTGCGGCCATCGGGACTCCGCCGACTCCAGGCCCTCCCGCTCGACCAGCATCTGTCCGAGACCGCCTACGAGGCCAAGCGGGACAAGTGGCTGGGCCGGCTCAACCGCGCGGTGCGCGACGCGGGGCAGCAAGGTCGTTCGATCGTGTGGGTGTTTGAGGGTTGGGATGCCGCCGGCAAGGGCGGCGCGATCCGCCGGCTCACAAGCGCGATCGACGCGCGCGACTACCGGGTAATCCCGATTGCCAAACCCACGGACGAAGAAAAATCGCACCACTACCTGTGGCGGTTCTGGCGGCATGTGCCCCGCGCCGGTCGCGTCACGATCTACGATCGCTCGTGGTACGGCCGCGTCCTCGTCGAGCGGCTGGAGGGGTTCTGCCGGGAGGACGAATGGCGGCGCGCCTACGGCGAGCTGAATGATTTCGAGGCCCAATTGACGGGGCACGGCATCATTGTGCTCAAATTCTGGTTACACCTCTCAAAGGAGGAGCAACTGCGCCGTTTTCGCCACCGGGAGGAAACAACCTACAAGCGCCACAAGATCAACGCGGAGGACTGGCGCAACCGGCGGCAATGGGACGCCTACGAGATCGCCGTCGGCGACATGCTTGCGCTCACCCACCGGCCCGACGCGCCCTGGCATCTCGTGCCGGCCGACAACAAGCGCTTCGCGCGCCTCGAGATTCTCAAGGTTTCCTGTGAACGGATCGCCGAGGCTCTGGGTGACTGACCCGCCGGGGCGTCGCCCTACCTCTGCTTCATCACACTCTCGGACCGGAAGCGTTTGAAGGCGGTCTCCAGCTCGCCGAGGATCAGCGGCTTGGTCAGGTAGTCGTTCAGGCCCGCCTCCAGCGCCTGGGCACGCTGCGTTTCGCGCGCGTCGGCCGTCAGCGCAATAATCCACATCGCCTGGGCGCGCTGCCCGGCCCGGCCGGCCCGGATTTCGCGCAACGCCGTGAGTCCATCCATCTCCGGCATGTGGAGATCCATCAGCACCACGTCGATTTCGGCGGCATGCTCGTTGAGGAAATCCAGCGCCTCCCGACCATTTCCCCGGAGGGTGGGATTGCAGCCCAGCTTCATCAGCACACGCTGGATCAGGCGCTGATTGACAGGATTGTCCTCCACTACGAGCACGCGAAAGCCGAAATGGGTGGACGGAACCGCCAGGGGAAAACTGGTGCGCGATCCCGTCAGCAGTGAGAACAATGCCGCGTGATGCACCGGTTTGTTGACGAGCAGCCGGAAATGGACCCGCAACGCCACGCGCACATCATTCGCCACCGAGATCGGGACGAGACCGATGCATTTTTCGGGCGGAAGCGCTGCCTTCGGGGTCCGGCCCTCCAAATCACGCGCCCGTTCCTGGTCGGCCTCCACCAGCGCGACCTCGAAAACCGACGTCGCGAGGTGCTCGGCCGTGTCGACCTCGGTCACCTCGGCTGACCAACTCCGGGTCAGCTCCACCAGTTCACGCCGCAGGGGACCAGGTCGGGCCACAATCGCCAGTTTCATGCCGGCGAGGTTGGGCAGTGCCGGAGGTGGCGCGGCGACGGTCACCGGCAACGTAAAACGAAACGTCGATCCCGTCCCGGGATCGCTCTGCACCGAAATCGTACCACCCATCAGTTCGACGAGATTGCGGCAAATCGCGAGCCCAAGTCCGGTGCCGCCGTACCGGCGCGTGGTCGAATCATCCACTTGGGAAAATGGCCGGAAAAGTTTGTCGTGGTGCTCAAGCGCGACGCCGATCCCCGTGTCCCGCACGCTGAATTCCAGCACGCACACGTCGGTCGCAACGGGTTTTCCATCCGGCATTGTTCCCCGCGCCTCCTCTTCCGGCAATCGCCGCACGCTGACCTCGATCTCCCCCTTTTCCGTGAACTTGACCGCGTTGCCGATCAGGTTGACCAGCACCTGCCGCAGGCGGCCGCCGTCCACCACCACCGCCGCCGGGAGGTCCGGGGAAAAGTGATGGAGCAGCTCAAGTTTTCTTTCGGCGGCCTTGGCTGCCAGGAGATCGAGTCCATCCTCCACGCACTCACGGGGGTCGCACGCCATCGGATCCAGCTTCAGTTTGCCGGACTCGATTCGGGCAAAGTCCAGGATGTCGCCGGTCAGCTGGATCAGCGCCTCGGTACTCATCCGGATCGTTTGCACATATTCGCGTTGATCGGCGGAGAGCGGGGTTTCGAACAACAGGCTCGTGAAGCCCACGATGCCGTTGAGCGGCGTGCGAACCTCATGACTCATGGTGGCGAGGAACTGGCCCTTGGCCCGATCCCCGGCCTGCGCGAGGTCGCGCGCGTCACGCAGCTCGGCTTCCTTGCGTTTGCTCTCCGTCACGTCGTCAAACACGGCAACATAGCAGGAGGTGCTGCCGTCGCGCCGCTTCACCGGCGTCACCACTCCACGGACCGGGTAGACCGTGCCGTCCTTGCGCCGGTTGAACCACTCGCCGTTCCACGTCTGCCCGGAACGCACCGTGGTGACCAGTTCCGCCAGCAACTCGGGCGCGGTGTCGACCACCTGGAAATCGCGCCACTTGCGGCCGATGAGCTCGCGCCGCGTATATCCAATCTGCTGACACAAACCGCGGTTGGCATATTCGATGCAGCTGTCGAGATCGACCACCATCAGCGCGGAGTGGCTCTGCTCCATCGCCTCGGAGAGATTGCGGATGGCGTCACGCTGCTCGATCTGGCGGCGCAGGACCAGCCAGGCGGCCAGGGGAAGTCCGAGGAATATCCAGGTCAGAAGCGCGCTCTGCAACGCAGCCTGCCAGAGCTCCTGGCGCCAGCCGCTCGCATCGTGGTCGAGCCCCAGGATTTCCTTCACCGCACTCCCACCACCCGCGGCCGGTGTTTCTGAGATCTGCGCATAGCCCGTGATCCACGTGCCAAAATTGTCGGTCAACGGCCCCTCCGTGGCGGGCCGGCCGGTGCGGAGAATTTCCTGCAGGCCGGGCGAGGTCAATGCCTGCGGGTAGTCATCCCCCGGCAGCGACTCATCCTTGGCCCCCGGCAGGGCGGAGTCTCCGAGGAATCGGACCTGACCCGGTTCCGGCTTCGAGCGAAAGATATAGACGAAACGCACCCGCGGGTCGACGGACGACAGCTTGCGAAGGCGGGCCTTCACCGCGACGTAGACCGGCGTGGCCGCATCGTCCCGGGTCCCGCGGAGCTGCCGGAGCTCAGCCGCGTCGAAGGCCACGGCGGAGCGCTGCGCATCGTTGACGAGCGCGGCCAGTTTCGCCTCATCGCGTGCCCAATAATTCCAGACGCCCGCCGCCATACCGGCGATCACGATCAACCCCCACGCGCCGGCGATTCTGACCTTCCTTCTTTGATGGGGCGACATGGGCTGCTTGGGAACCCTCACGGGGCCGAAACACTCAATTGGGTCGGATCCTGCCGCGCAACCCCGAAGGCGGGGATCCGGATCCTTTTCGGTCCGGGCGGACCGGCTGCGCCAGCCGGACAGAAAAAAGCCGCCGCGAACAAGTCGCGGCGGCTAATCGAAAAACTGGGAGGAAACTTAGGAAACGTGACCCGAGACGAGCTTCGTCATCTCGAACATCGAGACCTTGGCCTTGCCACCAAACACGGGCTTCAACTTGTCGTCCGCGTTAATCTGGGTCCGGACCTTCTTGTCCTGCAGACCGTTCTTTTTGATGTACGCCCAGAGCTTCTTGGTGAGCTCCGTGCGGGGCAAGGGGGCCGAACCAACGACAGCGGCGAGAGTCGCGTCGGGCGTGACCGGTTTCATGAACGCAGCATTCGGTTTACGAGCAGCTTTTTTAGCCATAATGAGTTTGGGTTTGTAACGATTTCCCTCTGAGACAATCGCACTTCTAGAGGGAAATTTGCGGGTTTGCATAGGAAAATCTTCAACTTTCGGGAGGGTGAACCGCCCCCCCGCCCCCAGCAAACCGCGGGCAAACGCGCCCGGCACGGGTTCCCGAACCGCCTCAGGCGCGCTCGTCGACTTGGACAAACTGTCGGTAAAGCGCGGCATAATGCCCGGCGCGGGCCAGCAGTTCGGCGTGCGTTCCGCGCTCGATGATGCGGCCCTGGTCGAGCACGAGCACACAGTCCGCGTGGCGGATCGTGCTCAGGCGGTGCGCCACGATGAAACTGGTTCGTCCGCGCAGCAGCGCGACGAGCGCGCGTTGCAGCCGCGCCTCCGTGAGCGCGTCGATCGAACTCGTCGCCTCGTCGAGCACGACGAGCCGCGGATCCGCCAGTAGCGCGCGGGTGAAGCAGACGAGCTGGCGCTGACCGACCGACAGCGCCGCACCCCGTTCGCCCACCGCGGTGTGCAGTCCGCGCGGGAGCGCATCCAAAATGTCGAGACAGTCAAGGCTCGCCGCCGCCGCCCGCACCTCCGCCTCGGTTGCGTCCGGTCTGGCGACCAGGATGTTGTCGAGCACCGTGCCGCTGAAGAGAAAATTCTGCTGCTGCACCATGCCCATCTGGCGGTGTAGTGAGTGACCCGTGAGCGTGCGGATCTCCCGACCATCGACCAGCAGCTCACCGGACGTCGGCAGATAGAACTTCGCCGCGAGATTGATGATCGAGCTCTTGCCGCTGCCGGTGTGACCCACCAGCGCCACTGTCTGACCGGGTTTCGCGCAGAACGTGACATCATGTAACACGAGCCGCGCCGGGTCGTAGCCAAACGAGACGTGACGGAACTCGACGCGCATGCCGGGATGGGTCTGGCGCGGCGACGCCCCCGTCGCCGCCACACGCGACGAGGGCGTCGCGTCCCCAGACGCGCCCCGCGGATCCGCCAGCGGTCGGGCGTCCAGCGCATCCTCCCAGTCCGGCTTGGCGTCGATCAGGCGGAAGACCCGCTCGGCCCCGGCCATCGCCACCAGCGCCTGATTGTACTGGTTGCCGATGATCGCGATCGGCGCGAAGAACTGGTTTGCGAGGAGGAAAAACGTGATGAGGGCTCCGACATCCATCTGGCCGTGAAACACGCGCCAGCCGCCAAACATCAGCAGGACCGCGACAAAGAACTGGCTGTTGAGCTCCAGGATTGGCGTGAGGATCGCCGACGTGCGCGCGAGCGCGATGCTGTAGCGCGAATGATCCGCGAGCAGGTGGCGGAAAAGCCCGGCGTTGGTCTCCTGGCGCACGAAGCCCTGCGTCACCCGGATGCCGTTCACCGACTCGGCCAGCGTCGCGGTGACGCGGCTGAAGCTGTCGCTCGCGGCGCGTGAATAGTGACTGAGCTTCACCCGAAAGTGCCGGTTGATCACCCAGAGAATCGGCGCCATCCCGATCACGACGAGAAACAACACCCAATCCGACCACGCCATGACCACCGCAGAAAAGAGCATCTGGCCGCCCTGAATCGCACTCACGAACAGGACATCCTGAATGCCGACCCGCAGGGCCTCGACGTCGCTCGTCACCCGGCCGATGATCCGGCCGAGTTTCACGCGGTGGAAAAAGCTCATCGGCTGCCGCTGGGTCTTGGCAAAGACGTCGGCCCGCAGGCCGTTCACGACCGTCTCGCCAATCTCGAGCGCATACCGCTGGCGGAAATGAAACATGCCGTCCGTCCAAAGCGCGAGCAGCGCGTAGCCGCCCACGCCAAGGAGGAGCGCCGGCACATCATAGCGTGCAATCGGGCCGTTGATGATGAGCGACGTGATCCAGGCAAAGGCCGGAAGCTGCGCCGCGCGGATGACGGTCATCACGCTCAGCGCGGTGAGTTTTTTCTTCACCGGGGCGGCGTAGGTGAAGAGCCGGCGGATGAGCGACCATTCGAGGGGTTTTTGGATTTCCTCGTCGTCGTCCTCGTCGCGCACGCGGCGGATGAGCCCGAGTTCGCGGGCCTGCGGCGGAATTTTCATGTCACGCCCTTGGCCAGCCCGAGTTGCTGCAGCTCGCGATTGTCGACCAATTGCAGGCTGGCGACGTGCAGGTAGGGACCGTCTTCCCGCATCAACTGTTCGTGGGTGCCGCGCTGCACGATGCGACCGCCCTCCATCACGATGATGAAGTCCGCGCGCCGAAGCGTGCTCAGACGGTGAGCGACGATGAACGTGGTCCGGCCCGCGATGGCGCGGTCGAGCGCGTCGAAGATTTCGTGCTCCGTCTCGCTGTCGATCGCCGCGGTGGGGTCATCCAGGAGGAGAATCGCTGGCTCAAGCAGGACGGCGCGGGCGATGGCGAGCCGCTGGCGCTGACCGCCGGAGAGGCTGTTGCCGCTCTCGCCCAGCACCGTGTCGTAGCCCTTCGGCAGTTCCTGAATGAAATCGTGCGCGGCAGCGATCCGGGCCGCCCGCTCGATCTGCTCCCGCGTCGCCTCCGGATGGCCAAAGGCAATGTTGGCGGCAATCGTGTTCGAAAAAAGAAAACTCTCCTGAAACACGAGGCCGATGTTGCGCCGCAGATCGTCGAGATCGACCTCCCTCACATCGTCACCGTCGATCAGCACGCGGCCGGCAGTCGGGTCAAAGAACCGCGGCACCAGGCTCATCAGTACACTCTTGCCGGCTCCCGTCGCACCGAGAATCGCGACGCACTCGCCGGCCTTCACATGAAGATCAAGATCGCGCACGACCGCCTCGGCCCCGTCGTAGGTAAACGAGACGTTTTCAAAACGCACCTCACCCCGCAGTTTTGGCCGGCGCAATGGCCGGGGCGCATTCTTGACCTCCACCGGGGCGTCGAGAATTTCGAACACCCGCCGCGCCCCGATGAGGGATTGCTGCGCCGAGTTAACGATCGTCGCGACGTTGTTCACCTGTCCGGAAAATTGTTCGAGCAGCCCCGCGAACACCACCAGGCCGGTGCCGAGCGGCAGCTGGCCGTGGATCACGAGCCAGCCGCCATAGCCGAGCAGGACCATCATGTTGATGCGGGTGAGAAAACCGATCGCCGGGGAAAACAGGCTCACCCGCCAGAAAATGACGTGCTGTTGCGTGAGCACGGCGTTGTTGGCCGCCTCAAAACGCGCCCGATCCTCGGCCTCGCGGCCAAACGCCTTCGTCACCGCGATTCCCTGGATGCCCTCCACAAAGCTTTGCAGCATCTTCTCCGACAGCGTGCGGTTCTGCGCATATTCCGGCTGCGTCTTGCGCGTGTGCCAGGTCGACAGCACCCACAGCAATGGCGTCGTCGCCAGGCAGGCGAACGTCAGCCCCGGATTCAGATTCACCATGTAGATCACATAAACCGTCAGCGAAATCACCATGATCACGCTCTGGATGAGAACCTGATCGACAAACATGCGGACATTCTGGGCGTCACTCGTCACGCGCGTGATGATCGAGCTGGTGGTATTGGCGTCGAAGAACCGGAAGCTCAGTCGCTGCAGCTTGTCGTAAACCTCCCCGCGTAGATCGACCACCAGCCGCTGCTGCACCAACCGATTGACGGAGACGGCGTAGGTGTAGTTGAGAAACGCCCGGCCAATCGCCAGCAGGAGGATGAGCCCCGCCAGCAACGCCAGCACCTGCCACGGCGGCCACGATTCGGGCAGATTAAGGTGGAGCTTGTTCGCGCCTGGGGGCGTGCCGTCGACCCGGTGTTTGATGTAATCGATGCCGACCCCCGTGAGGCTCAGACCGCCGATGCCCATCGTCAGCAGCACCAATTGGATGGAAAGCACCTGGAGGCAGTGCAGGCGATAGCGCCAGGCGAGGGCGAAGAGCCGGCGGACCAGCGCCAAATTCGACAGCCCAGTGGCGGCGGTCGACATGGTGGGCGCGGCAGACATGGGAAACGGTCACGTTATGCGACCGGCGCCCTGGCGCACGAAATATTTTTGTCAGACGCGAAAGTACGCGTCGCCACCAGCTAGGGTTGCCGGGTCGGCACACCTGGCCCGCGACCGGTTTGATTCGCGGGCGGCTGAAAACTGCGCTGCGGCTGAGGCTGCATGGCCGGAGGAGGCAAGTTGGGCGGCGGCGCGCCCTGGCTGATTTGCTGGGTCGCCTGCTCGCGCATCGCGCGGCGGCGTGCGACCTCGGCCGCGACCGCTTCGAGGCGGCGCTGTTCATCAGCGGGCGTCGGGTTCAAAACCACCGCCTGCGTCACCGCAGCCGGGACATTGCTGGGCGGTGGCGGCGCAGGAGGCGGCGGCGCCATCTGCGCTGCCGTGCCCGACGAGACAACCTTTGCCTCCTTTTCCGCCAAAGTCAGCGTACGACCCTGGTGCTCGATCACGAGAGTCTTGCTCGCGCTGTCGTATTTCTTGGCGAGGATTTCGAGATCCGTGTTGCGCTCGTTGAGCTTCACCCATGTTCCCATTTTCTTCGCCGGATCAAAGACGCGAAACTGCACCCCGTCCCCCGTCTCAATGTAGCCCCGAAACTCCAACGGGGCACCGGCCGTGGGCGCATTGGTGGCGGTGGCGGCCGGTGGCATGAAAGGCGATTTCGCGGCCAGTTGCGCCGCCGCCTCGCCGACCGCGGCAAAGGCGAGACCGGCCGAAACCAAGGGGCGCAACGATGAAAGTCGGGGAAACATGACGCGACCGGCCAATAAAGCCCCGAGGCACCTCCGCGTCAAGTGACGCAATTGCCCGTACCCGCTTCCGCCAAACGGGCGCGGCCGCTTTCGTACTTGGAGACAGCATCCGCCGCTGCCACAACACGCCATGCGTCCGGTCGTATTTCTTCTTCTCGCCGCGTTTGCACTCGCCGGCTGCGAACGCCGCACCAAATCAGGCTGGCAGGGCTACCTTGAGGGTGAATTCGTCTATGTGGCGGCGCCCCTCGGTGGTCGCCTGGACCGGCTGGGGGTGCAGCGGGGCACCGAGGTTGCCGCCGGCAACGCGCTTTTCACACTCGAAAGCGCGAGCGAACTCGCCGCCGTCCGCGAAGCCGCCGACCGGCTGCGTTCGGTGCAGGCCCGGGTCGAAGATTTGAAAAAGGGCTCCCGACCGAGCGAGCTGGCAACAATCGAGGCCCGTCTGGAACAGGCCCGGGCGGCCGCAGAGCTCTCGCAACGCGAACTCGACCGTCAGACCGCCCTCTTTAAGTCAGGCGCCATTGCCGCGAGTGACATCGATCGCGCTCGGCTCACCCATGAGCGAAATTCGCGCGGCGTTGAGGAAGCCACCACCCAGCTCACCACCGCGCGGCTCGGTGGCCGCACCGACGCGATCGCCGCCGCCGAGGCCGAGGTCGCCGCCGCGACGGCGGCAAAGGAACGCGCCGACTGGGCCGTCGCGCAAAAAACCCAGACCGCACCGCACGCCGCGCGGGTTTACGACACCCTGTTTCGCGAGGGTGAGTTTGTTGCCGCCGGGGCGCCCATCGTCGCCTTGCTGCCACCCGAAAATCTCAAGGTCAGGTTCTTCGTGCCGGAGCCCGATTTCGCCACGCTGAAAATGGGCGCCCGGGTCCGGGTAAGTTTTTCCGGCCGTCCGACGCCGCTCGAGGCGCGCGTCAACTATCTGTCCTCGCGTCCGGAATACACCCCGCCCGTCCTCTACAACCGCGACAACCGGGCGAAGCTCGTGTTCATGGTGGAGGCCGCGATCGACCGTGCGGCCACGAGGGACTTGAACCCCGGCCAACCGGTTGACGTTACTCTGCTAAAATGATCGGACCGGCAGCCGCAACGTCGGGACTCGCGATCGATGTCGCCGGGGTGACGAAGCGCTTCGGCGCTAAGACCGTCGTCAACGCCATCGATCTCCAGGTTCGACGCGGCGAGATCTACGGATTTCTCGGGCCCAACGGTTCCGGCAAGACGACCTTCATCCGAATGCTATGCGGCCTGCTCACGCCGGACGCCGGACGGGGAACGTGCCTCGGTTTCGATGTGCTCACACGGCAGGCCGACATCAAGCGCCACGTCGGTTACATGACGCAGCGCTTCAGCTACTACGAGGATCTGAGCATCCGTGAAAACCTCGATTTCATCGCCCGCATCTACGACGTGCCCGCCCGCGCCGCCGCCGTGCAGCGCAGCCTCGATCGCCTCGGGCTTGCCAATCGCAGTCATCAGCTCGCCGGCCAGCTCTCCGGCGGCTGGAAACAGCGGCTCGCGCTCGCCGCGTGCCTGATCCACGAACCGCAGCTGCTGTTGCTCGACGAACCGACTGCCGGTGTCGACCCGAAGGCGCGGCGGGAATTCTGGGACGAGATCCACCGCCTCGCCGCCGAGGGACTCACCGTGCTCATCACCACGCACTACATGGATGAGGCGGAACGCTGCCACCGGCTCGCTTACCTGGCCTACGGCAACCTGCTCACCCGCGGCACAGTGGCCGAGGTCATCGCCTCGGCGAAGCTCACGACCTGGACCGTTACCGGCCCGAATCTCCACGTCATCGCCAGCAAACTCCGCGGTCGCGATGGCGTCGAGCAGGTCGTCGCGTTCGGCAACACGATCCACGTGAGTGGCCGCGATTCGCGTAAACTGGAGACCGCCATCAGCGAGGTCCGCGACACCGGGCACACCTGGACGCGAACCAACGCCGGCCTCGAAGACGTGTTCATCAGCCTGATGGACGCGGCCAAGGATAATTTTTCATGAAGGCCCGTCGCCCACCGCCTTCCCGCGCCTCCAGCGGTCCCGCCCCGAGGCAAGTTTGTCATTTAATGAATGACGAACCTCATCGCCGGCACCGGAACTGAAATGCGCCGATTTACCCTCCATCGTCTCTGGGCGATCGTGCTCAAGGAGTTCATCCAAATGCGGCGCGACCGCGTGACGTTCGGGATGATGGTCGGCATTCCGTTGATGCAGCTCACGCTCTTCGGCTTCGCGATCAACTCGGATCCGCGCCATCTGCCGACCGCGCTCCGCATCGCCGATCACGGGCCTTTCGCCCGCACGCTGGTCACGGCGATGCGACAGAGCGACTACTTCACCGTCGTGCGCGAGGCGCAGACCGAGGACGAAGCTGCCACATTGCTCAAGCTGGGCGAAGTGCAGTTCGTGATCAACATCCCCGAGGATTTTTCCCGGCGGCTCCTGCGGGGAGAGCGCCCCACGGTGCTGGTCGAGGCGGATGCGACCGATCCGGCCGCCACCGGACCGGCGATCGCCGCCGCGCGGGTGCTGGCCAACGCCGTCCTTGATCGTGAATTGATCGGACCACTCGCCCGGTTGCGCGGCAAGGCTGGCCCGATCGATTTTCAGGTCCACGCCCACTACAACCCGGAAAACATCACCCAGTACAATGTCGTGCCCGGCCTGATGGGAGTCGTGCTGACAATGACGATGGTGGTCATCACCGCCCTCGCGATCACGCGCGAGCGGGAGCGCGGCACGATGGAAAACCTGCTCGCGACCCCCGTGCGGCCCTTCGAAGTGATGGTCGGAAAAATCATTCCGTACATCGTGGTGGGCTACATCCAGGTGACGCTGATCCTGCTGGCGTCGCATTTCTTTTTTCATGTCCCCATGGTGGGCAGCCTGCTGTTGGTCTACGCGGTGTCCTTCCTGTTCATCGCCGCCAACCTCGCGATGGGCATCACGTTTTCGACGCTCGCGCAAAACCAGCTCCAAGCCGTCCAGATGGCGTTCTTTTTCTTCCTGCCCTCGATTCTCCTCTCGGGCTTCATGTTTCCGTTTCGCGGGATGCCGGACTGGGCGCAGGCGATCGGCTCGTGTCTGCCGCTCACGCACTTTCTGCGCATCGTGCGCGGCATCCTGCTGAAAGGAAATGGCCCGGCCGAGATCGCACCCGAGCTCTGGCCGCTGCTCCTCTTTCTCGCCGTCGCGATGGCCGTCGGCGTGAAGCGCTACCGACAGACGCTCGACTGATCGTCAGGCTTTGCGGGCGGCCATCTGTTTCGCGACCGGCCCGTCAAAAATCACCGTCTGGGTCGGGAACGCGAACGACAGACCGCGGGCGGCCACGGCGCGCATAATCTTCAGGTTGATCCGTTCCCGCACCGCCATGTGCTTCCCCCAGTCCGGATCGGTTGCAAACCAGACCAGCTGGATGTCCAACGACGACGCCCCGTAGGCCGCGAAATTCACCACGATCAAATCCTTGTGCACCCCTGGATCGTCACGCAGCACGGTGCGAATGTCCTCCAGCACCGACTCCAGCTGCTCCGGCGTGGTGTCGTAAGTCAGGCCAAGTGTCTGGTCGACCCGCCGCTGGGGCATGCGCGTGAAGTTGGTGATCGCCTCGCCCGCCACGGATTTGTTGGGGATCACGATCAGCGTGCGCGCCCCGGTGCGAATCTTCGTCGAGCGAAGACCGATGTCCTCGACCTTGCCCTCGTTGGACCCGATTTTCACGATGTCACCCACCTTGAACGGTTGATCCATCACAACCACGAGCGATCCGAAGAGATTCGCAATCGTGTCCTGGGCGGCGAGCGCGAAGGCCAGTCCGCCGATGCCGAGACCGGCAAGAAATGATTGCACCGGCAGGCCCTGACTCTGCGCGATCACCAGCACGCCAAAAATCACCGCAAACACAAAGAGCGTCTTCTTGATCAGCGGCATGAACGTCGCCACCGTCATATGCTTCTCGTGCGCAATCTCCTCGAGGTGATCGAGGATCGCCCCGCCCGCGCGAATCATGGCCCAGAGGACGACGGTTAGAGCGGAAATCTTGGCACCGGCGGAAACCCACCGATCCACTTGGGGAGAAAGCTTCAGCACCGTGACTGCGGAAAAGATGCCGAGCACCATGACCAGCGTCGCGGTCGGACCTTCCAACGCCGGAAAGAGTTTGTCGTCGAGCGTCGTTTCCGTCTTGGCCGCCATCTTTTTCAGGTAATGAAAAATGATGTTGGTGATGATGTGCCGCAGCAAAATCGCCGCGAAAAAGAGGATGCCGCACGCCAGCCAGTGAAAGAGCGCCTCGTCGACCCCTGGGAAGAAATCGTGCAGCCAGTTGACGAACCGCTCCAACAGGTCCGTGACCTCTTGCGCGCCGGCCCGGCCGGTCGGCGCTTCAACTGCGTTGGAGGGAGCGGCAACGGCCGCCGTTTCGGCCGCGCGCACCGAAGCAGCAGCCACAAGCCCGAAAAGGGCCGAGTAAGATATCCTGTTCATGGGAAAATCTATTTCTTCCGTCGCAGCCAGCCGTAGAGGAAAATCCCGAGGACGAGCGCACCCTCCACGTTGTAGCGCAACCAAGTGTAGGCCAAAATCGCGTCCTCCGCACCCGTCAGCTTTTGCCACAAGGGTAGTCCCCGCCCTGCCACGATGGGATCGGTCAGCATCATCTCGCCGGCCACTTTGCCCAAGATCGCCGCCCCGAGGAAAACGATGATCTGATATCGCGACATCAACTGGGAGATCAAATTGCTGCCAAAGACCACCAGCGGGATGCTCAAGGCGAGGCCGAAGATAATCAGCGTGTTGTGTCCGCCGGCCGCGCCTCCCACCGCCAGCACGTTGTCGAGCGACATGGTGATGTCGGCCACAATGATCATCCAGACCGCCTGCCACACGCCCTGCGCCCCCACCTTGTCCGATTCCTGCTCGCCCTCGTTCTGACGCAGGAGCTTGAACGCGATCCATAGAATGAGCAGACCGCCCACGAGCTTCAGAAACGGCACCGAGAGCAGGTGCGTAGTGGCGACCGTGAGGATTCCCCGCAGAATCACCGCAGCCCCCGCCCCAAACACAATGCCCAACCGGCGCTGCCGCGGCGGCAGGCTTCGCACCGCCAGGGCGATCACCACCGCGTTGTCACCCGCGAGCACGATATCGATCCAGACGATGTTGAAAATCGCCAGCACCCACTGCCAGGCAGTGTGCGGTTCGGTGACGAGGGCGGTGGCGATGGACATAACGGGAGCACCGCACTGCATTTTGGCCCCAGCCAACCGTCAACGGCAAATCCCCGGTCAATGTCAGTTCAGGAACCGCCTCGACCATTCAGATCGGGCGAACGGACGCACCTTCCACGGCCCGAAAATCCGGTACCGCCAGCGAGCCGTCATGCGGTAACCCATGTCCCGCAACGGCGACGGAAAGACCGACAGTACCGAAGCAAGGAGGTGCGCCCCGGTTCGATCCGTCGCACGCAGGGCCGAAATCACCCCCGCCGTGCGCAGCTGAAAATCCGGCTCTTCCCGGCGACTCCAATCAGGAACGAAAATCAACGTATCGAAATCCACCAAAGGCAGTCCATGACGCCGCAAATAAGCCTGGGCCGCGACGCTCTGGAGAGGGGCAAACCGCAGCCGGCCCGACGAGTCGATGCGGAGCAAGAACCGAACGATTCGGTTGCACAGTCCGCACTCACCATCGAAGAACAATACCGGCCCGGAAATCTCCGATGACGGCGGTTGGCTCGGGAGCGACATGCTCCTGGAAATTCGATCCGAACGCCGGACGGCGCAAAATAAAACGCCGGGCGTCCTGTCTCGGACTCCCGGCGGTTGCATGCGCTTTAGCCGACCACGATTTTGCGCGGCTTGGCCGCCTCGTGTTTCGGCAGCGAGATCCGGAGCACCCCGTCGCGCAGTTCGGCAGCGACTTTTTCCGCGTCGACCACGTTGTCATGCGCCAAGACCAATTCGAAAGGTCCGGTGACGCTTTCGCGATGGAGTGCAGTCCACGCCTCCGGCTGTGTCCAATCGCGGCGGCCCACCACGCGGATCTGACTTTCCTCCGCGGTGATCTCCAATCCTTGCTTGGCGACGCCGGGGAGAAAAACGGTCACGCCAAAGGCGTCAGGCGTCTCCTTGATTTCGTAGACCGGTTTGACCGCATGCGCGAGATCGGCGGGTTGATTCTCCGCTGTGGGGGCGGGAGTGCGAACGAGAGAGGGAATGAAAGAAGTGAGAAGTGACATGGTGAACGAGGTTGAGAGTTTGTGTCTGCGAGTTGGGTGTCGGCCGGGAGCCTCAGGTGATCGCAACCGCGACCTTCTTGGGCTTAGCCTCCTCACGTTTCGGCAACGTGACCGTCAAAACGCCGTTCTCGTAGGTCGCGCTGACTTTTTCCGCCACGGTGTCTTCTGCGATGCTGACCGCGCGGCTGAAAGCGGAGGCCTCCGGCGGCGTTGCGTCAGCTGTCTGCCCCGCACTGGCTGCGACCGACGCCGCTTTGCGAACGGCCGAGATGGTCAAATAGCCATCGACCACCTCAACCTTGATGTCGTCCCGGTTCACACCCGGAAGCTCGGCGCGGACGTACGTATTGGTCTTGTCCTCGAACAGATCGATCGGGAAACGCGAGGACGACGTTGCGGCGTCCACCCCGGAGAGCGTAGCCTGGAAAAGCCGATCGATTTCACTCTCGAGACCAGCCCACGGAGAATAGCGAAAATTACCCAACGACGGCGACGCGTTGCGAAACGCGGGATAGGAATAACGAATGAGTCTCATGGTTGTGGAAGTTTTGTTTGGTGAGTTGAACTACTCGTGACGCATCCGTTGCATGCGGCAGGCCGATCGCGAACGAGGAGTAAGTTGCACCAACGACGGCTCTTAACCCGCGCGCCGATCGCTGGGCCGGGCAGATTCGTCGCTCCCTGTGTCAGAAGAATCGGGAAAAATCGTCGCGCTTCATCAGGAAATTGTCGTCTGCTGGCGACATCCATGAGCTCATTTGATTTTGATCACGCACCAGAACGCCGGGGAACCGATTCGCAAAAGTGGCAAAAATACGCCGGGCGCGACGTGCTGCCCCTCTGGGTTGCCGACATGGATTTCAAGTCGGCACCCGCGATCCTCGCCGCGCTGCATGAACGAATCGACCATGGAATCTTCGGCTACGCGCGCCCCGTCAAGGCGACGGTCGACGCCATGGTCGATGCGATGCAGCGGCGTTATGGCTGGAAAATCGATCCCGCGTGGATTGTCTGGCTGCCCGGCCTCGTCGTCGGTCTCAACGTCACCGCCCAGGCCTTCGCGGAGCCCGGCGAAGAGGTGCTCACGCTTTCACCCGTCTATCCGCCGTTCATATCCGCACCGAAGAACAGCGCCCGCGTTTCGGTTCAGGTGCCGTTTGGACTGAGCGACGGAACCTGGAGCATCGACTGGGAAGCCCTCGAACGCGCCGTCACGCCGCGCACCAGGCTGTTTTATCTCTGCAATCCGCACAACCCGCTGGCACGGGTCTGGCGCCGCGAGGAACTCGTCCGCCTCGCAGACTTCTGTGAACGGCACAACCTCGTCTTTTGTTCCGACGAGATTCACTGCGATCTGATTCTCGATCCGACACTGCCTCACGTGCCGACGAGCGTGCTTTCGCCCGAAATCGCCGCACGCACCATCACGCTGATGGCGCCGAGCAAGACCTACAACGTGCCGGGTTTGGGCACGTCGATCGCGATCATTCCGGACGCGACGCGGCGCGCCCGCTTCCTCCGCGCCACCGCCGGCATCGTGGCTGAGGTCACCTGCCTCGGTTTCACTGCCTGCGAAGCCGCCTACCGCGACTGCGAGCCGTGGCGCCAGGAACTGCTCACCTACCTCCGGGGCAACCGCGACTACCTCCTTGAGGCCATCGCGCACGAGTTGCCGGGCGTAACTGTCGATGCGCCGGTGGAGGCCACCTATTTATTGTGGATGAATGTCTCCGCCCTCAGACTGGAAAACCCCACCGCCCATTTCGAAGAACACGGGGTCGGGCTCAGTGACGGCGCGATGTTTGGCGCCGCCAAGGGCTCCCACGTACGGCTCAATTTCGGTTGTCCGCGCGCCACGCTCGTCGAGGCAATTCGGCGGATGAAGGCCGCGCTCGCCTAATTCCACGACAACCACACTGCCTCTCCCGTTCCATGCGCCTGGGCCCGTTTGAGCTTTCGTCCAATCTGTTCCTCTCGCCGCTCGCGGGGTACACCAACCTGCCCATGCGACTGACGGTGCGGGAACTGGGCGGACTGGCCTGGGCAACCACGGACCTCGTCAACGCCCGCTCCCTGCTCGAGCGCAACCCCACCGCCCTCAAACTGGTGGCCTCCGCACCGCAGGATCGCCCGCTGGCGATTCAACTCTTCGGCAGCGTGCCGGAGGAAATGCGCGACGCCGCCGTGATGTGTCAGGAAATGGGCGCCGAATCGGTCGACATCAACATGGGCTGCCCGGTGAAAAAGGTGGTCAAAATCGGCGGCGGTTCCGCGATGATGACAGAGCTCGACAAGACGGCCGCCCTGGTCCGCGGGATGATCGCCGCCGTAAAAATTCCGGTGACCGCAAAGATGCGGCTGGGCTGGGACGACGACAATCTCACCGCTCCCGACCTGGCGCGCGTGCTGGAAGACACCGGGGTGGCGGCGATCTTTGTCCACGGACGCACGCGCGCCCAGGGATTTTCCGGTACGGTCAATCTCCGGGGCATCCGCGCGGTCGTGGAGGCGGTGAAGTCGATTCCGGTCATCGGCAACGGCGACGTGACGACCCCCACCGCCGCGAAACACATGCTTGAGGCAACCGGTTGTGCCGGCGTGAGCATCGGGCGCGGCGCATTCTACGATCCGTGGATCTTCCGGCGCACCGCCCACCTCCTAAAGACCGGCGAACTGCTCCCCGAACCGGACTTCGCCGAGCGGCTGCGCGTCTTGCGCCGGCATTTCGAACGCTACTGCGAATTTTACGGCGAAGAGCACGGCGCCCGGCTTTTCCGCAAGGTCGCTCCGTGGTACGCCAAGCGGTTTGGTCCGTCGAAGCCTTTCAAACAGCGGATTATCACGATCCGATCCCGCGCGGACTTCGACGCGGCCGTCGCGGATTATTTGTCGTGGCGGGCACAGTTTTGCGACGAGGGCGGAGAATTGTTGGGAAAATACGCCCCGGCACCGCTGGTGGCTTCGTTCATGCGCGAACCCGGTGACGCGGAAATTTATGCGCGGGAGTCAATCCCCGTGCCCAAAGGACCGGTGGACGTCTGGTAGTCCACGGTCTTTCGGCGCAAGGTTGCGCGACAAGCGCCCGACGCATAAGCGTTGCACATGCCCAACGTCTCTCACTTCTGGGAGCTCATCCTCGGCACGGTCATCGCCCTGCTGCCGCTCATCAACCCGCTCGCCACCGCACCCACCTTTCTGGCGATTACCGAGGGCGATTCATCCGAGCGGCGCCTGCACCAGCTCCGCATGGCCTGCGTCTACATGGTGGTGATCCTCGTCTGCTTTCTCATCGGCGGGCGGCTCATCATGGCTTTTTTCGGCATCTCGATTCCCGGGCTCCGCATCGCGGGCGGTTTGCTCGTGGCCGGCATCGGGTCGGGCATGCTGATGGCGCCGCCGCGCGACCCGGAAAAGGACGACGCGGCCCACGCCGCGGCGCGCGCCAAACGCGACGTTTCATTTTCACCGCTCGCGATGCCGATGATGAGCGGGCCTGGATCCATCGCCGTCACCATCGGGTTCACTTCCCTCTCCACCGGCTGGCTTGATTACATTGCAATCATCCTCGGCATCCTCGTCGTCGCGGTGATCACCTATGGCACGCTGCGCCTTTCGGAACGCGTGGTCGGCGTCATCGGGCTCAACGGCATGAATGCGCTTTCAAAAGTGATGGGCTTCCTGATCCTGTGCATCGGCATCCAGTTTGTCGTGAACGGCGTGCTGGGCATCGCCACCGATCCGGCCGTGCTGCACGCGATTCGGGACGCCGTGCAGGGCAAGTAAGCATCACCCACATGCCGAAACCGGCGGACCCACCCGGGCCGCCGGTTTCCAGCCGAAGCAGGCACGTCAGTATTTGCGAGAAACGATGGCGCCGGCCTTGTCGCGGAAGACGAGTTGCCGACGCTCGGTATCCACACTGTCGAACATCACGCCAAGGTTGGCGTCGACCGTCTCACCGGCGCGGGCCAGCCGGCCGTTGATGAACGCACGCGACGGCGAGCCTTGAAACACACCGCTGATCTTCGCATTCGCGACAAACGAACGGAAAGCGGGGCTGGCTTCGACGGCCGCCTCCACTTCGGTCGTGGCCGAAACTCCACGTCCGTTCGAGGTCATTCCGGTCGAAGTTTTCGTGACGGATCCCGGCGCCTTGGCAGCCCCGGCGGGCGGGGCCAAAGCGGGCTTTTCACCGCCGGCCACCGGGGTCTCAAAATCGATGTCGGTCTGACCGCTGGCTTTGCGGGCGGCGATCACATCCTGAGCCTTGTTGATCGCGGCGGCCGGCGCGTGGGCGAGCTTGTTCAGCGTATCGGACGGAGTCGGGCCAGCCTTGGCCGCGCCGGCGGTCGCGGAAGCGGTGGCTGCGGCGGGAGGGGCGGTCGGCGCCTTGGCCTTGGCGGCGGGTGCCGGCGGCGGAGGAGGCGGAGTCGTAAACTTCCGGAAGGCAAAAAATCCGCCGCCAGCAATCACCAGAAGCGCCGCCAGTCCGGCGGAGAGCAGGACCATCTTCCGCTTGCGTGCGTCCTTCCCCTTCGGCGCCGGAGCTTCCTTTACCACTTCCGCCGCTTCCGTCTTCACACTGACGTGCGGAATGGGCGGGATGGTTTTCCCCGACTTCGGAGGAGCAACCACGGGGAACGGCGGCGGCGCCTTGACCGGAGCGGCCGGAATCGGGGGCGGGCCAGGAACGGGAGGCGGTGCACTGCCAGCAGACGAAGCCGGGGGCGGTGAAACGCCCTGAGGCGGAGGGGGCGGAGGCGCGACCGGCGCCGGGGCTTTTGGCTTGAGCTTAAACTTTTCCGGGTCGGCGGCCGGGGCGGGATCCGCCGGCGGCGGAGGGGCGGGAGGGGGCGAAGGCGGTGCAGCCGGACGAAGGCTCGGGGCGGCAGCGGATGGATCGGCCGCCGCAGGGGGCGGCGATGCCGGCGAACTCGACGCCGGTGCGGGAGCGGGTGCCGCTTCCCCAGGAATCCGCGCTTTCAGACGAATCGTCGGGGCCGTTCCAGGCGTTGCCGCAGGAGCCGGTGTCGGAGAGGGCGCTGGAGCTGCGATAGAAGGGGGAGGAGCCGATTCGGAAAAAACCGGCAAATCGGGCACTTTGGGGAGATCGGGTGGCGCTGACGGCGCGGATGCTTCCGGTGCCGACGCCGCAGCCGGAGCGGAGGCGGCTTCGCCGGTCAATCTCGGCTTGAAACGGATCTTGGGGGGCGACGCTGGTTCCGGGCTCACCGCCGCGGATGACGCGGCAGAAATCGGCACGTCTGCCGGCGGAGGAGGTGGCGCGGGTGGCGGGTTGGTCGACGGTACTGCCGCGGCATCGGAAGCCGGAGCGGCGGGAGCGGCAGCTGGCGTTTGCCCTTCCGGAGGCCGAAGCCGTGGCTTGAGGCGCAACGAAGGGGGAGGCGTTTGCTCGTCACTCATGCGCCCGACAAAAGCGAAAATCAGGCACAGCGCGAAAACAAAAACTCAATCCGACCCAAGAAAAGCGGACCAAAAAGTTTCACTCGCGGTCAGCGGGCACCCGCCCCACGGTAAAACCTCGATCCTAATGACCAAAACCTTGCTCCTGTCCGTTGTGTGCACCGCGCTGATGTTTTCAACCGGCTGCCTGTTTTCCAAAAAATCCGGCCGACCGAAGGAGAGTTCGGCCATCGCCGCCGATGTGGAGGAGACCTTCCGCCAGCGCTGGATGGAAAAACGGGTGGCTGAACTCACCGCCCAAGGTGCCGCGGCCGAGGCCGCCCGCACCCAGGCGCAAACCGAGTTTCGCGAAAAATACGGCTTCAACTCGTCCGGAAAGAAATAATCCGGGAGGGTCGCCGGTGTCGCCGGCGCAATGCCCAGACCGGATGACAGGCACAGCGAAGCGAACGTTGACGCGTCGCTGCGGCCCCCGAGCGTCGTTCGCGTGACATCTCACTCCCCCACCACCGCCGCCCAAGCCCGGGCGGGAGCACTCGCCGCGACGGCGTGTTATTTTCTCTGGGGGTTGGTGCCGCTTTATTGGAAACAGCTGGCGGCAGTAAACCCGCTTGAGCTCATCGCCCATCGGCACATCTGGTCCCTTGCACTGTTATTGGCGCTCATCGCCGCGCAACGGAATTTCGGCGAAATCGCCGCCGCCCTGCGCGCTGGACGCTCACTGCGGACCCAGCTTCTCAGCGCGAGCCTGCTCACCGGAAACTGGCTCATCTACGTCTGGGGGGTGAACTCCGGTCACGTCATCGAAACGAGCCTCGGCTACTTCCTCGTCCCGCTCGTCAATGTCGCCGCCGGCCGGTTTGTACTGCACGAGCACCTCCGACGGGCCCAGTGGATCGCAATCGTGCTCGCCGCGACCGGCGTGGCGTTGCTGGTGGTCCAAGTGGGCCGGCCACCCTGGATCGCGCTCGTGGTGGCCGTCACCTGGGGTGGCTACAGCCTGATGCGCAAACAGTCGAAACTCGGCGCGATCACCGGACTCACTCTTGAGACGCTGCTGCTCGCGCCCTTCGCCCTCGCGTTCATTTTCTGGCAGCATCACAATGGCACGGGCGCCCTCGGCCGGGTCGATCTGCACACGCACCTGCTCATCCTGAGTTCGGGTGTAATCACCGCGGTGCCATTGCTGCTTTTCGCCTATGGCGCCCAGAGGATTCGGCTCTCGACACTCGGGTTACTCCAATACCTCGCCCCCAGCGTGCAGCTCGCGCTTGGCATCTGGGTTTATCAAGAAACCTTCTCGCGCGCCCGTGCGTTGTGCTTTGTTTTCATCTGGGCGGCCCTCGCACTGTACACGATCGACAATGTGATCGCCCAGCGGCGTTCGCGGAGTTGAGCTTAGATGTCGACTGACACCCGGGCTCCGCCGAGAGTCACCCTTTCTTCTTACCATGAAATCACTCCCCCGCCTCCTTTCTCTCGTGGCGTTCGTCGCCGCTCTCGCCGTCGCGCAGGCCCAACAGCCTGCCGGCACCGCCCCAAAGGTCGACGCCTCCGCCGCTATCGAGAAAAAGGACACCGACGGTCGCTTCCGCAAGATGCACGAGTCGTTCCTCGCCCGCGGCAAGGAGGGCCCAATCGGCGTCCTCTTCCTCGGCGACTCGATCACCCAGGGATGGACCAAGGCGCCGCACGTCTGGGAGCATTTCTACTCGAAATGGCAGCCCGCGAATTTCGGCATCGGCGGCGACCAGACCCAGCACGTCATCTGGCGGATCGAAAACGGTGAACTCGACGGGCTCCACCCCAAGGTCGTTGTCCTCATGCTCGGCACCAACAACACCGCCACCCACACCGCCGCGGAAATCGCCGCCGCCGACAAAAAAATCGTCGCGATGATCCGCGCGAAAATTCCAGAAACCAAGGTCCTCGTCCTCGCCGTCTTCCCCCGCGGCGCCCGCAAGAACGCCCAGGGCGTCATCACCGATTCCGCCATCACCGACGCCGCCAAGCGCACGGAGATCATCAACGCCGTCAACGTCGAGCTCGCGAAACTCGACGACGGCAAGAACGTGCGCTTCCTCGATATCAACGCGTCGTTCGTCGGTCAGGACGGGAAAATCCCGTTCGCGATCATGCCCGATCAACTCCACCCCAACGCCGCCGGCTACCAGCTTTGGGCCGACGCGATGAAGCCGATGCTCGATGCGATGATGAAGTGACGTCGCACAGCGGGCCGGCTATGCGGCCGGCCCGTGTTCAGTCTTTCCCGAAACTCAACAGCTCGATTTCGAACACGAGCGTCGCGTTGCGCCCGATCTTCGGTGGTTGGCCGCGCGTGCCGTAACCGAGTTCCGGCGGGACAATCACGATCCGCTTCTCGCCCTTCTTCATCAGCTGCAGCACCTGGTCCCAGGCCTCGATCACCATGTCGCGCCGGACGCGAAAGGTGAACGGCTGCGCCGGATCTTTGGCCTCGTCGAAAATCTTTCCGTTCAAGAGCTGGCCAACGTAGAGTACGTTGACCTTGTCGCCCGGCTTCGGCGTGTCGCCCTCGCCTTCACGCGTGATGACGTAACGAATGCCCGTGGTGGTCTTTTTCGCGTTGGGATAGGTTTTCTCCACTTCGGCGAGATCGTCGGGCGGCAGCTTCTCGCGCTGCGCGTGGGCCAGAGGCGCCATCGCCAGCATTGCAATACATCCAGTCAGGAAAAGTTTGGCCAAGGATTTCACAATAAACACGAATAAGTCTTCCCGGCATCCGTGTCATCCGTCTAATCGGGGGTCAAAGCGATTTTCATGTCCCGCCCTTCCGTCGTCATCCTCTGCCCCAGGGAATTCCGGTTTACCGACCACGAAGCCGCGGTGGAACGACCGTTGGTGACCGACGTCGCCGATCTGAAAACCGTCTGGCTCGATGCCAACGCACCCATTCCTCCCGAGGTCCTCGAAGCGCACGCACTGATCCTCTGGCATGGCCCGCTCATCACGGCGGAAGTCATCGCCCGGATGAAGCATTGCCGCGCCATTATCCGCAACGGCGTCGGATTCGACACCGTCGACATCGCCGCCGCGGCCAAGGCCGGAATCCCCGTGTGCAACGTGCCCGACTACGGCACCGAGGAGGTGGCCGATCACGCCCTCGCCCTCACTCTCGCGCTCTACCGGCAGCTCTTCCCCCTCGACCGCGAGGCCAAGCAGCTTGGCTGGAGGATCAACGTTGCACCGAAAATGCGGCGGCTGCGCACGCAGATCTTTGGCGTCGTCGGCCTCGGCCGCATCGGCACGGCGGCGGCGCTGCGGGCGAAGGCGTTTGGGTTTCGCGTGATCTTTTTCGATCCCTACGTGCCGGCCGGAACGCACAAGGCCATCGGCATCGAGCGCGTGAATTCGCTCGAGGAGTTGTTGCAATCCAGCGACACGGTTTCGATCCACTGTCCGCTGAGTCACGAGACCCGCGCGATGATCGGCGAAAAAGAAATCGCGCAAATGAAGCCGGGCGCATTTCTGGTGAACACCGCCCGCGGCGACATCGTGGAAAAGGCGCCGGTGTTCGCAGCGTTGCACCGCGGACACCTCGCCGGCGCCGGCCTCGATGTCGTCGAGAACGAGCCGTTGCGTACCGCGCAGGAAGCGGCGACGCCGAATCTGATCGTCACATGTCACGCCGCGTTTTGCAGCCCCGAGGGCATGGTTGAGATGCGCACCACGTCGGCGAAAATCGCACGCGCGGCCGTGACGTGCCAACCCGTGTGGAACCGGGTGAATTGAGGTCAGGCCAATCGGGCGCTATGGTTATTCTAATGCCTCGTGCTTCGCGACCAGCGCGAGCGCCCGGCCCAGCAGGGATTTTCCCGGCTCCATCCGATGCCATGGCGAAGCTCCCGAGGGATGCGGTAGCGGAATGCAGTCGACGGCCTGTCCGCGGTAGGTGATCGGAAATTGTTTGCCGATCGTTTCGAGCAGCGGCCGCTCGCCGAGGAATTGCGAGATCGCGAGTTTGCCAACCGGCAGCACAAGCTGCGGCTTCAGCAGGGTGAACTCGCGCTCCAGCCACGCGGAACAATTCGCGATTTCCTCCGGCGCCGGCACGCGATCACCGCCCTCGGGGCGTTTCCCGGGAAAACACCGGCACACGGCCGCGAAATAGATCCGGTTGCGCACCTCGTCCTCGCTCCAGCCGAGCGCGCCGTGAAACCACTTGAACAGCGTCTTGCCGGCGGTCCACGCGAACGGCCGGCCAAGTTTCGGTTCCTTGTCACCCGGCGCCTGGCCGACGAGAATCACACGGCTGGCCGAGGAACGCCCGACCACCGCCGGCCGGTGCATGCGAGGGCAACGCGTGCACGAACGCAGCGCGGCCAGGTGTTTTTCGACGGCGGCAACGGTGGGCATGGTGCCCGTCACCTTGACGCCCCGCGGTTCAAAAACAATCCGTCCCTGTTTGGGCCAAATCCAAAACCGCGCGCGAGCCGGCGATATTCACCTGCTCGCGCCGGGAACGCCGATCAACGCCGGCTCTTGAAGCGCCGGAAGCCGCCGCCATGGCGGATCGTCCCCGGCAGGCTGCCGTGCGGACGCTGCGCGGGTTGCGGCGGGCGCGGTGCGAACGCCTTGTAGGGAAAGCCCTCGAGGCGCAGCTCGGGAATCTTCTGGCCGATGAAGCGCTCGATGTCGCGCACGTCGCCGGCATTTTCCGGCGTCACCAGTGTGAACGCGTCGCCCACCGCCTGGGCGCGGCCGGTGCGACCAATCCGGTGCACGTAGTCCTCGGGCTTCTCCGGCACGTCATAGTTGATCACATGTGACACACCCGCGACGTCGATGCCGCGCGCGGCGATGTCGGTCGCGACCATCACCTCGTACTTGCCGGACTTGAAGCCGGCGAGCGCCTCGATCCGCTGGTTCTGCGAGCGGTTGGCGTGCAACACGGCGACCGAGTGGTTCGCGTCCTTGAGGCGGCGGGCGATCTTGTCGGCGCCGTGCTTGGTGCGGGAAAAAACGAGCACGCTGTCAAAGTCGATTTTTGCGAGGAGCGCGACGAGCAGTTCGAATTTTTGCTCGAAGGAGACGGGATAAATCGCGTGCTTGACCGACTCGTTGACGGAGCGGTTCACGCCGACCTCGACGCGGGCGGGATTGCGCAGGGCGAACGACGCGACCGCCGCAATTTCCGGCGGCACGGTGGCGGAGAAAAACAGCGTCTGCCGGTTCTTCGGGCAGCGGCCGATGATGTCCTTCACGACGGGCAGAAAGCCCATGTCGAGCATGCGGTCGACCTCGTCGAGCACGAGAATCGAGATGTCGCGGAGGCTGATCGTGCCCTCCTTGAGATAGTCCATGAGCCGGCCCGGCGTGGCGACGATGATGTCGACGCCGCGCTTGAGCTCGGTGCGCTGGTAGCCGTAGCCGACGCCGCCAAAAATGGCGACCGGTCGGATGTCGGTGAAGCGGGCGAAATCGCGAAACGCGGTTTCGACCTGCGCAGCGAGCTCACGGGTGGGTTCGAGCACGAGCACGCGGGCGTTCTGGCCGCGGGCGTGGGCGCCGAGCTTGGAGAGAATCGGCAGCGCAAAGGCGGCCGTCTTGCCTGTTCCGGTCTGGGCGGAACCGATGAGGTCGCCGCCGCCGAGCACGACGGGAATCGCGCGCAGCTGAATGGGAGTGGGATCCGTATAACCGGCGGCCTGTACACCGCGAAGAACGGAATCGGAGAGATTGAGAGATTTAAAAGGCATGTCTGTTCGGGTCTGTCATTCTGAGCGCAGCGAAAACATCCATCGGGATGTTTGCTGCCAAGGGGCGGGCACGGCCCGCGGAAATCTTCGCTGCACTCAGAATGACAAAGCGGAAGCGGAAGCCTAAAAAAAAAGGACGAAGCTCCTCAGGAGCTCCGTCCCTCGAAAAACCGTTTCGTTGGAAACGCCGGTCTTAGTAACGACGATCGCCGCGATCGCGATCGCGACCGCCGCCGCCGCCACCGTAGCCGCCACGGCCACCGCCGCCGCCGCCACCGAAGCCACGGCCGCCGCCGCCGCCGCCAAAGCCGCCACCCGGGCGATCTTCCTTCGGACGGGCTTCATTGACGGTCAATTGACGGCCGCCGAGATCGACGCCGTTCATCTTTTCTGCAGCCTGCTTGGCCTCATCGCCTGTACCCATGGTGACGAACGCGAAGCCGCGGGGGCGACCGGTCATCTTGTCCATGGCGACGTAAACATCGGTCACAGATCCGAATTGGCCGAAAGCGGCGCGAAGTTCGTCTTCCGTGGTCTTGAACGACAGGTTACCGACGTATAGTTTGGAGTTACTCATTTAGTGATGTCTCGTAGATCCTCCGTCTGCTGCCAGTCCGTTCCCACTATTGGGTTTCGAAATCATCACTTAAGCCAAACGCTCAGCCAACGACTCACCAGAAACTGTCACCTAACGTATTCTCTAACGAAGCGACGACACGGTGCATGGGGTCGACACATACGCAAGGGAATTCGCGGAATCCTACACCGTGGGTTAAATCGAGTAGCGCAGCCTGACGTCTTCCGGCAGCGGTGTGGCCCGTCCGGTGGCAAGAGTCACGAGCGTGTAATCGCAGTGCCCCTCGCACACACGTTTGGCCGTTGGTAGCTTGTCGATTTCGAACATCACGCGGCAGCCCGACTCGGTGAAACTCTCGATCCAGGTGCGCACGACCATCCGGTCCCCCCACCCCAACGGCCGGCGATAATGGATCGTCGCCGACGCCATGAACCACCCGAGCCCACGCTGCGCAAAGGCCTGCATCGCCATCCCATAGCAGCGCTCCATCTGGTCGAACCGTGCCGCCAGCACGTAGTCGAGATAGCGGGTGCTGTGGACGTGCTGATATAGATCGATGTCATCGGGACGAACGGCGAGCTCGGTCTCGAATTTGGAATAGACGCTCATCGGGATGGCAGACGGGAAGAGGAAAATTTACCGCGGGGCCGAAACCGGTTTGTCACTCAAACATCCGGTCCACCTGGCGCCGGTCGCGTTTGGTCGGGCGTCCGCTGCCTTTTTCGCGTTCAAGCACGTGTTGCAGCCGCTCCACGCGCGCTTTTTCCCATTCCTCCGGCGGGGTGAGGTCGGTGCAGAAATTCGCCACAAGCTTCGCTCCCACCCGCGAGCGGGGCACGCCCACTACGCGGAGCGTCCGACGGACGACTCCCTGTTTCACGACCACCGTTTCGCCCGGCCGGACGTCGCGGGCGGGTTTCGCCGGCAGTTCATTCACTTCAACACTGCCAGCCCGGCAGGCATCGCCCGCGAGGCTGCGGGTCTTGAAAAGACGCACGGCCCAGAGCCACTTGTCGAGGCGGCCGGCAGGTTCAGCGACGGGCGAATTCACTCCCGACAGCACAGAAACGGCCGCGACCGGTGTCAACCCAGCGACCGACATCCACGGCGCCAACCCCGGTCAGTTTTTCCGCACGCGTGGGAAATCGCTCCGCAGCCAATCGTCGAGCAGCGCCTTTTCATGGCGCACCGGATCGTCACGGAACGACATCGTGATTTTCATCATGAAGGCCAGGTCGCGCAGATCGCGTTTCCCTTCCTTGACCACGTTGCCCGCCGCATCGGTCAGGCGAAACGTCAGGAGGATCCGCGGCGGATAGATGTCCTTCACCACGCGAATGTCATCCCAACGCGGCCCGTGCCACGGCTCGAAATCACCAGCCATGTCAATGTCCGTGAAAGTGACGGAAAGTTTGTGGCCCTCCGGCACATAATACTTGGCCTGCTCCAAGACATGGTCGCGAATCTGCTCGAGGTAGGTGGTGCGCGTCGCGTCTCCCATGTAGCTGTCGCGCACATCGGTGAATTTCTCCGGCTCGAAGAACAACACCTCGGCACGGGCAATTGTGCGGATTTCCTCTGCGCGCAACGCCACGGCAGGTGGGAGTACCGTCAGGGCAAGAAGCAGAATGGAGTTCGTTTTCATGGTGCCGTGTGACGAAAGATAGCACAGAAATGTTCCATGGCGAGTGTCAGGCCGCCGTAATCGTCACGACGACGTACTTGCTGGTCGGGGTGTTGCTTTTCGCGGCGACGCTGTCGATCGGCACAAGCACATTGGCCTCCGGAAAATACGTCGCGATGCAACCCCGGGGAATGCGATAGGGCGCGACCATGAACGTCCGCGCCACCCGCTCCACGCCGCCATGGCGATTCGTGAGATCGACCGACTGTCCCTGCTGCAACCCGGCGGCGGCAATGTCCGCCTCATGCATGAAAACCACGCGTCGGCCGCCGAACACGCCGCGATACCGGTCGTCGAGTCCATAGACGGTCGTGTTGAACTGGTCGTGCGTGCGAATCGTCATCATCACAAATTCGCCTGGCTGAAGCGAAGAGCGGGGAATGGGTGCTGAAACAAAATTCGCCCGCTGGGTGGCCGTCCGCCATTCGCGGCGATCGCGCGGGGCGTTGGCCAGGTGAAACGGACCTTCCCTAACCCGTGCGTTGTAATTCTCAAATCCCGGCACGACCCGCGCGATGCGGTCGCGGATCAAATCGTAGTTGGATTCGAACGCGCGCCAGAACGGCGCGACCGAGATCCGCCCCTCTGCGAGCACCGCCTCGGCGAGTCGGCAGACGATGGCCGGTTCGCTCAGCAAATGTTCCGAAGCCGGCGCCAGCCGTCCCCGGGACGAGTTGATCACACCCATCGAATCTTCCGTTGTGACAAATTGCTCCACGCCGGTCTGCACATCCCGTTCGCTCCGCCCGAGGCACGGCAGGATGAGAGCGTTCTGGCCGGTGATCAGGTGGGCGCGGTTGAGCTTCGTCGACACGTGCGCTGTGAGCGCGCAGCGGCGCAGGGCCGCCGCGGTGAATTCGGTGTCGGGGGTGGCGGACAGAAAGTTTCCGCCCATCGCCACCAGCACGCGCACACATCCTTCGTGCATCGCGCGAATCGTGCCGACCGTATCGAGGCCGTGCGCGCGAGGCGACGTCATCCCGAATTCCGCATCGAGCCGCGCGAGCCAAGCCTCCGGCATCCGCTCGCAGATGCCCATCGTGCGATCACCCTGCACATTCGAGTGCCCGCGCACCGGGCAGACGCCGGCACCGCGCCGGCCGAGATTGCCGCGCAGGAGCAGAAAATTCACGACCTGCTGAATCGTGGCGACGGCGTGCGGCTGTTGCGTCAAACCCATCGCCCAGCAACCGATGGTGGCGCGGGAGTGAATCGCAATCTCCGCCGCGGCCAGAATCGCGTCGCGCGTCACGCCGCTCGCGGCCGTGACATCGTCCCATCCCGTCGCGCGCAAATCCGCCTTGAGCGCTTCGAACCCGACAGTGTGTTCCCGGATGAATTCCCGGTCCAAAACCTCGCCCGGGCGCCGGTCCTCGACCTCGATCATCGCCTTCATCAGTCCTTTCAACAACGCGAGATCGCCGCCAATCCGGGGCTGCAGCCAGAGATCGGAGAGGCGCGCGCCATCACCAAGCAGGGTCTGAAAGGCCTTCAGCGGGTGCAGAAAATCCTGAGGGTTCTTGAAGCGCTCGATCCCTATTTCGGGCAGCGGATTGATCGAGACGATTTTCGCCCCGCGCGTCTTGGCGGCCTCGAGCGCCGACAACATCCGCGGGTGATTTGTGCCGGGGTTCTGGCCGATGACGAAGATCGCGTCGGCATGTTCGAAGTCCTCAAGCGTCACCGTGCCCTTGCCGATCCCGATGCTCTCACCGAGGGCGACACCGCTCGATTCGTGGCACATGTTCGAGCAGTCGGGCAGGTTGTTGGTGCCGAATTGCCGAACGAAAAGCTGCCACAGAAAGGCCGCCTCGTTGCTCGTCCGTCCGGAGGTGTAAAACGCCGCCGCATCCGGGGTCGGCAGCGCCTGCAACTCGCGCGCGATCAGGGCGAATGCCTCGTCCCATCCGATGGGTTCGTAGTGTGTGGCGCCGTCGCGCCGCACCATCGGCTCGACGAGCCGGCCCTGCGCGTTGAGCCAATGGTCGCTCTGCGCGGCGAGTTCCGCGATCGAGTAACGGGCAAAAAAATCCCGATCCACGCGCCGGGACGTCACCTCATCCGCGACAGCCTTTGCGCCATTCTCGCAAAATTCAAATGTGTGCCGGTCACGGTCCGGGCTGGGCCAGGCGCACGACTGGCAATCAAAGCCACCAGCCTGGTTGACGTCGAGGAGGGCTCGCACTCCGCGGGTGACACCCATTTCGCCGACGAGCCGTGCGGTTTGGGCCACAGAGGTGATTCCGGCGGCCACCGCACTGGCGGTCGCCAGGCGCGCCGGGGAGTTTCCCAACGGCGGCTGCGCGGAGGACAGAGGGGATTCGGCCATCGGTGAAACGTGTGCCGGATTCGCGCACCGAGACAATCACGGAGCGCAGTGCAATCGCCCGACATCACGTTCGCCTCTTTGCTTTTAACGGGTCATGGCTAGCGTTCGCCTCTCCATGTTCGCCAATCTCGTCCAACTGATCACCGGCCGCCCACCGCCTCCCGGTTTGGACCGCCATGGCTTCGTCGAACAGGTGAGTGTGAGCCGCCGGATACCCCGCAATCCGCGCGTCGAGCGCGTGATCCTCGTCTGTTGGATGCTGATCGCGATCAAGCACGTTCTCATCATCTGGGCCTGCCGGAATTACCCGGTGCCCTTTCACCAGCTCTGGGTGAATTTTCCGACGTGGATGCTGGGAGTGCTCGCGACCGTAATCTACTACGGGAGGGTGAGCCGGAAATAACCGGCCGACCTGGAGCTACCGTTGGATGCGCGCGGAGCCACCGCGGGCAAACGCCCGCACCTGTTCCACCGTCGCCATCGTCGTGTCGCCAGGGAAGGTGGTGAGCAGCGCCCCGTGCGCCCAGCCCAGATTGACGGCGTCTTGCGGCGACTCGCCGCTGAGAAGCCCGTAGAAGAATCCCGCCGCATAGCCATCGCCGCCGCCGACGCGATCGACCACGTCGAGCTCGCACGTGGGCGACACGTAGGTCGAGCCGTTGATCCATGCGACCGCACCCCACGAGTGGCGGTTGGTCGAGTGCACCTCGCGGAGCGTCGTGGCGACGATCTTGATGTGCGGATGCTTCTTCGTGACGTTACCCATCATGCTGAAGAAGGCGCTGGGATCCAATTTGGACTTGGCGGTGACCTCCGGCCCGGGGATGCCAAGGCCGAGCTGCAAGTCCTCCTCGTTGCCCACGAGCACGTCGACGTGCTTGATGATGCGGTCGAGCACCGCCACCGCGCGTTCCGGCCCGCCGACGATATTCCAGAGTTTCGCCCGGTAATTGAGATCGAAGGAGGTGACAGCGCCCGCGGCCTTCGCCGCCTGCATGCCCTCGATGATCGTCTCGGCTGTGGTCGTCGAGAGCGCGGCAAAAATGCCTCCGCTGTGAAACCAGCGCACGCCGCCGGCGAAGATTTCGGACCACTTGAAGTCGCCCGGCTTCAGCTGCGCCGCGGCCTCGTTGCACCGGTTGTAGAACACCACCGGGCCGCGCACACCATGGCCGCGATCGCTGTAAACCGTCGCCATGTTCGGACCGTGCACGCCGTCGTGCTTGAATTTCTTGTAGAAAGCCGCGACGCCCATCGCGCGCACGCGCTCGGCGATCAGCTCGCCGATGGGATAGTCGACCATCGCGGACGCGATCCCGGTCTTGAGCTGGAAACAATCCGAGAGATTGGCCGCGACGTTGAATTCGCCTCCGCTGACGTGAATCTGACAGGTGGTCGCCTTGCGAAAGGGTATGACACCCGGATCGAGCCGGTGGATCAGGGCGCCGAGAGACACGAAATCGAGGGCCGCCGCAGGGCGGATGTTGAGACCGTAGTTCATGAGGGAAGAGATGAGATTGGCGGACCGGCGGGCGGCCGGGAAGCCGTGTATTTCGCGCCGAGCCGACGCCGACAGGCAAGGAGGTTTTCCGCCTTCGAACCGCGCCCGGGTACAACTCCCGGTTGACGGCACTCGCCGAATGCAGGATCTCTGACCGGTTCTCCAGCAACCTGTCCCTTCAACCATGTCCACTGTTCCCGGTCTGCGCTCACCCTACGTCAAAGTCGGCCGTCTGGTTTATTTCGGGCGCATGCTCGACAAGATCCGACTCCTGGCCGCCGGCAAACTGCCGGCCGACTACCAGGCCAATCTGGGCAAGGGCTTTGACAGTCGCTGCGTCAGCTTTCTGCGCGTGAACTATGACGAATTGAAGGCCCGGACCCTCGTCGGCGACCTCAGCGACGAGCAATTGCTGGCGTGGGCCGAACAGCGCGGCGGAGCGCGGACCGACGAAGAGTGCGAGGTCTGGAGCGGTTTCATGATGAAACGCGGCTGGCGCGACGAGGCGGCGGAGATCCTCGCCCGGCGGATCAAGGAAAGCGCATTCGAGGGGAAACCGATCATGACGATGTTCGACTACCTCGACTTCGACGAAGGCCGTGATCCCGTGGCGACGCGGGCGTGGAATAACTGAGCGCGGTCGTCGGCAGGAACGTTTTCCTCGGTCCCTGATTGCCGGCACCCGCGCCGGCCGGAGCCTGCTCGATCGCCAGGGCGCAGCGAATATCCTCGCCCGGGCGCACGACGGACGCAAAAACTTCAGACGTCTCCGACCCTCCGAATTTTCCGGGCTGAGAGGCTCACTTGCTTCCTCGTTGATGAAACACCCGTTTCCGCTGCGTTACACCCTGCCCTTCGGTCTGCTGCTCCTCGGCCTCACACTGTCGGCGATCGGTGTGACGGTGAGCTATGTGGAAATCGATCGCCGCAACACGGCACTGATGCAGCAGCGGGCGGCCGGTCTCGGGATGCTGGTCGTGCCCGACCTGGAGGAGGAGCTGCCACGCCGTGGCCGGGACGCGGGAATGACCATCATGCGGCGGCTGGCGGTCGTCCCGCAGTTGAAGACGGCACTGCTCTGTGACGAGGCTGGCGTGATTCTCTGCGCGACCCGGGAGCCGCTGGTGGGGCGCAAGCTCCCCGAAGTCCTGGCTGGAGCGGCCGCCGTGGTACAGGCGGCCAGATCCGCAAAGGCGACCCAGTTCCAGCTCACCCCCGACCACAACACCCTGTGGTCGGCCTTTTCACTCAAGCCGGACAGCGGATCGGCACCGCTCTGGTTTTGCACGGAATCCGACGTCGCCGCCCAGATGGCGCCGGCGATCGACTCGCTCGTACGGCGGGCCACCATCATGGGCGCCCTGATCCTCGGCGCCTGCGCGATGGTTTGGTTTTATTTCGATCGGACAATCACCCGCCGGGCGCAGTCGCTGGTTGATGCGACGGAAGCGCTCGCGACCGGGCGACACGGCTCACCGGTGCTGCTGGGGGGATCGGACGAGCTGGCCCGGCTTGGCATCGCCTTCAGCCAAGCAGCGCACCATTTGAGGGTGCGCGACGAAACTATCCGGCTGAGCGAGGAGAGACTGGCCCTCGCCATTCGCGCCAGCGATTTGGGCACCTGGGATTGGAATATCGTCACCGGCGAATGCATCGACAACGACACTTGGTTTCGGATGTTCGGTTACGAACCGGGGGAATTGCCGGCAAACGTCAGCACGTGGAATGATCTCAACCATCCAGAGGATCGCGCCCGACTGGCCGGAGCCCTGAACGCCCATTTCGAGGGACGCACGCTGCATTTCGAATGCGAACACCGGATGCGCCATAAATCCGGAACCTGGGTTTGGGTAGCCGACCGGGGCCGGGTAACCGAACGTGATGCGACCGGAAAACCGTGCCGGGCGGTGGGAACCACGCTCGACATCACCGCGCGCAAACAAACCGAGTCCGCACTGCGCGCGAGCGAGGCGCGATTCCGCGCCATCTTCAACACCGAGCGCGAATGTGTGAAGGTCGTTTCTCCCGACGGCCAATTGACCGAGATCAACGCCGCCGGCTTGGTGCTGCTCGAGGCGTCCACTCTCGCCGAGGCGCAGGCCAAACCACTGGGAGACTATGTGGCGCCCGACTTCCGCGATTCATTTCAACGGCTGCACGGCAAAGTCATGCGCGGGGAGTCCGGTCATCTCCAGTTTGAAGTCGTCGGCCTCCGCGGAACCCGCCGCTGGCTGGACACCCACGCGGTGCCCCTCCGGACCGACGACGGCCGAATCGACGCAATGCTCGGCGTGACGCGCGACATCACCGAACGGAAACGGACCGAGGAGCGGTTGATGCAGGCCGAGCAGGAGCAGGAGAGGCATCTTGCCCTGCTTGAAGCCAGCCTCGACAGCCTGACCGAAGGCGTGATCGTCTCGGACCTAAAGGGGAATCTCTACTATTGGAACCGGGCCGCGCTCAACCTTCATGGCTACGCCAGTCTTGAGGAATGTCGCCGGAGCCTGCCGGAGTTCCGGGACACCTACGACTTCGTGAATTTTGACGGCGGCCTGGTGCCCTATGAGCAATGGCCTCTCGCTCGAATCCTGCGCGGCGAGGTGTTGAGCAACTACGAATTGCGACTCCAAAACCACCACAAGAAGTGGGAAAAGTTTTTCGCCTATTCCGGCACGCTCGCCCGCGACGTCTCGGGTCAGCCCATCCTCGCGGTCGTCAGTATGACCGACATCACGAGCCGGCGGCAGCTTGAGGAGCAGCTCCGACAGTCGCAAAAGATGGACGCAGTCGGGCAGCTCGCGGGTGGCGTGGCACACGACTTCAACAACATCCTCACCGCGATCATCGTTCGTTCCGAAATGACGGGCTTGCGCCTGGAGCTGCCGGGTGACGCCCGGGAGGCGTTGGCGGAAATCGGCCGCCTCGGGCATCGGGCCGCCGGCCTGACCAGCCAGCTGCTTGCCTTCAGCCGCCGCTCCGTGATGCAGCGCCAACACATCAACCTGAGCGAGGTCGTGGCCGCCGATGCCAAGTTGCTCCGTCGGCTCGTCGGCGAGGACATCCAACTCGAACTGAGGCTGCACCCGCGTCCGCTGCCCATCTACGCCGACGCCGGCATGATCGGCCAGGTGCTGCTCAACCTCGCGGTCAATGCGCGCGACGCGATGCCGCGAGGCGGGCGGTTGCGGATCGAGACCGGCGAGCGGGAGATCGGGCCGGAAGAGATGAGAGTGAACCCGGACGCCACCCCGGGGCCTCATGCCTGTCTGCGGATCGAGGATACTGGCACCGGAATCGCCCCCGAGAATCTGGCGCGCATCTTCGAACCCTTCTTCACCACCAAGGCCGTCGGCAAGGGCACCGGCCTCGGACTGGCGACGGTGTTCGGCATCGTACGGCAGCACCAGGGCTGGATCACGGTGGAAAGCAAACTCGGCCACGGTGCCGCGTTCACGGTGTTTCTCTCCATCGCCCAACCGCCGGAGCCGGAATCCGAGGCGGATGCGAACCGGGCGATGCCGCGTGGATCGGAAACGATTCTCCTCGTCGAAGACGAGGACTCGGTGCGCAGCAGCATGAGCTGGCTGCTCCGGAACCACGGCTATCAGGTGCTGGAGGCCGACCACGGGCACGCCGCAGTCCAACTTTGGCGAAAGGAGAAAAACCGGATTGCACTCCTTCTCACCGATCTGGTCATGCCCGGCGGCATGACCGGGAACGAATTGGCCATCGCCCTGCAATCCGAGTCCGCTGCGCTCAAGGTCATTTTCACCACCGGCTACAGCGCGGAAATCGCCGGCCGCGACCTCAAGCTGCAGGCCCGCCAGGGCTTCCTGCAAAAACCTTTTGCCCCGTCGGAACTGCTGACAACCGTCCGGCAGGTGCTTGACGCAAGGTAGCCACCAACCGCTCGTCCGACGCCCCGTTTTCCCGTAGTGCACTTGACTTCCCGTCCCGCACAATTCCTGCGCCTTCTCGCCGCCATCGCCAGCTCGCTGCTGCTCCTCGCCGCCGCGGCCAGCGGCTGGTTCTATTGGCGGACGAGCAAGAGTCTCCCCCAAGTTGACGGAGCCGCCATGGTCGCAGGCCTCGCGGGACCAGTCACCGCGGAACGGGACGCGCTGGGCGTGCCGACGGTGCGCGCCGGAAGTCGCACGGATGTCGCCCGCGCCCTCGGCTGGCTTCACGCTCAGGATCGTTTCTTTCAGATGGACCTGATGCGGCGGAGCGCAGCCGGGGAATTGGCGGAGTTGTTCGGCCCGCGGGCGGTGCCACGCGACCGCGCGGTCCGCCTTCACGGATTTCGCCAGCTGGCTCGGACGGTGGCCACGCGCCTTGCGGCGAACGAACGCGCGGTTCTCGAAGCCTACGTGGCGGGCGTGAACGTAGGACTCGCCGCCCTCGCCGAACGCCCCTTCGAATATCTCGTGCTGCGGGAACAGCCGTTGCCGTGGCTCGCCGAGGACACCATCCTCGTTATTTACGCACTCACCCTCGACCTGCAGGACGGTGAAGGCCGGCACGAACACTCCCTGATGACGCTCCGCGATCAGCTCGGTCTCGAAGCGCTCGCTTTTTTCGCTCCGACGATCACGCCCGACGACGCGGCGCTCGACGGCACCACCTTGTCGTCCGCACCGATCCCCGGCCCGAAAAGCATCAATCTCCGCACCGCGAAAGTCGGGGCGGCGGCGGGGTCACAGCAGCGCAATGCGTTTCCATTTCCCCCGTCCGATCCGGCGATGGCGGCCGGCTCCAATGCGTTCGCCCTCGCGGGAAAACACACGGCAAGCGGTGGCGCGATGGTCGCGAACGACATGCACCTGCGCCTCGGTGTGCCCAACACCTGGTACCGTGCCTCGCTGGAATATCCCGGCCAGAAGATCACCGGGGTCACCCTGCCGGGAGTGCCCGTCATGGTCGCCGGCAGCAACGGCCGCCTCGCCTGGGGCTTCACCGCCTCCTACGTCGACACCGGCGATCTGGTCGTGGTCGAGGTGAACAGCATCGCCCCGACCCTCTACAAGGCACCTGGACACGAGGAACTTCTCGCCATCGAACGCCGGAAGGAAACGATCCGCGTAAAGGGCGCGGCTCCCGTGGTCGCCGATTATGAATGGACCATCTGGGGCCCCATCGTCGGGACAAACGATCGAAAACGGCCGCTCGCCCACCACTGGGTGGCCCACGATCCCGACGCCACGAATCTTTCACTGCTTGAGATGGAGGAGGCCACTCGCGTCGCCGACGGGGTCGCCGTGGCCCGCCGCGCCGGCCTGCCGGCGGTCAATCTTATGCTGGCCGATCGGACCGGCGCCATCGCCTGGACGGTCGCCGGCCGTCTGCCCAAGCGGATTGGATACGACGGCCGCCTGCCTGTTACCTGGTCCTTCGGCGACCGAAAATGGGACGGCTACCTGGCGCCGGCAGAGGTGCCGGTCGTGACATCGGATCCGCGCGGAATGCCCGCGGCAGCGCTGGCAAAGGACGGCCGGCTTTGGTCGGCCAATCACCGTCAGATCGGCGGCGATGCACTGGCCCGGATCGGGGACGGCGGTTTTTGCGCTCCCGCACGGGCCGCGCAGATTCGCGATGCCCTCACACCCCTGGAAAAAGCCCGGCCCGCAGATCTCCTCGCGGTGCAGCTCGACACCCGCGCGCTTTTTCTCACTCCGTGGCACCGCCTGCTTCTCGACACGCTCACTCCGGCGGCAACAGCGGGAAAAAGGCAACGGGAGGAACTGCGGAGTTTCGCCGAACGCTGGGAAGGGCGGGCTGACACCGCGTCCGTCAGCTATCGCATCGTGCGCGAATTTCGCACCGCGGTGCAGCGGCGCGTGTTCGAACCGATCTTTGCCTCCTGCACCGAGGCGTATCCGGATTTTGACTGGCAACGTCTGCCGTTGGAGGGCGCGCTCCGTGCCCTCTTGCGCGAACGTCCGCTTCACCTGCTAAGCCCCACGTTTGCCAGCTGGGACGAACTGCTCGTCGCCGCGGTCGACGACACGATCAAGACCATCGATCGTTCCGGCAAGGCGCTCGCGGAAAACAGCTGGGGCTGGCGCAACCGCGCCCGCATCCAACATCCGTTCAGCAGCACGTTCCCTTGGATCGCGCATTGGCTGGACATGCCGGCGGATCCGCTGCCGGGAGACAACGACATGCCGCGCGTGCAAAGTCCGACCTTTGGTGCGAGCGAACGTTTTGTCGTCTCACCCGGCCGGGAATCCGAGGGGATCTTTCACATGCCCGGCGGCCAGAGCGGCCACCCGCTCTCGCCCTACTATCGCGCCGGGCATCAAGCCTGGGTCCGCGGCGAACCAACACCCTTCCTGCCGGGAAAGACAGAACACACCGTGACGCTGCGACCGTAGCGGACCGCCCAGTTTCGCTTTTGGCACCATCCAATTTTCGACCCTCATTCACTTCATGCCACTCCACGTTCTCGATCATCCGCTTGCCGCTCACATCATCACGCACCTGCGGGACCACACGACCAAGCCGGCCACGTTTCGCACGCTCGCCTATCAGCTCAGCCTGCTGCTGGCCATCGAGTCGACCGGCGACATCGAGACGGAAGAAAAGAAGATCGACACTCCGCTCGAACCGGTGACGGGCAAAGTGCTCGTGCCCCAGCCGCTCGTCGTGGTTCCGATTCTGCGCGCCGGACTCGGCATGGTGCAGCCGTTCACGGACATTTTCCCCGACGTCGCCGTCGGCTACATCGGCCTTGAGCGCGACCATGAAACCGCGAAGGCGCGCAGTTATTACTGCAAGCTTCCACCGCTCGCCGGCCGGCACGTATTCGTGGTCGACCCGATGCTCGCGACCGGCGGCTCGGCCGTGCAGGCGCTCACGGTCGTGAAGCAGCACGGCGCGACCGACGTACGCCTTGTCTGCATCGTGGCCGCACCCGAAGGCGTCACCGAAGTGGAACGTCATCACCCCGGCACGAGCATCCACACGGCGGCGCTCGATCGCACCCTGAACGCCCGGAAATACATCCTCCCCGGCCTCGGTGATTTCGGCGACCGGCTGTACGGCACATGAAAATAGACCTGCCCATGTCCCCCCGGCTCAGCGTTTCACTCACCGCACTTCTCTGGTGCGTAATCTTCGCGCTCCCAGCCCGCGCAGCCGACTCGCAGACCGTGCAACGCTTCGAACGCACGGTCACGAAGACCGTGGGTTATGAGTACCTCATGGCGCTGCCGACCGGCTACGCCGCGGGCCCGGAAAAACGCTGGCCGCTCCTCGTGTTTCTCCACGGCGCGGGCGAACGCGGGTCTGATATCTGGATGGTCGCGAAGCACGGTCCGCCGAAACTGCTCCACCCCGAAACGCCGGCGACCGCGGACGAAAAACCCGAGGACCGCGCCCGGCGCGAGGCGGCCACGAAGGCGCTTGCCGAAAATTTCATCGTAGTTTCACCGCAGTGCCCCGTCGACGCGAACTGGAACGACGACGCCGTCGGCGCCCTCATCGATGACATTACCACGAAACTCCGCGTCGACTCCCGCCGCGTTTATCTCGCCGGGCTTAGCATGGGCGGTTTCGGCACGTGGAGCTTGGGAGTGAAATTTCCGCAACGATTTGCAGCGATCGTTCCCATCTGTGGCGGCGGATCGATTGTGGACGCGCTCCTCATTGCAAAGGACAGAAAGCCGGCCTTGCTCCGTCTCGGCGTCTGGGCGTTTCACGGCGCCCTCGATCCGACGGTGCCAGTGGCGCAGTCGGAGGCAATGGTCGCCGCGTTGAAGAAAGTCGGCGCCACCGACGTGCAACTTACGATCTATCCCGCGGCGAAGCACGACTCCTGGACGGAGACCTTCAACAATCCCGACCTCTATGCCTGGTTGTTGAAACACAAGCTCCCCGCCCAGTAGGGGGCGGGTCGATTATCGGCTTGGGGAGCGCTTCTCGGTCGCAAGAAATCCTCCCAACGGATTCGGCTTCAGCGCGCGCAAGCCCTCCACGACACACGCCGCGTTCAGCTCCGCGCCCACGCGACTGGTATGCGTGTGCGGATCGGCAAAGAGCGGCTCAACTTTCTCTGCGCCCAGCGCCTCGTAGCGCGCCGCAATCAACGCGTTGAGATCGATGAACGCCACGCCCGTCTGGCGCGCGACGTCCCGCGCCCAGTCGGCGTACGCCTCGCGCACAACGCGACCCTCCTTCCACGTTTTGCGCGGCACGAGCGAACAGACGATTGGTGTGGCGCCTTTCGCCTTCGAGTCGGCGATGAATTTTCTCAGGTACCAGCCGTAAGTGTGCACGACCTCGTGCTGCTTCGTCAGGACGTTGTCGATTTCCCGGGTCTCATCCCCGACGCCGCGAATCGTGCCGCGGGCCCGCAGCGGCCCGGGCGGCTCGTCGTTGAGCGCACCGTTGTCGTTGTGGCCAAATTGCATGATCACGAAATCGCCCGGCTTGACCAGCGCGAGGGCGCGCTCCCAGTGACCGCCCGTGAGGAAGGTACGGCTGCTCGTACCGCCGAGAGCTCGATTTACGACGTTGATTTTCGTCGCGTCGAAAAAATCGGAAAGGGGCTCGCCCCAACCCCATTGCCCACCACCACCGTCGCCCTGCCCATTGCGTACCGTGGAGTCGCCGACGAGAATCAGTGACGGCAACGATGGGTCCGCGGGTGTCGGCAGCGGCTTCGGCGGCTCGGCCGCCAAAACGGAGAGGAAAAAGCATGACAACCCGATGATCTGGCAAGCGCCGCGGACGAAGACGTTCATCGTCGGATCCGTAGCCGCATCGGACGAAAAAAGCAGCGCGTTTCGTTGCGCATCATCGCAAGCGCGATCCGCCCCGAACGGCGCGATGGTCCTATTTCGTCTCGAGCTGCTTTTCCAATGCCGCCACGCGCTCTCGCGCGGATCCTTCGGCGGCGCTGCGGGAGGCGAGCTCCGTGAGGACTGCGGCTTCGGCGCGAAAACCGTGGCGAAGGTTCAACTCGGCCGCGCGGAGCACAAGGTTTGTCCGCCGGGGAAACAGTCTCACGCCCTCGTCGAGCACGGCGAGATGTCCACGCGAGGGGGTCGACGTCCCGAGCGCCCAGACTTCGCCGATCAACTCGTAGACTTCGGGCAGCGGCGGCTGGCTCGCGCGCGCGGCGAAGAGCGGAGTCAGCACGTCCACCATTTGCGCCAGGCTGAGCGCCGCGTTCGGGGTCGCCGAATCCACGCCCATGCCGGCGAGGCGCAACCGAGCGAGCTCGTAATTGGCCCGCGGACGGATGGGACCGAGCCGGGATGCCGCCTCCAGGTACTCCCGCGCTCCGGCCGTGTTGCCCGCGTCGGATTCACAAAGGCCCATCACGGCGAGGAGTCGGGGATCGCGGACATCGCGGTCGTAGGCGCGTTTCAGGGTCTTGCGCGCCTGCTCCAGATACTTGGGCGCGAGTTCTGCCGCGATGGCCTGCACGTGGGGCACTTCGAGCCGCTCCCAGTCGCCCTTGAGGCGCCCAATTTCCCCGTCGCTGGCATTGCGCAGCGTGATGGGCGGAAGTTTCTCCGGATGCGCGGGCTTGAAATGCACCGTGCGTTTGACCGCATTCGGCAGGTAGGCCACGAGCTGGGCGTGCGCCGCGGCGAAATCGAAACCGAAACAGGCTTGGAAAACGCGTTCGGACGAACCTTCCACCGCGCCGCGATCAGCAAAATTCCACAGCGCCTGGCGGTGCGCTCCCTTGTCGGCATCCAGCCCCCAACGCACGAACAGCGCCGCCTGCGCCTGCCATGCCTTCAGCGGCTCGTAGGTTTGCAGCTCCGAGGCGGGAGGCAGTCGGTTGGCGAAAAATTCGTCGAGCGGACGCACCGGGGGCGCGGTCTTCGGATCTTTCTTCAACGCATCCGTGTGCGTCTCGGAAATCCATTCGAGCGGTGCAAGGGAGAGCTCGCTGCCGCCGTAGGAAGTCTGGCTGTAAAGCGAGAGAGTCCCGCTGACGAACCACGGCGGCAACGCCGGCAGCCGGTTCTTCAGCAGAAATCCAACGTAGTCCTGCGTGAGGGAAAGCCGGTCCGCATCAAAATCGTCGCGACGGACGATCATGAAGACCGCCATGGCATCGCGGTCCCAGAGCCGCAGGTTCGGCAGGAACGTCATCCGCCGGGCGGGCATCGAAATGCGCATGCCCCTGCCCAGGCCGGAAGTGTAGGTGTCGTCCGCCGGCTCCACCGGACCACTGCTGCGCATCAACCGATCGATCACTTCCTTCGACGACGCGGGCTGCAATTGCTCGTCGTAAAGAATCAGGCTCCGCGGCACCGACACCGTGAAACGCAGCTGAGGCGGGAGCATTTCACCGAGCAGCACGTGCAGCTGAAAATGGGCGTCGACCACGCGCCGCGTGACGCCGTCGTCGCAACGGGAAAGAATCTCATAGCCCATCGCCTCCGCGTAACGCCAGGGCGGGCCCTTGGCCGCTTCCTCGACCATGAAGGGCGGAAGCGCCACCGGCGCCTCCTGCGCCAGTGCAGGATCGGCCAAAAAAACGCCCAACGCTGGAAGCACCCACCGGCACTGCGGTGCGAGCGACGCCAGTGCCGCGGCGAAGCCCACCGTCCTCTTCGGACTGTTGTCGTGCGGCCGCATCCCGAAATCAAAAAAGCCCGTTTCGGACCACGGGCTCCGCCTCGGATTCAAGTCGCCTTGGTGAGATCCGGAACGACGAAGGGGGCGCGATATTGGCGGGTGAGGAGGGGATTGGCCTCCCGGGAGAATTCCCCGGTGAACTTCTCCTTGCCCGGCACGATCGTCAGCGGCACGCCCAGAGTCAGCGGTGTCTTGGCCAGATCGACGCCGTTGATCGCGAGGTGCTCCGACATCCGGCCGTGTGCCTCGGCGAGCAGTTTGTTGCCATTGATTTTTTCCCGCAGGGCTTCGGGAGCGGCGGCCTTGCCCAGCACGTGCGAGATGTTGCCGAGATGGCAGAGCGCGCTGGAGAGATGCCCCTCCTCAATTTTTCCGTAGAGATCGGCTGTCTTCCGGCTGCGCACCACGTCGATGAAATTCTGCATGTGCCGGTCGCTGCCCTTGAACTCTTTCACGACCTTGCCCGCCTTGTCGTAGGCGGTCGCCGCGGTGTAACTCGGCACGACGACGCTGCCGCCCTCGCAGTCAACGACGTTGCCGACCCCGACGCCGCGGTAATTGTCCATGCCGCTTCGGCGTGAATTGCCGTCGTCCTCACCGCCGGCCGCCGCCGCGCCGGGTTTCGCGGGAAGCCCGCGCACCTCGAAAATCATCGGCGCGCTCGGATAATCGTGAATCACCACCTGGGTGTTGGGGGTGTTGCCGTCGTCAACGTAGCCGAGCCGGCCGCCGACGCTGAGCGTCTGCCGCGGCAGACCCGACTCGCCGAGGAACCAGCGCGCGACGTCCATTTGGTGGATCCCCTGGTTGCCGACGTCACCATTGCCCGTCACGTGCACCCAGTGCCAATCATAGTGGAGCCGCTTGCGGAGCAGATCGGTCTTCGGCGACGGTCCGCACCAGAGATCATAGTTTACGGTGGAGGGAACGGGCTGCGGGCCGCTCGTCTTGCCGATGGTGTCGCGGCGCTTGTAGCAAAAGCCGCGCGAGGCGGTGATCTTGCCGAGATTGCCGGCCCGGACCCATGCGACCGCCTCCTGCAGACCTGCACCGGAGCGAATCTGCGTGCCGCACTGGACGACGCGGTTGTATTTCGTGGCCGCGGACACCAACTGGCGCCCCTCCCAGATATTATGCGAAACCGGTTTCTCGACGTAGACATCCTTGCCCGCCTGCAAGGCCCAGATCGCCTGCAGCGAGTGGAGGTGATTCGGGGTCGCGATGGTGACAGCGTCGATGTCGGGCGAGGCGAGCAATTCGCGCAGGTCGACGAAGGTCTTCACGCCCTTGGCGGCGGCGCCGAGGTTGGCCTTGGTCTTTTCGATCACGGCGGTGTCGACGTCGCAGATCGCGACGAGGCGCACGCCGGAGATTTTCGACAAGCTGTTGAGGTGGCTCTTGCCGCGACCGTTGAGGCCGACGACGGCGACACGGATGTCACCATTGGCGCCCGCCACCGCGCCCCAGGAACGGGCCGAGAAGGCGGCGCCGGCGGAGACGAGGGCGGAGGTCTTGAGGAAGGTGCGGCGATTGAGGGAGTTCATGGCGGGGCGAAGAACCTGACGTTGGCGGCGGAGTGAAGAATCCAGATGAGACGGTGAAAGCGCAGTCGCGTTTCCAAAAGGAACCGACCTTTCGGTCACTTCCCGGCAGCGTACTCCTTGAAGCGCGCGGCGATTCCCGCGGTCTTTTCATCGCCCTGGTGGAAGAAGAAACGCCATTTGAAGGTCACGCTGCCTCCGGCGGGAATCGTCATGTCGCCGGCCTTGGGCTCGCCTTTGAGGTTCTCGAAATCGTGTTTGCCGAACGGATTCGCGGCGAACAACGCATAGTCGCGCACGTGCCACCACGTCGGGTGCCGGGGATTCGACGGATGGTCAAACATCGCGACCCCGTAGACCTTTCCGTCCTTCGGCGCGAAATAGTCGACCCACGCGGATTTCTTGCCCCAGGCTGGGGTGTTCGTCACGCCGGCGTCGTTGATGATCGTGCCCACGCCCGGGTGCTTCACCTTTTTCTTGTCGGCCCCGGTCGTCGTGTGCGGCGGAGTCATCCAGAGCGGAAGTCGGATCGCCATGGCCCCTTCCTTCGTGTCGCCAAAAACAGCCGGTTTGTCAGCCGGGGCCTTCAAGGTCACTTCGTAGTCGATGTAACGGCCTTCCGCCGCACCGCGCAGGCGAATGTTGGTGTCGTCGGTCAATTGCACCGTGCCGTCCGGTCCGACCCACTTGTTGCGGGCGTGAATGATGCCGACTCCGCCCTTGGTCGACTGCTCGACCGACTCGCTCACAATCTTGCCCTGCTTGGCGCCGGCATTCTCGGCCCAGAAATCAAACCCGTTGAGGTCGCCGTGCGTAAACCAGAGCGAGCGATGGTGGGGATGGTCGTGCGCTTCGCCCGGCACATCCGTCTTCATCGGGAAGTTCCGCGTCATCGGCGTGCCGTCCGCCGCAATGACCGGGTAGAGATAGGGCTTCTGTGCACCTTTGAAGATATATTCGGTGAACAGCTGCCCTCCCATTTCGACGCGCACGCGATCGTCGGAGCGCGTCAGTTTGACATCGTTGGCGCCAGCCGCACGAACCGAGACGGGTGCGAGCAGGCCGGCCAACACGAGAAGGGGCAAGACACGTGTCTTCATGTGTCTTGCCAGACGAACACACCCCGGAAAGGGCGCAACAGGTTTTCGCAGGCGCGAAATCCGTTGTTGGGGCCGCGGCGCGGCCAAAAATCAGCGCCAGTTGAGCGCCAACCGCGTGAAATAGGTCGTGTCGAGACGCTTCACGCCCCTGCCTGGCAGGCTGTTGTAGTCATTGGCCACACCCAGGCGCAGCTTCCACTGCGTGCTCAGGAGCGGAAGTTCCAGCGAGCTCTCGTGGGCGACGATGAAGTTGTTGAAGTCCTCGAAGGTCGGAACGTAGGAGAGGCGGTTTACGAGCACGGAGTTCTTCATCTCGTACCGGTGGGCGAGGCCGAAGTCCAAACCGGCGCTCTTCACGTCTTCGGTCTTCGGGTTCTTGTAACCGGCATAACGGAACGAGAAACCGGCGCGACCCGTCAGGAGTTGCTTCGGAGCCTTGATGAGGTCGTAGCCCAAACCGGCCGCAGCGACGTCGTAGAGCTCGATGTCCTTCACGCGGTCAAAACCGCCTTCATTGCGGACGTACCAGGATTTCGCACCGGAGAAGTTGTTGGAGTAGTCGACGCCGGCCTTGAACTGATCGGCGGACTTCACGCCATCGGACACCTGCCGGTCGTAGGCGGTGTAGAACTGAAGCTTGTCACCCGCACCGGCGAGAATGGCGCGGAACGAAAAACCGGTGCCGAGTTGCTCCTTGTTGCCCGTCTTGCCGGCAACATCGACCGCCGCCTCATAGGCCCACCCGCGCTCAAGGGCCGCGATCGCCGGATCCTTGCCGCCCGCCGCCCAACTGGCCGCCACCTTGTCCACCGTGGTGGAGACTGCACCATCAGATCCGGCAATCTGCACCGCGCTGCCCGACGTGGAAACCTTGCCGTCGATCCGCGTGCCCGACGCGAGCCGCACCGCCACCGGAGCATCGGTCGTGATGGCGGTCACTTCGGACTGCTTGATCGTGATCGCGCCGGCGTAATCCGTGGAGACCGTGACGGCACCGCCGTCGATCTTCGTCACCTTGCCAACGATTCGTGCGCCGTTCTTCGTTTCGACGACGTCGGCGGATAATTTGACGGCGACAACTACGGCTGCAAACAGGGCTAGGGAAGCCCGGAGGAGTTTGATTTGATTCATGGGTTTTAGGCGTGGAGGGCCACGTTGATAAAATCGAATCGCGCGTTGTCAACCGTCTAGTGTGTTCACCCTATTTTTTCCTCTGGGAACTCCATCCATAAATCCACGGCTCGACAGGGTGCCCAACCGAAGATTCCCTTTCGCCGCATCGCATGTCTGCCCACGTTTCCCGTCCCGCCCTGATTGTTGCCGACCGCTGGCGCGACTACCAACTCCTCGAATGTGGCGACGGCATGAAGCACGAGCGCTGGGGAGCGTACACCCTCGTGCGGCCCGACCCGCAAATCATCTGGCCCCGCCACCAGCAGGTCGCGGGTGCGCGCTGGGAAAATTGGGACGGCTTCTATCATCGCAGCGACCAGGGCGGCGGCAAATGGGAGTTCCGACGCCCCCTCCCCGACCATTGGAAACTTGCCTACGAGTCGCTCGGTCTGACGTTCAAGATCCACCCGACTTCGTTCAAGCACACCGGCCTCTTCCCTGAACAGGCCGTGAACTGGGAGTGGTTTTCCGCCAAGATCGCCGCGGCACGCAAAGCGGGCCGCGAGGTGAATATTCTCAACCTTTTCGGCTACACCGGCGCCGCCACGGTCGCTGCCGCCAAGGCTGGGGCGAACGTCACCCACATCGACGCCGCCGAAGGCATGGTGAAATGGTGCCGCGAAAACCTCGTCCTCAGCGGACTCGCCAACGCCCCCGTTCGCACCATCACGGACGACTGCCTGAAATTTGCCCGCCGCGAGCTCAAACGCGGCCGGAAATATGACGCGATCATCATGGATCCGCCGACTTACGGCCGCGGCGCGACGGGCGAGATGTGGAAACTCGAGGAGCACCTCTGGGAGCTTCTGGCGGAGTGCCGGGCGCTCCTGAGCGAACAACCGCTGTTTTTCCTGATCAACGCCTACACCGCCCGGCTCTCGCCCACGGTCGTCGCCAATCTCCTCGCCGAACTCCTCCACGGGCGCGGGGGATCGATCACCGCAGGCGAGGTCGGCCTGCCCATTCAGCGCGACGGAAAAGTGCTGCCCTGCGGCATCTACGGTCGCTGGGAACGCTAACGCTCGAACCCGGGCGCCGCGGTACACCTCACGTCCGAATCCGCGTCGCCAACAGGCCGGAGATCAACAGGCAGCCGACAAGAAACCAGAGTCCGACTGCAAATTCACCCGTCGCGGTTTTCAGATAACCAAAGATATACGGGCCAAACATCCCGCCCATGCTGCCAATCGTGTTGATCAGCCCGATCGCGACCGCCGCACCCGACTTCGTCAACAACGCCGTTGGCAGCGTCCAAAACGGCGGCAGGTAGGCCGCCGCCGAGAAACCCGCGAGACAGAAAAATACCACGACAAGCCAGACGTGTCCCTCCGCGCCGACCGCTCCGGCGAGCGCTCCGGCGGTGACCAGAATTGGAACCGCCACGTGCCAGCGGCGTTCGGTCGTCCGGCCCGAGAGCCAGCCGTTTACGAGGATCCCGAAAAAGCCGCAGACATACGGCAGCATCGTCACGATCGTCCGCGCGGTCACGGACATCGAGCTCATCGCGTCGGTGATCGACGGCAGAAAGAAGGCGAGACTCTGGTTGCCGGCCACGACGAAGAAATAAACCACCGCGAGCAGAAGAATCTGTGGATGCCGAAAAGCGCTCCAGACCCCGGCGCGGCCAGCGGCGACCTTGGCCGCGCGCTCTCGTTCCAATTCTCCCGTGAGCCACGCCTTCTGGTCCTCCGGCAGCCATTTCGCCTGGCGCGGCTGGTCGGTCATGTAGAACAAGGTGATCACCCCGAGCACAATCGACGGAATGCCTTCCAGGATGAACACCCATCGCCAGCCGGCGAGCCCGCCCCAATGCACCTGCTCCATAATCAGGCGCGAGAGCGGCAACCCGAGCACCTGCGCAATCGGCTGGGCGATCAGGAAAAAGGATTTCGCGCGCGATCGATCCTCCGCCCGGTACCAATGCGAGAGATAGACGATGATGCCCGGGAAAAATCCCGCCTCCGCCGCACCGAGGGCAAAACGCAGCCAGTAGAACTGCTTCGCCGTCTGGATGAAACCCATCAACGTGGCGACGATGCCCCACGTGATCATGATCCGACCGATCCACAGACGCGCACTCCAGCGCTCGACAATCAGCGTGCCGGGAATTTCCAGCAGAAGATAGCCGAGGAAGAAAATACCCGCGCCGAGCCCGATCACCTCATCGGTGAAGCCGAGTTCGCGCTGCATCCCGATCTTGGCGATGCCCACATTCGTCCGGTCGATGTACGCGAGAAAGTACAGGACCAGCAGAAACGGCATCAGCCGCTGCGTCACCCGCCGACGCGCTTGTTCAGCGAGAGACATCAATGAATCTCTGGTTCAGGCGTGGGAGCAATACCCTCCAGGAAATCGAAGTCACAGCCCTCATGCGCCTGCGCGACGTGGTCGCTGTAGAGCGCCATGTAGCCGCGAGTGTATTTGCGTTCGGGCCGGCGCCACTCCGCGCGACGGGCCGCCAACTCGGCATCGGACAACCGCACGTCAAGCCGGCGACCCTCGGCGTCGAGCGAGATGAGATCGCCGTCCCGCACCAGCGCCAGCGGACCGCCGACGTGGCTCTCGGGCGAGATGTGCAGGACGCATGTGCCATAGGCGGTGCCGCTCATGCGGGCATCGGACAGCCTCACCATGTCGCGCACGCCCTTTTTCAGCAGCCGGGAGGGCAAGGGCAACATGCCCCATTCTGGCATCCCCGGACCGCCCAGCGGCCCGGCGCCTTGCAACACGAGGACGGAGTTTTCATCGACCACGAGGTCGTCGCGATCGATCCGCGCCGCGAGGTCGTTGTAATCCTTGAACACCACGGCGGGACCCGTGTGCTGCAACAGGCGCGGCGTGGCGGCCGACGTCTTGATCACGGCGCCGTTGGGCGCGAGGTTGCCGTGCAGGATCGCCGTGCCGCCGGTCGCCGCCAGCGGATTGTCCCGCGGGCGGATCACGTCGCGGTTCACGACGGAGGCGCCGGCGAGATTTTGGCCGAAGGTGCGACCGTTGACCGTGAGGCATTCCGGATGGAGCAGGTCGGTGAGCTGCGCCATCAACGCGCGCAGTCCGCCCGCGTAATAGAAATCCTCCATAAGAAACGCCCCCGACGGCCGGATGTTGGCGAGGACCGGCGTGCGGCGCGAGATGCGGTCGAACGCGGGGAGATCGAGCGACAGCCCGCAGCGCCGCGCCAGCGCGACGAGGTGGATGATCGCGTTGGTGGAGCCACCGATCGCCATGTCGACCGTGATGGCGTTTTCAAATGCGGCCGGCGTGAGGACGTCCCTGGGCTTCAGGTCCTGCCAGATCATTTCGACGATCCGCTCGCCACAGTTCACCGCCATCCGGACGTGATTCGAATCGACCGCCGGAATGGAAGACGCGCCGGGCAGCGTCATGCCGAGGGCCTCGGCCAGCGCGGTCATGGTGGCCGCCGTGCCCATCGTCATGCAGAAACCAGGAGAACGCGCGATGCCGCCCTCCATGTCGTTCCACTCCTCCTCGCTGATCGTGCCGGCGCAGCGCTCGGTCCAGTACTTGAGCAGGTCCGTACCGCTGCCGAGGGGCTGGCCGTTCCAATTGCCCCGCAGCATGGGTCCCGCGGGCACGAAAATCGCCGGCAGGTTCATACTGGCGGCGCCCATGAGCAGGGCCGGGGTCGTCTTGTCGCAGCCGCCCATCAGCACCGCTCCGTCCACCGGCAGGCCGCGGAGAATTTCCTCCGTCTCCATGGCGAGCAGGTTGCGGAACAGCATCGGGCTCGGCTTGAAGTAGGTCTCGGTGATCGACAGCGCGGGGATTTCGACGGGAAACCCGCCGGCCTGCCACACACCCCGCTTCACCGCCTCGGCGCGCTCGCGCAAATGCGCATGGCATGGATTAATCTCGCTCCAAGTGTTGACGATGGCGACGACGGGCTTGCCGACGAAGTCGTCGTGTCGGTGGCCAAGCTGTTTCAGGCGGGAGCGATGGCTAAAACCACGGAGCGTGGGAGGACCGAACCAGCGCTGACTGCGGAGATCCTGAGCGGTTTTGGCAGGCATGAATGAAAACGGGGTGGGGATTCCGCGCCGCGCGGAGTTTTTGAACCTGGAAATAATGCATGAACACCCCGCGCCCGAAGGGCGAGCAGTTCGCAAAAACTTATTTCGGCGTCCGGAGATCCGACGCCGAAGCCCTCCGACCGACTCGCCGGCGTTACTTGCCCAGCACCCAGTTAAAAATCAACGGGGCGACGATCGTCGCGTCGCTTTCGACGATGAACTTCGGGGTCGAGCCCGCGAGCTTGCCCCAGGTGATCTTCTCGTTGGGCACCGCGCCCGAGTAACTGCCGTAGCTCGTGGTCGAGTCGCTGATCTGCGCGAAATAGCCCCACAGCGGCACCCCCGTGCGCTGCAAATCCTGGTGCAACATCGGCACAACACAGATCGGAAAATCACCGGCGATGCCGCCGCCAATCTGGAAAAACCCGATCGAGCCCTCGCCGTTGCGCATCTTCCGCGCCGTCTTCGTGTACCACTCAGCCAGGGTCGTCATGTACTCGATTCCCGTGCGCACGGTGTGCACGTTCTTCACGTCGCCGCTGATCACGTGGCCCGCGTACATGTTACCCAGGGTCGCGTCCTCCCAGCCCGGCACGATCATGGGGAGATTTTTTTCGCAGGCGGCGAGCATCCAGGAGTTTTTCGGGTCAATCTGGTAGCTCTTCTTCAGCTTTCCGCCCCGCAGAATCTTGAACATGAACTCGTGCGGAAAATACCGTTCGCCCGCCCGGTCGGCCTTCACCCATTCCTCCAGCACCACCGCCTCGATCCGGCGCATCGCCTCCATCTCCGGAATGCACGTGTCGGTCACGCGGTTCATGTGGCGGTCGAGCAGCTTCTGTTCGTCCGCCGCCGTGAGGTGGCGATAGTGCGGCACGCGCTCGTAGTAATCGTGGGCAACGAGGTTGAAGATGTCCTCCTCGAGGTTGGCTCCGGTGCAGACGATGGCGTGGATCTTATCCTGCCGGATCATCTCGGCCAGGGAGATGCCGAGTTCGGCGGTGGACATGGCGCCGGCCACGGTGACGAGCATCTTCCCGCCCGCAGCAAGGTGGGCCTCGTAACCCTTGGCGGCATCGAGCAACGCGGCGGCGTTGAAGTGACGGTAGTGAGTAGCGATGAACTGCGAGACGGGACCTTTCTTCGCGGCGAGCGCGGCATTGATGTCTTCGGGGCGTTTGGCCTGGCGTTTCGCTTTCATGGATCGACTAGGGTGGGGAAGACAGGTGTCGCAAAAAAGCCCAAAATGCAGTTTTCCGGTATCGCTCAAAAATAAACCGGCCGTTTGCGCCGTAAACCACTGATGTTCGCTTCGTTCCTCGCCGCCACCTTCTTCGCCCTCAACGCCACATGCGCCAGCCGTAGCGTGCGGGCCTTGGGCCCGGTGCGCGCCAATCTGGGACGTCTGGTGCTGGCCGCACTCCTCCTCGGGCTCTTCGCGCACACCGCCGGCGGAGGTTTTACGAGCGCGAGCCTGGGGTGGTTTCTCGCCAGCGGCGTCATCGGCATGGGCCTTGGCGACCTCGGTGTTTATGCGGCGCTTCCCCTTCTCGGCTCGCGCATCACTGTGCTGATGACCCAATGCCTCGCGGCACCGCTCGCCGCCCTCGGCGAATGGCTGTGGCTCGGCACGCGGCTCACCGCCGCGCAGGTTGCGTGGGGCCTCGTCATTCTCGGCGGAGTCGCCATCGCCATCACCCCGAGCCGGTCCAGCCCGCCCCGCGTGAAAGTGCGGCCCATCGGCTTTTTCTTCGGCGTGATCGCCGCCTGCGGCCAGGGTTTCGGCGCCCTGGTGAGCCGGAAGGGCGTCAACGTCGCCGAGGCCGCCGGCGAAGCCGCCCACAACGCCACGTTCGGCCTCACCGCCGCCTACCAGCGCATCTTGGCCGGACTCGTCTTCGTTCTGATTTGGTTCGCCGTGCTTCGGCTCCTCAAGCGCCTCCCTGCCCTCCCAGAGGCCGCCGGAGGGGTTGGTCATCCAACAAATGATAAACCGTCAGCGCGCCGCCAGGTGTGGTTTTGGATGATCGCCAACGGGCTCGCGGGTCCCGTGCTGGGCGTCGGCTGTTACCAATGGGCGCTCGCGACCACGCCCAGCGGGATCGTGCTGCCGATCGCCGCCACCGCGCCGCTGCTCTCGATTCCCATCGCGTTCTGGCTGGAGGGCGATCGGCCGCCCCGGCGCGCCATTCTCGGGGGTGTAATCGCCGTCGCCGGCTGCGTGGCCCTCACGGCGGCGCGGTGACGACCGTTTCACGACCCGAAACGGCACGGTTGACGGCGCGCCCTTAAACCGGTCTGTTGTCCGGTTCCGATGCTTACCATCGCCGACGTTTCCAAGTCCTACGGCACCCGCGAACTTTTTTCCGATGTATCGCTCTTTATTGCGCGCACTGATCGGCTGGGTCTGGTCGGGCCAAACGGCGCGGGCAAATCCACGCTGTTCAACCTGATTCTCGGGGAGGAGAAGGCCGACACCGGCACAATCGAATGGGAACGCGGGGCGGATTTCGGCTTCCTCCCGCAGGAGAGCGCGCCCGCGGGCGACGAGACCATCCTCCATATCGCCACCAGCGGCAAGAAGCTCGAACCCGATGACGACGACTACGACATCGACTACACGCTCGAGCCCCGCGCCAAAAAAATCCTCGCCGGCCTCGGCTTCAAGGAAGGCGACGCCGACAAGCTGGCCAAGACCTTTTCCGGCGGTTGGGTGATGCGCGCCCACCTCGCCCGGCTCCTCGTGGCCGAGCCCGCGTTGCTCCTGCTCGACGAGCCGACCAACCACCTCGATCTCGAGGCGCTGCTCTGGTTTCAGGAATATCTGACGCGTTATCCCGGCGGCCTCGTCGTCATCTCCCACGACCGCGCCTTCCTCAACGCGCTCTGCACCGGGATGCTCGAGCTCCGCGCCGGGACGTTGCACTACTACCACGGCAACTACGACAATTTCATCAAGGAGAAGGAGGCCCGCAAGGACCAGCAGGCGGCGCTCTTCAAGAACCAGCAGCGCGAGATCGCCCACCTTCAGAAATTCGTCGATCGTTTCGGCGCCAAGGCCTCGATGGCCTCCCGCGCCAAGTCCAAGGAAAAGCAGATCGAGCGCCTCGAGGCCGTCGCCGTCGAGGAGCCGCACGAGGAGCTGAAGCGGATCAATTTCCGCTTCCCGCAGCCGCCCCGCTCCGGCCTCAAGGTCATCGAACTTGAGCACGTGCAGCAGGCCTACGGCAACCACGTGGTGTACCGTGATCTCAACTTCACCGCGGAGCGCGGCCAGCGCATCGTCCTCGTCGGGCCCAACGGCGCCGGCAAGTCCACGCTGCTCAAAATCCTCGCCGGCAACCTGGCCATCCAGGGCGGCGTGCGCGAGCTCGGGAGCAACGTTGTCCCCGGGTACTTCGCCCAGAACCGCCTCGACAACCTGCACGCCGACGCGACCGTGTTCGAAAACGTGATGGAGCTGCGCACGAACGAAAACCAGCTCACCGAGCAGCAGGCGCGCGCGATTCTCGGCGCGTTTCTCTTTCGCAAGGACGATGTGCACAAGCCCGTCTCCGTCCTCTCAGGCGGCGAGAAATCCCGCCTCGCCCTCGCCCGCATTCTGGTGAAGCCGCCGAATCTCCTCCTGATGGACGAGCCGACGACCCACCTCGACATCCAGTCGATCGATTCGTTGATCAGCGCGCTCAAGGCCTATGAGGGCACGCTGATCTTCATCAGCCACGACGTGCACTTCATCCGGGCGCTCGCCGAAAACGTGCTCCACGTGCACAGCGGCCGGCTCACGCCGTACGCCGGAAATTACGATTACTACCTCGACAAGTCGAAGGCCGGCGACGCCCGCGCCGCACTTACCGCCGGCTTCACGGATGCCCGCCCGGTCCAGACGAAACCTGCGAATCTCAAATCTCAGATTTCAGATTTGAAATCGGCCGCGACCAAACCGCGGCCGAGCCCGAACGAAATCCGCAAGTTCCGCGAACACGTCGGCCAGCTCGAGAAACGGGTCGTCGACCTCGAGACGAAGCAGGCCGAAATCACGGCCGATCTCGAGGCCCCGGAGACGTACGCCGACAAAGGCAAGTTCCACCATCTGAACCGCGAGCTCAGCACGATCGTCGATCAGATCGCGACCGCGACCAAGGAATGGGAAGACGCCGCGACCAAGCTCACCGAGATGGAAGGGTAAAGCGTCGGAGCCGCAGTGCGCCAACGCCCTCGGCCGGCATTCATTAGCATTTCCCAGCCGAATGGCGACGGGCGGTTTGTCATCTATAGGATGACAAAGCCCCGGCCGCGTCCGGAGATTTCGAGACCGATCCTCCCAGAGTAATTACCCGACGATTTCGTCGACCAACCGCGGCGCGACCCCGGGGTGCGAGGCGACGACAATCGCGCTGGACAAGGTCGTGATGGCCTCGGCAAGCGTGCGTTCGTCGTTGGCGTGAATCACGCACAGCGCGCCGCCGGCCTCGACGCGTTCACCGATCTTTACCAGTCCGCTCACCCCGACCGCCGGGTCAATCCGGTCCTCGGCCTTCGCCCGTCCTGCTCCCAATTGGCGGGTGGCCAAGGCGACCCCGAGCGCGTCGACGTCGCCAACAAAGCCCGCCCGCGGCGACCGCAGCGGAAACTTCAGCCTCGCTTGCGGCAGGTTCGCCCGATTATCCACCGCTCGAACATCACCGCCCTGCGCCATGACCATCTCGCGGAATTTCACGAGCGCCGCGCCGCTCGTGAGGCTACGCTCCAACTGGCGACGTGCTTCCGTCGGATTTGGGGCGACGCCGGCGAGGAGGAGCATTTGTTCGCCGAGCGCGTAGGTCACGGCCATCGTATCCACAGGGCCTTGACCGTTGAGACAGTCGATCGATTCGGCGACCTCAAGCGCGTTGCCCACGGCCCGGCCGAGCGGTTCATCCATCGCGGTGAGCACAGCGCGGGTCGGCTTGCCCATCGCGGTGGCGACGTCCACCAAGGCCTGCGCCAGTGCGCGCGCCTTGGCCTTTTCCGGCATGAAGGCGCCCCGACCGAATTTCACGTCGAGCACCAGCACGTCGATGCCCTCGGCGAGCTTCTTAGACAGGATACTGCCGCAGATCAGCGGCACACACTCCACCGTGCCGGTCACGTCGCGCAGCGCATAGAGTTTCTTGTCGGCCGGAGCCAATTCGGCCGTCTGACCGATCAGGCAGAGCCCGATCCGCGCGACCTGGGCGCGAAATTCATCGAGCGATCGGTTGACCGAAAACCCAGGAATCGACTCCAGTTTGTCGAGAGTGCCTCCGGTGTGGCCGAGACCGCGGCCGGAGATCATCGGCACTGCGACACCACACGCCGCGACCATCGGAGCGAGATGCAGCGAGACCTTGTCGCCGACACCGCCGGTCGAATGTTTGTCGGCCTTCGGCGCCTTCACGCTGCCAAGGTCGGCCACGAGGCCGGAGTGCATCATCGCCTTCGTGTACGCGGCCGTTTCCGCCGCGTTCATCCCGCGGATAAAAATCGCCATCAGCATCGCACTGAGCTGGTAGTCGGCCCATGAGCCGTCCGTCGCCCCCTGGACGAACGACTCGATTTCCTCCCGGCTGAGGGAGTGGCCGTCGCGTTTGCGGGCGATGATCTGCTGGGGAAACATGCCCGGCATCCCAGCATGTCCTTCCCCCCGGCGCAACGCGCGGTTTCCGCCGGCACTTCTCCAAAAATTCCCTCCGACGCCCAACCACACTGTCACGTAATACGTGACAGTTTTTCAAATGCTCCGAGGTAAGGGAAATGAAAGTGTCACGTATTAAGTGACACTTTGATCGGATGGGCGGGCGAAGCCGTAGGCGCGTTCGACGCGGGAGATGCGGACCTCGTAGCACTCGTACCAGGCCTCACGGCCACCCCGTTGCGCCTTCTCGTGCTCGGTGTCGCGTTTCCACGCGAGGATCGCGGCCTCGTCGCGCCAATAGCTCACGGTGATTCCGACGCCGTCGTCGCCCCGGGCGCTCTCGATGCCCAGAAATCCTTCGTAGCGCGATCCGAGATCGACCATCCGCTGCGCCACCACGCCATAGGCGCGGCCGTCATCGATCGCCCGTTTCGACGTGAAGATCACCGCATAGTAGGGCGGCGCGGGAGTCCGCGCGAGGCCAGTCGGCGTGCTCACGTTTGAGCCCTCCGCAGCACGAGCATGGCGTTGGCTCCAGCGAAGAACTCGTAGTCTACTCCCACGATCTGGCTGGAAATTCCAACCGCCGCGAGGTCGCGCCGCAGGCGCGGAAGTCCGGGATACGGCTTGCCATCGGCTCCACATATCGGGTGGAGGCGCACGTCGTTCGCGCTGACCCGCACGAGTTCGCGACAGGCCGCGAGGTGCCAGTCGTAATCGAAACGCTGCGCATAGGTGAAGAGCAGGTGGGCGCACAGCACGAGATCGAACGTCCCGTCGAAAAACGGCAGCCGCGGCAGCACCCCGCCGACGTAGCGGCCGTGCGCGAAGTGCGTGTCGTAGTCGGCGATGAACCGCTGCGCCGCGGCCCGCCGGTCGGCCTCCGCCGCGTCGAACGAGGGAAACGATCGGAAGCGAAACAGCCGCCGCTTCGCGCGCATCTGATCGAACATCCGCGCGTAATCGAGTTGCACCTGCGCCGCGAGGGTTGTCACCGGGGAGCCGTAGAGCGGGTCGACCGCGACGGCGTCGATCCGGCGGGCACAGGCCTCGGCGGTGAACGAGGACGGGCCGGCCGCCACGTCGAGCACGTCGCGGCCTTTCAAGGCCACGAGATCGAGCGCGAAAAACTGCACGTACTCGGCGAGCGAACGGCCGAAGAAGGCAACGGACGGCAGGTCGAGGCCGGCAGCCGGGCGGGTCGACGGAGCGGGAACGGTTCTTTGAGTGACGGCGGGAGCGGGAGCGAGCGTGGGCATGGACGGATTGATTCAGGGAGGCATGGGGGGAAAAACGGCGGGAGCGGGAAAACAAAAAGCCCGACTCGGGTGAGGCGGGCTTGGCGGTGGCAGTCGCGGTTTCTTTCAACCGTGGCGCATTTTTTCAGCGCCGGACCATCGTCGCCAAGCCGACCCGTGCCAGCGTGCGCGTTTAACCGTCGTCATTTTGACGGCGGCAGAGACGCAGACCTGGGCGGAAATATTCATCGGGGCGAACTCATGGGGACGCGTCTTCCGCGGCGCAAGTGGATTTTTTCAGCCGGATTTTTTCCGTGCCACACGCGGTCTATTTTTTCCCACCAAACACCGACCGGGCCATCTTGAACGGTGCCTGGGTGAGCCGCGTGACCGCGGACAGGGCGGGTTCGCCTGCGGCGGGTTCCCCGGGCGGCAGAGCGGCCAGCACGACGGCTTCGCGTTCGGCGAGGCGCTCCTCCCGCTGGGAGACCGCCGCCTCCCGTTGCTTCAAGCGCACGTCCATTTCCCGCATGGCGAGACGCTCATCCCGCAGATTCCGATGCTCCGCCTCAAGAATCTCACGGGCGCGATGCACTTTTTTCCAGGCCAACTGCAATGCGGAATCGTCACCCACCACACCGCCGGCGAGCTGCACCGCAGGGGTCGAGCGCGCGGCGACCACCGGTTCTCCCAAGGGCGCCGGCCGGACCGATTCGATCTCGGCCTGGAGCGCACGCAGGCGCGTTTCGTAGTCACGTAGGTTTTTCTCCCGTTCGCGCAGGGCCTCGTGATCCTCCGCCAACCGACGGCGCTCCTCGGCAAGCGTCGCCGCCCATTTTTCGGCGGAGGGGCGCACAAGTTTCAGCGCGGGCTCGGCCGGCGGAAAAGTAATCGGAGTATTCATGGTGATCGGGGGCTCTTGCTGCGGACGTATCCTACCGCTTTCCCTCAGCGAACGCTACGGGATCACCCGGTTTTTACACGGGCTTTACCGGAGCAGACCGGCCGATCCCCCGATTTGAAATTTTTTTTACGTGCGGAAAACCACGTCTTCGCGATTGAACATCCGGACGGCGAGACTCAGCGCGATCGCCGCATAACCGCAGGTAGAGGCAAAGATCAGTGCGAGCAGCTCCCAATGCCAGACTCCCGAGACGAGCTCCTTGCTGGCAAGTGAGACGTTGAGGATCGGTACGAGCGCCAGCCGCCAGTTCAATTCCACCCCGGGCAACATGCCGATCATCGCCGGCATCAAGATGACGATGATCAACGGAGAAACATAGCTCTGCGCCTCCTTGAAGCTCTTGGCGAAAAGCGAAAGAGTGAAGAGCACTGCCGCAAACAGCACGACCATCGGGAGCACCATGCCCAGCACGGCGACCAGGCCGAGCGGATCGAGCGTGGTCATAGAGGCAAATTTCTCCGCGGCCCGACTGGCGGCAGCCGCATCGTCCCCGCCGATCCGCCGGGCGATCAGCGAACCACCGACGGAAAACGTCACGCCCATCGACACCAGAGAGCACATCACCGTACCGAGCGACGCGGTGAGGATCATGAGAAACTTGCCCATTACAATGTCGACGCGTCCGACCGGGCTGCACAGCAGCGTTTCCATCGTGCCTCGCTCCTTTTCACCGGCGGTCAGGTCCATCGCAGGGTACATCGCACCGGTGAACGCAAGAATCAGGAAAAGATAGGGGATGATGCCGCCGATCAGATTCCCGCCGACCTTTTCCGGCGGCGCCACGTTCTCGGCGGTGACGCGCAGCGGCCTGATGGTGGCGGGCGTGAGTCCGCGTTCCGCCAGCCGGGCCCCGACCAGTTTCTCGCCGCGCGCCGTGAAAATGCCCCGCACCTCCCGCACCGCACGATCAGACCGGACCTCGCCCTCGTAGTTGAAAATCTTGATCTCCGCCGATCCCCCACCCGCCAGCGTCGCATCAAGTCCAGGCGGCAGCTCGACGACGGCGCGCAGCTTCTTGTCCGCGATCAGCTGGCGCCAGTTCCCCTGTGTCGGCTGCACCGCAATCCGGGGATTCTTCAGCAACGCCCCGCGGGATTCCGGTGAATCCTCTCCGCCCAGCACCATGATGGTGGGCGGCGTTGCGGCAACTTCCTGCTGCACTCGGAACGAGATCGCTGTGACCAGCGCAAACAGCCCCGGAATGGCAACGGTCGGAATCACGATCATGGAGATCAGCGTCCGGCGGTCGCGCAGCATGTCGCACAGCTCCTTGCCGTAGATCGTGAGGATGTTTTTCCAGTTCATCGCCGTGGTTTTCGACCGGCGTCAGCGGGCAACGCGGTCTCCCCCGACCGCCTTCACAAAAATTTCCTCCATCTCCTGCTCACCATACTGCGCCCGGAGTGCCGGCAGCGTCCCTTCAGCGAGCAGGCGGCCGTCGTGGATGATGCCGATCACGTCGCATAGTTTCTCCACTTCGCTCATGATGTGCGTGGAATAGATGACAGTCTTGCCGCGGTCGCGGCACTCGCGCACGAACTTCACGATCGTACGCGCGGCCATGATGTCGAGGCCCACGGTCGGCTCGTCGAAGATCATCACGGGCGGATCGTGGATCAGCGTGCGCGCGATCGACGTTCGCTGCTTCATGCCGGTGGAGAATTTTTCGCAGCGCCGGTCGAGAAAGTCGTGCATGTCGAGTTCGTCGGCGATTTTCCGCGTCCGGACTTCGATCTCGGCATCGCCCAGGCCGTTGAGCCGGCCGAAGTAGGCCATCGTCTCGCGGGCCGTGAGCCGGCCGTAGAGCGCGGTGCTGGCGGCGAGAAAGCCGACCTGCGCCCGGACCTGGGCGGCACCAGTGACAACGTCAAAACCGGCCACGATGGCACTCCCCGAGGAGGGACGCAGGAGCGTGGCCAGCATCCGGAGCGTGGTGGTCTTGCCGGCACCATTGGCTCCGAGCAGGCCGTAGATCTGGCCCGACCCGACCCGAAAGGAAACGTTGTCAACCGCGTGAATCTCACCGCGTTTCCGGTCGCGAAAGGTCTTGGTGAGGTTGCGGGCTTCGATCATCGGAAAACGGACGGCAACGGCAACGAGGTCAGGAGCATCCGAGCACAGCAAGCTTTCGCCGCGCGCTACGGCGTCTCCGCAACACAGAGCAGCAGGGCCAACGCCAGGCTGAAATCCTTCACCGCCGCCGTTTTTTCCACATCGGTCCACTCATCGAGCGAATGCGATCGTCCCTCGCGGCCCGCCGATCCACGCGCCATCGCGAAGGCCGGAATACCGAGGCTGATCGGGATGTTGGCATCCGTGCTGCCGACGTTCCACACCGGCACCTTGTCGAAGGCCCTCATCGTGGCGGTCACCTGGCGCAATTCGGCGGTCCCCGGCGCCGTGACGCCCGACGGCCGGTCGCCGATCAATTTCACGTCCGCCGTAATCTTCCCAAAGGTCGTCGACCGCGTCGCGTTCTCCTCCGTCACCGCCTCGGCCACGATTTTCAGAAACTCCGCTTCAATCTTGGCCAGCTCGACTGGCGAGACGGAACGCATGTCGACCTCCATCGCCACCTCGAACGGGATCGAGTTCACCGAGGTGCCACCGCTGACAACGCCGATGTTGTAGGACACGCGTGGTTCCTTCGGCACCACCACCTTTCCAAACTTTGCCATCGCGTTGCCCATCGCGAACGCCGGACTCACCTGGCCGAACGCGCTCCAGCTGTGGCCGCCCGGGCCCTTGAACGTGACGCGGTAACGTTTGCTGCCGAGGCCGCCGTTGGTGATGAGATCGTTGTTGGAGCCGTCGACGGAGATGAAGCGCTTGATCCGATCCTTCCACGGACTCTGGCCGAAGAGGTAACGCATGCCACGGAGGTCACCCGGTCCCTCCTCGCCCACGTTGCCAAGAAACAGGATGTCGCCCGGAGTCTCCACCCGCGCGGCCTTCATCGCGCGAATCGCCGCAAGAAGAAACGCAAGCCCCGTGGTGTCATCACCGACGCCTGGCGCACTGAGCCGCGTGCCGCTGCGTTTCACCCGCACATCGGTGCCCTCGGGAAACACCGTATCGAGGTGCGCCGCCACCGCCAGCAACGGCGCCGTTCCACCCGTTCGCCCGCGCCACAGTCCGAGCACGTTGCCCTCCGGATCCGTGGAAACGTCCTCAAGCCCGACCTCGCGCAGGAGTTTCGCAAAGGCCGCGCCACGCAACTGCTCTTTGAAGGGAGGCGCCGGGATCTCAGTCAGAAAAATCAGCTCGCGGACAAACCGATCGTAATCGCGATCGAACTCCGCGACCGCCGCCTTGAATGCCGGCGACCCGACGATCTGTCGCGCCCGGGTTTCCTCGGGCGCGGCGGGCTCGGCCGCCCGCAGGAGTGCCGCCAGACCAGCCGCGAAGAGGAGTCCGCCCAGCCAGACCCGGAGGAAGTGAATTCGCATGGCGCGATGACCGCGCAACCCTTCGCACGCGTCAACTCCGCGCACCAACCGATCCTTGTCTCCCATCGCCCGTGACTCTCACGTTGTTTCCGTCATGCCCTCCGCCTCCAAACGTCCCCGATCCCGGCGCGCGATGACCGGCCGCCCGAAAAAAACAACCGCGCCCACGGGGAGTGAGCTGGCGGCGTTGCTCAATCTCGGACCCAAATCATCCGTCTGGCTCGCCGAGACTGGAATCACAACGCGCGCCGAACTCGAACGCCTGGGCACAATCGAGGTTTGCCGGCAGCTTCATCTCGCAGGGCATCCGGTCAGCGTGGTGATGGCCTACGCAATCGAAGGAGCGTTGATGGGCTGCCACTGGAACGCGCTGCCGTGGGAATTCAAAATCCATCTTCGAACCGAATTCGCGAAGATGAAACGCGGCTTGAATTCACCCCGACGATAACGGTCGCACCGCCGCGCCCGTGGATCACGCCCCGATCGGGTGCCAGGTGGTCTTGAACTCCAGGAAATCACGGATTGCGTAGAGGCTTTGCGCTCCGTCGGCGAACCAGTCGCGCTCCGTCACGGCCTCGGCAATGCGCACGCGCTTGATGCTTTCGGCCGCACCGAGGCGGAGCGCCTTGCGGTCGTCGGCACCGACCGCCGCACTGACCGCGCGGAGATGCGTATGGGTGGCAAACGTCGGCACGAGTTCCTTGCGGAAACCCGTCAGGATGTTCACCACGCCGCCGGGCAAATCGCTCGTCGCGAGCATTTCACCGAGGAGAATCGCGGGATACGGGGTCTTCTCCGAGGCGAGCGCGACAACCGTGTTGCCGCTCACGATCGCCGGGGCAAAGAGCGTCACGAGCCCGAGCAGCGCGGGCGCGTCCGGAGCAATCACGCCGATGACGCCCATCGGCTCGGTGACAGTGAAATTAAAATGAGGCGACGCCACGGGGTTCACATTGCCGAGCACCTGCTCGTACTTGTCGGCCCAGCCGGCGTAGTAAATCAGGCGGTCGATCGCGACATCGACCTCGTTTGCCGCGGCGGATTTCACGGCCCCGAAACGCACGAGGGTGTCGACCATTTCCTGGCGGCGCCCCTCAAGCATCTCGCCGAGCCGATAAAGGATTTGCCCGCGGTTGTAGGCGGTCCGCTTCGCCCAGCCGGGACCGGTCTTGGCGGCGGCCTCGACAGCGTTGCGCAGATCCTTGCGCGTGCACTGCGGGATGTTGGCGAAGAAATCGCCCGCCGCATCCGGGAGCGGATAGGTGCGACCGCTCTCCGAACGGATGAACGCGCCGCCGACGTAGGGCTTGGGGGTCTTGGTGATGGGAAGTCGCGACATGAGGAGGGAACCACGAATGGACACGAATCTACACAAATAATTCAGAGAACGATTCGCTCCCATTCGAGCTTTGGTTTCTGGACGTTGATGATGAGTCCGACACGCAATTTCGTAATCCGCAGGTAATTTATCATCTGGCCGCGTTCGAAGTCAGTGATGCGATCGACGACCTTGGCATCCACCACCACGGCACCCCCGGCAATGAGATCGGGGACGAATTCGGAGACTTGGACGCCTTTGTAGAGTACGTCGAATCGCCGCTGCTGTTCGATCGAAGTTCCCCGCAACCCAAACTCAACCGCCAGGGCATTCTCATATGGCTTTTCATGCAGGCCATGGCCCAACCCCCGCAAGACCTCGAAAGCGCACCCGATGATCGCATACACCAATTGACCGTGAAGCAGTTTTCCTTCTTCGTGTTCATTCGTGTCCATTCGTGGTTCACGTCCATCCGTGGTTCACACCAGCTGCGCGTAGTCCAGCAGCCCCTGGCGGCCACCTTCGCGGCCGAAGCCGCTTTCCTTGTAGCCGCCAAAGGGCGACGTCGGATCGAATTTATTGTAGGTGTTGGCCCAGACCACACCCGCCTTCAACTCCACACTCAGCTTCAGGATGCGCGAGCCCTTGTCGGTCCAGACGCCGGCACTGAGGCCGTAGGCGGTGTTGTTCGCCTTCTCGATCGCCTCGTCCACCGTGCGGAAAGTCAGGATGCTCAGCACCGGGCCGAAAATCTCCTCGCGGGCGATGCGGTGGCTCATTGACACGCCGCTGAAAATCGTCGGGCGGAAATAAAATCCCTTCGCCGGCAGTTTGCACGCCGGCTGGAACATCTCCGCGCCCTCCTTCACGCCACTCTCGACCAGCTCGGTGATCGTCTGCAGCTGCGCCTTGGAATTGATCGCCCCGATGTCCGTGTTCTTGTCCATCGGGTCTCCCACCCGCAGCACGCGGATCCGGTTCTTCAGCTTGGCAATGACGGCATCGGCCACCGGCTCGTGCACCAGCAGGCGCGAACCGGCGCAGCAAACGTGGCCCTGGTTGAAAAAGATGCCGTTCACGATGCCCTCGACCGCCTGGTCGAGCGGAGCGTCGTCAAAGACGATGTTCGCCGCTTTGCCACCGAGTTCGAGGGTCATCTTCTTGTCGGTGCCCGCCAGCGAACGCATGATGATCTTTCCGACGTCGGTCGAGCCGGTGAACGCGATCTTCGCGGACGTCGGATGATTCAGGACCGCGGCGCCCACCTCGCCCGCGCCGGCGACAAAATTCACCACCCCCGGCGGCAGCCCGGCATCCTGCAGGATCTCGGCGAACTTGAGACAGGTGATGCTGGTGGTCTCCGCCGGCTTGAGGACGACGGTGTTGCCCATCGCCAGCGCGGGCGCGAGTTTCCACGCCAGCATCAGCAATGGGAAATTCCACGGGATCACCTGGCCGACGACGCCGAGCGGGGCGACACGACGGCCGGGAGCGACGTACTCGAGTTTGTCCGCCCAGCCGGCGTGATAGAAAAAATGCGCCGCCGCCATCGGCAGGTCGAAGTCGCGCGACTCCTTGATCGGCTTGCCGCCGTCGAGCGTCTCCGCGACGGCGAACTCCCGGGCACGGTCCTGCAGGAGGCGCGCGATGCGAAAGAGGTACTTGGCGCGTTCGCGGCCCGGCATCCGGCCCCACGTCGTGTCAAACGCACGCTGCGCCGCGGCGTAGGCGGCGTCGACATCCTCGCGGCCGGCGAGCGCGATCGCGGCGATTGTCTGCTCGTTGGCCGGGTTGATGGAATCGAAATACTTCCCCGACTTCGGCGCCACGAACGCGCCGTTGATGAAAAGATCGTAGCGCGACTTGAGCTTGGGATCGGCCGTCTCCGGCGCGGGATCGAACTCCCAGAGATCGCCGAAGATGAGTTCGGGAGCGGGGCGTCCAGCGCGGGCGACGGGGCGCGCGGTTTTCCTGGCAGAGGCAAGCGTGGGCATGTCGAGAAGGGGGTCGTTCAGCTGGAGGAGTTCCAACGTTCAAGTTGCGGAATTTTGCGCGTGAAAAATCCGGTGAAAAGCCGCGGGAAACCCAGGTCGATCATCTTGTCGCGCACACGCTCCTGCATGTCCTGGGCGGTGAGGTACGGCAGGATGAATTTCCCTTCGGCGTAGCAATGGCTGCAATACTTGCCGCTGCGGCTGCCATCGGCCTCGGTGCCGCCGCCCTGGGCGTCGCGGTTCATCGGCATCCCGCAACTCTGGCAATCCCGGTATTTTTTCATGGGACAATCAGTAGCTCTCCGCCGCCTCGCTAAAATAGTACGGGGCCTGGTAGGCGCCCGTTTTCTCTTTCTCCAGCTGCCGGAGGAGGTCATTGAGCAGTGAACTCGCGCCAAAGCGGTAGCGCTCGTTGGTCAGCCAGGCGTCGCCCAGCGTCTCCTTCACCGCGGTGAGAAACTGCAGCGACTGCTTCGCGGTGCGAATTCCGCCCGCGGGCTTCATGCCGATGGCGACACCCGTATCGAGGTAGAAATCGCGGATCGCCTCCAGCATCACCTGGTTGTTGCCCAACGTGGCGTTGAGCGAGGTCTTGCCGGTGCTGGTCTTGATGAAATCACCCTCGCGGATCACCCGCATCGCGAGAAACGACGCGGCGCGGATGTTGTCGTAGGTCTCGAGCTCGCTCACCTCGAGGATCACCTTGAGTGCGGCGTCGCCGCAGGCCTCCACCACGGCGGCGATCTCATCCTGCATCGTGGCGAAGTCCCCCGCGAGAAACGCCCCGCGGTTGATCACCATGTCGATTTCGTCCGCGCCGTCGGCGACCGCCGCCTTCACCTCGCCGAGACGGGTGCGGAGCGGAGCCTGGCCACTGGGAAACGCCGTCGCGACCGACGCGATGCGCACGGCGGTGTCGGACCCGAGCGCCTTTCGTGCATGCCGCACCATCGACGGGTAGACGCAGACCGCCGCCACCTGCGGCACGTCGAGGTCGGCGTCGTGCGGATGCAGCGCCTTTTGGCAGAGCGACGCGACCTTGCCGGGCGTGTCCTTGCCCTCGAGGGTCGTGAGGTCGACCATCGAGACGGCCTTCTTGAGACCCCAGATCTTGGACCCCTTCTTGATCGAGCGGGTGGTGTATTTGGCGACACGCTCCTCGATGCCGACGGCATCGACCGTTCCGACTTCATCGAACAGCCGCCGAAAGGCGGCGGACGGAGACTTGGCAAGCATGCGGGCGACTATCGCCGTGAGTCCGGTGAAAACAAACGAAAACTCCCGGGGTCTGCGTCGCACCGATTTGGGCGCAACCTCCCGGTCCCGCCGCGGTCGTACCCCATCCCGCCACCCATGAATCTCCGCACGCTGTCCGCCACGCTCTGGCGCGAATGGATTCGTCCGCTCGCCCTGCCCTTTCTCCTGATTACCGCGGGGAAATCCGCGATCGCCGACATCAACTACGTCCCCACCGGCTCGATGCAGCCGACCATCCTGTGCGGCGACGTGGTCTTCATCAACAAGCTCGCCTACGACCTGCGGGTGCCGTTCACGTTTTCCCGGCTCGTGCACTGGGCGGAGCCGGCACGCGGCGACATTGTCGTCTGTTTCTCCCCGCAGGACGGGACCCGGCTCGTGAAGCGCGTGATGGGGCTGCCCGGCGACACGCTCGAAATGCGTGACGACGTTCTGTTCCTCAACGGCGTGCGCCAGTCCTATGCGGCCTTACCGCCGGTGGTGACGCGGGACCTCTCCTCCGCCGAAAAGGCCGGGGCGGTTTTCGCACGCGAGTCGCTCGCCGGCGGCCGTTCCCACGCGGTGATGGCGCTGCCGGCGCGGCCGGCGTTGCGCACGTTCGGGCCGACGCGCGTTCCCGAAGGGGGGTACTTCATGATGGGCGACAATCGCGACAACAGCCACGACTCACGCTTTTTCGGCTTCGTTCCCCGCCGGGCGATTGTCGGGGAGGTGAAAAGCGTCATCGTCTCCGCGGACCTCGATCGCTGGCTGCGGCCGCGTTTCGCTCGGACCCTCTCGCGGCTTGAATAAGGGCCCAATTCGGGGAACCTCGGCCGACCCAAAGCGGCACGATCATCCGGATGCGGCCCATGGGCCGAGCCTCCGCGTGCACGTCATTTCCTCCTCCCTTTTCCGCCGGTTTTCCTGCGCCCGACTCACCGGCTGGTGGGCAGTTGCTCTCGTGACCCGAGGGCTGCTAGGGGCCACCGAGCCTGTGGTCGCGGCGCCGATTTATACCGGTCCGATTGCCGCCGGCGTGATGGAGGTGCCGCCGCGGCGTGAAGCCAGCGGGCTCGCGGCCTCCCGCCGCTCGCCCGACGTTTTGTGGACGCACGACGACAGCGAAGGCGCCCCGGTGCTCTACGCCATGGACACGACCGGAAAGAAGCGCGGCGCCCTACGCTTGCGCGGGGTGAAAAATGACGACTGGGAAGACCTGACATCGTTTGTTCAGGACGGTACCGCCTGGCTGCTCGTGGCCGACACCGGCGACAACGACCACAAGCGCAAGACGGTGCAGATTCACGTAGTCGAGGAACCGGCTCCGGACCGGCTGAGTCCTGAACGGGAGCTGGAACTGCCACCCGCTTACTCGCTTCACATCCGCTACGAGGACGGCCCTCACGACACGGAAAGCGTCGCGGTGGATGTGGCAGAGCGCGCGATCTATCTTTTGACGAAGCGCGACAGCCAGCCGCTCCTGTTCCGGGTGCCACTCGGCCCCGCCCATCAGGAGGTCGTCGTGGCCACGCGTGTCGGCGGCGTCCCCCATCCCGGCGGCAGCACGGAGATGGACACCATGCTCAGGTTTCTCGTCGGGAAGAAGGCGGCCTGGCCCACGGGGATGAACATCTCGGCCGACAACCGCATGGCGGCCGTCCTGACCTACGGCGGTGTGAGTGTCTTCGTTCGTTCGCCGGGCCAGTCCTGGCCGGAGGCACTCGCCGGTATTCCGACGGCGTTGGCCTTTCACGGGATGCTCCAGGCGGAAGGCGTCTGCTTTTCCACGGACGGTCGGTCAATCTACGTCGTCTCCGAAGGGATGGTGCGGTTGGTGCGGTATGATCGGGAGGAAACGTTGCCCCGGGACGGGGCGGCTCCGACCCCTACGACGCAAGCGCGCCAGTGAAACGTTGGGCTCGCTCCGCGTCGGATCCCGGTTTTTCGTGAGGCCGAACTTTATCCCGATGAAAACACCCCTGCTCCGTCTCCTCGCCTTCTTCACGTTCCTTGCCGTCGCCGCTCATGCGGCCGACGACAAACTGATCGCGGCCGTCCGCTCCGCCGACGACGAACGGGTTGCCGCCACCAAGTCCGGCGATCTTACGCGCCTTACCGCGATCTACTCCGACGGGCTGCACTACGCGCATTCCAACGGCAAAATCGACACCAAGGCCTCCTACGTCGATTCGCTCGTGAAGCGCACCACCGTTTACGAGAAATACGATTACCAGACGCGCGAGTTCCGCTCTGCCGGTCCGGGAATCGTGCTGATGACAGGACGCGTCCTCGTACAGTCGACCAGCGGCGGCGCCCGGCAGAACAACGATCTGAACTTCCTCGCTGTCTGGCGCGAGGAAAAGGGCAAGTGGCGCTTCCTCGCCTGGCAGTCGTGCAAGAATCCGCCGGCTGACACGGGGAAGAAATAGGCCGTTCCCGGACCCGGGTGCCCGATTGAGGTATCTCCCCGCTTTACGCCCGCCGTCCGCCTGTCCTAGGTTGGCAAATTATGTCGGCCCAAAGCGGAAAAACACTCGGCGCGTTGATCGAAGAGGCGGCGAGCCAACCCGGTGGCACGGGTCGGACCCGGCTGTTCCGGGCTGGCGAGGTGCTGTTTCTCGCCGGTGAAGCAGGCGACGGCGTCTACGTGATCGAGTCCGGCCGGGTGCAAATTCTGGTGCCCGTGGGCAGCGGCGAACCACGCCTGCTGGCCACGCTTGGACCGGGCGACTCCGTCGGGGAGATGGCCGTGCTCGATGACGTGCCACGCTCCGCGACCGCCCGCGCCGAGGTGGACACCGAGGCGCGCTTCATCAGCCGGGATGAGTTGCTCCGGCTGATCGAGAACCAGCCACGCCTGGCGCTCAATCTCATCCGCGAATTCAGCAAACGGCTGCGTGCACTCGACATCAAGTACATGGACGAGGTCGTGCAGGCGGAGCGCCTCGCCATCGTCGGGCGATTCGCCAGCACCATCGTCCACGATTTCAAGAATCCGCTCCAAGTGATCGGCCTCGCCGCGGAGCTCGCCTGCAGCGACCACACGACACCGCCGATGCGCCACAAGGCGCAGAACAAGATCGCGCGTCAGGTCGAACGGATGACCAACATGCTGCATGAGCTCATCGAGTTCACCAAGCCCACTGGCCACCGCCCCCTGCTCACCCCCGTCGCCTTCCCCCGCTACATGAATCCGCTGGTCGAGGAGATCCGCCAGGAAATCGGGGACCGCGGAGTGAATCTCGAACTCGGCAACACGCCGCCGGAAGTCACCGTGCACATCCAGCCCCAGCGGTTCTCGCGCCTGTTCTACAACCTGCTGAACAACGCGGTCGACGAGATGTCCGGCGGCGGCACGATCTTTCTGCGCTTTTTCGCTTCGCCGACGGAATTGCGGATCGACATCGAGGACACCGGGCGCGGCATCGCGCCGGAAATCGCGCAATCGCTGTTCAAGCCGTTTGCGACGCATGGCAAGACCCACGGCACCGGACTCGGCCTCACGATCTGCAAGAAGATCGTCGAGGATCACGGCGGCCAGATCTGGGCCGCCGCCGGCGCACCCGGCAAGGGCGCGACGTTTTCATTCACGCTGCCACTTTGAGCGCGACCGACCGCGCGGTGCGCGCCTTCGGCGGCGCGGACGGGAAATCCCCGCCGGCCGACGGCCTTACTTTTTGGCGGCGGCAGGCGCGGCCGTGAGCTTCCAGTGCTCGTTGTCGAAGCGGGCACTCTTGAAAAGCTCCGCCGCGCGCCGGACGAGGTCGGGATGCTGGGCGGCAACGTCGGGTTTTTCCGCCAGGTTGCTCGAGAGGTCGTAGAGTTCGATCGGCGCCGTGAGCGTCTTAAGGCGGATGGCCTTCCAATGTCCGTCGAGCAGCACCGCCTGGCTGACGCCCTGTTCGTAAAACTCCCAGTAGAGGTACTCGTGCTTTTCCTGGCGGCCACGGCCGAGCAGCGTCGGCACGAGGCTGATGCTGTCGAGTTTCGCCGGCGGCCGGCCCCCCGCGAGCTCCGACCACGTCGCCATCATGTCGCCAAAATAGCCCACGTGGTCCGACACGGCGCCGGCCTTGATTTTACCCGGCCAGCGCGCGAGGAATGGCACGCGGATGCCGCCATCGGTCAAGCTGCGCTTGATGCCGCGCAGCGGTCCGCTCGCGGTGAAAAACTCCGGCTCGTAATCCGGTCCGCCCTCGCGATGAGGGCCGTTGTCACTGGAAAAGAAGACAATCGTGCGTTCGTCGAGGTTGAGCTCCTTCAGCTGCGCCATGAGCCGGCCCACGTCGCGATCGAGCCGGGAAATCATCGCGGCATGTCCCTTCACCGAGTCCTTCCACGGTTGGTTCGCGTAATCACCGTAGTCCGGGACCTCGTTGCCGTCGCCGAGCACGCGCGAGCGCTCGTTGTTGGCATGCGGCGTCACGAGCGATACAAAGAGGAAGAACGGCTTGTCCCGGTTGCGCTCAATGAAGGCGCGCGAGTCTTCGGCACACAGATCGTCCGCATAGACGACGCGCTTCGTGGCGTAGCCGGCACCCTCGGTGTCGCCCACAGCTGTCACGACATTAGGCAGCGGAACCTTTTCGCCGTTGCGCCAGAGATAGCCCGGAAAGTGGTTGTGCGCGTGCGTCTGGTTGAGGAAACCGAAATAATAATCGAAACCCTGTTTCCGCGGTTCGCCCTCGCTGTTGAGTTCGCCAAGGCCCCATTTGCCGACGAGCCCGGTGGCGTAGCCGGTCTGCTGCAATACGCGCGCGACCGTGATGTCGCCCGTGCGGAGGGATTGCGCCTCCATGTTGCGGCCACCGGCGTTGCCACGCACCCGCGTGTGGCCCATGTGCAGACCGGTCATCAGCACGCTGCGCGACGGGGCGCAGACCGTGTTGCCCGCGTAAAACTGGGTGAACCGCATGCCCTCCGCCGCCAGACGATCGAGGTGAGGTGTCCGGATGATTTTCTGGCCGTAGCTGCCGAGTTCCCCATAGCCAAGGTCGTCGGCCAGAATCAGGATGATGTTGGGCTTCGGCGCCTGGGCCAGGGCCGAGGACGCGACGATGACGAGGGAGAGCAGCGCAGTGAGGCAGGAACGCATGCCGGCATGCCAGCCGACCTCGGGGCGAAGATCAACGCCGCGGAATGGGAGCAACACCGCGAAGATCGTCCAGCGGCGCCAGCGGCTCAAGCCGGGCCCCGCAATTGCAACTCACGCTGCAACGCTCCAATCTGGCTCCCGTAGGTCGGCGGCGGATTGGGATTCTGATAGAAAATTCCAGTGTACAGCGTGCGGCCGTAGTCCTGCGCGAGTTCCATGGCCCGCAGCCGGTTCGTCGGATCGTGCCCCTCGGCTTCGAGTTTCCGCATCTTGGTTTTCTGCACCTTCAGCTGGTTCTCAGGATCACCGAAGCTGATGCACGGCGACTGGATGTTGACGAACGAGAAGCCGGGATAGCGAATCGCCGCCTCAATCATCCGGGTGAGACCGTCCATGTCGGCGGGCACACCCTGGGCCACAAAACCGGCCCCATAGGCGAGGACATAGAGGAGCGGATTCACGGGCTCCTCCATGCTGCCGTAGACAGAGGTCGGGGACTTCGTGCCCCGCGCGGACGTGGGCGACACCTGGCCCTTGGTGAGCCCATAAATCTGGTTGTCCATCACGAGGTAGGTCAGGTCGGGATTGCGGCGGATCGCATGCGGCACATGCCCGCCACCGATGGAAAATCCGTCCCCATCGCCTCCGGCCACGAGCACGAGCAGTTCGGGATTGGCCATCTTGATCCCCTGTGCGATCGGCAGCGCGCGACCGTGCACGGTGTTGAAGCCGTAGGCCGTCGTGTAACCCGGGATCCGGCTGGAGCAACCGATGCCAGAGACAAACGCGATCTCATGGGGCGGCCGGCCGATGGCGGCAAGCGCCCGATAAAGCGCCGTAACCACCCCGTAATCGCCACAGCCCGGGCACCAGATGGGTTTCAGGTTGCTCCTGAAATCCTTGGCCGTGAAAGCCGCCGGGCCGAGCGCCGCGGAGGGCGCGCATTCGCAGGAGGAGCTCGGGGAGATCATAGGGGATTCAGCAAGTCGCACAACGGTCGGTGGGACCCGCGCCGCGCCGGTGGGGCAAAGCCGCGGATCGCCGCCACAATGTCACGCGGGGAAATCGGATTCGCCCCGCTTTTCGCGAGTGAGACAAAGTCCCGCGGCACTTCCGACCACATCCGGATGATCCGGTGCAATTGGCCCTGGTGCGATTGCTCGACGACCACGCAATGCTCAAGCAAGGCGAAAAACTCCCGGTAGATTTCCGCTGCGACCGGATAGACGAGTTTTGGGATCAGCAACCGGACCGCGATGCCCTCCGCCCGCGCGAGCGCCAGCGCCTCCAACGCAATCCCGGCCACACTGCCCCAGGCGATCAACCCGATCGCCGCCGCCGGATCGCCTTCGAAGACGAAAAGATCCCGGCGTCGCTGGAGGGGCTTGAGTTTGTCGAGCCGCTTGTCGTTCATCCGCGCGTGAAGTTCACCGCTGGCGGTCGGCGCCCCGTGTTCATCATGCTCGATGCCCGCGGCCAGGTAGTTGCCGCCCTTCATCCCCGGATGACTGATCGGACTGATCCCGGATTCCGTGAAACGGAAGCGCGTGTAGTTTTCCAACTCGGCCGCGGTCGGTTCCGTGCGATCGATCACGTGCAGATGCGACACATCGACCGGATCGACCACTTCCTTCCGCTGCGCGAGCTCCTGATCGGAAAGCACCACGACCGGGGTCTGGTAATGCTCGGCGAGATTGAACGCCTCGACGGTCACAGCGAAGGTGTCCGCCACGCTGATCGGGGCGAGAATCGGGCGCACCGTGTCGCCATGCGCCGAAAACGCGGCGGCAAAAAGGTCCGCCTGCTCCCGCTTGGTCGGCATGCCGGTGGAGGGACCGCCGCGCTGCACATTGATGCAGACCAGCGGCAGCTCGGCGACACTCGCCAGACCGAGCACCTCCGCCTTGAGTGAAAACCCCGGCCCCGACGTGGCGGTCATCGCTTTCTTGCCGGCGAACGACGCTCCGACGGCGGCGGCGATGCCCGCGATCTCATCCTCGGCCTGCAGCAGCGATCCGCCGTGCTTCCAAATCTCCCGCTGGAGGTACTGCATGATTTCCGTGGCAGGCGTGATCGGGTAGCCCCCGAAAAACTTGCAGCCGGCAAACAGCGCCGCCTTCGCACACATTTCGTTTCCGTCCGAAATCTGCCGCTGGGTGGCGCCCGGGCGCGGGGCGGAGAGAAGGTGTTCGGGACCGAGCGGATTTTGCCGGGCATACTCCAGACCGGCAGCAAACGCGCGCTCGTTGCCCTGCAACACCGCCACGCCCTTCTTGGTAAATTTTTTCCGGATGCCCTGGAGAATCGCCTCGGCGGCGAGCCCAAACCATCCCGCCAGAAGCCCGAGCACGACGTTGTTTTTCGCGAGCAGCGCGCCGGCGGATTTCATCGCCATCTCCTCCATCGGGACGGAGAGAACCGTCGTCGGCCGCAGGCCGTTCAACGGCAACGCCGCCGGTTCGACGCCGGTTTTCCGCTCGTAGATGATCACGGTCTTCTCATCCACCGGCAGCTCGCCACCAAAACGCAGGAAGTCCTCCCAGTTCAGGATCACGGCCACATCGAGCGTGCCGCCCGGATTCAGCACCGGCGCCGTGGCAAGGCGAAGGCGGCAGGAGGATTCTCCGCCACGAATCTGCGAGCCGAAACTCTTCGTCAGGATCGCGAAATACCCATCCTGCGCCGCGGCGCTGATGAGAGACTCACCGGCGGATACAATGCCATCCCCGCCCGATCCCGCCATGCCGATGATGAGGTCGTCCATGGGTCATGCTCCATCGTCGCCAATCGATCCGACCGCACACCCCGCCAAGATTTCCTCGACCAAGGCCCGTTCGTCGTCCGTCGCGGGTTGCCGTTGGACAAAGGAAAGCCCGGTATCCGGGTCGCGGGTAAAAATCTCCGGCGCCATCGCACGGCATTGCTCGCAGTCGATGCACGTGGCGTCGACATAGTAGCGACCAGGGGCGTTCTCAGGCAGACGTTCTGGAAGGTGGGCCATCGGTGTAAAATATCACGACATGGCGCAGGGCACGCCGCATAGGTTGGAGATTGCTGTGCGAAAATTGGCCCGGGTATTCACCGGCTTCATTTCACGGCCTGCGCGTGCATTTCCTGCAGGTAGCGGTGCATCCCCTGTGCGGCCTTGCGGGCATCGCGGATGGCGTGGACCACGAGGCTCGGACCCCGCACGGAGTCGCCGCCGGAGAACACGCCCGGCAGGCTCGTCATCTGATTCTGATCGATGCGCAGCCCGCCCCAGTCGTCGGTCTTGACCGTGGCAAAATCACTGTCCGGTGGAAATGGCACCGGGTCGAAACCGTAGGCCACGAGCAGGACCTCGGCCGGCACCGTGAACTCTGAACCCGGCACGGCGCGCGGTTTGCGGCGGCCGCTGGCATCCGCCGCGCCCAGCTCCATCCGCACGCAGCGGACGGCGGCAACCGCCCCGGCGGCATCGCCCTCGATCGCAATCGGGTTGACGAGAAATTCGAAACGCGCGCCCTCCTCGAGCGCGTTGGCGTATTCCTTCCGGCTGCCCGGCATGTTCGCCAGATCCCGCCGGTAGAGGCAGACCGCCTCGCGCGCACCTGAACGCAATGCCGTGCGCAGGCAGTCCATCGCGGTGTCACCGCCGCCGAGCACGGCGACCCGTTTGCCCGCCACATCGATGGGCGCGAGATCGACCAAGGGCGACCGCACATTCTTTTGGATCAGGAACGGCAGAGCCGCAAAGACCCCGTGCAGCCCGGCCCCCGGCACATCGAGCGGCTTCGGGCGCTGCGCCCCGACACCGAGGAAGATCGCGGAGAAATCGCGCCGCAACTCCGCGAGCGAGATGTCGGCGCCGATGCAGACGCCGAGGCGGAACTTGACGCCCCGTTTGCGCAAGAGATCGATCCGGCGCTCGACGATCTGCTTTTCCAGCTTGAAGGCGGGGATGCCGTTCACCAGCAGCCCGCCGGGAATGAGCAGGGATTCAAACACCGTCACGTCGTAACCGAGCTGCACCATCTCGTCGGCACAGGCGAGGCCCGCCGGTCCGGACCCGATGACGGCGACCGTGATGCCGTTGGGTGGCGCGACCGTCGGTTCGACGGCATTGTGCCGGAAGGCATAGTCGTTGATGAACCGTTCCACCGCACCGATCGCGACGGGATCGCCCTTGCAGTTCAGGATGCAGGCGCCCTCGCAGAGCCGCTCCTGCGGGCAAACCCGCGAGCAGATTTCGGGCAGGTTGCTTGTGGTGCGGGAGATCTCGGCCGCCTCGATGAAACGCCCCTGCGCGGCGAGCGCCAGCCACTCCGGGATGCGGTTCGCCAGCGGGCAGCCCTGCATGCAGAGCGGATTCGGACACTGGATACAGCGGCTCGCCTGGGCGCGCACCATCGCCTCGTCATAATTGGTGTAGATCTCGTCAAAATCCCCCACCCGCTCCGCCGCCTTTCTCTTGGGCGGAGACTCGCGGTGCACGGTCATCCAGGCGTATTTTGGATTTTCCGGGGTTGGTTGGGGCGAGGTCATGGTGGGTAGTGACGGCCGGGTCTAGATCCGCCAGCTCTGCAGGATCCGGATGTAATTCGCCCGCTCAAAGCCGGCCGGATCGGGACAACGCTGATGGTTCATCGCCCCGCGCAATTGGGAGATTTCCGTGTACTCGTGTTCCGCGAGCCACGCGCGCAGATCCTCGAGGACCATGGCGAGATGCTGCGGCCCGTGCTGGAGCAGCGCCGACACGAGTTGAACCACGTGCGCTCCGGCGAGGAGCGCCTTGACGACATCGATCGCGGCGTGGACCCCGCCACTCGCCGCCAATGAACCGCGCAGGTGCGGGGAGATGATCGCGAGCCAGCGCAGGCGCAACAGCAGTTCGGAACGGTCAGAAAGTTTCAGCTGGGGGGAGACCTCAAGTTCCTCGGCGTTGATCTCCGGCTGATAGAAGCGGTTGAACAATACGACCCCCGCGGCCCCGGCACGCTCCAATTCGCAGGCGAAAAAGGTGGGGGAGGTGTGGAAGGGCGAAATCTTGACCGACACCGGAATCTCGACCGAGGACGTCACGTCTCGCACGGTGGCGACCATCCCCGCCTCCACCTCGTCTGCGGGCATCGCGGGATCAGTGATGAGCCGGTAGAGGTTGAGCTCGATGGCGTCGGCGCCGGCGCGTTCCATCCGGCGCGCATAGTCGATCCAACCGCCGGGACGGGATCCGTTCAGCGACGCGATGACCGGAATCGAGAGCGCTTTTTTCAGCCGCAGAATCTGCAGCAGATACTGGTCGGGCGAGAGCTGATATTCCGAATGCGCCGGAAAATACGAGGTGGCCTCCGCGTGACTCTCCGCGGTCGCGTCGACGTGGCGGGTCAACGCGAGCTGCTCCGCGTCGATTTGCTCTTCGAACAGCGAATGCATGGTCACGGCGGCGGCGCCGGCCTCCTCCAGGCGCTGCGCCATGGTCACGTCGTCGCAGAAGGGCGAGGCGCCCACGACGAGCGGATTTTTCAAGGTCAGTCCGAGGTACTGGGTCGTGAGGTTCATGATACGGGCTGGGATGGGCGCACCGCGCCCGGCAGGTTTTGGGGCCGGCCGTTTTCGCCGGGTGCGCCGGCTTTTTCCGGCTGAGGCACGGGGGGGGTGGCGAGCTGCTGATAGAGGGCAAAGTGCCGCTTCACCTGCTCCTGGGCCTCCCGGCCCAGCGTGGCCGCCCGTTCCGGGGCGACGTGCTTGAGGACGCCGAAACGGGTCTCGTTCGCGGTGAATTTCTCCAGCGCCACCTTGGGCGCGGCGGAATCAAGTTTGAGCGCAACCTCGCCGGCCTCCGCCAGGCGCGGATTGTAGCGGAAGAGCGGCCAGTAGCCGGAATCGACCGCAAGTTTCTGCTGCTCCAGCCCGAGATGCAGGGGAAAGCCGTGGGCGATGCAATGCGAGTACGCGATGATCAGCGCCGGGCCCTGATGCGCCTCGGCTTCGCGAAACGCGGTGACCGTCTGGCTGTCCTTGGCCCCGAACGCCACGCGGGCGACATAGACGTGACCGTACTGCATCGCCATCAGCGCCAGATCCTTCTTGGCGACGGATTTCCCTCCAGAGGCAAATTTTGCGACCGCGCCCATTGGCGTCGATTTCGAGGATTGCCCGCCGGTGTTCGAATAGACCTCCGTGTCGAGCACGAGCACCTTGACGTTGGCGCCCGAGGCGAGGACGTGATCGAGTCCGCCGTAGCCGATGTCATAGGCCCAGCCGTCTCCGCCGACAATCCACACCGACTTCTTCACCAAATCATCGGCGATGGTCGCGAGCTGACGGGCGGCAGGTTGCAGTTTGGCCCGAAGCGCCTCGCGCAGCTGCGCCACCAGGCTGCGCTGCCGGGCGATGCCGGCCTCGCCGCTTTGATCGGTCGAGAGCAGCGCAGCGACCAATTCCCCGGGCAAATCCGCCCCCATTTGCTGCAGCAGGCCGCGGGCGGCACCGGTCCGCTGTTCGACGGCCAGCTGCAGGCCCAGACCAAACTCGGCGTTGTCCTCGAATAGGGAATTGGCCCAGGCCGGTCCGCGTCCGTCCTGGTTTCCGCAATACGGCGTCGTCGGCAGATTGCCGCCGTAGATCGACGAGCAGCCGGTGGCATTCGCGATCAGGAGGCGGTCACCGACGAGCTGCGTGAGCAGCTTGACGTAGGGCGTCTCGCCGCAGCCGGCGCAGGCGCCGGAAAATTCAAAGAGCGGCGCGAGGAATTGCGTGCCCTTGACCGTCGAGGCGTCGATCCGCGTGCGGTCGGGATCCGGCAACTGCAGGAAGAAGTCCCAGTTGGCGCGGTCGGACGCGAGGCGCGGCGGCTGCGAGACCATGTCGATCGCCTTGTGCCGCGGGTTGGTCTTGTCCTTCGCCGGGCACACCTGGACGCAGAGGGAACAGCCGGTGCAGTCCTCGGGCGCAACCTGCAAGGTGTAGCGCTGGCCCGGAATCTCCTGCGACCGGAACGGCACCGACTGAAACGACTCCGGAGCACCCGCCAGCGCGGCCGGCTCGAAGAATTTCGCGCGGATCGCGGCATGCGGGCACACCAGGACGCACTTGTTGCACTGGATGCAGACCGTCGGATCCCACGAGGGAATCTCGAGGGCGATATTGCGTTTCTCGAACCGCGCCGTCCCGGTCGGCCAGCAACCGTCGAGCGGAATCGCGCTCACCGGCATCAAATCGCCCTCATCGGCCAGCAGACGGGCCGTGACCTTCTGCACAAATTCCGGCGCATGGCCGTAGCGCGGTGGAACCGTCGCCGTGGCATCACCCGCGATGGCGGCTGGCACGGCCACCTCGTGCAACGCCGCCAGCGCGGCGTCGACCGCGGCGAAGTTCATCCGCACAATCTGCTCGCCCTTGCGACCGTAGGTTTTCTCGATCGCCTTCTTGATTTGCGCGATCGCCTCGTCTTTGGGCAGCACGCCGGAGAGCGCGAAGAAACACGTCTGCAGCACGGTGTTGGTCCGCCGCCCCATGCCGCTGGCCTGCGCCACCTGCGTCGCATCGATCACGAACAGCCGGAGTTTCTTCGCGATCACCGCCGCCTGCCACTCGCGCGGCAGATGGCGCCAGGTTCCCTCCGCTCCGTGCGGCGAATTGAGGAGCACCGTCGCGCCCGGGGCCGCATAGCGCAGCACGTCCGTGCGACCGACGAAGTGAAACTGGCTGCACGCCACGAAGTCCGCCTGCCGGATGAGATACGGCGCCCGAATCGGGCGCGGACCAAACCGCAGGTGGGAGGTCGTCATCGAGCCGGACTTCTTCGAGTCGTAGACGAAGTAGCCCTGGGCAAAATTGTCCGTCTGCTCGCCAATGATTTTAATCGAGTTCTTGTTCGCCCCCACCGTGCCGTCCGCGCCGAGTCCGACGAAGACACACCGCCGCACCTCCGCCGCCTCGAGATCGAACTCGACGTCCCAAGGGAGCGACGTGCCTCCGACATCATCGAGGATGCCAACGGTGAAGTGATTCCGCGGCTCCGGCTGCTTCAGCTCCTCAAAGACCGCGCGCACCATCCCGGGCGTGAACTCCTTCGAACCCAGTCCGTAGCGGCCACCGACCACGCGGGGCGAACCCGCGAGTGGCGAACGGCCCTCGGCGAGCGCGCCGAGAATGTTGAGGTAGAGCGGCTCGCCGATCGCACCCGGCTCCTTGGTGCGGTCCAACACCGCCAGCGCCCGGGTGGTGCGCGGCAGCGCGGCGAAAAAGGCCTTGAGGTCGAACGGCAAGAACAGCCGCACCGCGATCACGCCGAGCTTCTCGCCGCGGGCGTTGGCCCAGTCGACGGTCGCGGCGATCGTTTCCACGCTGCTGCCCATCGCGACGATCACGCGGTCGGCCTCGGGATGACCATGGTAGTCGAAAAGCCGGTAAGAGCGGCCGGTGACGCGGGCAAACTTGTCCATCAGCTCCTGCACCACCCCCGGCAGGCGGGTGTAGAACGGGTTCACGGCCTCGCGGCCCTGGAAATAGACGTCGGGGTTCTGCGCGGTGCCGCGCAGCGTCGGCCGGTCGGGCGTCATCGCCCGCGCGCGGAAGGCCGCGATGTCCGTCTCGTCGATGACCGCGCGGATCTCGTCGTCCGTGAGCAGCGCGAGCTTGGAAACCTCGTGCGAGGTGCGGAAGCCGTCGAAGAAGTGGATGAACGGCACCCGGGCGCGGTAGCTGGCGGCGTGCGCGATCAGCGCGAGATCGTGCGCTTCCTGACCGGAATTGCTGCAGAGCAGCGCGCAGCCGGTGGCACGGCACGCCATCACATCCTGATGGTCACCGAAGATGGAGAGCCCCTGCGCCGCGAGGGCGCGCGCGCTCACGTGGCAGGTGAACGGCAGCAGTTCGCCGGCGATCTTGTAGAGGTTGGGGATCATCAGCAGCAGCCCCTGCGACGCGGTGAACGTCGTCGTGAGCGCCCCGCCGAGGAGCCCGCCGTGCACCGCCCCGGCCACGCCGCCCTCGGACTGCATCTGGACGATTCGCGGCACACCGCCCCAGAGGTTGGGCTTCGCCAGCGCCGCCCATTCGTCGCACGACTCCGCCATGGCGGACGACGGCGTGATCGGATAAATTGCGATCAGCTCGTTGAGCCGGTAGGCAACGGACGCGACGGCTTCGTTCGCATCACAAGTGACATAATTCGGGACAACGGTGGGAAGGGACATGGCGCGATGGTTCGTGGCTGATGGGCGGGCGCAGATTGCCATGAATTTACCCGGGGCGCTGCGCAGATTTTGGCGTAGTCCATGCGTGGATTCACGTTTGCCAAACCGAACGCAGCGATCGGCAAAAACTGCGGAGGCGGAACGGGCGCGCACCGGTATTCTGCCGGGATGAATCCTTCCCGGCCGCCTGCGGATTTTTCAGCCTGGGGTGCACCAGCGCAACAGCGGGGTGTCGCCCTGCTTGCGAACCCGCTCCTCAACAAGGGCACCGCCTTCACGGAGCGCGAGCGCGACGCCCTCGGACTGCGCGGACTGCTGCCGCCACGGGTCTTCACGCTCGACGAACAGATGGAGCGCAGTCTCGCATCCGTCCGCCGCAAATCGGATTCGCTCGAAAAGTACATCTACCTCACGAATCTCCAGAATCGGAACGAAATTCTTTTCTACCGCCTGGTGACGGAACACGTGGAGGAGATGGTGCCGCTCATCTACACGCCAACCGTGGGCCAGGCCTGTCTCGAATACGGCGCAATCTACCGCCGGCCGCGCGGTCTCTTCATCACCCTGCGCGACCGCGGCCGGATCGCGGAGATCCTGCGCCTCTGGCCGCAAGAGGGCGCGCGGCTGATCGTCGTCACCGACGGCGAACGCATCCTCGGGCTCGGCGACCTCGGCGCGCTCGGGATGGGCATTCCCGTGGGCAAACTCTCCCTCTACACCGCCTGCGCGGGCGTGCATCCGAACTACACCCTGCCCATCACGCTCGATGTCGGCACCGATAACCACTCACTCCTCGACGGTCCGTTTTACATCGGCATCCGCGAAAAGCGGGCCCGGGGTGCGGTCTACGAGGACTTCATCGATGAATTCGTGAACGCAGTGCACACCGTTTTTCCGAAAGCACTGCTGCAATGGGAGGACTTCGGCAATACCAACGCCTTCAGGCTGCTCAACCGCCACCGCACCACCGTGCCGAGTTTCAACGATGACATCCAGGGCACCGCCGCGGTCGCGCTCGCGGGCGTCATCGCCGCGCTCCGGCTGACCGGTGGCACACTCCGGCAGCAGCGGCTGCTGTTCCTCGGCGCGGGCGAGGCCGGCACCGGCATCGCGGATCTCTACGTCGCCGCCGCCTGTGCCGACGGCCTGAGCGAGGCGGAGGCCCGGCGCCAGTGCTGGTTCGTCGACTCGAAGGGACTCGTAGTCCAGTCCCGCGTTGCCGAGCTGGCGGAACACAAGCTGCCCTACGCGCATGAGCACGCGTTCCTCGCGACACTGGGTGAAGCCGTGCACAGCCTGCGGCCCACGGTGTTGATCGGCGTTTCCGGGATGCCCGCGACCTTCACGCGTGAAGTGGTGGCCGAGATGGCAACGTTGAACCCGCGGCCGGTGATTTTCGCCCTGTCCAATCCGACCTCGAAGGCGGAATGCACCGCCGAGGAGGCCTACAAGTGGACGGACGGACGGGCGATATTCGCCAGCGGCAGTCCGTTTGCCCCCGTCGAGTACAACGGCTGCCGCCACGTGCCCGGCCAGGGCAACAACATCTACATCTTTCCGGGTGTTGGACTCGGAGCACTGATCAGCGAGGCGCGCGAGGTGACCCCGGCGATGTTTCTCGCCGCCGCCCGCACACTCGCGCGGCTGGTGCAGCCCGACGACCTTGCGCTCGGGCGCGTCTACCCGTCCCTCACCAAGATCCGCGAGGTGTCCCTGCAGATCGCCGTCGAGGTCGCCAGGGTCGCGCATGACTCCGGCCTCGCCCGCTGCGCGCGGCCGGAAGACCTGGAGGAAGACATCCGCTCGCGAATGTTCGTCCCTGAGTACCGCGACTTCGCATAAGGCGCGCACCCCGATACGGGGCAGAACCCGAGTCCGGAAGGTTTGTCATCTTATGGATGACAAATTCTTCCGCCCGGTGCGAGTGATGGATGTCTCCCCGGGGTTCAGCCCGCCGTCCGGAAGCTGCGCCAGCTGGCCGTGGGCAGCGCGGCGACGGCAATGATGGCGAGCTGGCTGATCACGAATGCCACCAGCCACCAAAACGCGGCGTCCATGAAGCCATAGCTGTGCAGTCCCACGCCGAGCATGTTCACCCCGAACCAGCTCCACGCCGTGACGATGTTGCCGAAGAGCGCGAGCGCCGCGAGGCCCCGGGCCTGCACCAGGCCGCCCCAGCGGGCGTGCAAAATGACGGAGTTCCACAGCACGATCAGCAGCGCGCCGTTTTCCTTCGGATCCCAGCCCCAGAAGCGGCCCCACGATTGGTCGGCCCAGATGCCGCCGAGAATCGTCCCGACAAAACTGAAGAGTGTCGCGAAGCAGAGGATGCCGTAGATCATCCGGGTGAGCGCCGTCGCCGTCGCCTGATCGAGCGTGCGGGTCAGCACCCCGCGCAACACATAGATCATCGCGAGCAGCCCCGCGAGAAAGGTCGCCGAGTAACCGATGGCAATCGTGACAACATGGGTCGCGAGCCAGAAATTCGAGTCGAGCACGGCGCGCATCATCTCGAGCGTGTCGCCGCCGAGCGCCAGATGGTGGGCGATGAGGAGCGTGGCAAAACCGACCAAGCCGGCCGCGACGCTGCCGATGGCGTTGCGATAAATCTGCTCCAGCACCAGACAGAGCGCGACCGCACCCCAGCCAACGAAGAGCGCCGACGAATAAAGATTCGTGACGGGTGGCCGCGCTTCCAGCCACATGCGCGTGACGATGCCGATGGTGGCGACGCCAAACGCCACCGCGACGAAACCAAACGCCACGCGCCCCAGCGGCGCCGGCCATTTCAACCACGAGACGACGGCGATCAGAAACGCCGCCACGTAGAGCGCCATGCTGGTGTAAAAGGGCTGGGAGGAATTAAAGCGGGTCTCGACGGCGCCCTTGCGCATCACACCCGGAAAGTCGCGCTGCAGGCCGGCGGCGTGGGCGGCGACCGCGGCGTTGAAGGCGCCGGCGTCGCGCGCACGCCAAGCCCGGCCAAGCTCAACGAAGGTCCGCGCCGCTGGTCCGACGCGACGGCTGACGAGCGACGCGCTCCAGGCACCACCGACCGTCCGCCACTCCATGGGATTGGCGGGGTTCTCCGGGGGAATCACGCGCAGATAGCTGAACTGCTCCATCGCCGCAAAAGAACGCGCCAGTTCGAGGAGGAGCGGACCGTCTGTCACGCCATGCATGGGCGGTCCCGTGGGAGCGGGAGGCGGGGCGGCCGCGAGCACGGTCTCGAGCTTTGCCAGCTGCCCGAGGAAGTCGTCGCTCCCGGGCGCAACCGCGGTGCTCTGCAGAAGTTCGTAGATCTGAACCGCGTCGCGCAACTGGATGATCGCCCGCTGGAACGTCGTGCGCACCGCGGCCTCGGTGTCGCCCGCCATCTTGGCCTGGCGGTCGAGGTCGCGGATTCCCGGGTTGAGCTGGACCATCGAGAAACGTTTGCCACCGGCGCCGTCGGCGGTGTTCAGCTTGAGCAACGCCAGGACATCGGGATGGACGACCTCGAAAACCTGATACGTGTCGGCCGCCTGCGGGTGGTAGACCATGTCGAGCAGCCACTCCGCCGGAGGCAACGTGCGGCCATCGGGCGCCACGACCCGTTGGCGGCCTTGGAGGACAAGGAGCGAGGAGCGGGCCACCGTATCGAGCGGTTTGACGCGACCGTTGACGAGGGTCGGAAGACCGCCGAAGCCGATGACGTCAAACTCGGACGGATTGCGCGGCGCACGCAGCGTGAGCCCCACGGCCAGCAGGGCCAGCAGCGTGGCGATGGTGGGAAGGTGCTTTTTCATGCGAGGGTGGGGAGCGTGGACTTGTGGCCTGCAGTTTGACCTGTCGTTCCCTTCCGGGCCGGCGGGGCCCCGGGGCCGGCGGTGGCCGTCCGTCGCTTCCGGATGAATCCGACGAGATGGAGGCCAAACTGCAGCGTCAGGCCCAGGGTCATCAGCGAGCAGGCAACATAGGGAAACAGCCAGGACGGGTTCCGCACTACCTGAAGAATGGTGGTGCGGTCGTCGTTTTCGAACCCGGCCTGGTAAAAGGTGAGCCCGGCGTAGCGCAGCGGGTTGTTCATGTAGATCAGCACTTCGCGATCGTCCCTGCCGTCGTCGGTGCGCAGGCGGAGGCGGCTGGAGAAATTCTTGGGAATCTCGGTGCCCGCATAGCGGTCATGACTAAACTTCAACAGGGTGAGCGTGAAGGGCCGGTAGACGCGTTTGGGTCGCAACGCGATCCGCCAGGTGCGGCCCGCATGGGTGAATTCCTGGGGCGCGACGAGGAGCGTCGACACCAGCCAGCGCCCGATCGCCCCCTCCGCGCCCACCAGTTCGAGAATCACCGACGGCTGATTGTGTTCGTTGGGCTTGTGGGTGATCGGCTGCGGCAGGGCGGCGACATGCTCGCCGAAGCCGCTCGTGGTCTCGGCGGACGCACCTGGCGCCGCCGGAGGCGCTCCCGCCGCGCGATTCTGCAGCGTCGAGTTCGGATAGTACGTCTGGGGCACGACCCGGAAGGGCAGCTTCGGATGTTGGAGCGGCGCCTTCGTCGCGAGCAGTTTTTCGGAAATCGCCACGACCTCGTCGAATTTCGGGTCGGTCACGTCGGACAACGCGAGTTCGTTGTCCATGAAGCTCTCGGCATAGTTCTTCGTCTCGCCCTCGGACAGCCGCATGTGAAAATCCTCCTGCCAGAGTCCGGTGAGCAACTCGCCGACGAGCAGGAGAATGAGTCCAAGGTGGATCAGCTGCACGCCGGCTTTGCGCCAGGCAAACGTAAAGCGGTAGAGGTGCGCGGCGACAAGGTTCGCCAGCAGCAGGCCGCCGATGGTGTAGCCGCCGGGAAAGGCCGGTATCGTGACCGGGCCGACTTGGAGGTAGACCACAAAGGCGCGGAAATATTTCTCCTGCACCGCCCAGATGCCGAGATTCACCTGGTCCAGGGTGGCGGCGAAGATGAGCACCATGCTGAACACGATCAGCACCACGGTGAGGCGCAGGGAGACGAAGAAGTCGCGGACCACACCCAGGGCCGAGGGGGGCCGGATAGGGTGGGAGCTGGTGGGAGAGGTGGATTTACTCACGGTCTGATCAGCGTGCCAGACGGCGGTGGGAGGCGGCTCCGCGTCTTTTGCGGACCCATGCGCAAGACTTGCGTCATTCTCAGCGGATGCACACTCCTATTCGCAAGTCGTGCGTTTTTCTCAGCAAGCGATGCGGAGCCAGCCGGTGCCGGTTTCGCCATACTTGCGCCGAAAAACGACCGGTTCATCCTCACCATGAAATCATCCATCAAACTCATCGTCGCAGGCGCCGCCATTGCCGCGGGCGCCGCCCTTGCTTTCGCCGCACCCGTTGCGGAAAACTGGGAAAACCATTGCACCAAGTGCCACGGGGCCGACGGCAAGGGCCAGACCAAGGCCGGCAAGAAACTTCAGGTCAAGGACTACACTGACGCCAAGGTGCAGGCCGACATGAAGGACGCCGAAATGATCAAGGCCACCGCCGACGGAATCTTCGACAAGGCCGGCAAGGAAAAGATGAAGGCCTACAAGGACGAGCTTTCCGCCGCGGAAATCAAGGAACTCGTCGCTTACATCCGCAAGTTCAAGTCATGAGATTTCCCCTCAGCGCGGGAAACTAATCAGCGGCGGAACGAAAAAGAAAAGACGAGGACACCTTGCCAAACGATAACTCCCCCGGAACGAACGAACGCGGTGTGGTCAAGCCGCGTTCCCTTTTTAACAACTGGATCAGTGCGGTCGGCGGTGTCCTCGCCGTCGGCGCGCTGTTCTCGTTCGCCCTGCTGGTGTGGATTGACTTCACCCACGGCGACAAGAATCCCTACCTCGGGATTCTCACCTACCTCGTCGCGCCCGGCTTCTTGATCGTCGGGATCGCGACGGCGTTTGCGGGCGCGTGGGCGCAGCGGCGCTGGGAGGTCAAGCACGCCGCGGCCCCGGACAAATGGCGGCTCAACTGGTCGGATCCCGTCCAGAAGCGCCGCGTCATTGCCTTTAGCAGCGGCGCCGTGGTCTTCCTGATGCTCAGCGCCTTCGGTAGCTTTCAGACCTACCACTACTCCGAATCCAACCTCTTCTGCGGCCAGGTCTGCCACAGCGCGATGAACCCGGAGTGGGTTGCCTACAAGCGCGGCGCGCACGCCCGCGTCAATTGCGTCGAATGTCACGTCGGCTCCGGTGCCCAGTGGTTCGTGAAGGCCAAGATCAACGGCACGCATCAGCTCATCGCGTACACCCTGGACAATTACAACCGGCCGATCGGCACACCGATCAAGAACCTGCGGCCGGCGCAGGACACCTGCGAGAAATGCCACTGGCCGGAAAAATTCCACGGCAATGTGGAGATCAACTTCGAACACTTCCTTTCGGACAAGAAAAACACCCCGTACGCCGCCCGGATGCTGCTGCACGTGAACAAGAGCGCCGCGGACAGCCCGCTTGGCGGCATCCACTGGCACGTCAGCCCCACCGACCGGGTCGAATATTACGCGGCGGACGAGAAGCGACAGGACATCCCGTGGACGCGTGTGACCAACCTGAAGGACGGCACGTCCCGGGTGTTTCGCATCGCGTCGTTCAAGGGCGAGCCGCCCGCCGACAAGATCCGGGTGATGGATTGCATGGACTGCCACAACCGGCCGGCCCACGTCTTCCCCACCGCCAATGAAGCGGTCGAAAAAGCGATGACCGCCGGCACGCTCAGCACGAAGCTGCCGAACATCAAGCGTGTGGCGGTGCAGGCAATGACCCAGAAGGAAATCACCACCGACGCGATCGCGCCGCAGAAGATCGCCGATTTCATCCGCTCAAAATACACGGACCCCGCGGTCGCGGCGGAGGTGCCGGGTGCCGTCACGGCGGTGCAGCAGGTCTTCGCGGCCTCGATCTTCCCCGAGCGCAAGGCCGACTGGCGCGTCTACCCCAATAATATCGGGCACAAGGACTGGCCCGGCTGTTTCCGCTGCCACGACGACAAGCATAAGACCTCGATCGGTGAGACGGTACGCGCCAGCGACTGCAACTCCTGCCACACGATCCTCTCGCAGGGGAAGGGCCCCGACTTGGAATCACTCACGGCCAAGGGCCTGAAGTTCAAGCATCCCGACGGTGAACCTGACGCCGAGCTCTCCTGCTCGGACTGCCACAACGGCGGGATTCAGAAGTAGCAGTCGTGCGAATCGAAGACGCCGCGCCGTGACTGGCGCGGCGCCGATGCAGGCCGGTGGTGATGCTTTAGCGCCACCGGTTACAGTGCGGAAGCTGCTACTGATACTTGCTCGGCTCCGACTCCTCGTCGCGCTTGCCTTCGTAGATGTGGACGCCGCGCGCCGAGTCGCTCCAGAGCGGCAGGTTTTCGCGGTGCCATTCCCAGGTCTCGATGATGTCGGCCCGGACCTCGGGCTTCCTTGCCTCGAGCATCAACCGGTTCAACGCGGCATAGGCCACCGCCTCGGGCTTGATCTCAATCGCTTTGGCGAACCGTTCGACGGCGTCATACTCGGCCTGTTCCAGATGGATTTTGATGGTTGGCATAGTTGGCCCTTTTTGGGTGTCCGCAACCTACGCTCCAACCTCGGTGTAAGCATCGCATCGCTTGACGAATGCTGCGCGCTTCTTGGTCCCCCTCGCAGGCCGGGTGATGCGCGGCCAATCGCCGCGTACGAAGAGTCAAGGTGTGCGTAGTCTTCTCCGCCAGTTTGACCGCATACTGCAAGTATGAGAGCGCGCATTTTTTGGTTGCTTGTCACAGCGCTGGCTCCGCTGTCCGTCAGTGCCGCCGAGCCGGCGGCAAAAACCGGCACGCCGCCGGCGGTGCCCAACAAGGACTGCATGGAGTGCCATGAGGCGGAGTTCCGGCCGAAGAAAAAAGGCCAGGCCCCGGAGTGGATCGGACTCCGGCCCGAACTCCTGGAGAAATCCGTTCACGCGAAAATAAACTGCGTGGACTGCCACGCCACGCTCAAGGAGGCCGAGCACCCGTCGAAGCTCCCCCCGGCGCAATGCGTCTCGTGCCACGAAAAAGCCGTGGGTCAATATGCGACCAGCATTCATGGCATGAGCCACAAGATGGGCGCGTCCGCCGCAGCGTCCTGCGCCAGTTGCCACGGCACGCACTACATGGTGCCGGTGAAGCAATCCGACTCACCGGTCTTCAAATTCAATCTCGCGAAGACCTGCGGCTCCTGCCACGACGACTCCAAGCTCACCAAGGACTACCGGATGGGCCAGACCAAGGCGGCCGGACACTACCTCGACAGCATCCACGGTCGCGCGCTCGTGAAGATGGGCCTCGTGGTCGCGCCTTCGTGCAACGATTGCCACGGCGTGCACGACATCAAGCGGAGCATCGACAAGGATTCCCATTCGAACCACGCCAATATCGCAAAGTCGTGCGGCACCTGCCACGTCGGGATCGAGGAGACCTACAATGCGAGCGTCCACGGCCAGCTGCTCAAGAAGGGCGACAAGAAGGGCCCGGTTTGCACGGACTGCCACAGCGCGCACGACATCGAGAAACCGGCCACGGCCCATTTCAAGGCCGGCAGCGACCAAAGCTGCGGCAAGTGCCATGAGGACCGGCTCGAGCACTATCGCGAAACCTACCACGGCAAGGCGATGGCCCTGGGCCGGCCCAACGTCGCCTCCGATGTCGCGGCGTGTTTCGACTGCCACGGCCATCACGACGTCTTTCCGGTGAGCGACCCGCGCTCGCGCTTGCACAAGGACAAGATCGTCGGCACCTGCGCGCAATGCCATCCGGGCGTGAACGCCAAGTTCACCGAGTATGCGCCGCACGCCAACCCCCTCGACAAGGTCAACTACCCGGGGCTCAACAAGGTTTTTCTCTTCATGACGACGCTGCTCATCAGCGTGTTTTCGTTCTTCGGCCTGCACACGATCTTTTGGCTGTTCCGCTCGATCTACCTTTATCTGCACGACACAAAGTCATTCCGGGCGGCCGTGGTCTCGGCCCATGTGGATGACGACGTGTTCACGCGCTTCACGCCGTTTGAACGCATGCTGCACCTCATGATGGTGACGAGCTTCCTCGCACTCGTGATCACCGGCATGCCGCTGAAGTTCTACTACACCGACTGGGCCAAGGTGATGTTCCGGATGCTCGGCAGCGCCGAGGTCGCGCGAACGCTGCATCATTACGCAGCGGTCGTGACATTTGGCTACTTCATCCTGCACGTCGGCAGCCTCATCCCCGAGTTCTGGCGCCAGCGGCACAACCTGCGCGATCCCGCGACCGGAAGGTTCTCCCTCGCCCGCGTCTGGGCCACGGTCTTCGGACCTGACTCGATGGTGCCGTCGATTCAGGACTGGCGCGACTTCATCGCCCATCAAAAATGGTTCTTCGGCAAGGGCCCGCGGCCGCAATTCGACCGCTGGACCTATTGGGAGCGCTTCGACTATTTCGCCGTGTTCTGGGGCATCGCCATCATCGGGTTCTCAGGGCTGGTGCTGTGGTTCCCGAAGTTCTTCACGCTCTTCCTGCCCGGCTGGGTGATCAACATCGCGATGGTGGTGCACTCCGACGAGGCACTGCTGGCCGCCGGTTTCATCTTCTCATTCCACTTCTTCAACACCCATTTCCGCATCGAGAAATTTCCGATGGACACCGTGATCTTCTCGGGCCGGATCTCGAAGACGGAGATGCTGCACGAACGGAAGCGCTGGTATGACCGCCTGCTCGCCGCCGGCCGGCTCGAAACCTACCGCATCAAGGCCGACGACTGGGAAGGCCGGAAGAACATCGCCAAGACAATGGGCTTCCTCTTCTTCGGCACCGGTCTCGTGCTGCTGGTGTTGATCGTCTACGCGATGGCTTCACGGCTCGGCCACTGAGCCGGGCCGGAAACACCCAGAGCCCGCGCGCGATTGAAACTTCCCCAACGGGCCGGTTCCCCATAACCGGCCCGAGTTTCCGTCTTCAATTCACGCCGGAGTCGAGCTCCGCCCGAAAGGCGAACGCCAACCGAAGGCTCGACTCAATCCGGCCCACCCGGGTGTACGTGAATAATCAATACTCCGGCGGTTCCTCGGCCGCCGCGGCCGCGGGCGGACGGTGGCCGGCGAAGAGGCTTTCCAGCCCGTCGTAGGGGCACAATTCGAGCAACGTGAAATCGATCAAACTGGCGCGAACAAACGGCAGCGTGGCCAGATGCTCGCGCGCCTCGGCGACGTCGGCACATTCCAGCATGACGACGGCGCGATGGTCGGCCTTCGAGCACCAGATCTCGCGGATGAACCCGCGTTTTTGCAGATCCCAGACGGCCGCCGCCTCTTCGCGGGGAAGTTCGCGAAGGTTGCGGTAGACCGGCACGGGCAGTTCCCTTTCGATGGCGAGGATGCGCATGGGGACCCCTTGGTTGGACTGAATGACTGGCTTGAGGTGAAGATGGCTAGCCCGACCTTCGCGATTTGAGAGGCTTTAATCGAGCGGTTCTCTGTGTTTTCCAGAGGGAATCTGCTTGTTTGCCTGCTGGGCGACAGATAGTTGAAGGAATGCACTTTTTCGAGCGTCTTGTCGACGGTCGCTTATACCGCGTCG